>JBEGQL010000039.1:0-94689 GCA_041181005.1 Actinomycetota bacterium
GATGCGACGGCCACCCGGCCGTACAAGCACGGTCCCCACGGGACGGTCGGTCCTCCACCACAAGGAGAACAACCATGACCGAGCCGAACAACAGGTCCGCGAGGCGGCGCACCCCGCGACCGCCGAGGGTGAGCAAGCAGCTCGCCGCCCGGGCGGCCTCCCTCACCGACACCGAGATCATCGGGGTGCTCGCCGAGAGTCTCGCATGGCACGCAGACCGCGCCGCGATCGACTCGCTTCTCCACTACACCCACTGGATCCCCGTGGGTCGCGGCTTCACCGACGCGTTCCTCGCCGAGTACTGGCCGGGATGGACTCTCGCGAGCATCGTCCGCGTGTTCGACGCGGCCGGCATCCGGCAGCTCCCCCGCCCGGGCCGGCCGGGCGCACCGCACGGCGGCCGCTGCCACTGGCGGGTCAAGACGCTCCACTTCAACGGACAGAATGAGTTCGTGGTCGAGTGGAACGACCTCACACAGGACGACGGGAGGTTCCTCGGCCTGGAGAGGTCCGTGCCGCGCATCCCCACGTGGGCACGTGACGCAGCCACCGACACCGACCGCAAGACCGATCCGGTCAGGATGGTCGACCTGTCGGGAAGAAGGTTCTTCGACGACCACAGACCCGAGCCGGGCCGGGGGAACTGATTCCACGGCATTCAGCCGCGGCCGACCATCCCGCCGCCCACGCTGATCGCCGTCACATGATTCACGATCACGGGCATGAGGTACTCACGCACCCTGTTCAGTGCCTCATCGGCGCGTGTCTCGCCCGCTCGCTGCAGAACATCCAGATCGGAGATGGTGTCCTGCAGCGCGAAGCCGAGCCTCTGGTGGGCGTCGCGCACCGGCTGCTGGTCGAGCGGCATCGGCACGTCGGCGAGGGCACCGAGCGTCGCCGCGCGGTTGCGGATGCGGTCGGCTTCCGCGCCGGCGACACCCTCGAGCCGCACGGCAACGTCGCGCAGTGTGCGGGTCATCTGGTTGTGCTCCTCCGCGATGGTGCGGTCGAACACGGGCAACACCTGGCGCACCTCCTGGAGCAGGGACTGCATCATCTGCACGGTGGCCATCGCCTTGGGGTTGTTGAGATAGGGCATGACCTCGTTGTTGAGGGCGATGATGAAGCCCTCGAGGAGATCGTCGATTGTGGGCACTGTGTTCATGCTGTTGCTCCCGGGTAGGCCATGAGCTGCGCCATCGCGGGCAGCGCCGGCATGCTGGACTGGGTGAGATAGAGCGGCAGGAGCAGCAGGTGCTCCTTGCGCATCCTGCGCGCGACCGACTGGTGCACCGGCACGGCGATGTTCGCGGTGCCGAAGAGCGTGAAGTATCCGAGCTCCTCCGGCGTGATGTCGAGGCCCGTGAGCTTGTTGTAGTAGGCGAGGAATCCACCCTCCTTCTTCGGGTAGCTCATCACCTGAGTGTTGCTCAGGATGTCCATCAGCACCATCCACCCGAGATCCTCGCGCGGGTCGCCGATGCGGCTGTTCTCCCAGTCGATGAGCGCCGTCACCCTGCCGTCGGCATACAGGAAGTTCGCCGGGTTGAAGTCCCCGTGCACGACGGCGAGCTTCATCGGCCGCGGCTTGAGGCGCCTCAGCGTGAGGAACGAGTCGAGCAGGATCATCATCGTGGGGTCCCATGCAATCGTCTGGTACTCACGCAGGTAGTAGTCGAACGTGGTGTCCATGTACTCGTCCCACGACCCGGCGCGGATGCCGACTCCGCGGGGGTCCGCGAGCGCACCCGTTGGGTCAATGGTGCCGATGTCCACCGAGTGCAGCTCCACCAGCACCTCGCACAGGTGACGGATGACGTCCTCGGTCATGTGTTCATCGGCGCCGCCGTTGAACAGCGCCGAGGTCTGGCCGCTGCCTGACGCACGCTCCAGCACCATCGCCGGCTCGCCGAACGGCGCCGCGTCGAGTTCGTAGCCGTAGCTGCGGCTCACGGGCACCTTCGTGCGCGTGCGCAGGGCCTCGATGAGGTCGTGCTCCACGGCACGGCTCGTGTTCAGGATCGCCTCCACGTCGGGCGGGTTCTTGCGGATGATGAGCGGCAGGGTCTCGCTGCTGCCGTTGCGCGTGACCTGCACGTCGCACCGGAACGTCTCACGGGAGAAGCCGCCCGGGATCGGCTGTAGTTCCTGCACCTCCACGTGCGTGATCCCCGGCTCCACACGCATCAACAACGAGGCAATCGCCTTCTCCACCCTGGTCCCCCTGTCCCCTCTCGACGGCACCCGTCGGCGCGACGGTACTACGGTCCGCTTCGGGGGTGCTCAGGTGCCGTCAGCGCGGTGGCCCGGTGCGCTCCAGCACCGCGACCATGCCGCCCATGTCGGGTCTCGTCCACACCATCCGGCCGTGCCCGTCGAGCCTCCGGGTGACCTCGATCCCCGGGATTCCCACGGGGCGGAGAACGAACGCGCCGTCCTCGTAGGTGGCAATCACGTGGATCGGCGTCACGTAGTCGAACACGCTCACGTCGTGCACGCCGTTCTCCTCGGTGCCGTCCGCACGGCAGTCCGCGATGGTGCCCCCGCCGCAGTCCACGATGCGGTTGCCCGCCTGCTCGATGCGCTCGGTGTAGGACATCAGACGGTCATCGGGCGCCACCGGCACCCCGCCGCGCGTCGCGCTCACCAGCCGCCAGATGCCGCGCAGGTCGGGCGCACCTTCCACCAGAGGCTCGGTGCAGCCGGGCATGACGAGCGGCGGGAACTCGGGGCCGTAGCCACCGGGCGGTGTGTGAGCTGTCGGGTACGAATACGAATCCATGGCGCCCCCGGCAGGGATCGAACCTGCGACCTGCGGTTTAGGAAACCGTCGCTCTATCCACTGAGCTACGGAGGCTTGCGCACGACAGGGCATGCGACGATCCGAGGCTACCGCCCCGTCCTGGCGCCCTCTCGAGCACGTTCTGCCGCACCGCAACCCGACCTGCACGGCGCACGATGACCATCGGACGGCTCCCCGGCGTGGACACTAATCTTCGCCTGCATGAAGACAAACCCCGCACGAATCCTTGTCGCAGTGCTTGCCGCCACCGCTCTCGTCACCGTGTCCCCCACCCCGGCGGGCGCACTGCCCACGCTGCCCACTGACGCAGGCAACATCACGCCGGAGATCGACTGGTCAAAGTTCATTACCCCGCTCATCAAGACGTCACAGTCGTTCAAGTGCACGATCGTGTCGTCCACGGGTGCAACGAACGCCACGGTCGGCCGCACGTTCGACCCCATCACCAACCAGATGACCGACGGGATTGACCTCGCACGGTGGATGGCCGCTCCCACCGCCGATGTCGGCGCGGAGTGCACCTCCGACGTCACGATCCCCACAACCCCGTTCGATGTCTCGGGCACCTTCACGGCGCCCGGTCTCGCATCGGTCGCGGGCGTGGGCTCCACCGGTTCCGCCGCGCTCCGGTGCTCCGCGCTCGCCTCCACGCCCACCGTGCAGTTCACTGTGACTGCACGCTTCGGGGGTGCTGTGCCGGGCAAGGCCCGGGTCGCAGGGAAGACCGGTGCCTCGAACATCTCGTTCGACTGCTCGATGGCACTCGAGTTCACCGCCGGCGCGAGCCTCGCGGGAACGGTGGAAGGAACGATCGAGTTCGCGAACCGCGTCGCGAACACCCTCTGCGACAACCAGACCGGCACCACATGCATCCAGGCATCCGTCACGAACGCAGCAGTCACCATCACGGGCGGCGGCGGCACGCTCGCCGGGTTCACCGGTTCGGGCACCTACTCGTTCAATGACATGTTCAACCTGCCCGATGTCGAGTCGGGTCTGAACACCGCGGCGAATGCGGGCAAGCTGCTCGGGTTCGGGGTGCGGGCACAGGGTGCAACGTCGAACGCCGACCAACTGCTCGTCACCCTTCTTGCGGGGAAGCACACCGTGAAGGTGCTGCGCCCGAAGGACAGCGGCTCCGGCGTCTCGATCGGCGCATCCGGCCAGTTCGACGTGGTCACCTCCCCCAACGCCAAGTGCACGCTCACTGCCCTGAGCGGGAAGTCCAGGGTCACGATCGGCACCGCCACTCTCCCGAAGAGCGGCACGCGTTCGTTCACGATCTCCGCAGCGGTGGCGAAGAAGCTGAAGACCGCGAAGATCACGAAGGGCAAGAAGTTCACGCTCTCCGCCTCGTGCGTGGCATCGAAGCAGACGGCAACACTCAAGAAGCCGGTCACCTACACCGGCTGACCTGTCGCATCGCCGCACGGCGGCACGTGGCACCGACAGACAGGAGGTCGCCCGCGGTACGTCCGTGCCTGTCGATCGGCGCCTGCCATCCGTAACTTCTGCTTCCTCGCCGGACCACGAGGAGGCACATGAAGACGGCACCGACGCACACGACGTCCGCCCCGGACCCGAGGGACCTGCACCCGTCGCAGCACCAGGTGTCGGTGGGGATACTCAGCACCTACCCGCCGACACAGTGCGGTCTCGCCACGTTCGCATCGGCGCTCGCAAACGGCCTCCGCCGGTGCGGTGTGACCGAGGTGGGCGTTGTGGCATGCGGTGACGATGAGTCCGTCAACAGCGCACCGGGCGTGGTCGGAAGACTCGTGCCGCGTGATGCACTCTCCGTCTCGCGGGCCGCACAGATCCTGAACAGGTACGACGTGGTGGTGGTGCAGCACGAGTACGGCATCTTCGGCGGCGAGGACGGCGACGAGGTGCTCGAGGTGATGAAGCGCCTCCAGCGACCCGTCATCACCACCCTCCACACCGTGCCGTTGCAGCCGAGCACGCACCAGCGCCGCGTGCTCGAGTCGGTGGTGGCGAACTCCGATGCCGCCGTCACCATGACCGCGATCGCCCGCCAGCGGCTCCTCGCGTCCTATGCAGTCGATTCATCGCGGGTGGTCACCGTTCCCCACGGAGCGACCATCCCCAATCCGGTGGCCCCCACGTCGGACTCGTCCCCCCTGGTCCTGACGTGGGGGCTGCTCGGGCCGGGCAAGGGCATCGAATGGGTCATCGATGCCCTTGCCCTCCTTCGCGACGAGGTACCGGTGCGCTACGTGGTGGCCGGCCAGACGCACCCCAAGGTGCGCGCCACGGACGGCGAGAACTACCGCCACATGCTGGAGAGAAAAGTGCGCAAGCACGGGCTCGAGAACCTCGTCACCTTCGACGCCGAGTACCGCACGCTCGGTTCACTCATGCGGCTCGTCTCGCGCGCCTCGTGCGTGGTGCTCCCCTACGAGTCGATCGACCAGATCACCTCCGGCGTGCTCGTGGACGCCGTGGCTGCCGGACGACCCGTCATCGCCACGGCCTTCCCCCACGCCATCGAGCTGCTCTCCGACGGCGCGGGCATCCTCGTGCCGCCGCGCAACGCGGAGGCCATCGCCCGGGCCGTGCGCCGCGTTGCCACCGACCAGGTCGCACTGCGCTCGATGGCGGCCCGCGCCGCAGCGCTCGCACCGATGCACAACTGGGTCAGCGTTGCGAACTCGTACCGCAACCTCGGCCTCTCGCTCTTGCCGCGTCGCGGCAGCGAGGCGCTCGCGTGACGATCCCCATCGCGGCGCGGCCCGTGTCGATGCGCCACCTCATCACACTCACCGACGACAGGGGCATCTTCGAGCACGCCCGGTTCGCCCAGCCCCGCTACGGGCACGGCTACTGCACCGACGACAACGCCCGGATGCTGATCGTGACCACCCGGGACGAGGGTCGCACCTTCGCCTCGCGCAGCCTGGCCCAGATCGCCCTCCAGTTCCTGCTCGACGCCCAGCACGAGGACGGCTCCATCCGCAACAGGATGAGCATCGAGCGCATCTGGCTGGACGAGGCGTGCACGCACGATTGCTGGGGTCGCAGCGTGTGGGCCTTCGGCACCGCCGCCACGCAGAACCACCACAACACACTGCGCCAGAAGTCCCTGGAGGGTTTCATGCGGGCAGTGCAGATGCGCTCGACATCGCTGCGCTCCACATGTTTCGCGTCGCTCGGTGCGGCCGCGGTGCTCGGGCTCGACCCGCACAACTCTGCCGCACAGGGACTCCTCTCCGACGCCGGGCCGATGCTCGAGGCACTGCACGGCGGTCCGGACTGGATGTGGCCCGAATCGCGCCTGACCTACGCGAACGCGGTCGTGCCCGACGCGATGATGGCCGTGGGCAACGCCACCGGCGACCGGCGCCTGCTCGACCGCGGTCTCGAACTGCTGAAGTGGCTGGTGCGCCACGAGAGCCGCGACGACCATCTCAGCGTGACGCCCGTGGGCGGCAGGGGGCCGGGCGACCCCAAACCCGCCTTCGACCAGCAGCCGATCGAGGTGTCGAGCATCGCCGACGCCGTGGTGCGGGCCTACCGCCTCACGGGAGACACCGAGTGGCGCGTGGTCCTCGACCGCGCGGTCCACTGGTTCCTCGGTCACAATGACGTGGGGGCATCCATGATCGACCCCGTCACCGACGGCGGGTACGACGCGCTCACCACAACCGGCGTGAACGAGAACCAGGGTGCAGAGTCGACCCTCGCGATGATCTCCACGATGCAGTACGCAGCAACGAACGGCCGCAACGGGGGATGAACAAGGCACCTCCCGACCTAGGTCTCCCCGGGATAGCCGTCCGCAAGAGCCTCCGGCTCGATCCCGACCCTTCACGCATTGCCATCAAGCTGTTCGTTGCCGGCCAGGAGGACTTCGGGCCCCTCCAGAGCCGCACCAACGCCGTCATCGCGCGCCTGATGCAGCTCACCGACCGTGAGGTCACCGAGGCGCTCTCGGCCGTGAAGCGCGACTTCGAGGACAGACACGAGGACTTCGACCACTGGCTGGACACCCACGCCCACCGTGCTCTCCACCGCGTCGACCCCGCAATGCCGCTGTCGGAGGAACGGTGGAAACTGATCGGTGCGTGCTTCACCCACGAGTTCGCGGTGGAGGGCGCGGCCCTCACGAACCCGTCCGTCGTGCCGCACCCCGACCAGTCGGGACTGCGCGAGGGCACGATGAGATTCCTGATGACGGTGCGCTGCATCGGAGAGGGACACCGTTCGTGCATCGGGTTCCGCACCGGCACGGTGGACACATGGGGCGATGTGGTGGTGGACGAACCGACCAGCCGGGTGTCCACCGGCATCATCGGCGAGTCCATGATGTCGAAACCGGGGTTCATGGGTCTGCTCGAGGACTCGTTCGACTACGGCGAGAACGCCCGCACGGTGCTCGCCGGACTTCGCGAGAGGTTCACGCTCTCCGAACTGGAGGAACAGCTGAACGTGCTGCTGCACGACCGCGACACCTACAGGAACGTGGACGAGACGCTGCACCACTTCCGTGACATCGCGGCGCGCTCGTACCTCGTCACGTTCCCCTCCGGGATGAGCCAGTCGGAACGGATCCTGTGGCCCCGTGCCGAGGCCGAGTTCAGGGGCATGGAGGACGCCCGGGTGACCATGCTGGATGACGACGGCACCATCGCATACGTGGGCACGTACACCGCGTTCGACGGCGTGAACATCTCCCAGCAGGGGATGCGCACGGACGACTTCGCCAACTTCAGCATCTTCCCCATCACCGGACCCGCGGCACGCGGAAAGGGTCTCGCGATCTTCCCGCGGCGGATCGGAGGGGTGTACGCCTCGCTCGTGAGGCCGGACTACGAGTCCAACCAGATCTCGTTCAGCGAGGACATCGAGTACTGGTCGGAGGCGGTCACCCTCCAGGCGCCGTCACGCCCGTGGGAGATCATCCAGCTGGGCAACTGCGGCTCCCCGCTCGAGACAGAGGCCGGATGGCTGGTGATCACCCACGCGGTGGGCCCGTTCCGCACGTACTACCTGAGCGCGATGCTGCTCGACCGCGAGGACCCCGAGCGCGTGATCGGCTCGCTCGGCACGCCTTTGTTGTCCCCCGCACACGCCGACCGGGACGGCTACGTGCCGAACGTGGTGTACTCCTGCGGCAGCCTGATCCACCACGGCAGGCTGGTGCTGCCGTTCGGCATCGCGGACAGGTCGGTGGGCTTCGCCACGGCCCGAGTGGACGACCTCCTCGAGCGGCTCACGTCGAACAGTGCGTGACGACCCGTTGCGGGGTGCGGCCGCACTGCCCACTCGGCGGTGCCCGGGCCGGTGGGCAAGTATGAGCAGGTGACGCAACATCCGCTGAAACTCCGGGGTGCCCTCGGGTCGCCGTACTCGCTCAAGATGCGCGCTGTCCTGCGCTACCGACGGATCCCGTTCCGCTGGGTGCCCCAGGGCTCCGCATGGGACGACCTTCCCCCGTTCCCGCTGATCCCGGTGATCGGGTTCCCCGACGTGGACGGACACTACGGCGACGCACAGATGGACTCGAGCCCGCTGATCATGCGGCTCGAGACGATGTTCGACGGACGCAGCCTCGTGCCGGTCGACCCGGTGGTGGCATTCATCGACTACCTCATCGAGGATTTCGCCGACGAATGGTTGACGAAGGCGATGTACCACTACCGCTGGTACTACGACGAGGCCATCGACAAGGCCAAGCGCCTCCTGCCGCTCGACCGCGACCAGCAGACCCCCGCGCACCACTGGGAGCGCGCGCAGAGGTTCATCTCCGAACGACAGATCGGCAGGCGCGCGCTCGTCGGCTCGACAGAACAGAACCGCGCACCGATCGAGGAGTCGTTCGTCCGTCTGCTCGGCCTGCTCGAGAACCTCGTTGCCGGGACGCCGTTTCTCTTCGGCACCCGCCCGTCACGCGGCGATTTCGGGCTGTTCGGCCAGTTGGTGCAGCTGCTGCGGTGGGACCCGGTGTCGGTGAGGCTCGGCATCGAGCATGCCCCGCGCCTCGTGAACTGGGTTGAGCGCACCGACGACCTGTCGTGGTGGGAAACGGACGGCGAGAAGGGATGGGTGGACAGGGACTCGATCCCGGCGGAGACGCTCGCTCTCCTCCCCGAGATCGGCCGCACCTACGCGCCGTTCCTGCTCGCGAACGACGCCGCCATCGCAGCAGGTGACGAGATGTTCTCGTGCGTGATCGACGGGCACGGGTACTCACAGGGAACGTTCGTGTACCAGCGCAAGTGCCTTGCGTGGCTGAGAGAGCAGCACGCGTCACTCTCGGAACTGGACCGTGCAGCGGTGAACGCGAAGCTCGCCGGGACGGGGTGCGAGGTTCTCTTCGGCTGACTCAGCCCGGCCGGCGGTGCCATACCGGCCAGCCCGGGGCGGAGCCGACCGGTTCGTACCCTCGTTCGAGAAGATCCCCGAGCGTGCCCGATGGGTCGCATGCGGCGGGATCCTGCACCTGCACCACCCACTCCGCACGGTCCGGGCCGGTGAGCAACGCACGGGCCTCCGCGAGCGCACCGGGCACCGCACGGTAGTACGCGAACCAGAGGTAGCGGACGGGAGGGTCGCGCCGCGCCTCGGCGTACAGCGACGAGCTCGCGCACATCACCCACACCCGGTCATCTGAGGGCACGTTCGCCCTGATCCACTCGGCCGAGACCTCGTTGCGCACCAACCGCCCGTCGGCATGCAGCACCCGGGCAACCGTCGCGTCGTCCATCACGATGCCGCGGGCGGTGGACAGCGCGGGCACCGCCAGCACAGCGGCGGTCACAACCAGAGCGGAGCGCCCGGAGAGGAACGACAGCGCCGCGCCGGCGGCGACAGCGAGCGGGAACATGAGGATGGTCCAGTAGTGGCGGTGGAACAGCCCGCCCGTCCAGAACGCCCCGAGCGCAGCGCACGACCACACGGCGAGCACGACGACCGCGTCGCGGTGCCGGCGCACGTTCCCCGCGAGCAGCACCGCCGCGACGAGGACCGCGGCGGCGATGACCGGCACGGCAATCCCCGCCGTCTCGCGCAGCTTCGCGTAGTCAGCAGGGGCGAGCGCACTCTTCAGTTCGAGACGCACACCGGCCACCGCCCACCACCAGTCCCCGAAGCCCGTGAGCGCAGCATGGGCGAGCATGACCCCGAGCGGAACGGCGGCACCGAGTGACGCGGCGGCAACGGCCCGCCCGAGACGACGCGCGCCCCACCCTCCGCGCGAAGCGGAGAGCAGCACCGCGACGGCAGCGGCCACGGTTGCGTCGAATCCGCTCTGCTTGATGGTGAGCGCGGCGCCAGCCGCGAGACCCGCGAGAAAGAGCTTCCGCGTGTCGGGGAGATTGCGCCCCCACGCACCGCCGAGGGCGAGCGCCAGACCCACAGCCGCCACGGCGCAGCTGAGGATCTCGGCGTTCGCGCTGAACCCCTCGATCTGCGGGAGGCTGAGCGCGATCCCTGTGGCCCACAGCACCGGAACTCGCGCCCGGTCCCCGAACATCACCGCAGCGGCGGACCCGCACGCCCACATTGCGGCCGCGCACGCCGCAATGCCGAGAAGGCGGATGCCGAGCGTGTTCCCGAGTCCCACGCGGTCGAGCAACCCATAGAGAACGAGAAGGCCCTGCGGACGGTCCACCCACACCGTGCCGTACAGGTCGGCCCCGCGGAACCAGGCGCGGGCCACCGCGAGGTACCCGCCCTCGTCGATCGCCATCGGGCTCACGAGGAATCTCGCGCGCACCAGCACCATCGCGAGGAACGGCGCCCACTTCCTCCCCATCGGCCCGAAGGCTAGGTCGGGGCCGTCGCGGCGCGGCGCAACCCGTGTTCGGTCCGGCTCACGACCCCATGACGTGCGGTGGCAGTATCTCCCCGGGGGATGTCCGATGTGGACGAGCGAACCGAGGGAGCAACCATGACCGCACTCGACACCGGGACGCCGGACCTTCTCGCACGGGTCGAGGGGCACGTGGCCGTGGTCTCGTTCAACCGTCCGGCGGCGCGCAATGCACTCTCCGACGCGATGTACGACGGGTTCGCCCGCGTTCTCCCGCAGATCGCCGCGAACCAGGACATCCGCGTGGTGATGGTGACCGGTGAGGGTGGCGCGTTCTGCTCGGGCGGCGACGTGAAGGGGATGAACGCGCGCCACAAGGGCGACGGCGCGGCGGCACCCCGCGGCGCCTCCACCGAGGCGGCGGTGGCAAACCTGCGGAGGATCCAGTCGCAGGTGAGCACCGCCCTGCGCAGGCTCCCCCAGCCGGTGGTGGCATCGCTGCCCGGGGCGGCCGCCGGGGCGGGGCTCTCCATCGCGCTGTCGGCCGACCTTCGCATCGCCGCAGAGCGCGCCATCATCGTCACGGCGTTCGCGAACGTGGGTGCGAGCGGTGACTTCGGCACGTCGTTCTTCCTCACCCGCATCGTGGGCGAGGCCAAGGCGAAGGAGCTCATGTTCACCTCGCCCCGGCTCACCGCGCACGAGGCGAGGGAGTACCACATGGTGAACGCGGTGCTGCCCGACGAGGGCTACGAGGAGGCCGCGCTCAACTGGTGCCACGACCTCGCGCAACGCGCACCGATCGCGCTGCAGTACATGAAGGCGAACGTGAACCGTGCGTACGACGTGACCCTCGAGGCCGCGCTCGATGCAGAGGCCACGGGAATGGTGCGCACGATGTCCACGGCCGACCACCGCGAGGCCGCGGCCGCGTTCGTGGAGAAGCGCCCGCCGCGTTTCACCGGCGCCTAGCCGGCAGAACCGGGTTCGCGCGGGAGGCCGAGCGCCCTCTCCCCCAGCGTGTTGCGCTGGATCTCGTCGGTGCCGCCGCCGATCGACATGCGTGGCGAGTTGAGGAAGTGGTACTGCCAGAACAGGTCGTCGGCGGAGCCATCGTGGGCCAGCAACGACGGCCGGAGCATCGCCACCACCGCCGCGCAGCGCCGTGCCTGTCTCGTGCGCCACAGCTTGCCGATGCTGGGGTGGACCCCGCGCCGACGCGACAGCCACGCCATCACCATCTCGCCCGAGTACGCACGGGCGAGTTCCTGGCGCACCGTCGGGTCGGCGGCCCGGCCGTTCCCCGCGGCGAGAGAGTGCAGGAAATGGAACGGGATCGCAGCCGAACCGGATGCCTTGCGCTCCCCGTCGTCGCTGCCGGCACCGAGCGACGAGCGCTCGTGGGCGAGCAGCTGCGTGGCGGCGCGCCAGCCGTCGTTCACCTCGCCCACCACCCAGTCGCGCGGCACGCGGGCATCAGTGAAGAACACCTCGTTGAACTCGGCATCGCCGGTCATCTGGCGAAGCGGCCGCACGTCCACACCCGGCTGGTGCATCGGCATCACCATCATCGTGATTCCGGTCCTGCCCGGGTCCTCGCCGGTGCGCACGAGCATGATGCCGAGGTCGGCATTCTGTGCACCGGAGGTCCACACCTTCTGGCCGTTCACCACCCACTCGTCCCCGTCGGGCACGCCACGAGTCGTGAGCGACGGTAGGTCGCTGCCCGCACCGGGTTCGGAGTACAGCTGGCACCAGATCTCCTCGCCGCGCAGGGCCGCAGGAACGAACCTCTTCTTCAGTTCCTCCGACCCGTACTGGAGAATGGTCGGTACCGCCATGTTCAGTCCGATGCCGAAGACGCCCTCCTCCGGCGGCACCCGGCCCTTCGAGAGACGCTGCAGGCGCCGTGCGCCGTCGGCGGGCTCGCTGCGGCCGCCGTACTCAGCGGGGATGCCGAACCCGGCCAGTCCCGCATCCCACAGCGCTCGCCTCCATGCCCGTGCACGTGCGACATGTCCGGTGCCTGCGGCCTGCATCACACCGGGCAGTGCGTCGAGGAACCGCTCCACCTCGTCGTCGAATGCGTCCCCCACGGGGGCGAGACTATGCGCCGAGGCTGCGGAAGAAGCCGTCCGGGGCAACCACGTCGCCCCGGTCGAGATCGCTCACGTGCGACTTCCCCACGCCCATGAGCGCGGAGTCGATGCCGCCGCGGAGGAGATCGAGCACGTTCTCCACTCCGGCCTGCCCGTTCGCAGCGAGACCCCACAGGTACGCGCGGCCGATCATCACGGCCCTCGCGCCGAGTGCGAGCGCCTTCACGACGTCGCTGCCGCGCCGCACGCCGCCATCGAGCACCACCTCGACCTGGTGGCCCACTGCGTCGGCGACCGCCGGGAGCGCCCGCACCGGTGCCGGCGTTCCGTCGAGGTTGTTGCCGCCGTGGTTCGACACCGACAGTGCCGTCGCACCGATGTCCACCACGCGCTTCGCGTCGTCCACGCGGCACACACCCTTCACCATGAACGGGCCGTCCCACTGCGAGCGCAACCATGCGAGGTCGTCCCACGTGGGCAGCGGCGTCTGCATCCACTCGTAGTACGCACCGAAGAACGTGGGTGCCTTCTCGCCCGGCTTCTGCATGTTGGGCGCGGTGAGGTCGGGCAGGTGCAGCGTCCGTGCGAACTGCCACAGCCACTTCGGCTTCACCACCACCTCGGGCGCGAGTTTCACGGCGGCCTTCAGGTCGATCCTCTCCGGGATCCACGGGCTGCCCCAGTCGCGGCCGTTCGAGAAGCTCCAGTCCAGCGTGACGATGATGCCCTTCGCACCCGCAGCCCTCGCACGCTCCACGCGCTGGGCGATGAGGTCGCGCCCGCCGCACCAGTAGATCTGGAAGAAGGTGCGCTCGTTCGTCGCGGCGACCTCCTCCACCGACTTGCTGGCGAAAGAGCTGAGGCCCATAGGGATGCCGCGGTTCTGCGCGGCGCGCGCCACGGCCACCTCGCCGTCGGGGTGCACGGCCTGCACGCCGGTGGGCGAGATGATCACCGGCATCGAGATCTCCTGGCCCATCACCGTGACGTTCATCCCGCGTTCGCGCGGGAGGTTCGCCATGTGGGGGGCAAAACCGAGCTGGTCGAACGCGGAGAGGTTGTCGGCGAGCGTGAGACCCTTCTCGGATCCGGCCACGAGCGCGCCGTACACGGACCGCGGGAGACGCTTCTTCGCGCGGCGCTGCGCCTCGGCGACAGTCTCGAACCATGCGTTGGCCATCGTGGAGAACCTCCGTGGGGGACGACGAAGTGTAACGCGGCACCGGTGAAAGGGCCCCCGGTGCGGCTTGCCGCACGGACGGGTGGGGCCACTGGTCGTCAGGCTCCCCTGATGCCGGCCGTGACGGATGAGGTACGCGTGTCCCCTGTTTGCGGGCACATCACGTCCGTACGGTGGGTGCATGGGAAGCAACACGAACAACCGGCGAATCGTCGTCGGTGTCGACGGATCGGAGAACTCCACTGCCGCGGTGCAGTGGAGCATCGACAACGCTCACGCAGGGGACACGGTGGTGCTTCTCTCGGGATGGCACCCGGTGATCCCCCCGCCCGAGATGGCGATTGCCTACGTCGACGATGACTCCGCGATGCGCAAGATCCTCGAGGACCAGGCCGCGAAGTCGAGGTCATCCGCCGACAGGGCGGGGGTGGTGCTCGAGACCAAGTTCGCGCACCTCGACCCGCGTACCGCGCTCCTCGAGGAGAAGTCCGACATGGTGGTGGTGGGCGCCCGTGGGCACGGGGGTCTCACGGGACTCCTGCTCGGGTCCACCGCCGACTATGTCGCGCGGCATGCCAAGGTGCCGGTCGTGATCATCCCCCACAGGAAGTGACGCGCCGCTCCGCGTGAGGTGGTGGACCGCCGCCTCGGGGTGCACTGACCCGGAAACGGCCTGACGGGGCCACCGACCCGGAGGTCAGCGGCCCCGTCAGGGATAGAGGGACTGGACTGGGGTGTTGCTGGTTAGGCGCGCAGGCCCTTGCGGACCATGTCGACCACGGCGTCGGCCAGCGGGGCCATGCCGAGCAGCACCATTGTGTTCGCGGTGTAGGTCATCCAGTCGTCGCTGAAGGTGACGCCCCATCCGGAGATGAGATTGATCTTCAGGTACCAGACAATGGCTACGCCGATGATGAGGCCCAGATGAGCGCCGATGACCGGGATCTTCTTGATGACCCCGTGGACCTGGACCGTGTCCAGGACGGACTCGATCACAGAAGTCGCGTGCCTCAGCACGAGGGCGGTGATGAGCAAAGCTCCGAGTGTGTACATGTGGATAACCCCCACTTTCTACGGACAGGGTCCGCAGTGGTCACCGTAAAAGTACGTTCGTGAAAAGTGGTGGATACCCGCTCGACCCGTTGTGCCACAAGGGTTTCATCTTTCCGGGAGGGTCCCCGGGGGTCAGGGACGGGCGCGCCGCTTCTCGATCAGCTCCACGGCGCCAGCCAGGTCGAGCACGGCCGGGTCGAGCTTCTTCGGGACGCTCGCAGTGAGGGTGTCCCACCGCAGGTAGGGCCCGTGACGGCCGGTGAGCAGGTGCACCTCGTGACCCTCGTGGGTGCCGAGGATGCGGGGCGAACGGTCAAGCGACACGAGGGCGAACGCGGCCCCGTCGGTGAGCTGGTCGATCTCGGTCTCGTCCGGCACGGGCACGGTGAGCGAGCCACACCTCAGGTACGGGTTGCCCCGGTTGGCGCGGCGTGTCCCCTTCTTCGGGGGCCTGCCGGAATGCAGCGTGACCGGCTCGCCGAGGACCGGGTGCACGCCGAAGGCCATCACCGGGGTGACCCTGGGGTCGAAGTGACCGGGACTCTCCTCCACCATGCGGCGCAGCGCGGGGAACTCACCCTCCCCGTCTGCATAGAAGCGCTGCAACAGGGACCCGAATGTGAGCGTGCCGTCGAGGATGTTCTCGAGCTGCTCCTCCACCCTCGCGGTGAAGCCGTAGTCGAGCAGCTGCGCGAAGCACGCCGCCATCACCTGGTCGACCGCCACGCCGGTGACGGTGGGGATGAGTGCCCGGTCGCCGCGGCGTGACCACACGTAGCGGTCCCGCAGCGTGGCAATCACGCTTTGGTATGTGGATGGCCTGCCGATGCCCTCCTTCTCGAGTGCCGCGATGAGGCTGCCCTCGTTGAAACGGGCGGGGGGCATGGTGCGGTGTGCGGTGACCTCGAAGCCGGAGGCCTCCACGCGGTGACCTGCTGCGAACGCGGGCATCGGCGGGTCGTCGTTGCCGCCGGCGGGCAACACGAGACGGAAACCGGGCACCTCGATGACGGTGCCCGAGGCCGTGAACCTGCAGGTCTCGGCGTTGCCCTGCGAGAGCACCTCGAAGGTCACGGTGGTCGTGGTGCCGGTGGCGTCCACCATCTGCGAGGCGACGGTGCGCCGCCACACGAGGTCATACAGCCGTTCCGCGTTCGCGCCCAGTCCCTTCGCGGTACGCCTCGACAGATCCACCGGGCGGATCGCCTCGTGGGCCTCCTGGGCGTTGCGCACCTTGCTCCTGATGGGGCGGACCTTCGCCGGCACGCTGTCTGGCCCGAACATCGACACCGCCACGTTGCGGGCCGCGGCGATTGCGTGCGGTGCCATGTGCGGGCTGTCGGTGCGGGGATAGGTGATGCAGCCCTTCTCGAAGAGCACCTGGAGCGCCGCATTGGTGGCCTTCGCCCCGAGACCGAGCCGGTTCATGGCGTCCTGCAGGAGCGAGGTGGTGATGTACGGGAACGGTGCACGGCGGCGATGGGGCTTGTGCTCCGCGGCTTCCACCCGCACCGGCCTGCCCTCGAGACGGTCGGCGAGTGCGGACGCTTCGTCTGCGCCGAGCACGAGCACACCCTTCTTCACCGAACCGTCGGCGGCGAAGTGCGCCGAGACCGCGACGTCGCGGCCGTCGACGCTGCGCAGCACGGCGCTGACGGCGGGATCGATTGCGAGATGCATGGTGATCCCGTGGTGGTCGACCGACACGAAGGCACGGCGCTCCATCTCGCGCTGCACGATCATGTGCAGCGCCGGGCTCTGCACCCTGCCGGCCGACAGGAGCGGACGCACCGTGTTCCACAGTGCCGGCGACACATGAAAACCCACGAGGAAGTCGAGGGCACGGCGGGCACGGGCGGCCTCCACCAGCTTCTCGTCGATTGCGCCGCGGTTCTCCATTGCCTCGCGGATTGCATCGGCCGTGATGGCATTGAAGCGCGCCCGGCTCACGGGAACCCGGGGGACGAGGAACTCCACGAGCAGATGGGCGATCATCTCCCCCTCGCGGTCGGCGTCTGTTGCGATGACGAGCTCGTCGGCCTCGGCGAGAAGACGGCGCAGTTCCTCGACGACGGCGGCGCCCTTCTCGGTGACGCGGTAGTCCATCGCGAAGCCGTTGTCCACGTCCACCGAGCCCTTGCGCTCGGGGATGTCGGCGAAGTGACCCTTCGTGGATGCGACGGTGTGACCGTGGCCGAGGTACCTGGCGATCGAGGCCACCTTGTTCGGCGACTCCACGATCACGAGCGTGTTGCCCGTTGTGCGGGTGCCGGTTGACCGGGGCTTGTGTGTCGAGGTCTTGTTTGTTCGGGTGTTGTTCATGGGGGCCGTATATAGCGGAGAGGGTGTGACACGGATCAGGTTCGGGGGGCACCAAACCGTTGCAGCACAAGGAGAAAAAGAATTGTTGCTCGCGTGCGCGTGACGTGCGCGCGTGGTGTGCGTACGCGCGCGCACGCGAGAGACACATCGATTCCGGGGCCTCAGCGCACCACTTTGACTGTCACGGAACGCACCACGGTGGCACCGCGACGCGGGATGAGGAGCGCGCGCACCGTGCAGGTTCCGCGTGCCGTGCCGCGCACGCTCGTGCCGGCGAACCTGCAGTAGCGCGACCCCGAAGTGATGCTGAGACGCAGCTTCCCCTGCGAGCCGCGTGGGATGGCGAGCCCGGTGGCACCGGCAATCCGGGCGGCGGTGAGCGTGCGGCCGATGCGCACGGTGAGGACGTTGGCCGGTGCACCGGTGCGTGCGGCTGATGACTGCGCCACGGGAAGGGTGGTGGTTGTGGATGTTCCGTTGACCGACGGACCGGTAGTCGGCGTGGTTGACGTGACGAGGATTGTTGTTGTGGTGGTGACGGGAGGCTGCGTCGCAGCCGGCACTGTTGTGGCCGGCACGGTGGTGGCCGGCACAGTCGTCGGCGAAGTGGGCGCCACAGTTGCGGCGACGGTGGTCGTGGTGTAGATCATGGCGAGCCCGCTCACCGCGGTGGCGGCATTGCGGTTCACCGTGTCACCGGTGCCGAGCTGACCGAACGTGTTGTCACCCCAGCACTGCACGGTGCCCTGCTGGGTTACTGCGCACGAATGGGTTCCGCCCGCCGCCACATCGACCGCGGTGCCCGTGATGCCGCTCACCTGTTGGGGCGAGTGGGCGTCCACCACGGAGCCGTCACCCACTTGGCCCACGTTGTTCCTCCCCCAGCAGCGCACCGCACCGGCTGAGGTCACCGCGCACGCATGCTTCCCGCCCGCCGCAACCACCGTCGCATTGCCGGTGCCGGCCACGGCAGTGGGTTCAGAGGAGCTCGACGGACTGGCAGACCCACGGCCCAGCTGCCCGTATGTGTTGTCGCCCCAGCACCACACCGAGGAGTTGCCGAGGTGGGCACAGGAGAACTCGTCCCCCGCAACGACGCGTGTGGCGACGTCACCGAGAGCATCGGTGCGCCGCGGGGATGATTGGTCAACCGTGGAGTTCGCGGTGTTGCCCAACTGCAGGCGCCCGGCTTCACCCCAGCACCACACCTCACCTGCAGCCGACGCTGCGCACGTGTGCTCGAACCCACCGGCGAGTGACACCGCATCGAATGTGCCGGGCACCGCAGGAACCACGGTGGGAACCACCCCGCCGCTGCCGGTGTAGGTGGTGCCGAGACCGAGTTGCCCCTTGTTGTTGCGGCCCCAGCAGAGAAGTTGGGTTGCGGTGCGCGCACACGAGGTGTTCCCGCCGGCGGAGATTGAAGTGGCGACCGCGCCGAGGTTCAACTGGACTGGATCAGTGAACGTACCCCCACCAACTCCGAGTTCGTGATAGCCGTTGTACCCCCAGCACCAGACCGTCCCGTCGCTCATCCGCGCACACGTGTGGTTTCGTCCGGCAGCCAGTTGCACCGGCGTGCGGCCCCCGAACCCCGACGTCGCAACAGGAGTGCTGCTGGCGGAATCAGGGAACGAGGAGTCGCCGAGCTGGCCGAACTGGTTGTCTCCCCAGCACATCACCGTGTTGTCCCGCGCGATCACGCAGGTGTGCGCCACTCCCGCCACGATCTGGCCTGCCGCCCCCGGAGTTGCGGCAAGAGCAGGTCCATCTGTGCTGTTTCCCGCCACGACACACACGGCCATCACTGCCGTCGCGCCGAGTGCGAACGCTCCCCACCGCCCCACAGGGGGAAATGTAACCAGCCTGCTGCGGGGCCGTGACCCCGGCAGGTCATTCGACGGTGTGCCTAGTTGCCCTCGGCGGACTCGCGGGCAATCTCGGCACGCACCTCGTCCATGTCGAGCTCGCGGGCCTTGCCGATGATCTCCTCGAGTGCGTGCCCGGGGAGTGCGCCGGGCTCGTTGAAGAGCAGAACACCGTCGCGGAACATCATGATGGTGGGGATGGAGCGGATGCCGAACTGCGCAGCCAGCTCCTGCTCGGCCTCGGTGTCCACCTTGCCGAACGTGATGTCGGAGTGGGTCTCGCTCGAGGCCTCGTACACGGGGGCGAACATCTTGCAGGGGCCGCACCAGTCGGCCCAGAAGTCGATGAGGGTGATTCCCTCGCGGGTGACCGCCTGCTCGAAGGTGTCGGCGGTGAGTGCAACAGTGGCCATGGGGGGTCCTTCTCTATTCGGTGGTGATGACGGTACCGAGGGCGTCGGCAGCTTCCTGCACGGACCCGAGGTTCGTCACGTCCGTGAAGCCGGCCTGCCGCATCATCTCGGCGGCGATGCCCGAGCGACTGCCCGAACGGCAGTACAGCAGGTAGGTCGCTCCGGGATCGAGGCCGGTGATGGCAGCGGCGAAGTCGCCGCGGTGGAGATCGAGGTTGCGTGAGCCGGGCAGGTGACCCTCGGCGAACTCTTCCGCAGTGCGCACGTCGATCACCACCCCTGCTTGCATACCCCCTAGGGTATCAGCAACAGGTGGGCACCGCCAACATGGGCGCGCGCCACGGACACCGGCTCACTTCGTGACGGCGAGCGTGATGGTGGTGCGGAACGCCCTGTACGAACCCGACTTCGCCACCGACACCCTCACCTTGCAGGTGCCCGCCGTGGTGGGCGCCACGAGCCGGCCGACGCTGATCCTGCACCTGCCCGAAGTGACGGCGTAGGTGCGCTTGCCCTTCGACACCGTCCTCACAATGCGCGAGAGCAGCGTGCGACTGCGCACCTTCACCGACTTCACCGATTGCGTGAAGCCTGCCACCGCCGAGACCTTGAACGTCGACCCGCTCACCGTGCCCGAGGCGTTCCTCGCCGAGATGGAGAACGTGTAGTTGGTGCCCGGTGTGAGGCCCGCAAACGTGCACGAGGTAGTTGTCGTGGTGCAGGTCGACCCCCGCGGGCTGATGGTGACCTGGTAGGTCACAGTGCCGGCCGGTGCGGTGGCGGACCACGAGATGGTGATTGAGCTTGACGACGAGGTGATGGTGTCCGCCGAGCCCGGCGCCACAGGGTCGGGCACCGTGGTGGTGGTGGTCGGCGCGGTGGTGGTGGGCGCCGTGGTGGTGGATGCGAGCGTTCCCGTCGGGCCCGCGATGAGTGACTTCGTGGCCGCGGCGCCCGGGCCGATTCCGTTCGTCGCGGTGACCGACACCGCGTAGGCCGTTCCGTCCGTGAGCCCGGTGAGCACGCACGAGAACGTGGAGGCGTTCGTGGTGCACCCGGTTGACGCGGGCGAGGTGGACACCTGGTAGCCGGTGATGTCGGACCCGTTGGCAGCGGGCAACTCGTCCCACGACACCGTGCTCTGCCCGGCGGCCTGCGTGACCGCCACATTCGCCGGTGCGCACGGCACCCCCGGGGCCGCGAGCGAGAGCAGCCTGTTGGGAGTCTGCGTGACACCACTGCGCAGATACGAGACGAGTCCGCACGACGCGTTCTTCTTCAGCCATGCCCATGCGGCATCTGCGCCGGTCACCTTCGAGACAGGCGCGGCGCCGAGTCCTTCCAACCACGTCGCAACTGCACCGGTCACGTGCGGCGCAGCCATCGAGGTGCCCAGGGCCTCGACGTATGTGTTCAGGTCGCTCCCCTGCTTGGGCCACGTGGACACGATCTGCCGGCCCGCATACGCAGTGGCACCGTCGGCCTCGATCTGGCCCCCGGGGGCGAAGATGTCCACGCAGGATCCGAAGTTGCTGAAGCGTGACTCGGTGAGGTCGTGGCCCACCGCACCGACCGACACCACCCCTGCCGTGTCGGCGGGCGTGTGGTTGCACGCCGAGGTGGCATCATTTCCTCCCGCCGCGACCGTGACGACACCCTCGTCAATGATCTTGCCGAGCTCCGTGTCCAGGGTGGCGCTCCTCACTTCAAGACCGATGCTCATGTTCAGCACGGCTTTCTCGCCGGGATCGTGATCATCCAGGACGAACCTGAGTGCCTTGTAGAACATCTTGAGCGTCCCCTGTCCGCAGGAGTCCAGCGCCCGCACGGGGATGATGGTCACGTTCTTGGCGACTCCCGTGAGTGCTCCGGCGATGGTCCCCGACACATGAGTGCCATGACCGTTGTTGTCGACGGTTCCGTTGTCACCTGCGGTGTAGGCGTAGTCAAAGGTGGAGGGAACGTACTGCTGGGTTGTGGGCTTTGATGCACACGGGCTGAAGTCGATCTTGTTGTCGCTGCCGAGCGTCGTCGCCTCCAGGTAACTCGGCAGTGCGGCATTGACATCTGCGCCTGAGTTGTCCTTGCGGTAGCCCCAGCCGTTGGTGGAGACTCGCGAGCCGAACTCCGGGTGGTCCGCCTGGACCCCGGTGTCGAGCACGTACACGTTCACGCCCGTGCCGTCGTTCGTCCAGGCGTAGGAGTCGTTCTGCGTCCCGGCGCGCGAGTCGAGCACGTCGAGCCCCCACGGAACGCCGTCGTTCGGCGCGCTGAAGCCCGCGGGTCCGGTGGTCTGGGTGCCGTCGAGCCTCACCACGGTGTCGGGTTCGATGCTCGCCACCCGCGGGTCGTTGCCGATTCTGCGCGCGGTGGCCGCGTCGAACACGGTCCGTCCCGCAACTCCGTGGTCGGCGAGAACGTCGGCGACGTCGGCATCGTCGCGAGTGACAACGACCCACGCCGTCAGTCGCGGAGAAGCCGTGCGATCGACTCCCAGGCCGGCGGCGACCGACACAGCGGCGAGCAGGAGTGAAGCCGCGAGACGCGCGCCGCGGCGCGTCACACCCGCACCCGCTGCATCGCGGCTGCCGCGACGGTGTTCTCCATGAGGCACGCCACGGTGAGCAGGCCCGTTCCCCCGGGCATCGGCGTGACCGCACCCGCCACTCCCTGCACCGCCTCGAAGTCGACATCACCCACGATGCCTTCGTCGGTGCGCGAGATGCCCACATCAATGACGGTGGCACCGGGCTTCACATGGGCGGCTGAGATGCTGCGCGCCATGCCGGTGGCGGACACGATGATGTCGGCCTCGCGGCACACCGCCACCATGTCCGCGGTGCGCGAGTGCGCGAGCGTGACCGTGGCATCGACACCCTTCTGCGCGAGCAGGAGCGCCATCGGCAGCCCGACGAGCGTGGATCGCCCGATCACGATGGCGCGGCGGCCGGAGGTCGCGATGCCGTAGTGATCGAGCAGGCGCATCACACCGAGCGGCGTGCAGCCCACGTGCCCGGGCACACCGCGCACGAGTCGGCCGAGCGAGGCCTCGGTGAGTCCGTCCACGTCCTTGTCGGCCGGGATGAGCGCGAGCACCCGTTCGGGATCGAGATTCCCGGGCAGTGGCATCTGCACGAGGATCCCGTGCACGGTTACGTCCGCGGCCAGGCGCGCGACCTCCGCCTCAACCTGTGCCTGGGTGGCGCCGGCGGGCAGTTCCACCCCCACGGACCGGATGCCGATCTCCCCCGCGGTGCGGTGCTTGCTGGCCACGTACCGGCGGCTCGGGCCGTCGTCGCCCACGAGCACGGTGGCGAGGCAGATGTCGGGGCTGGCCGCCTCGCGGATGCGCCGTGCGAGTGCGGTCAGGATGTGGTCCCGCACGGGCGCGCCCTCGAGACGCACTGTGGAAATCTCTGGGCCGCTCACGCATCAATCGTACGGTCCCGTGCCGCAGTACGGCAGGGCGCCCGCCGGGCTGGCCTCTCTGCCCGCACTATATTCCAGCAAATACTTGAGTACCTGGGGGAACGATGCCGAGAGTGAGTACTGCCGTCCCGCACGACACCTCGGACGGCCTGACACCGTTCGAACGTGCGGCCCGGAACGAGATGATCCTCGGGTTGTTCATCCCCCTGCAGAACGGAGCGTGGACACCGTCGCTCTACCCCCGGGGCACGGACTGGACGTTCGACTACAACGCCGAGTGCACGGTGCGCGCCGAGGAACTCGGGTTCGACCTCGTGTTCGGTCTCGCCCAGTGGCACGGCGCGGGCGGCCTCGGGGGCGAGATGCGCTTCAGGGAGAACACGCAGGACCCTCTCCTCGTCACCGCGGGACTCGCTGCGCTCACCCACAACATCATGCTCATCTCCACGGTGCACGTCCTCTACGGCTGGACACCGCTCCTCCTCGCGAAGTACGCGGCCACCCTCGACCACATGTCGAGGGGCCGGTGGGGCATCAACATGGTCACCGGGATCAAACCGGAGGACTTCGAGATGTTCGGGCTCGAGCCGATCGAGCACGACAAGCGGTACGAGATCGCGGACGAGTTCATGGATGCAATGAAACAACTGTGGACGTCCACGGAGAACGTGGATTTCCACGGCGAGCACTACAGGATGAAGAAGGGGTTTGTCTCCCCCAAGCCGCTCCACGGACGACCCATCATCGTGAATGCATCCAGCAGCGGCGCCGGGGTGGACTTCGCCGCCAGGCACTCCGATCTTCTTTTCATCACCAGACCTGCGGGTGCCGACGTGTACGGGCTGCTGAAGCAGCACAACACCGCGATCAAGGACCAGGCGGCGCGCTCGGGGCACACGGTGCGCACCATCATCAACCCGCACGTGATCTGTGCCGACACGGAGAAAGAGGCCCGGGCACGCAAGCAGGCGTTCATCGACAATGCGGACCCCGTGGCGCTCGAGAACTTCTTCAGGTTCATCACCGGCGGCGACACCGTGTCATGGAAGGGAGCGATGCGCGACGACCTGGCTGTCGGTGGCAACATGCAGATGGTGGGGACCCCGGAGCAGGTGGTGGAGAAGATGCTGAAACTGCGCGACTGCGGCATCGACGGCATCCAGGTGAACTTCTACGACTACCTCCCCGACCTCGAGTACTTCGGGGAACGGGTGCTCCCCCTCATGAAGGATGCGGGTCTGCGGAGATGACGGACCGTTCGGTCAGCGCGGCGACACTGCGCGACTGGCTGCACGACGGCGGGGAGATCGCACTCCTCGACGTGAGCGACGGCGGGCCCTTTGCCGATGCGCACATCCTCGCCGCCTCGAACCTGGCGCCCGGGGCCCTCGAGGTCACCGTGACCCGGCTCGTCCCGCGCAGGTCCACGCGGGTCGTGGTGACTGACGTCGACGGGTCGGGCGCCCGGGCGGTGGCGGTGCGACTCCGCGACGGCGGTTACGGCAACGTATGGGTGCTCGACGGCGGGAACGAGGCGTGGGCGCGAGCGGGACACAGGCTCTTCTCGGGGAGCAACATCGTGTCGAAGGCCTTCGGCGAGCTCGTGGAGGCCGAGTGCTCCACTCCGCACCTCGACGCGCACGAGCTCGCACGCTGGCAGGCCGAAGGCCGCGAGTTCCTCCTTGTCGACTCGCGTCCTCTCGCCGAGTACCGCACGGTGAGCCTGCCGGGCGGCGTGAACTGCCCGGGCGCCGAGCTCGTGTACCGGCTGCCGCAGGTGGTCACCGACCCTGCGGTGCCGGTGGTGGTGAACTGCGCAGGCCGGACACGATCGATCATCGGCTCGCAGAGCCTCCGCGACGCGGGGCTCCCGAACCCGGTGTTTGCCCTCAAGAACGGCACGATGGGCTGGCAGATCGCGGGTCTGGAGGTGGCCAACGGCAGGTCCAACATGGTCCCCGAACCGCAGTCCGACGGTCTCGCCCGCGCGAGGGAACTTGCCGCCGGGGTGGCTGAGCGCGGGTCCATCCGCACTGTCGACTGGTCCACGCTGTCCGGATGGCGGGCCGATGCAGAACGCACGACGTACGTGTTCGATGTACGCCAGTCGGATGCGTACGAGTTCGGGCACATTCCCGGTTCGTCGCACGCACCCGGCGGACAGCTCGTGCAGGCCACCGACACGTTCGCGGCGGTCCGCAACGCACGGATGGTTCTCGTGGACGACCACGGGGTGCAGGCCGTGATGACCGCGCACTGGATGGCGCGGATGGGATGGGACGTGAGCGTGCTCGCGGACGCAGCCGACCACATGACCGAACGCGGTCCCGAGCCCACACACCCGCTCGTGTCCGCGTCACCCGACGTCACCGAGATCGACGCCGAAGGGCTCGCCGCACTTGTCGAGGCCGGTGCGTGCGAGGTGATCGATGTGGGCGAGAGCTACTGGTACCGCCAAGGGCGCATCGCCGGCTCGTGGTACACGAAGCGCCGCGCCATCCCGACCTCGCTCGACCGCTTCGACCGGGACAGGACACTCGTGTTCGTCTGCGGCACCGGTTCGGTGTCCCCGCACATCGCGGGTGATGCGGTGTCGATGGGCTTCAGTGACGTGCGGTGGCTCGCCGGCGGCAGGTCGGCGTGGCGGAGAGCGGGCCTCCCCATGGAGTCAATCGACATGGACGATGACGACCGTCTTCTCTCCGCAACCGACGACATGTGGTACCCGCCATGGTCACGCAGGGAAGGAGCCCGCGAGGCAATGGAGGAATACCTCAACTGGGAGGTCGACCTCCTCGGGCCCGTGTCGGAGGAGACGTACGTCCGGTTCAGGATCTGAACGGCTTCAGCCGAGAGCCTCGACGTAGGCAGTGATCATCGACGAGAGTTCCCTGTGGAGGACCCGCGCACCGGCGCGGTCCGGCGGCAGGTTGTCGAGGGCGGCGTTGCCCGCGTCGATGATCATCCGCGCCGCGACCTCCGCCCTCCCACGGGCGAGCCCGCGGATGCGCCTGCGCAACGCTGTGGCGAGCTCCGCGGCGGCCCTGGAGTCGAACTGTGCGCCGAGTTCCTGCAGGCTCGGCACGACCCTCAGTGAGTTGCGCACGATGCTTGCCCCGGGGTCGCGTGCACGCATCGAGATGAGTGTCCCGAGGGTGTCGCTGATCCACCCGGCCACATCGTCGGTCGTGACGAAGCTCGACAGCCGGTCGGTGAGGTAACCGACCCGCCCGGACTCGGAGCGCACGAACAACTCCGTGAGGAGGGCGTTCTTGTCGCCGAAGTAGTGATACACGGTGCCCACGTTCACGCCCGCGCGCCTCGCCACGGCATTGGTGTTGAAACCGGCAAGCCCCTCCTCGACGAGGAGCTGCGATGCTGCCGTCACGATTCTCTCGAACGTTCGTGCCGAACGTTCCTGCACCGGCGAGGTACGCCGGTGCGCGGGGTCGGGCTCTTCCACTGTGCGTTCCGACATGGCGGCCGTCATCCTGCGGTCGGGACACCCGCAAGGACCGTGGTGATCACCTCGATGTCCTTGATTCCCATCGGGTCGATCGAGGTCGGATCGTCGCCGAGGACCGTGAAATCTGCGTGCTTGCCCACACTGATCGATCCCGTTGTTCCGTCGGTGCGGAGCAGGTGCGCGGCGTCGATGGTGACGGCCCTCAGCGCCTGCTCGGCCGTGATCCTCTCGGTCGGCCCGAGCAGGTGGCCGCTCGAGGTCACCCGGTTCACTGCACACCACATCGTGAACAGCGGGTCGAGCGGGGTGACGGGGGCATCACAGTGGATGGAGAACCGCACGCCGAGTCTCGCCGCGGTTCCGCACGCATCGAGCGTCCGCGCCTTGGCCGGGCCTGCTGTGACGCTGCGATGGGTGTCACCCCAGAAATACACGTGGTTCGCGAAGAGGTTCACGCACACTCCCAGCGCCCTCATGCGGCGGAATGCCTCCTCCGAGGCGAGCTGCGCGTGCTCGAGCCGGTGGCGGTGATCGAAACGGGGGTGGTCGACGAGCAGCCGCTCGTACACATCGAGCCCGGCATCCACGGCCTCGTCACCGTTCGTGTGCAGGGCCACCTGGAACCCGGCCCGGTGGTACGGCCTGATCAGATCGAACATCTCGTCGGGCTCTGCCAGCCACATTCCGTTCGGGTCACCGCAGCAGTAACCGGGCCACCCGAGCCGTGCTGACCTGCCCTGGATGGACCCGTCAAAGATGAACTTCACCGGACCCATGCGGAACATCTCGGTGTCAAGGCCTCGCAGACCGCTGATGTGGTCGAACGTCCCCTCCTTCAAGCGGGGCTCGAGCACCTGCACGAGCGGCGCGTACACGATTCGAGTCGGGAACCCGCCTCCGTTCACCACGGATGCGTACTGGGTCACCGCCTTGGTCGTCGCGCCGAAGGCAAGGTCGGTCACGGTGGTGCAGCCGGCGGCACTCGCGATTGCGCCGGCACTGCGGACGTTCGCCTCCCCGCCCGTGTCCAGGTGGACGTGTGTCCCGAGCACCTTCGACAGCGCGAGCTCCCGCAGTTCACCCGTGGGCTCACCGGAACCGTCCCGCATCACACCGTGCTCGGTGCTGTCGCGCGAGATGCCTGCGAGGCGCATCATCGCCGAGTTGCAGTGACCGACATGACCGTTCGACTGGAGCAGGAAGATCGGTCTCTCCGCCGAGATCCCGTCGAGCATCCCGCAGGTGATGCCGGGGCTCGATGCCATGTTCGGGTCCCACCCGAGGCATGTGAGCACCTCCGCCGGGTCACCGAGCTCCATGTGACCTTCCCGCACCCTCGCGAGCGCCGCCGCGGTGTCGGGGCACCCCGGCTGGATTCCGCCGTCAGCCATGCGCCTCGGGTACGTGCCGATCCACGGGAAGTTGCTGAGTGCACCCTCCTTGAGGATGTGGCAGTGCGCCTCCACGAACCCGGGCACGATGACCCTGTCGCCGAACGAATCATCCACGGAGACCGACATCCCTGCGAGATCATCCGTCACCTCGCGGAATGGCCCGCTGTGGAGCACGCGACCGTCCATCACCGCGACGGCATCCGCCACCGGCATCGAGTTGTCGAGCGTGATGATGCGCCGCGCGCGGTACACGGTCACGTGTGCAGTCATCTGGCCCCCAACCTCTCCTGAACGCCGGTCCGAACCCCGGGGTGACCGGAGCGTCCCGGCTGAGCCGGTGACGACCGCGCGTCCCGCGGCCGACCCACGAATTCTCCCACCAACATGTCGGAACCAGCCCATCCGGGCCTCTCCGGGACAGCGTTTCGACACCCTCCGCTATTCCTGACAAAGATTGTCGGGATTCGTCGATTCGGCCCTATGCTGACCGCCTCGCACCTCCGGACGGGGCGAGACGACTCAGCAGATAGAAGAAAGAGGAGCACACCATGGCCATCCGACTCGGCGATGAAGCCCCGAACTTCACCGCAGACACCACCCAGGGCACCATCAACTTCCACGAGTGGCTGGGCAACTCGTGGGGCGTGCTCTTCAGCCACCCGAAGGACTTCACCCCGGTGTGCACCACCGAGCTCGGCTACGTGGCACGCATCAAGCCCGAGTTCGAGAAGCGCAACGTGAAGGTGATCGGTCTCTCCGTTGACCCTGTCGACTCGCACGTCAAGTGGGAGGCCGACATCGCCGAGACGCAGGGAACGCCCGTGAACTTCCCGATGATCGGCGACCCCGACAAGAAGGTGTCCGACCTGTACGACATGATCCACCCGAACGCGAGCGACACGATGACGGTTCGCTCCGTGTACGTGATCGGGCCCGACAAGAAGGTGAAGCTCACCATCACCTACCCCGCCTCCACCGGCCGCAACTTCGAGGAGATCCTGCGCGTCATCGACTCGCTGCAGCTCACCGCGAAGTACAAGGTGGCGACACCGGCGAACTGGACCGACGGCCAGGACGTGATCATCGGCGCCGCGGTGTCCGACGAGGAGGCCAAGCAGCTGTTCCCGCAGGGCTGGAAGACGGTGAAGCCGTACCTGAGGGTGCTCCCGCAGCCGAACAAGTGATGGACCCGTCCCGGCCGTCCTGACGGCCGGGAGGACACCCGGTGTGACGGGAGTGTCGCACGGTCGGGGCGAAGCTCTCGGCAGACTGTGGACCATGAGTTCCCCCGCTCTCACCACCCCGCTCGAGACCGCCGCCGAGACCCGTGGCGCCACGAAGGTCTACGGCCACGGCGACGGAGCCGTGTACGCCCTGAACGACGTCACAGTCTCCTTCATAGACGGCGAGTTCACGGCCATCATGGGCCCGAGCGGCTCGGGGAAGTCCACCCTGATGCACTGCATCGCCGGTCTCGACGACCTCACCTCCGGCTCAGCCTTCATCGACGGTGTGGACCTCTCGGGTCTCAATGACCGCGAGCTCACGCGCCTGCGCCGCGAGAAGATCGGTTTCATCTTCCAGTCGTTCAACCTCGTCCCCACCCTCACCGCCGACGAGAACATCAGGCTCCCCCTGCTGCTCGGCAACGAGGACGGCGACCGCGAATGGATCCAGAAGGTGATCGACACCGTGAGGCTGAACGACCGCCTCACCCACCGACCGAGCGAGCTCTCCGGAGGCCAGCAGCAGCGCGTGGCGGTGGCGCGCGCACTTGCGTCACGGCCGCGCATCATCTTCGCCGACGAGCCCACCGGCAACCTCGACTCCACCACCGGCACCGAGATCCTCACCTTCATGCGCAAGGCCGTGGACGACCTGGGCCAGACCATCGTGATGGTCACGCACGACCCGGTCGCTGCGAGCTGTGCCGACCGCATCATCTTCCTTGCCGACGGCAAGGTTGTGCACGAGTTGCGCGAGCCGACGCCGGAGAAGGTCCTCGACCTGATGAAGACGCTGGGCAACTGACGCCGTGTTCCGCATCGCCCTGAAGGGCATCCTCGGCCGCAAGGCGCGCCTGGTTCTCACGTCCCTCGCGGTGATTCTCGGCACCGCGTTCCTCGCCGGCACGTCGGTGTTCTCCGCGACGCTGAACCGCACGTTCAACAACCTCTTCGAGGACGTGTTCAAGAACGTCGATGCGTACGTGCGCTCATCGCAGGTCATCGAGGGAGAGTTCGGCACGGAGGAACGCCAGCGAATCCCCCTGTCCCTGGTCGACGAGGTGAGGAAGGTCCCGGGAGTCGCCGACGCACTGGGCGACATCCAGGCGTTCGCGCGCATCACCGGCAAGGACGGCAAACCCCTCGGTTCCGAGGGCAACGGGCCGCCGACGTTCGGTGGTGTCGGCAAGGACTTCAAGGGTGCCCTCTGGACCGTGACGGAGGGTCGTTGGCCGACGAAACCCACGGAGGCCGCGCTGGACGAGGCATCCGCCAAGAAGGGCAAGTACGTGCTCGGCGACACAGTGAAGGTGTCCGCGCAGGGCGGCAGCCGCGACTTCACCCTCATCGGCATCGCGTCGTACGGCGACGTCCGCTCGCCGGGCGGCGCCACGTTCGCGTTCTTCGACCAGACCACCGCGATGGACTTCCTCACGAAGCCCGGGTTCGTCGACGACATCCTGGTGTCCGGCGACGGTTCGTTGAGCGATGAGGAACTGGCAAAGGCGATCAACGATGCGCTTCCGGCCGCCGCGAAGACGGAGACACTCACCGGCGCGCAGATCACCGCCGAGACGCAGGACCAGATCGGCTCGGCGCTCAGCTTCTTCGGCATCCTCCTCTCCGTGTTCAGCTTCATCGCCCTCGGCGTCGGCAGCTTCGTCATCTACAACGTGTTCTCCATCAGTGCCGCGCAGCGCCAGAAGGAGAACGCCCTGCTCCGCGCGATCGGTGCCAGCCGCAGGCAGGTGACCAGCGCGATGCTGATCGAGGCGCTCGCCGTCGGTGTGTTCGGGTCCGTTGTCGGTCTCTTCGGCGGCATCGGCCTGTCAAAGGGGCTCAGCGCCGCGCTGAAGGCAGCCGGTGTCGACCTCCCCACGGGCGGTCTGGTGGTCACGAGGAACACGGTCGTCCAGACCCTCCTCGTGGGGCTGTTCGTCACACTCGCATCCGCACTCCTGCCCGCACGCCGTTCGGGGCGCGTGCCGCCGCTCGCCGCCATGCGCGATGCCGCCATCGAAACGGCGGGACCCGGGCGCAAGCGTCTTGTCACCTCGCTCGTGTTCATCCTCTCGGGACTTGCTGTCATCGGGGCCGTCGTCGGCGGTGCACGCACGTCGTTCCTCGGCCTCGGCATCCTCCTGGTCTTCATCGGCATCATCGTGGTGGGCCCGATCACCGCGAAGCCCGTGGCACGGTTCCTCGGCCGTCCTGCCGCGGCGTTGCGCGGCGTGACCGGACGGATGGCGCGAGAGAACAGCGCGCGCAACCCGAAGCGCACCTCGCGCACCGCAGCACCCGTGCTCATCGGTGTCGCCCTGGTCACCGCGGTGTCCGCCCTTGCCGCAAGCATCAAGGGCGAGATCGACTCCACCTTCACCAGCCAGTTCAAGGGTGACTTCGCGATCAGCTCGAACTACCAGGGGTTCGGCGGGCTCAGCCCGTCACTGGCCGACGACATCAACAAGTTGCCGGAAGTGGAACGTGCCACGGGCATCGGCATGCTCACGGTGCGCATCGAGGACAAGGGTCAGTTCATTGTCACCATCGACCCGCGCAACGTCGACGGCGTCTTCGAGATCGGTCTCACACAGGGCAGGTTCTCCGACCTCACCCCCGACACCATCTTCGTGTCGCAGAAATACGCGAAGAACAACAAGGCGGCTGTCGGCGACACGATCGACATCACGCTCGCCGACGGCACCTCGAAGGCACTGAGGATTGCCGGTGTCTACTCTCTCGATGAGTTCGGCAAGTACACGGTCAGCCGCGCTCTCGTCGAGGGAACACCGGTCCAGCACTTCGACATGGATGTTTTCATCAAGACGAAGGCCGGTGTCCCGGAAGAGGAAGCCCGTGCGGCCCTGGAGAAGGCGGCTACGAAGTACGGCCAGGGCAAGGTTCTCTCAAAGCGGGAGTTCATCGACTCGAATGCGGGCAGCGTGAACCAGCTGCTCGGTCTCATCTACGGTCTTCTCTTCCTGTCCGTCATCATCGCCATCGTCGGCATCGTCATCACCTTGTTGCTCTCCGTGTTCGAACGTCAGCGCGAGATCGGCCTGCTGCGCGCCGTCGGCATGACGAAGAGCCAGGTGCGCACCACGGTGCGTTGGGAGAGCGTCATCACCTCGCTCGTCGGCGCCGTCACCGGCATCGTGCTCGGCGTCGGTCTCGGCTGGGTCATCGTGTTCGCACTCCGCGACCAGGGACTCACCTCGTTCAGCGTGCCTGTCGGTTCGACCATCTTCATCCTCGTGATTTCGTTCTTCGTGGGTGTTCTCGCCGCGGTCTACCCCGCATGGCGGGCCACGAAGGTGGACATCCTCAGCGCACTCACCACGAACTGATGGCGTTGCAACCCGGCTCACTCTCCGAGGAGACACTCGCCTTCCTGCGCGAGTACCACCTCGCGTCCCTCACCACGTCGCGTGCCGACGGCTCGCCGCACGTGGTGCCGGTGGGGTTCTCGTATGACGACACCACGCGCACCGTGCGCATCATCACGTTCGCCTCCTCGCAGAAGTACCGCAACGCCCTGCGCGGCGGCCGTGCGGCGGTGTCGCAGGTGGACGGCGGCCGCTGGCTCACGCTCGAGGGAACGGTGAGCGGCACCGACGAACCCGGCCGGGTCGCACTCGCCGTCGCCGGTTACGCCGCGCGGTACCGCCAGCCCGGCGAACGCGCGGACAGGGTTGCGGTGGAGATCGCGGTCGACCGCATCATGGGCCGCGCCTGACGCGCCGCGACCCGTTCAGCTCGCGGTGCGACCGCGCAGCACGTCGGACACGAACGTGCTCGCCGCCGGGTGACGGTCGGTGGCGCGGGCAACAGGGTCCGAGGCATCGAGCTGCGGCCACGGCTCCCCCACCGTCTGGCACCCGGGGCACCAGTAGAGGAGGCGGGCCATCTCGCCGTGCTTCGTGAGACGGATCACGTCACCGCAACGCGGGCACCTCTGTCCGTTCCTGCCGTACACCGCGAGACCGCCCGGTACATCGGGCGCGGTGATGCGCGCGGGTGACGACAGGTTCGAGCGCAGCTGGCCGGCGGCGGTGAGCACGAGATCGAGACAGGTGGACTCGGGAAGCGAACCAACCGGTGCCCACGGGTGCACCGCGCACGCCCACAGCACCTCGCAGCGGTACACGTTGCCCACGCCGCACATCACGCGCTGGTCGAGCATCGCCTCCGCGACGGTGGTGTCGGGTCGGTCGTAGTGGAAGAGGCGCGCTGCGCACTCGTGCAGGTCGGCATCAGCCGAGCAGAGGTCGGGACCGCGGCGGCCGGCGCGGGGGTGACGGTTTCGGTCGGGCACCCGCCATGTCTCCACGACGGGTGCGTTGAAGCACACCGCGATCCACTCGCCCGTGGAGATGACCACCCTCGCCTGGTGTCGGCGCTTGCGCCACTTCTCCCCCGGCCTGTAGAGATGCCACGAACCGGTCATGCGCATGTGGGTGTGGAGCGTGATGCCGTCGTCGAAGGTGATCTCGAGGTTCTTGCCGTGGCTCTCCACGGATTCCACCGCGCTCCCCAATGCGGGCCCGGGGCCCACCAATCGCGGTGCCGAGAACCCGGCGATCACGCGCCCCACGAGGGCCGTGCGCAGGGCCGCTGCTGCTCGGTGGATCGTGTCGCCTTCGGGCACGGCACGAATCGTAGGTGAAGTGCACGTGCGCGCGCTGGCAGTTGCGCGCGGTTTTCCGCCCCGTCGCGACGAGTCAGGGAAGCTGGCCGACGGAGGCGAGCGCGAGCCGGATGAGACGGTCGTGGCCGCTCGTCATCTCGCGGATCACCTCGGCACTCACCGCCTGCTCGGGCGGGAACCATGCGAGGTCGAGGGCCTGCTGCGTGGGGTGGCACTCGCCGGTGACCGGCACCACGAACGCGAGGCTCACGGCGTGGTGGCGGGGGTCATAGAAACCGGACACCGACGGGTCCTGGAAGTACTCGACCACGGTGAAAGGGGCGGGCTCGGGGGGCACACGGGGGAAGGCCATGGGGCCGAGGTCCTTCTCCAGGTGACGCATCAGGGCATCGCGGATGCGCTCGTTCAGCATCACCCGGCCGGACACCACCATCCGACTGATGGTGCCGTCGGCGGCCTGCCGCAGGAGCATTCCCACGTGTGTCACCGTGCCGTCGTGGTCGGTGCGCACGGGGACTGCGTCCACGTAGACGAGCGGCACCTGGTTGCGCACGGCCTGCAGGTCCTCGGGGTTCAGCCAGGCGTGCTGGGTGTCGGTCTGCTCGCTCACTGCGGGAAGAAACTACTACCCGCGGCTCACTGTTGTGTCGCCACGTGCTCCGTGGCACCCCGGAGACGCGAACAGGACCCGGGCTCGCGCCCGGGTCCTGCCGACATCAGTGGGGTGTGACGTTCTAGGCGCCGCCGTTGAGCTTGGCCACCTGCTCCAGCGCCTTGGTGAGGATCGCGCCTGTGAGCGGCGTGTACCCGGCCGCAGCGGCACCCTTCGGGGCGCACTGGTTGAGGAAGTAGCCGAAGTAGCGCTTCACGTTCGCCATGTCCGTGCTGGCCGTGCTGCTTGCCAGGCCGTACGACACCGCGTTGATCGGGTATGCGTCGGGTGCGGCATACGCGAAGTTCTGGGTGACGAGACCTTCAGCGGACACGTCAGCTCCCTCGAGCCACACCGCCGAGGTTGTCGGCGAGGGGTCCACGTAACGGCCGGCAGGGTTGCTCACCAGCGCGTGCTTCACGCTGCGCTCGTCGAGGTAGCTGAGCTCTGCGTAGGTGATCGCCCCGTTGTTGTCGCGCACGTAGTTGGCGAGGCCGTCGTTGCCCTTTGCCGACTGGAACGAGCCGTCGGTGGGCACGCTCCCCGGGAAGGCCGAGGAGAAGGTGTCGCTGGCGACCTTCGTCCACACCGCCGGGTACGACTTGTTGAGGAAGTTGGTGAAGTTGTTGGTGGTTCCGGAGCCGTCGCTGCGGTGGACGACCCTGATCGCGAGGTCGGGGAAGGTGATCGTCTCTCCGTCCTTCACGGTCTCGACAGCGAGCGTGCCGATGGCGTTGCGGCCGACGTTGACCGAGTACGTGGTGTTCGCGGCGTAGGCGACGCTCTTTGCGATCGCCTTCGTGTACTTCTCCGACATCACGGACACCGTGTCCTTGCCGAGCGTTGATGCCGAGATCGTCACCTTCGCGTTGCGGTACTTCTTCGCCGCAGCCGGGGTCATGGTGACCGACAGCTGCACGTTCGAGGCGACCTTCTTCGCGGTCACGGTGACGCCCAGCTTCGCCAGCTTCAGCTTCTTCGGCGTGGTGGTGGCCTTGTTGACAGCGGCGATTGCCGGGTCGTTCCACTTCTTGATCTGTCCGGCGAAGATCTTCGCCACGACCTCACCGGAGAGGCGCACGGTCGCGTTTGCCGGGGTGATTCCGTCGACGCGGTACCCGACAGCGATCGGGCCGCCCACGAGCGGCACGTACACGAGGTTCGCGGGCGCGGTGCCCGACGCATACGGCGACTCGGAGCCGCCGAACTTGTAGGTCCTGTTCGCGAACCCGGTCTTGCCGGCCGACGAGCCCACCGACTGGTAGGTGACCGTGTCCGCTCCGGTGTTGAACGCGGTGTTGCGGTTGTACTGCGCTGCGCAGATGTCCATCATGTTGGCGAGGAAGCTTGCGCCCCCTCCGCCGACTGCCGCCGCGTTGACCTGTGCCGCCGAGCCGGCCGTGCAGGCGACCGCAACCGCGGCCGCTGCGACGAGTGTGCGTCGGATTCTCATCGTGTTGTCTCCTTGGGTTGTGGGGTGTTCACCCACGGCGAAAGTTAGGGAACCCGGGTGACCGCTTCCCTGACGCACGCTGAACCGCGCGCACGATTCCGGTGAACAGTCGGTGAACCCGTCTCAGCCGAAGCGGCCCTGCACGTAGTCGGCGGTGCGGCTGTCCCTCGGGTTCGAGAACATGTTGGTGGTGAGATCGGCCTCCACCAGGTGACCGGGACCGCCCTCGGAGAGGAAGAACGCGCAGTAGTCGCTCACGCGGGCTGCCTGCTGCATGTTGTGGGTGACGATCACGATCGTCATCGTCTCGGACAACTGGATGATCGTCTCCTCGACGCGGAGCGTGGACCCCGGGTCGAGAGCCGAGCACGGCTCGTCGAGCAGGAGCACGTCGGGCCGCAGCGCGAGGGACCGTGCGATGCAGAGTCGCTGCTGTTGCCCGCCCGACAACGACCCGGCCGGGGCCTTCAGGCGGTCCTTCACTTCCTTCCACAGTCCCGCCCTCGTGAGGCACTCCTCCACGAGTTCCTGCTTGTTGTCGACCTTGACCCTGGCGAGCTTGAGTCCCGCCGTGACGTTCTCGCCGATGTTCATCGCGGGGAACGGGTTCGGCTTCTGGAACACCATCCCGATGCGGCGCCGGATCTCGATGGGGTTCACGCCGGGCGCGTAGATGTCGTTGCCCTCGAAGAGAACCTCGCCGGCCATCGCGGCCTTCGGGATGAACTCGTGCATCCTGTTGAGCAGACGCAGGAAGGTGGACTTGCCGCACCCCGACGGGCCGATGAGCCCGGTGATCGTGTTCTCCGGGAACTGAAGCGAGACATCCTGGAGCGCGTGGTGCCTGTCGAACCAGGCGTGGAGACCGCGGGTCTCGAGACCGCCGGCGGGACGGTCGGTGCTCCCTGCGGCACCGTGCGTCGCCTTCGCCGGTACCCCACCCTGGTTGGTGGTCGTCGGGGTGAGTGTCTGCATGTCGGGTTCCTCCATGGTCACAGCCGCTTTCTCCTGAGGCGGGCGCTGAGCACCCGCGCACTGACGAACAGAACGAGCACGAGAACGAGGAGCACGAGCGACCCGCCCCATGCCCGGGTGATGGCGTTCGAATCTCCGAGCCCGAGATTGCTGAAGATGTAGATCGGAAGGGACGCCATCGGCTCGTTCAGGTTCGTGCTGGTGGCCACGAAGTAGGACGCGGTGAGGATCAGAGGTGCCGTCTCCCCCGCCACGCGTGCGATGCCGAGGATGGCCGCCGTGAGGAGTCCGGACGCGATGGTGGGCAGCACCACCCGGAAAGTGGTGCGCGCCTGGCTCGCACCGAGCGCGTAGCTCGCGGCGCGCAGTTCGTCGGGGACCAGGCGCAGCACTTCCTCCGATGTGCGCGAGACCGTGGGGAGCATGAGGATGACGTAGGCGAGCGCCCCGGCCCACGCACTGAACCCGGTGAAGAAGATCACCACGGTGGCGTACACGAAGAGGCCGGCAACGATGGAGGGGACGCCGCTCATGGCCTGCGTGAGGAAGCGGACGACCCCGGCGAACCGTCCCTTCATCTCCACGATGTACAGAGCCGACATCACGCCGAGCGGAACGGAGATGATGGTCGCGAGTGCCACCATCACGAGGGTTCCCGACACCGCATGGAGCACCCCGCCCATGTTCAGCGGGTCGCTCGATGAGGTGATCCGCATGTCGGTCGTGAGATAGGAGGAGTAGAAGGCCTTCGAGCCGTTCTGCCACACGGTCCGTGCGATGGAGAAGAGCGGCACTGCGGCGGCGAGGCTCGCAACCGTGACGAGGGCCGCGGAAAAACTGTCGGTCGCCACGTTGCGTCCGGACCGGACCGAGGACAGGAGCGCCAGGACGGGCATCGCGAGCGAGAACGCCAGCCAGTGCCCCAGGAACCCGGACAGGTCGGTGCGTGCGTTCACAAGCCACGACATCACCGCTGCGCCTGCAACGAGCGCGCCGTTGCGCGCCAGGGCGGCGCGGCGACGTTGCCAGGGCCGTGTCGGGGCGACAGGAACGGCAACTACTGCTGTCATGCCACCCTCCTCGACCGGTTGACCACGACCGTCGCGAGCAGGTTCACGGCCAGCGTCACCGCAAAGAGCACCAGTCCTGCGGCCATGAGTCCCTTCAGTTCGTACGGGGTCGCCTCGCCGAACTTTGTCGCGATGAGCGAGGCAACGTTCCCACCGGCGGACGCAAGGATCCTGAAGTTCACGTCGAACACGAGGTTGAGCGTGAGGTACACGGCGACCGTCTCGCCGAGTGCGCGCCCCAGCCCGAGCATGGTCCCGCCGACGAGGCCGCTCCTGCCGAAGGGCAGCACCACGTTCCTGATCGCACCCCACTTGGTGCTGCCGAGTGCGTACGACGCGTCGACGAGGTCTCGCGGTGCCTGGCCGTACACCTCGCGGGCGACCGAGGTGATGATGGGCAGGATCATCAGGGAGAGGAGCAACCCGGCGAGGAACGGCGAGCGCCCGAAGATCTCCGACGGCACATCGATGAACGGGATGAAGTCGAGGTTGCGCTCTATCCCCTTCGACCAGCTCTCGACGAGAGGGAGAAGGACCGCGTATCCCCAGATGCCGTATATGACCGAGGGGATGGCGGCCGCAAAATCAAGCACGGAAGTGAGGACCGTGCGGAGACGACGGGGCGAGTAGTACTCGATGAACAGCGCCGCGGCCATGGCGAACGGCAGGGCGATGACGACCGCGATGAAGGCCGTGAGCACCGAACCCACGAGCATCGCGCCGATGCCGAGGACAGCGGTGGAGGTGTCCTCCGGGTTGCCGATGTCCCACTTCTCGCCGGTGATGAACCCGAAGCCGAAGTCGCGGAAGATCTCGAGACCCCGGTACAGCAGGAAGCCCGCGATCAGCGCGAGCACGACGAGCGAGAGGAGCGCACCCGAGGAGATGACCGTCCGGAACACGCGGTCCACAACGGGCCTGCGCACCGTGATGTGCCTCGGTTCGAGCGACTCCGCCGTGCTCACCGGCGCAGTCTCACAGGGGCGCCTGACGCCAATCCTGACTGGCGGTGAACGCAGGGTGAACGAACACCGACTGAACGGCGGTGGTCAGGCGAACGACACGGTGACGGACGCGAGTCCGCGGAGATCCTCGGGATCGTGGGAGACCACCACCGCATGGAGTCCCGGGGCCGACAGCGCCGCTGCAAGAAGCTCGCGCAGTGCCGGACGGGAATCTGAGTCCACGGCGGCGAAGGGCTCGTCGAGGAGGATGACCCGCGGGTTCGTGACGAGGGCCCTCGCAAGCGCCACCCGTTGCTTCTCGCCGCCGCTCAGGGTGCCCGGCATTCTTGACGCGAGATGGGCCGCCCCGACCGCATCCAGCGCGGCGACGGCACGGTCGCGGGCCTCGGCCCGCGGGGCGCCGTGGCAACGCGGCCCGAACTCCACGTTCCGCTCCACCGACATGTCGGGGAAGAGGCGCAGGTCCTGGAACATCACCACGCAGCGCCGCTCCCCCGGCTCGAGGAAGGTGCTCCCGTCGTCGACCACGGTCCCGTCGAGGACCACGGAACCCGAACGCATCCGCTCGAGTCCTGCAACGGTGTGGAGGAGAGTGGATTTTCCCGAACCGTTCGGGCCCACGAGACCCACGGGCACGCCCGCGACAACGTCGAGGGACACCTCCCGCGCGAAGCTCCCGCGGCCGATCGAACCATGGACCGAGAGCGTCAACTCGTCACCATCCACCGGTCGCGGAGCGCGGCAATGAGGCCGACCGCGACGACCATCATCGCGAACGACAGCGCGAGCGACGCCTCGTAGTCGGTGCTGACGAGTTCGTACACCGACATCGGCACGGTCTGGGTGCGGCCGGGGAAGCTCCCCGCGAAAGTGATCGACGCACCGAACTCCCCGAGGGACCGTGCCCACGCGAGGGCGATGCCGGCCCCCACCGCGCCCCGGGCGCCCGGCAGGGCCACGGATGCGAACACGCGCAACGGCGACGCACCGAGGGTGCGCGCGGCGTCCTCGAGGCCGGCGTCGAGCTGGCGGAACGCGCTCTCCACGGCGAGAACGAGGAACGGGAGCGACACGAACACCTGCGAGAGAACGACAGCGGTGCGGGTGAACGGGATCGAGAACCCCCACCACTCGAGGAGCGGGCCACCGATGATGCCACGGCGGCCGAACACTGTGAGGAGCGCGATGCCCGCGACCACGGGCGGCAGGAGCATCGGCGTGATCACCACGGAACGAACGAGTGTGGCTGTCCTGCCGGCGGAGCGCGACAGAGCCCACGCGAGGGGCACCCCGAGAACGGTCACGACGATGGCCGACAACACGGAGGTCTGGACGGACACCCATGCCGCCGCACGCACCGGACCCGACGACACCGACCCCCACGCCGAGGTCCACGGCATCCGCACCACGATCCCCGCGACCGGGAGTGCCACGAACACTGCACCGAGCACGGCGAGCCAGGTGAGCACACGGGACCGTGACGGGCTCACGAGATCCTCAGGTTGGCGGCAAGGTGTGCGCGGAACCCTGCGGACGAGATGAAGGCCATGAACGAGTCCGCGGCGACGCCCTCTCTCAGCCGCACGGCGAGGTACGGCGTGCGCACGTTCAGCGGTGCGCCGCTCGTTTCGTCGGGGATGTCAACACAGCGCACGGCGAGTTCTGCATTTGTCGGGGCCACGCAGACGTACTCGTACACGAGAACGGCGTCCACCTCGCCCGTGGTCACCTTGTTCACCAGGTCCTCCGCGGACGCCGCCTCGGTCACGGCAATCGATGACCTGCCGAACGAGGCGCCCCACACCGCTGTTGCGTTCGCGAGCACGGTGTCAGCGGCCGCGCCGCACGGTGCGGAGGCAACGCACAGCCCCACGGTGCCGCCGTCCTGAACGAAACCCGGGAGTTCCTCGAGCGACCCGAGGCCCACACCGGTGCCGGTGACGAGCGCCATGCGCACGCTGCCGAGAGCGACCGGCTCACCGACCGTGAGTCCGTCGGCCACGAGGGATTCCACGGCCTTGCGGCCCGCCGACACGAACACGTCGGCAGGTGCCCCTTCCCTCACCTGTGCGGCGAGGGAGGTCGACGAACCCGACGAGATCCTCCACGTCCCGGCACACGGGGTCACCGCGGTGTCACGGAGAGCCGGCGCGAACGAACTCGCCGCGAGCACGGTCACTGTCTCGCATCCGTTCTCCTCGCCGCCCCCCGAGCCCGGACCCGAACAACCGCCTGCCACCGTGCACGCGAGGGCACCCGCCACGAGCAGACGACACAATCCCGGGGGCACTGCGCCATGGTAGTCACTTTGTGACTATTCCGCTACCTTCTCGGTGTGGCCACCTCCGACTCGCTCCTTGCACGGGATGTCGTTCTTGCGTTGATCGTGGAGCAGCCCCGTCACGGCTGGGCGGTGCAGCGCGAACTGGCACCGGGCTCCCCGCTCGGCCGGGCGTGGACTCTGTCGCGGCAACTGGTGTACCGGGCGATCGACAACCTGGAGCAGGAAGGTCTCGTGCGGCGCTCGCGACCGGTGGAGGGCGAAGGTGCGGAGAGGGTGGTGCTGTCCCCCACCGCGGCGGGACGGCGGCGCTCGAAGATGTGGCTGTCCGAGCCGGTCGGCCATGTGCGCGACGTGCGGACCGAGTTGCTCGTCAAGCTGATGCTGCGCGAACGCTCCGGGCTCGACAACGGCGGGTTCGTGAGACTCCAGCGCGACCGGCTCGCACCCGTGCTCGGGCCGCTTGCCGCGAGCAGCTCGAATGACCCCGTGGACCGCTGGCGTGCCGAGTCAGCGCGCGCGACGATGCGGTTCCTGGAGGGCCTGGCGTCGACCTGAGGCGGTGTCGGGTTGTGGTCAGCCGCCGAGGTAGGCGGCGCGCACGGTGGGGTCGTCGAGGAGCGACGAGCCACTCCCCTCCTTCACCACGTAGCCCGTCTCCAGCACGTACGCGCGGTGCGCGGTGCGGAGTGCCTGTGTGGCGTTCTGCTCCACGAGAAGCACCGACACGCCCTCGGCATTGATGCGCCTGATGATCTCGAAGATCTGGGCGATCAACATCGGTGCGAGACCCATCGAGGGTTCGTCGAGGAGCAGGAGGCGCGGCTTGCTCATGAGGGCACGACCGATCGCGAGCATCTGCTGCTCACCGCCCGAGAGCGTTCCGCCGAGCTGGCCCACCCTCTCCTTCAGGCGCGGGAACAGCGAGAACACGTGCTCGAGTTCGGCCTGTGCGTACGCGTCCCTGCCCGTGCGCGTGTAGGCCCCCATCTCGAGGTTCTCGAGCACCGTCATGCCGGGGAATATGCCGCGACCCTCGGGGGCCTGGCAGATGCCCAGCTTCACCCTTTCGTGCGGCGCGGTCTTCGTGATGTCGCGGCCCTCGAAGGTGACCGAGCCCTGCGCCACGCCGCGCACGCCGGAGATGGTGCGCAGCGTGGTGGTCTTGCCCGCCCCGTTCGCGCCGATCAACGTGACGATCTCGCCCTCGCCGACGGTGAAGGAGATCCCCTTGATCGCCTCGATGCGGCCGTAGAACACGTGGAGGTCGTTCACCTCAAGAAGCATCTTCGGGCACCCCCAGGTAGGCAGCGATCACTTCGGGGTTCGACCTCACCTCGGCAGGCAGGCCGTCGGCAATCTTGCGGCCGAAGTCGAGGACCGCGACGCGGTCGGACACGTTCATGACGACGCTCATGTCGTGCTCGATGACGAGCACCGTGTACCCGTTCTCGCGCACCTTGAAGATCAGCTCGTTCAATTGCTGCTTCTCGGCAGGGTTGAAGCCGGCCGCGGGCTCGTCGAGGCACAGCAGCTGCGGCTCGGTCCCGAGCGCACGGGCGATCTCGAGGCGGCGCTGGTGGCCGTAGGGCAGGCTGCGGCCTGCAACGGCCGCGTACTCGTCGATGCCGACCAGCCTGAGCAGCTCCATCGCGCGCTCGCGGGCGTGTTTCTCCTCGCGGCGGCTGCGCGGCGTGCGCAGCACGGCGCCGACGACACTCGCCTTGTGGTGGGCGTCCACGCCCACCATCACGTTCTCAAGCGCCGACATCTCCTGGAACAGCCGGATGTTCTGGAACGTGCGGGCGACTCCCTTGCGCGTGATCTCGAAGCGCTTGCGACCCACGAGCGACTCGCCGTTGAACTCGACTGCCCCGCTTGTCGGCGTGTAGACGCCGGTGACCACGTTGAAGAGCGTGGTCTTGCCCGCACCGTTCGGCCCGATCAGCCCGAGGATCTCGCCCTTCCGGATGCTGAGAGACACGTCACTGAGCGCAGTGACGCCACCGAACTGCATGGTGACATTGCGCACCTCGAGGAGATCGGTCATGCCGTTGCCTCCTCTTTCTTGCCCGGGATGCCCGTGGCGGCGCCGCGCCTCGGGATGATCCCCTGGGGACGGAACACCATCATGAGGATGAGCACCACACCGAACACGAAGTAACGGCGCGAGGAGAAGCCGCGGAAGCGCTCGGGCAGCCATGCGACCACCACTGCACCGACGATCGCGCCGTACATGTTCCCCGTGCCGCCGAGCACGATCGCCGCGATGAAGAGGATCGAGAGCTGGAGCTGGAAGTTGTCGGGGTTGATGAACTGCACCTTGCCCGCGTACATCACGCCGGCGATGCCTCCGATGGCCGCACCGATCGCGAACGCCCAGAGCTTGAACCTGAAGGTGTCGACCCCCATGAGCTCGGCGGCATCCTCGTCCTCGCGCACCGCCGTCCACGCCCGGCCCACGCGGCTGGCCTCGAGGCGGCGGAGCATGAATATCACGAGCAGGATGATGGTGAACCCGAGGTACCAGTAGGGCTTCGCGTCGAGCACGTTGAACGTGAGTGACCAGTCGAGCACCGGTATGTGGATGTCGGGCGGCGTGCCGATGTTGTTGATGCCTCGCGGTCCGCCGAGCCACTCCGAGTTGTTCGCGGTGATGCGGATGATCTCCCCGAAGCCGAGCGTCACGATGGCGAGGTAGTCACCGCGGAGGCGCAACGTGGGCGTTCCGAGGATCACCCCGGCGAGCATGGAGACCACCACCGCGATGGGGAGGCACAGCAACCACGGCAGGTTCCCGTGCTCGGAAGTGAGGATCGCCGTGACGTACGCACCGACGGCGTAGAAACCCACGTACCCGAGGTCGAGCAGGCCTGCAAGACCGACCACCACGTTCAGACCGAGCGCCACCAGGGTGAACACCATGATCTGGTCGGTGAGGACGGACTCGAACTTCGTGCCCGGTGTGTCCACGATCCAGCCGAGCACGGGCACGTCGGGCCAGAACGGCGTGAGATAGAAGGCGATGACGAGGAGGGCCCCCGCCGACAGGCGCGCGTACCTCGGCATGGCGGCGAAGCGCCCCGGCAGGGAGGTCACCGCGGAGGTGCGCGCGCGGAAGGTCCCGGTGATGCTCACACTCGCGCCTTCCCGAGCGCCTCACCGAGGATGCCGGTGGGCCGGAACATGAGGACCGCGAGGAGCACCGCGAACGCAATCACGTCCTTCCACTCGCCGCCGAACACCGCCGAGCCGTAGTTCTCGGCAAGGCCGAGCACCACACCACCGAGGAGAGCTCCCCTGATGTTGCCGATGCCGCCGAGGACAGCTGCGGTGAAGCTCTTCACCCCGAGCAGGAACCCGATGTTGAACCGGGACTGGTCGTACACCAGCGTGAACATCATGGCCGCACCACCGGCCATTGCACCCCCGAGGAGGAACGTGACGAGGATGACGACGTCGACGTTCACGCCGAGAATGCGGGAAGTCTCCACGTCCTGCGCCACGGCGCGGATGCCACGGCCGAGCCTGGTCTTGTTCACGAACAGCAACAACGACGTCATCATCAGGAGGGCGCCGGCCGCGACGATCACGTAGTCGATCCGGATGTCGGCGCCGAGGAACTCGAACAACACGCGCTTCTCGAGAACACGGGGGATGTTGTACACGCGGCGCTCGTCGGGGCCCCACACGGCAACTGCCTCGGCGATGGCGGTGGACGCGCCGATTGCGGAGATGAGGAACGCGAGACGCGGGGCCTGCCGGCCGCGCCGGAAGAGGCGCAGGTAGAGCACGCTCAACGGTGCCGCGAACACGGCCGCAATCACGAGATCGACAACGATGTTCGACTCGAAGAGGAGACTCACCACGATGCCGGTGACGAACGCGAGGGCAACGGCACCGAATCGGTCGCCCGCTCCGCGCAGCGGACGGTATGCCGTGCGCTCCAGCACCACCGCACCCGTTCCGGAGACGATCACTGCACCGACGAGCGTCATGACGAGCGTGCCCACGAGGGCGAGACCGGACTTGTGCGGGTACTCGCCGCCTATGAACTGGGGGACCCCGAGAACCTGGCTCACGGTGATCAACGCACCGAACGTGCCGACCATGAAGATCTCGGAGTGCGCGAAGTTGATCAGGCGCAGCACTCCGTACACCATCGTGTAGCCGAGGGCCACGAGCGAATAGATCAACCCGAGGACGATTCCCGAGACAGTGAGTTCCCAGAAGGTGCGGTAGATCAGCCAGTTGGTCATGTGCGGTGCAGTTTCCCCCCGGGAAGACTCCCAAATCTACAAAGCACAAGGGCCGGGGGCGAAAGCCCCCGGCCCTTGCGGACGACTGTCAAGCGGTCCGAAGACCGCTCAGGTCACTTGACCTCGGTCTCGAAGGTGATCTTCCCGTCGACCACCTTGTACAGGTAGATCGCGCCGGACTCGGTGGCCTCACCGTTGTCCTGGAACTTGATCGTCTTCGTGACGCCTGCGTAGTCAGCGCCCTTCACGCCTGCGAGCACTGCGGCACGGTCTGCAGCTCCACCCTTGATGATCGAGAGGTAGAGGTTCGCGATGTCGTAGTACTCGGCGCCGTAGGTGCCCGGGTCCTCGTTGTACTTGGCCTTCCATGCGTCCACGAACGCCTGGTCACCGGACTTGCAGGGGCAACCGATGATGGCGCCCTCGGCTGCCGGGCCCGCAGCGTCGGCGTAGCCGGCCTGGTCGAGCACGCCGTCACCGAACACGAGTGTGGCGGTCACGCCACCGTCGCGCAGCTGGGTGGAGAGCTTGGCGGCCTCACCGTAGTAGCCACCGTAGAAGATGACCTCGGGGTTGGCGTCCTTCATCTTGCTGACGGCAGCCGAGAAGTCGGCAGCCTTCGGGTCGATGGTCTCGGTGGTCACGGTGGCGCTGCCCATGGCGTTCTTCACGTTGTCCGCGAGGCCCTTGCCGTACTCGGAAGCATCATCGATGATGCCGATCGAGGCAGGCTTCAGGCTCTCGGCGATGTACTTCGCGATTCCGGGGCCCTGCACGGCGTCGTTCGCGAGCACGCGGAACCACACCTTCCAGCCGTTCTCCTGGAGAGTGGCGTTGGTGGCAGAACCGGTCACTGCGGCGAGGCCGGCAGCGTCGTACAGCGGCAGAGCAGCCTTGGACTCACCGGAGAAGCCGGGTCCCATGATGCCGAGAACCGACGCGTCGTCGATCGCGGCCTGAGCGACTGCGGGGGCCTTTGCGGGATCACCCTGCGTGTCGAACTTCTTCAGCGTGACGCAGTTGTCGGCGTTCTCCGCGTTGTACGCGTCGATGGCCAGCTGGGCACCCTTCAGCATCGGGGCACCGAGGTTGGCGGCATCGCCGGTCTCGGGGAACTGGAGGCCGAGGGCAATCTTGCAATCGCCGCTCGCTGCCGGCGTGGTGTCCGCCGACTCGTCACTGCCACCGCAGGCAACGCCCACGAGCGACAGGCCGATGACCAGTGCCGAGGCACGGAACATCTTGGTCTTCTTCATTGATTCTCTCCCTACGAGAAAATGACGGCCGGGGCCGCCGGGGTTTGGTTAAGGAACGAACCTACCGACGCCATTTTCGGATTCTCAAACCCCTGCGGCGATTTTCCGAACATTCTCTGTCATTCTCACTACTTCGATGTGTGTGTTGTACAAGGGAGCGAAGCCGAAACGGACCACATCGGGGGGTCGGAAATCGGCGATGATGTCGCGCCGGCCGAGCTCCGCCACCAGGTCCCGTCCGCCCGCAAACCCAAGTGCCACATGGCTTCCGCGATGATCGGGGTCCTCCGGGGAGTCCAGGCTGAAGCCCAGCGGGGCCAGTTCGTCCCGCCACAGTTCGACGAACAGCGAGGTGAGCGACACGCTCTTGCGCCGCAACTGGTCGAGTGTCACTCCCTCGAAGGCGCTGAGGGCCGCCTCGAGTGACTTCATGCTGACCACCCCGGGGGTTCCCGTGAGGAATCGCTTGATGCCCGCGGCCGGCCGGAAGCCGGTCTCGAACGCGAACGGTTCGGCGTGCGCCCACCAGCCGTGCAGCGGCTGGCCGGACGCAGCAAGGTGACGCGGCGCGGCATAGATGAAGGCGGGCGCCCCCGGTCCCCCGTTCAGGTACTTGTAGCCACACCCCACGGCGAAGTCGGCATCAAGTGCGGTGACGTCGACCGGCACGGCTCCGGCGGAGTGGGCGAGGTCCCACACCGTGAGTGCGCCGGCAGCGCGGGCGGCCGCGCCGATCTCGTCGGCGTGGAGGATGTGGGCGCTGCGGTAGTCGACGTGCGTCGCGGTGACGACTGCGGTGCGCCCGGTGACCGCGCCGGGGATGCGGCTCGCTTTCACCGGCACGAGCGTGAGACCCAGCTGGTCGCACACCGACTGTGCGATGTAGATGTCGGTCGGGAAGTTGTTCTCGTCGACCACCACCTCCGTGCGGCCGGGTTGCAGGCGGCACGCCGCCGTCAACGCCTTGTGCAGGTTGATCGATGTGTTGTCCGTGCAGGTCACCGTGCCCGGCGGTGCGCCGATGAGCGGGGCGATGAGATCCCCCACGCGCGAGGGCATCGCGAGCCAGTCCTCGTCCCACGAGCGGATGAGCCTCTCGCGCCACTCGTGCTCCACGGTGCGGCCGACAGCCGCGCGGGATGCGTGCGTGAGCGGGCCGAGCGAGTTGCCGTCGAAATAGAGCGTGCCCTCCGGGATGTCGAAGCGTTCGCGGGTGAAGGCGATCTCGTCGTGTGCATCGAGTTCTGCGGCGAGCGACGCCGCCTCGTCGAGCTTCATGCCGCACCTCCTCCGACGGTGTCGCCCCCGGTGAGGACGGACAGAACATGGTCACCCACCGCGGTGCCCGCGCGCAAGATGTCGTACGGAAGGTCGAAGTGGTCGCGGTCGGCCGCGACTGCCTGGTCGACGTCGACCCCCGCCGCGCGGAGCCGGGCGGCGAAATCGGCCGTCTGGCGGATGAACTCGGACGACTCGTGGCCGCCCACGGCGACCATCGCCCGTGCGGCGAAGCGTTCCAACGGCAACAGGAGCGGGCTCAACGCCGACGCGCGCGCGTCGTCCAGACCCAGCGGGTCGTTCGTCTGGGTACGAACGAGCGGTCGGAGGTCGAAAATGCCGCTCAGCAGCACCGCGGAATCGACCCTGCCGGCGAGGTCGCCGGACATCGCGCACATTGCGGCGAGGTGCGCGCCCGCGCTGCAGCCGGCCAGCACCACGCGCGGCGCGCACGCGCGGTCGAGCACCCCGACGATGTCGGCGATGCACTCCCCCACGATCTGCTCGATGGTGGCCATCGGCGCGAGCGTGTACTCCACGGCATGGAGCGAGACCCCGCAAGCAACCGCGTCCGCTGCGTTGAACAACGAGTCGGCGGCGGACAGGCGCTGCCAGTACCCCCCGTGCACATAGACGAGGAGCGGCCTGCCGGGGACCACGGTGTCGGTGCCCGCGTACGGAGCACTCAGCTCCGCGTATTCATGCAGGTACTCCTCGAGGGGGCGCTTCGAGAACCTCGAGGGCGAGTACTCGTGGTCCACCTCGGCGGCGTCTGCCGAACGCCAGTCGAGGGCCATCAGGCCGGGATGGGGGTCTCGCCCGCCACGGTGGTGCGGTGCAGCTCACGACGGAAACCTGCGTAGTCGTTGAGTGCGTAGTGCTGGGTACTGCGGTTGTCCCAGATCACGAGGTCCCCGGGTGACCAGCGGTGCCTGTACCCGAAGCGCGCGTCGGTGGTGTGGAGGTGCAACCACTCCATGAGGCGCTTCTTCTCGTCGTCGGGCGGGCCCACGAGGTCGCGCACGTACGCACGGTTGTAGAAGAGGACCGTACGGCCGGTCTCGGGGTGCACGCGCACGAGCGGATGGAGCGTGACGTCGTGCGCGGACTCGTCGCACACGATGTTCATGCCGCTCAGCCCGGAGTGCACGGCCTGCATCCGCGGTGAGTACGCATCGCGCGCCGTGTGCACGCCCCTGCACGCGAGGAGGTCCTCCTTCTGCTGCGCGGGGAGGGCGTCCCATGCGGCGGTCATGGACGAGAAGCAGGTGTCCCCGCCCCAGGGCGGGAGATCGATCGCGTGCAGCACGGTGAACGAAGGCGGGGAGGGCTGGAAACTGAAGTCGCTGTGCCATGCACCGCCGAAGTTGAAGGCGTTGCCGTCCTTCGCCTCCTTGAGCACCCTGATCACCTCGGGGTGGTCGGCGCTCGGTTCGATGAACGGCGAGTCCGCTGCCGGTCCGAGCCTGTGGCTGAACTCGACCTGCTCATGCGCAGTGAGCGTCTGACCGCTCACCACCAGAACCTCGTGCTCGCACGCGAGTGCCCGGAGTTCCTCCAGCCCTGCGTCGTCGAGGGTGCGCACGTCGATGCCGTCGACACGTGCACCCATCACTCCCGTGAGCCTCACTGCCTCCACGAACCACACCCTATGGCATCATCTTGCCGTGGCATTCAGGGACGGCGACGGGTGGGTTCTGTGCGCCCGGTGCCGGAGCCGGCACTGGGGCGTGAACGGTGCGGCAGGTCTGCTGCTCGTGCGCACCGACCTCGACGAGCCCCACGTGCTGCTCCAGCTGCGGGCCGCCTGGACGCACGGCGGTGGCACCTGGGCACTGCCCGGCGGGGCACTCGACTCCCACGAGGACTCGTTCACCGCAGCGGCACGCGAGGCATGGGAGGAGGCGGGCATCCACCCCGACAACCTCGTCTTCAAGGACCTCTTCTCCGACGACCACGGCAACTGGCGCTACGACACCGTGATTGCGCACACCTCGTCCGACGCGGGTGCACACGAGGCAAACCCGGAGTCCGATGAGCTGCGCTGGGTGAAGGTGGACGACGTCGCCCACTTCGACCTCCACCCGGGCCTGCGCGGGTCGTGGACGAGCATCTTGCCCATGCTGATGGCCTCGCTGGGCGACAGCTGATGCGCCGCCGCACCGTTCTCCTCCTGCAGCTCGCCTCCGGACTGGGCGCAATGAGCTACGGCACGATGTTCACGGTCCTCGACGATCTCCGCGACAAGTACGGCGTGAGCGAGTCGCGGCTCGGCATGGTGCTCGGTGTGGGGTTCCTCGCCGGGTTCGTGTCGAACGTCTTCCTCGCGCCGCTCGCCGACAAGGGACATGCCAAGCGGATGATCATGCTCGGGATCGTGATCCAGCTGGTGGGCAACACCATGTTCGCGTTCTCGCAGTCGTTCGTGCCGCTGTTCACCGCCCGCGCGGTCATGGGCATCGGCGGCGGGATGATGTACCCGGCGATCCGGCGCATCATCATCCTCGGTGACCCGGAGAACATGGGAAGCAACCTCGGGCGGATGCTCAGCTTTGATGTCGGCGGTTTCACGCTCGGTCCGGTCCTCTCGGCCGCCACGGTCGGCACCCTCGGCATCGAGGCGCCGTTCCTCATCATCTCCGCGCTGATGGTCGCTCTCGGTGCCGGGCTTTGGAACCTGCACGTGACGGAGGCGGCAGCGAGCGAAGCACCGCAGCAACTGCTCGCTTTCGACCTCTTCAGGATCAGACCGTTCGCCGGGGCGATAGTGATCGGTTGCGCGCTGTTCGTGATGATCGGCACGTTCGACGCGCTGTGGTCGTTGATGATGGACGACATGGCGGCACCCACGTGGGTCGCGAACATCGGCATCTCCCTGTTCGCGCTCCCCATGTTGTTCCTCGGGCCGCCCGGCGGACGCCTCACCCAGCGTGTCGGTCCGTTCCGTGCGAGCATCAGCGGCCTGCTCGCGGGCGCAGTGATCATCACGATGTACGGCGTGCTCCCGTCGCCCTACGCGATGATGGTGTTTGGTTGCATCCATGGCGTGGTCGACGGATTGACCGTGACCGGCGGCTCGGCAGCCATCGCCATGGTGGTGCCGCACGAGCGTCTCGCCGCGGCACAGGGGATGCAGGGCGCCGCGCAGACGGTCGTTGCCGGCGCGGCAGCAGTGGCGGCAGGGTCTGCCTACGGTGCCTTCGGACGCGGGCCGTCGTTCGTCGGTTGCGCCGTGATCATGCTCGCGTGCGTCACCCTGGGGGCGTGGATGGCGCGCGGGCACCTCGGCATGAGGGGCACAGACTCATTCGACCCGGTGCGCGAGTCGGCGAACGAACCAGTTCTCTGACGCGTCAACGCCCGGGCTGACCGGTGCGGGTCAACGCACAGACTGAACAGCCGTCCACACACGTTGCGCGGTGCAGGGCATGTCGATGTGGCGCACACCGAGGTGGCTGACGGCATTGACCACCGCGTTGTGCACCGCGGGTGTCGCCCCGATGGTGCCGGCCTCGCCGATGCCCTTGGCACCGAGCGGGTTGCGCGGCGTGGGTGTCTCCATGGGCACTCGCTCGAAGCTCGGCAGTTCGGCGGCGCTGATGAACCCGTAGTCGGCGAGGTTCGCCGTGTTCGGGTTGCCGTCGGCGTCGTACAGCACCTCCTCGAGGAGCGCCTGGGCGATCCCCTGCGCGACCCCGCCGTGAACCTGTCCGTCGACGATCAACGGGTTGATGATGGTGCCGGCGTCATCGCACGCGACGTGCCTGAGCACAGCAACGGAACCCGTCTCGGTGTCGACCTCCACCACCGACACGTGCGAGCCGAACGGGAACGTTGCTCCCTCGGGCTTGAAGTCGGCAGTGGCCGACAGTTGCACGCCTCCCTGCACCGCCAGCTCGGCCCACGTGCGCGAGGGCTGCGGGGAACCCTGCACGTGGAAGGCACCGCGCGCAGTGTCGAGCACGATGTCCTCGGGCGCGGCCTCCATCAGACGCGCCGCCACCTCGCGTGCGCGCTCGATCACTCCCTCGGCGGCGAGACGTGCGGCCGTGCCGCCCACCTGCAGGCTCCGCGAACCGCCGGTTCCACCGCCGCGCTCCACGTCGAGCGTGTCGCCGAACCGGAACTCGATCTTCTCCATGGGGATGCCGGTCACGTGACTGACGATCATCGCCCACGAGGTGTGGTGGCCCTGGCCGTGCGGCGAGGTGCCGGTGCGCACGATCGCACCGCCCTCGGGCGTGATCTCGACTGCGCCGTACTCGCCGCTGCCCATCGGGTTGGTGGTCTCGACGTACGTGCTGACGCCGATGCCGAGCTGGAGCGGACCGCCCGCCTCCCGGCGGCGGCGCTGTTCCTCGAGCAGTTCTGCGTAGCCGGCGGCCTCGAGCGCACGGTCGAGCGACTTCTCGTACTCGCCGGAGTCGTACTTCGCCCCCATCGGGGTGGTGAGCGGGAACGCCTCCGGACGCAGGTAGTTCCTCCTGCGCACCTCGGTGGGGTCGATGCCGCATGCGCGCGCGAACTCATCAACGGTCCGCTCGATTGCGGCGGTGGCCTCGGGCCTGCCCGCACCGCGGTACGCGACGACAGGCGATGTGTTGGTGACGACGGAGTGGGACTCGAACTGCACGTCGGCGATGTCGTACACACCGCTCGCCATCATCCTCGTCATGAACGGGAGAACCGCACCGCCCTTCGGGTACGCGCCGGCATCCTGCAGCAGGTCGAGCCTGTACGCCCTGATGCGGCCGTCGCGTGTGCCGCCCATCCGGGTGCGCTGGCGCTGCGCCCGCGCATGACCCATGGCGAGCATGTTCTCGGTGCGCGTCTCCACCCATGACACCGGAACGCCCAGCTTCCTCGCGGCCCAGCCGACAAGGATCTCCTCCACGTACACGCCGGACTTCGCACCGAAACCGCCGCCGACGTCGGGTGTGATCACCCGGACGTTCTCCTTGTCGAGACCGAGAGCCTTGGCGATCCCGTCGCGAGCGCCGTGCGCACCCTGGCTGCACGCCCATTGTGTGAGCTCGGTGCCGTCCCACTTCGCGGCACATGCCCGCACCTCGAGCGGCGCGGTGGCGACCTTCTGGTTCTCGATGTCGAGCTCCACCACCACCTCGCAGCCGGCAAAGATGTCGCGCTCGTCGGTGTTCGCGAACGCGAGGGCCACGTTCGTGCCTGCCTCGGGGTGGACGAGAACGTCGCCCCTGAATGACTCGTCGACGTCCACAACGACCGGCAACGGTTCGTAATCCACGACAACGGTGTCGAGGGCGTCGGCGCCCTGCTCCCGCGTGCGTGCCACGATCATCGCCACGGGCTCGCCGACGAAACGCACGACATCACGCGCGAGGTACGGGAACACCATCTCCTGGTTGACCCACCCCAGGTCGGGGCGCGCAGGCTCGATGTCGATGTCAGCGGAGGTCCACACGTGGAGGACACCCGGCATCGCCGCCGCCACGGAGGTGTCGACGGAGAGTATGCGGGCATGCGCCACCGTGGAGCGCACGTAGGTCACGTGCACGGCCCCTTCGAGCCTCAGGTTCGCGATGTAGGTGCCGCCACCTGTGAGGAACCGCGGATCCTCGACCCGCACCACCCGTGTCCCGAGAATGCTCATGCGCTCCAGCCCCCGTCCACCTTGAACTCCGAGCCAGTGGAATATGCACTGTCGTCGCTGCCGAGATAGAGCGCAAGTCTCGCCACATGGATGGGCTCCGCCTCGTAGCCGAGAGGAATCCGTGTGCGCACCATGTCACGGACACCCTCACCCGCCTCGTCGAAGGTCTGGAGCATGGGCGTGTCGATGATGCCGGGATGGATCGAGTTCACGCGCACCCCGAACGGCGCGAGTTCCTTCGCCACTCCCCGGGTCATGCCGCGCACCGCCCATTTGCTGGCGCCGTACGCGAGGAAGCCGGGGGTTCCGTCGATGCCCGCCACCGACGAGATGTTGATGATGCTGCCGGTCTTGCGCGACACCATGTGCGGCGCCACCGACTTCATCCCCAGGAACACGCCCACCTGGTTGATGTCGATCGTCCTGCGGTACGCCTCGAGGGAGGTGTCGAGCACCGTGCCGCGCTCGAAGATGCCGGCGTTGTTCACGAGGATGTCGAGCTGACCGAACGTGGCGATCGTGAAGGCCACCGCCCTCTCCCAGTCGGCCTCGTCCGTGACGTCATGGTGCACATAACGGCACGCACTGCCGTCGGGTGAGATCCGCCGTGCGGTCTCCCCGCCGAGGTCGTCACGCAGATCGGAGATGACGACCTTCGCACCCTCCTCCACGAACAGCTGCGCCTCGCTCGCGCCCATTCCACGCGCGCCGCCCGAGATCAGCGCGACCTTCCCCGCAAGTCTGTCTTTGCCCATGGAATGAGGTTCTACACCGTGGACGGGCCGCGTCCCGAACCCGGCGCCCGCGGGGTGGAGGACCCGGTCAGTGTTCGGTGCGCGAGCGCACGTCGGCAATCAGTCGCAGTGCGACGACGAGAAGCAGCACCGCGAACAGCACGTTCGAGAGCGTGTCGTCCATCCGGCTCGAGGCCCAGCCACCCACCACGGCCGTCGCGATGCCGCTCACACCGAGTATCGCCGAGGCGCGGAGGTCGACGTTCTCGTTCCTGCGGTTCCGCAGGGTGCCGATGATCGAGGTCGGGATGATCACGGCAACCGAGGTCCCCTTGGCGACCACTGCGGGCATGCTCAGGTACATCAGCATCGCGGGCACCATCACCACTCCGCCACCCACACCGAGGAGCCCGGCAAGGGTTCCCGCCGCCGCACCGATGAGTGCGAGCACAACGATCTGGACGACCGAGAGCGGACCCCTCTCCCCGGAGGCAATCGGAAGGAACAACCTCACGGCCGTGACGACGAGCATCGTGGAGAACGCGATCGCAAGGGTGCGGTGCGGCAGAACGTTCAGCAGGCGCGTGCCCAGGAACGCCCCGGCAACCGCACCTGCGGCGAGACACGCTGCCACGCGCCAGTCCACGTGGTCGTGGGTCCAGTACGTGATGAGCGACGAGACGGAGATCGGCAGCACCGCCCCGAGCGACGTGCCGTGGGCCTTTCGCTGGTCCATCCGGGCGAGCAGCACCAGCGCCGGCGCGATGAGGATGCCCCCGCCCACTCCGAAGAGACCGGAGAGGAGCCCGGCCGCCAGGCCGATCAGGGTGATGCGCAGAAGGCCCGCGCCTTGTGTTTCCGTCATGCGTCCGTTCTACTACCCCGTCGCAGGTGCGTACGGTGATGGAGATGAGCGGAGTGTCCGGGGTGAGCCAGAGAGGATGGTTCCGCTCGGCCGTTGTGCTCGTGCCTTTGCTCGCCTCGTGTTCGACCGGGACGGCAGGACCTGCCGGCACGACGACGACCACCGCTACCGGCACAACAACGGCAGCTGCCGCGCTCGAATCGCTCTGCACCGGGATCGTGTCCGCCGGTCTCGGGGGCGGGACGCTGTGCGTCGACTCGCGCTTCCGGATGGACGAGGACAGGTTCTCCTTCGCCAACTGGGGTCGGTCGCGCGCAGCGGATGACAACGTGACGGTGCAGACGCTCGTCGACCTGTTCGGGCACTCGCAGGTGTGCATGCCCGGTCCCGAGACCGAGTGCGTACTGCGTCCCGGCACCCGGCAGGCGCTCCACGAATGGAACGTTTCGATCTCGGGCGGCAGGTGCGAAGGAATGGCGGTGCTGAGCCAGCGGATGTTCCTGCGCTACGACGTGCCGTCCGACTTCGGCAACGGGTACACCCATGCCGCCGACGTGCCGCGGACCGCGCCGGGGATCGCGTCCGCGCTCGTGCACTGGTGGGCCACGCAGTTCGCTCCCGAGGTGCAGCGAGCAGCCGCGTTGTCGCGCACGAGGAGCCCCGGCGAGCTCGTCGCCGAGTTGATCACGGGACTGGCGAACGGCGCAGGACACACCGTGGGTCTGTACTCGAACGGTGCCGGGCACTCGGTGACACCGTTTGCCGTCACGAGGCGCGGAGACACATGGGTGGTGCACGTCTACGACAACAACGACCCGCGGACCCGGCACGAGCTTCTCGTGCGTCCGGCCGAAGGCACGTGGCGGTACGAAGGGCCGGCCGAGACGTGGGAGGGATCCACCGGAACGATGGAGATCACGCCACTCGGCGTGCGCGAGGGCCCGTTCACGTGCCCGTTCTGCTCCGCCCCGGACGACAGCACGGTGGTGACCGTCGCGAGCCAGGACGGACCGGCACACCCGATGATCGTGATCGACGCGGGAGACCTCGGCACCGTGGAACAGACCGCGGACGGCTTCGTTTCCACTCTCACGGGTGCCGTGATCGAGCCGGGCAAGGGCCGGGGCGGCTCTGTCACGGTACGCCTCCCCGCGGAAGCCGCACCGCTGCAGATCGAGTTGCGCGGGACCGACGGCGTCCCCCACTCGCCGGCCACCGTCACGGTGAGACGGAAGGGACATGTCGACCTGCAGGTGCGCGAAGCGATGCCGGCGGCCCCGGTCGGTTCGGCGCGAGTCACTGCACCGCTGCTCACGCTCGACGCACAGGGAACCACGGTCACAGCGGCGGGCGGACAGGTGCAGGTGTCGGTTGCGGGTGCCTCGAATCTCGGCACCGTTCCGGTGGCCGAGGATGACGTGCTCCACGTCTCGCAGGTGTCACGCGGTGCAGGCGGCGACTCTGCTGCCATCTCCTACGAACCGGGCGGCGCCGCAGGCAACAAGTCCGCTCCGTTCGTCATCGAGCTCGCACCCGTGACCGCCACCGACACCGACATCATGCCGAAGAACGGTGTGCTGACCGCGACTGCATCACCGACGCAGGCACAACCCGTGCAACCGGCGAGGAAGTTCCGCTCGGCACCTCTGCCGACGAGGCCGGCGCCGACAACCACTGCCGCTTCCGGCAACATCCCGTCGGTGGACGTGACGTTGCCTGGCTAGCGGAAGTTCGCGCAGACCCCCGCAGCGAACGCCTCGTAGTTCTCGCGGCGCTGCGCCGCCGAACCGCCCATCGTGAAGTCGGGCACGCACACCTCGTCGAACCCGTGTGCGAGGTATTCCCCGACCGCCGCGTTGATGTCGTCGATGGTGCCGACCACTCCCCTGTCGGACGGGATGCGCTCGCGCATCTTTGCCGCGGATTCCCCGTCAGGCGTGACCACAAAGAGCGCCTGCACCGACTTGCGCATCGTCGCGGGGTCACGGCCTTCCTTCTCGCACGCCTCAACGAGCTTGCGCATCACCTTGCCGGCACCCGACGGCGTGCCCCACGTGTTCCACTCCTGGGCGAAGCGTGCGGTGAGCCGCAGCATCCGCGGACCGCCGGTGCCCACGAGTATCGGCAGGGGCTTCTGGACGGGTTTCGGCTCGCACGGTGCGTCGACCACCGTGAAGTGCGTTCCGCGCAGTGTGGTGCGGGACTGCGACAGCATTGACACCACTATCTCTATCGCCTCGGCGAACCGGTCGACGCGGTCCTTCGCGCCGAACAGCTCGATGCCGAACGCATCGTGTTCGTTGATCTGCCAGCCGGCGCCCATGCCGAGCACGAGCCGACCACCCGAGATGTTGTCGATGGTTGCGGCCCGGTTGGCGATGAGCGCCGGGTGGTTCATCGTGGTCGGCGTGACGAGGGAGCCGAGCCTCATGCGTGATGTGACCGCGGCGAGCCCGGACAGAACGCTGAAGCATTCCATCATCGGCGCGTCGGCACGCTCAGTGGTGCCCGTGTTCGGCATGTAGTGGTCGGCGTACCAGAAGCCGTCCCAGCCGGAATTCTCTGCGAACTGCGCGAAGTCACGCACCTCAGCCCACGGATGGGCGCTGTTCGCCCACACGGAGAACTTCATGGTCAGCTCGGTCCCGAGAACATGCCGCGGTAGACCTGCGGCTTGGGCGGCGTGGCCTCGCCTTCGTACCGGTTGATCTCGTTGCGACCCACCACCATCCAGTGCACCTCGTCCGGGCCGTCGGCGAGACGGAGCGTGCGCTGGCTCGCGTACATGCGCGCGAGCGGAGTCCACTGCGAGACACCCGTGGCGCCGTGCATCTGGATGGCCTCGTCGATGATCTGGCACACCCGGATCGGCACCATCGCCTTGATGGCGCTCACCCACACTCGGGCCTCCGCATTGCCCATGGTGTCCATCGCCTTCGCTGCGCGCAGGACCATCAGGCGGCAGGCCTCTATCTCGATGCGGGCCTTGGCGATCACCTCGGGGTTCTTGCCGAGCCGCGCGATGGGCCTGCCGAACGCCTCGCGGGTGAGTCCGCGTCGGATCATCAGCTCGAGGGCGCGCTCTGCTGCACCGATGGAGCGCATGCAGTGGTGGATGCGGCCCGGTCCGAGCCGCACCTGCGAGATCTCGAACCCGCGACCCTCGCCGAGCAGCACGTTCGACTTCGGGACGCGAACGTTGGTGAAGCGGATGTGCATGTGGCCGTGCGGAGCGTCGTCCTCTCCGAAGACCTCCATGCCGCCCACGATCTCGATGCCGGGGGTGTTCTTCGGCACGAGGATCTGGCTGTGCTTGCGGCTCGGCGGACCGTCGGGGTCGGTGAGCAGCATCACGATGAACACCTCGCAGCGCGGGTCACCCGCACCGGATGCGTAGTACTTGTCGCCGTTGATGACCCACTCGTCCCCGTCGAGCTCGGCGCGGCACGCGATGTTCTTCGCGTCCGATGATGCAACGTCGGGTTCCGTCATCACGTATGCGGAACGGATCTCGCCGGCGAGAAGAGGCTTGAGCCACCGCTCCTTCTGCTCCGGGGTGCCCACGCGCTCCAGCACCTCCATGTTGCCGGTGTCGGGAGCGGCACAGTTGAGACACTCGGACGCGAGCGGGGACTTGCCGAGCTCCACCGCGATGTATGCGTAGTCGAGGTTGGACAGACCCTCGCCCGTCTCGGCGTTCGGCAGGAAGAAGTTCCACAGGCCCTGGGCCTTCGCCTTCGCCTTCACCTCGTCCAGCATCTCGAGCTGGCCCGGCGCGTATCCCCACTTCTCCTCGCGGGTGGCCGCGAGTTCGTAGAACTTCGCCGCCATCGGCTCGACCTCTTCCTCGATGAACTTGCGCACCGCGTCATACAGCGGCTTTGCCTTCTCCGACATGGCGAGGTTCAGGGTCTCGTCGAACACGTCCCCCGAGTGCATTCCCGGCTTCGGCATGGGTGCCTCCTTCGCATCCCGTCCGCAGACGGGGCCTACGGGGCGAACACTACTTGCGGGTGCCGCGTGGCAGCCAAGGCGGAGCGGACGTCAGGCCAGACGAACGCCGACCACCGACGCATCGGGGTCCCCGGCGTACTGGCCGACCTCCAGCACGTACTCGCCGGGCATCAGCACCATCTCGTGTCTCGCCGTGTCGCGGGTCTCGAGAGCGGTCCGGCTCACGACCACACGGGCGCGCGCGGTGCCGCCGGCGGGCACCCCCACCTTCGCGAAGCCGACGAGGGTGCGCAGCGGCAGGTCGTCGCCGCCCGCGGCAGGACGGCCGTACACCTGCACCACGCACTCGCCGTCTGCGCCCCCTGTGTTGCTCACCTCCACGTCGAGGTGCGCACCGTCGGCCGCGACCACGGGCGTGCCGAGCCGGAACTGCGTGTACGACAGACCGAACCCGAACGGGTACGCGGCGGTGTTCCCGTCGCGGTCGAGCTTCCACTGTCCGTGCCAGCGGTCGTAGACGATGCTCGCGGCGTCCTTGTCGAAGAACGGCAGGTGCGACTCGTCGGTCGGCACCGCGAACGGCAGGTGACCGGACGGGTTGACGTCGCCGGACAGCACGTCGGCGAGGGCGTCGCCGCCCATCATTCCGCTGTACCAACCCACGAGGATTGCCGGCACGTCGTGGCGCCACTCCTCCGTCACCACCGCGCTGCCGCACACCATCACCACCACCGTGCGCGGCTGACGGGCCGCCACTGCTCGGATCAGCTCGATGTCGGCCGGCGGGAGACGCAGTGACGTGCGGTCGCCGCCGCGCGCGAACGACACCTCACCCTTGTCGGACGTCCTCGCGCGGCGCGGGTTCTTGCGGTCCGACATGTTGTGCTCGGCGTCGACCGGCCAACTGTTCTCGCGCACGTACTGCCGGTACGTCTCGACCAGTTCGGGGTCGTCACCCGCGGGGAAGAGGCTGCGGAGGTGGACGTTCTCGCTCCCGTCACCGATGAACTCGCCCTCGTCCTCCTTGGTGTAGCCCACCACCACCACCGCAACATCGGTGCCGGCGGCGATCTCCGCGGCCCGGCCCACGTCGTCACCGTCGTAGTGCACCACCTGGTCGCTGCCGAGACGCTGCGCGAGACCCGCCTGGGGTGTGATGGCCCACGGCGACATCACGTCGCTGGAGCCGCCGTCGCCCAGGTTGCGCATGTCGGACAGCCGCCCGAGCACGGCGACCCGTGCGGTGGGTGCGAGCGGCAGCACGGGGGCGGCGCCGACGGCATCGTTCTTCAGCAGCACCATGCTCTTCGCGGCGGCCTCCCGGGCGAGTTCGAGGTGTGCCGGCGCGAGAAGAACGGATTCCGGGTTGCGCGGAAGCTCGCCCACCCCGAACCGCAGCATGGTGGAGAGGCTGTTCTCCACCGCCCGTTCGATGTCGGTGATGTCCAGTTCACCAGCTTCGACGGCTCGCACGACGGGTTCGTGGCGGATCATGCGGTAGGGCATCTCCACGTCGAGGCCGGCGCGCACGCTCTTCACGCCGTCACGCAGGCCGAAGATCCAGTCGCTGATCACCATCCCGTCGAAGCCCCACTCGTCGCGCAGCACCCCGGTGAGCAGTTGCGGGTTCTCCCCCGCCCACTCGCCGTTCACGGAGTTGTACGCGCTCATCACGGCGGCCACGCCCTCGGCCACAATGCGGCGGAAGTGCGGCAGGTACACCTCGTGCAGGGTGCGCTCGTCGCACTGCACGTCCACGGTGAACCGCGCGTTCTCCATGGAGTTGAGCGCGAAGTGCTTCACCGTGGCCATCACGTGCTTCTGTGCGCCGCGGGTGAGCGCAGCGCCGAGCTCGCCCACGTGGTGGGGGTCCTCACCGTAGGTCTCCTGCGCACGTCCCCATGCAGGATGGCGCAGCAGGTTCACGCACACACCTCCATAGAGGTCGGCCCCGACCACACGCAGTTCGCGGCCGATTGCGTCGCCTATCCGCTCCTCCAGACCGACGTCGAAGCTCGCGCCGCGCGCCATGCTCACGGGGTACGCGGTGGCGGTGCCCACCACCACACCACGCGGACCGTCACTGAAGTGGAACCCGGGGATGCCGAGACGCGGCACCCAGCAGGCGCGGAACGGGCGCATGTGGTAGCCGCCGCTGCCTATGTCGCGCAGGCCCTCCCAGGTGGGCACGCCGCCGTCGAGGCAATGGATCTTCTCCTCTGTGGTCATCATCGCGACGAGCGCACGTGCCTCGTCGCGGGCGGGGGCACCGCCCTTCACCCTCTCCAGGGCCGTTCCGTACGCAGTCGCCATTGACGTGACCGTACACAGCACAGGGCCGCCGCCCCTCACGGAGCAGCGGCCCTGCAGCGGATGAGAGCGGCCGTTGTCCGGCCGGCCGGTCTACTTCTGGAAGAGACCGTCGGTGATCATCGGCCCGATGACACGCACGCCCTTGTCGGCTGCGGCGAGAGCGGCGAACATCACGAGCGCGCCTCCCGCCATCGACACGTTCTTGAAGAACGAGATGGTCTCCATCTGCTTTGCCTGGGGGTCGGTGGCCGTCCAGAAGTCGTGCATCATCACTGCCATCGCCAGCAGCACTGCCGCCGCGAGGAGGGCCCCGAGGTCTGCCCAGACTCCGAGGATGATGGAGACGCCTCCGAGAAACAGCATCAGTCCCGAGACGAGGTTCGCGAGCTTCGGCTGGGGCACGCCCTTGTGTGCGGCATACCCGGCCATCGCCTCGGCCTTGGTGAAGTGGTTGAGCCCGCCGGTCACGAGCATGAGTGCAAAGAGCGCCCGACCGATGATGAGGACGATGTCCATGTTGTTGTTCTCCTGACAGCGGAACCGAGGGTTTCGCGCACACGAAACCGTATGTCGGCAGGACGCCCCGGGGGTGGATGGCACTAGTTTCGGGTTCCCGAGGGGAGGCAACATGTCGAAGGAACGCAAGCCCGCGACCGAGTTCACGCGGTCCCGCAACTCCGCACAGTCGGTGCCCGCCGACGAGGGTGACTTCGAGCGGGTGGGACGGGGGTTCATCGTCGACATCGCAGACCGCACCGTCCGTGACGATGCGGGCCGCGTGGTGATGGACGCCAACCGGTACGAGTTCCTGGGCCGGGCGAACCCCGCGCCCGACACCGTTCATCCCAGCCTGTGGCGACACGCCCAGTTGAACCATCACCGGGGCCTGTTCGAGGTGATCCCGGGCGTGTGGCAGGTGCGCGGGTACGACATCTCGAACATCACCTTCATGCGCGGCACGAAGGGCTGGCTGGTGATCGACCCTCTCACCACCGCCGCCACCGCGCGCGCCGCGTACGAGCTCATCAGCGAGCACATCGAGCGCCTGCCCGTGACGGCGGTGATCTACACGCACTCGCACACCGACCACTTCGGTGGCGTGCTGGGCGTGACCTCTCAGGAGGCCGTGGACCGTGGCGACTGCATGGTGATCGCGCCGGAGCACTTCCTCCATGAAGTGGTGGGCGAGAACGTGATTGCCGGATTCGCCATGGGAAGACGTGCGCTGTACCAGTTCGGGCCGCTGCTGCCGCCCGGTCCGCAGGGCCACGTTGACTGCGGTCTCGGCAACTCGATCCCGCTCGGGGGCCCGGGGCTCATCCCACCCACTGTGGACATCACCCGCACGGGCGAGGAGATGACCGTCGACGGCATCCGCATCGTGTTCCAGCTCACGCCGGAGACGGAGGCTCCCGCAGAGATGAACTTCTACTTCCCCGACCTGAAGGCACTGTGCATGGCGGAGAACTGCAACCACACCATGCACAACCTGGTGCCGATCCGCGGGGCCCTGGTGCGCAACTCGCTGAACTGGTCGAAGTACATCAATGAGGCGAAGAACATGTTCGCCGGGGATGCGGAGGTGCTGTTCACGTCGCACAACTGGCCGCGCTGGGGCAACGAGGACCTGAACGGGTTCCTCACGAACCAGCGTGACATGTACAAGTGGATGCACGACCAGACAATGCGCCTCGCCAACCAGGGGTACACGCCCACGGAGATCTCCGAGGCTCTCAGCCTTCCCGAGGAGTTCCTTGCGAACGACCACACGCGCGGCTACTACGGCGACCTCATCCACAACTCGAAGGCCGTGTACCAGCGCTACCTCTCCTACTACGACGGCAACCCGGTGAACCTCCACCGGTACACGCCCACCGAGGCGGGCAGACGGTACGTGGAGGACATGGGCGGCGCCGACAGGGTGGTTGACACCGCGCGCAGGTACTTCGAGCGCGGCGACTACCGCTGGGTGTGCGAGATGCTGCAGCACGTGGTGTTCAGCGACCCGTCGAACGCCGCGGCGCGCGAACTGCAGGCCGATGCGTTCGAGCAGCTCGGCTACCAGGCGGAGTCGTCCACGTTCCGCAACGCGTATCTGATGGGCGCGCAGGAACTCCGGCAGGGCCCGCCGGACCTGCCGTTCGGCCAGCGCCGCGGGATGCTGGTGGCGATGACGGTGGAGCAGGTGTTCGACACCATCTCGGTGCGCCTCAAGGCCGAGAACGTGGGCGGGGTGTCACTTGCGACCAACTGGACGTTCCCCGACGTCAACGAGAGATGGACGCTCGGAATCTCGAACCGGACCCTGTACCACTCCCCCGGCCGGCACGCGTCCGACCCCGCGGTGTCGGTCACGATCAACCGCTCCACACTCGTCGACGTGATCACCCAGGAGACCACGTTCATGAAGGAGATCGAGGAGGGACGGGTCACGCTTGACGGCGACGCAACAGCGCTCCTCACCATCTTCGGGAACCTCGACGTGTTCACACCGGGCTTCGCCATCGTGGAGCCATAGAACGTGGCCCACCGCATCACCGCTCCCGCCATGCAGCGCGCCCAGCGCCTGCTCGACCAGCGCGTCACCCCGTTCGTGCACACCGGCCACCATGCGTTCGACATCGAGGCCACCGACGAGACGTTCGGCTCGGTCCCGTTCGCCGAAGCCGTGTCCGCACCGCGCGTGCCGTTCACGGTCGGGACGAAGTGGGGCCGTCCGTGGCACAGCAGGTGGTTCAGGCTCGCAGCCGAGGTGCCGTCATCACTCGCGGGTGTGCCGCTTCGGGCCCTCGTCGACATCGGGTTCCGCGGCCGCGGTGACGGTTTCGAGACCGAGGCACTCGCGTGGATGGACGGCCGCATCGTGCATGCCATCCAGCCCGACCGCCGCACGATCGACCTCGGCACGAGAACTGCGGGCGAACGCATCGAGATCTGGGTGGAGGCCGCCGCCACCCCGATCATCGCGGGCCACGAGCACGGATACGGCCCCACACCGATGGGCGACCCCGCCACCGCGCCCCAGGCTCCGCTGTACGTTCTGCGCACCGCAGCACTCGTGCAGTGGAACGCGGAGGTCGAGGAACTCGCCACCGCCCTGCACGCGGTTCTCGACCTCACCATCGACACCCCCGACACGTCGCCGCACCGGCCGCGGCTGTTTGCCGCGCTGGATGCCGCGGCGCGGGAACTCGACACGAACGACCCGCTCGGTACGGCCGGCGCCGCACGTGCGGCGCTGGACGCCGTTCTGTCGGCCGTGAACGGCCCCATCGCGCACCGCATCACCGCCACGGGCCACGCGCACCTCGACACCGCATGGCTGTGGCCGCTGCGCGAGACGAGGCGCAAGGCCGTGCGCACGTTCGCGAATGCAGTGCACCTGCTCGAGCGCAACCCGGACTTCGTGTACTGCCACAGCCAGGCCCAGCACTACTCGTGGGTGGAACAGGACGCGCCCGACATGTTCGCGAAGGTGAAGAAGTTCGTGGAGGAGGGACGCTGGGAACCGGTGGGCGGCATGTGGGTGGAGACCGACCTGAACCTGCCCGACGGCGAGAGCCTGCTGCGCCAGATGATCCAGGGACAGCGCGCGTTCCGGAAATGGTTCGGTGTGACGTGCAGAGGCGCGTTCCTACCCGACGACTTCGGCTACCCGGCGGGTCTCCCGCAGATCGTCGCGCACGGTGGCGCGGAATGGTTCTTCACCCAGAAGTTGAGCTGGAACGAGACCAACCGTTTCCCGCACCACAGTTTCTGGTGGGAGGGTCTCGACGGAACGGCTGTGTTCGCGCACTTCAGCCCGGTCGACACCTACAACGCGATCAACACGCCGTCGCAGTTCCGCTTCGCGGAACGCAACTTCTCCGACCATGTCGGCGCCTCCACTTCGCTCGTCCTCTTCGGGCACGGCGACGGCGGCGGCGGACCGACACAGACGATGATCGAGCGTGCCCGGCTCGCTGCCGACCTCCACACCGTGCCCCGCGTGACGATGGGCCGCGTCGACGGGTTCTTCAGTGAGGCGATCGCCGAGTACGGCGCGGACGCCCCTGTGTGGGCGGGTGAGATGTACTTCGAGAAGCACCGGGGCACCTACAGCACACAGGTGCGCACGAAGCAGGGGAACCGCGCGTGCGAGCACATGCTGCGCGAGGTGGAGGCATGGGCGGCCGCGACGGGCACCCGCCCCGCGCACATCGACGAGTGGTGGCAACGGGTGCTCACCCAGCAGTTCCACGACATCATTCCCGGGTCGTCGATCGCGTGGGTGCACCAGGATGCCGAGGCCGAGTTCGCCGCCGTCGCCTCCGAGGCGGAAGCCGAGATCGCATCAATGCTGCGGACGTCGGGTGACGGCAGGTTCCTCGTGAACCATTTGCCGCGGCCGTGGCGCGGCATCGTCGAGGTGGACGGACGGGCCGTGCAGGCGGAGGTCGGGCCGTTCGCCGCTGTGGACGTGCATGCGCTCGGGCAGGAGGACTCGGTGCACGGCTCCGCCGACGATCCGCTCGGCGACAGTCTCAACGTGTGGACGGATTTCTGCTCGGTGCAGTTCGACGGGGACGGCAACATCCGGTCGCTCGTGATCGACGGCCGGGAGGTGATCCCGCCCGACGACTTCGCATCGTTCGTGCTGCGAGCGGACACCCCCGCCGAATACGACAACTGGGACATCGACATGGCGGACGCCGACCGGGTTCCCGAGCACGTGCCGTCAACAGACGGACCTGTCCTCGTGGAGAGCGGTCCGGTGCGGACGGTGGTTGAGTTCAACCACTCCACCGGGGCGTCTTCGTGGACTGCCCGCTACATCCTCCTCCCCGACCGCATGGAGGTGGAGGTCGACGCTGACTGGCACGAGGAGGAACGACGCCTGCAGTGGCGGTTCCCCGTTGACGTGCACGCGCGCGAGGCCGTGTGCGGCACACAGTTCGGTCACGTGCGCCGGCCCAGGCACACGAACACCTCGTGGGACGCAGCGCGTTTCGAGGTGTGTGCGCACCGCTGGGTGGCCGTGCACGAACCGCGGTTCGGTGTGGCGGTGGTGGCCGACGGTCCTCGCGGCTGGGATGTGCGCGGCAACAGCCTGCAGCTCACCGTGCTGCGCTCACCGAAGTTCCCCGACCCGCTCGCCGACCGCGGTCGTCAGCGCATCGCGTGGTCAGTGACGTCACTCTCGGGTGACCCGGCCGCCGAGAACTTCGAGCTGCGCGCCGAGCAGATCCTGAACCCGCCCCGCGTCGTGCACGGCGCTCCGTCCCTGCCGCCGGCACCGCTGCGCATCGTGGAACCGGGGTCGGTGATGATCAGCGCGGTCAAGCCGGCTGACGACGGTTCGGGCGACCTGATCGTTCGCGCGTGGGAGTCGTCGGGCGGCCGCTCAACTGCAAGGATCGAGGTGCCCGGTGCGAGAGACGCACGGTTCTGCGACGCGCTCGAGGACCCCACCAGCGGCGGACCCGAACAGGACACCCGCACCGGTGCGTGGGACCTGGCCCTCTCCCCGTTCGAGATCGTGACGGTGCGATTCAGCCGATAGCGGCGTAGGTGGCCATCAACGGGCCCGCCGAACGCGTGTCGCCCACGGTGCCCGCACCCATCCGGTTCATCACGTATGCGAAGGTGAGGTTCGCGTCGAGGTCGTTCACGATGAGTGAACCTCCCCAACCTCCCCAGAAGCAGGCGCGGGGATTGGGACTGATCGGGGCGTACCCGCTGTTGAGCCCGTACCCGGCGCCGAAGCGCACGGGCATTCCGAGCACGAGGTCGGGTCCGTCGGCCTGCACGTCGAAGATGCGCTCGATGCCGGATGCACCGAGGAACCTGCGGCCCGCGGCCTCGCCGTCGTGCGAGATGATCGACTGCACGAGCGCGAGCGACCGCGCATTGCCGTGGCCGTTCGCCGCCGCGCTCTCGCACCGCCGCCAGCCCGTGGTCCACGACTGCTTCGCATCGAGCACCGGGTTCGAGAATGTGCGCACCGCAATCGACGCCGGGTCGGCACCGGCAAGCGCGAGCGGCTCGGGCGGGATCACATTCGAGATGCGCGCGTCACACGAAGCCGGCGTGCCGATGTGGAAGTCGGCGCCGATGGGTTCGGCGAACGTGGCGCGGAAATAGTTGCCGAGCGACACCCCCGTCACCCTCTTCACCAGTTCACCGATGAGGTACCCCTGCGAGATCGCGTGGTACCCGCTCGCAGAGCCCGGCTCCCACCACGGGGCCTGCGAGGCGAGTGCCGTGGCGCAGAGATCATGGTCGTGCATGTCCTCGGCCTTCATCGGTCGCTCCCAGCCGGGGAGGCCGGCGGTGTGTGCCATGAGGTGGACGATCTTCACGTCCTTCTTCCCGTTCGCCGCGAACTCGGGCCAGTGCACGTGCACCGGGTCATCCAGCGAGAGCGCGCCGCGGTCGGCGAGCTCGAGCAGCACGAGGAACATCATGGTCTTGGTGCTGGACCACACGTTCGTGATGGTGTCGCGTTGCCACGGGGCAGTGCGGTCGAGGTCGGCATGCCCGGCCCATGCGTCCACCACCATCTCGCCGTTGTGCACGACCGCCACCGAGGCGCCCACCTCGAAGCCGCCGTCGAAGTTGGCGAGGAAAGCGTCGGCAACGCCCTCGAACCCGCGCGCCACGTGTCCGTTCAGTTCCGCCATGTCTCAGCCCTCCTGTTGTTCCGCCGGGCGCACGAGGTTCAGGAACTGTCCGCGCGCGTGCAGCACGTCGACGAACGACGGCTCGTAGGCATTCCACGGGTTCTTCCGGACCTCCTCGTCCAGAACCTTTGCGTCCTCGCCAACGAGGATGCGCCACTCGCCGTTGCGCACCCCGGCAAGGATCACGTCGGCGGCCTCCGCCGCCGTGACCGGAGCATTGTCGCGGAAGCCCTCCTGCTGGGCGATGAGACCCACGCGGATGTCCTCGTCGCTCACCGAGGACAGGTCGATCCTCAGCTGCCGCGACATCCTCTGGCGCACCACGTCGAGCTGCTCGGGCGTCATCTCCTTCGGGTCGGCGCCCTGGATCTTTCCCGAGTTGATCACGATCGAGGTTCCGATGTGCCCGGGCATCACCACCGACGCCTTCACGTGCGGTGCGTTCAGGCGCAGGTCGGTGATGAGGGCCTCGGTGAACCCCTTCACGGCGAACTTGGCGGCGCTGTAGGAGGTGTGGGACACGTTTGGCCCGATGGTGGCCCAGAATCCGTTCACCGAGCTCGTGTTGATGATGTGGCCGGCATCTGACGCGAGCACCAGGTCCAGGAACGCGCGGCAGTTGTAGTACACACCCCAGAAACACACGCCGAAAGTGCGCTCCCACCCCTCGCGTGAGTCGTGGATGAAGCTGCCGCCCCCGCCGATGCCCGCATTGTTGAACAGCAGGTTCACCGCAGGGCGCCACTTCGCCACGGCGTCACGGAAGGCGACGACCTGTGACTCGTCCGACACGTCGGCGATGTGGGTGAGCAGCGCCCCCTTGTTGCCCGACGCAGCGACGAGTCGCGCGGTCTCGTCCAGGTTCTCCTTGATCACGTCGCATGTCGCCACGTCGCAGCCGTCGGCGGTGAGCTTGAGCACGAGCTCGCGGCCCATGCCCGTGCCGCCGCCGGTGACGACCGCGACCCTCCCCGCGAACCCGTTCGCGAACGGTGTGCTCATGATGTTGCTCCTCCCGCGGGCCCCGCCGCGTACTCGTCGCGGAGGTCCTTCTTCAGGACCTTCCCCGTGGCGTTCCTCGGGATCTCGGTCCCGCGCCAGAACCAGCGCGACGGCACCTTGAACGGTGCGAGCCGCGCCCGCATGTGCTCCACCACGGAATCCTGGTCGGCGGGTCCGTGGCCGGCGGCTGGCACGATCACCGCGGCGACCTCCTCACCGAGCTTGTCGTGGGGCAGGCCGATCACCGAGCAGTCGAGCACCGCATCGTGCTCGAACAGCGCGGACTCGACCTCCACGCAGTACACGTTCTCCCCGCCGCGCAGCACCATGTCCTTGATGCGGTCCACGACGTACACGTAGCCCTCGTCGTCCATGTAGCCGGCATCACCCGTGCGGAACCACTCGCCCACGAACGCCTTCGCCGTCGCCTCGGGCTTGTTCCAGTACCCGCGCACGTTGTTCGGCCCCGAGATCCACAGCTCGCCCACCTGGCCGCGCGGCAGTTCGTTGCCGTCGTCGTCGGCGATCTTCACGTCGGTGCCCACCGACGGCAGGCCCGACGAGTCGGGGCGCTGCAGGTACGCCGCACCCGCGATGCCGATGCACCCGGCAGTGGTCTCGGTGAGGCCGTAGCCGTTGCCCGGGGCGACCTTGCCGGCGAAGTCCTTGCCGATGCGCAGGATGGTGTCAGGTGACGGCGGTGCGCCGCCCTGTCCGATGGACGTGAGCGACGAGAGGTCGTGGTTGTCCCGGTCGGGGTGCTCGAGCAGCGAGCGCACCACCGTGGGCACGCCGCCCACCGACGAGATGCGGTGCTTCTCGATGAGCCGCAGTGCCTCGCCCGCGTCCCACTTGAACTGGCTCACGATCGTGCCGCCGAAGACGGACTGGTTGATCATCCCGCAGAGCCCGGCGATGTGGAAGAACGGGAACGTCGACAGCGACGTCGATCCCGCCGGCGCGAGCGGAATCGACGGCGCACCGGCCATCTTCGCGGCGAGCGCCGCGCTGAAGCGCGCGTTCCAGTTGTTCGTGACGTAGTTGCGGTGCGTGCCGATGGCGCCCTTCGGGAACCCGGTGGTGCCCGAGGTGTAGAAGATGGTCGAGTCGTCGTCGGGGTCAATGTCCACGTCGGGCAGCCGTGCTGCGGCACCGGACGACACGTCGGCCCACGCCACCGCGCCGTCCACGGCATCGCCACGGGCCACCACGACCCTGCGGATCCCGCACTCCGCGCGCATCGCGGAAGGGAGCCGTTCGAGCCGTTCACCGTCCACGATCGCGACCGTGGCACCGGAGTCCTCGAAGGCATACCGCATCTCGTCGGTCACCCACCACGCGTTCAGGCTCACCACGATCGCGCCGATGCACTCCACCGCCCAGAACGCGAGCGCGAACTCGGGGTAGTTGCGCATCCCGATCGCCACGCGGTCCCCCTTGCGCACCCCGTTCGTCGCGAGCCATGCGGCAACGGAGTTCACGATGCGGTGGGCGCCGGCGTAGGTGGTGACCTCGTCCCCGTAGATGAGGTACGGGCGGTCACCGAGCGTCTCCGTCGCGAGCCACTGCTCACGCAGGGAACGATCGGCGTTCCGGAACACGCGGCGCGGGAGTCCGTGCATGTCTGCCACGACGAGTTCGAAATGTTCCCCGGGCGCGGTGAGTTCCGCGACCGCCTCCCCCCGAGACAGCATGGGACGGGACGGTATCAGCGGAAGCCGAGCATCCCCGAGTCGACGATCGCCTTCGAGAGCGGCCGGGCGAGCTCGCGCGCCCGGTCGCACCCGTCCTCGCCGATCGCGGCGTACGCCACGGTGGACAGCTCGTCGGTGCGGTCCTCGACACGCCGGCGCTGTGCCCGGCCCGCCTCGGTGAGGTTTCCCTCGCCGTCCACGATCCCGCGCGACGCGAGCGAGGCGACTGCAGCGTCCCACTCCGCCTGCGGCCATGCCCTCGACGACGCGAGCACCTTTGCGGTCACGTCACCCGAGCCCGCGTGCGTCACGAGTGCCTCGAGACCCGTGAGTCCCTCGCACACGAGCGCCGCGATGTGTCCGTCCCCGCGGAACTCGCGCAGCAGCGTCTGGGCGAGCCACAGTCGCAGGTGCGGTTCGTCTGGCCACGCGAGCGAGGCATGGCCGGCGAAGAGCGGCCGGCCCTCGGGTGCCGCGCATGCCGCCTGCGCAGCCATCCCGAGGATCGCGGCGAGCTCCCTTGTCTCGGGCGTGTTCACCGCCCCGCCCCATGCACGGCGCAGGCCCGTGTCCACGGCGGCGAGACGCGTCTCGCACCACTTCTCCGGCGACGCCACGTTCCATGCGTTCTTCATCGCGTCGCGGACGAGCCCGGGGTTGAAGTTGTAGAAGGTGGACACCACCACCTCCGTGGGCACCGCTCCCATGGCGGCGGAGCGCGACGCGAAGTACCCGGTGCGCGGACCGATGGAGCCGAGCGTCTCGTATGCCTCGCTCGCCTCGGGGAGGAAGTAGATGAACGCATGGATCGGCTCGGCCGTGCGCCACGTCTTGCGTGCTGTCTCGGGTGTCATGGGACATTCCTAGCCGAGAGCGGCGACGATGCCCGCAAGCGCACCGTGGGAGAGACCCTCGAGCGTCCCGCGCACGGTGAGCCTCGCCGACCCGTCGTCGACCGCGGCTAGCGGGACGTGGTTCGGCACCGCGAGCACCGCACAGCCCGCGGCGAGTGCGGAGGCCACACCTGTGGGTGAGTCCTCGATTGCGAGGCACCTTCCGGGGTCCACGCCGAGCCGGCGCGCTGCCAGCAGGTACGGATCGGGGTGGGGCTTGCCGTTCGTGACGTCGTCACCGACCACCACGGTGTCGAATGAACCAGCCGGCAGCGCCCCGACCACCGGCTCGGCGAAACGCCGCCACGACATCGTGACGAGCGCTGTGGGCACCGGCGACAGCCTGCACTCCTCGAGCAGCTCCCGGGCGCCGGGTCTCCACGGGATCTCGTCGCGCACGGATGCCACCACCCGGTCGAGCAGCATCTCCACGATCTCGTGCGGGGTGAGCGGCACCGGACCGTGTTCGCGGATGTAGGCACCGGAGTCGAGCAGGTCGGAACCCACGAGTGCGAGCGCGTGCTCGTGGCTCCACGTGCCGCCGTGCGACTCCACGATGTCGTACTCGGCCGCGATCCAGTACGGCTCGGTGTCGACGAGCGTTCCGTCCATGTCCCACAGAACCGCCGCGAGGGTCATGCGCCGCCAGTCCCCTGGTTCGCCAGTGCCTCGTTCACACGTGCGACGAGAGTCTCGGGGATCGACCGCGTGGACACGAGCGAACCCGAGGTCGGAACGAAGCGTCCGTTGCCGTCCTGCGTCCACACCGGTCGGCTGCGCGGACCGGAGCCGAGGGTCCTGACCGGTTCGCGCAGCCATGCACCGAGCCCGACAAGTCCGAGGAACCTGCGCGTGACGAGCGGCTGGTCGGCACCCGAGGAGAGAAGTTCGAGCACGTCCATCGCCGCGAGAGCAATCGCTGCCCCCCTGCGCGCAGCATCTGCCCACGGCCGGAGCGACCCGTCGTCGGCTTCCATGGCTGCCACCGATTCGAGCCACCCGCGCGACGGCAGGTCTCCCGGCCAGTGCGGGTCACCGGGGAATGCTGTTGCCCCGGCGAGGACACGCAGACCCAGCCTCTCCACCGAGGACTCCCACGCCGCCACGGGGTCCTCGCCGCGCCACCACGCGCACGCGGACTCGATCGTGGGCAGCGAGGCGTGCATCTGCACCATCGGGTTCACCAGCAGGCCACCGAGCCGCTCGCGCAGTGCCGGCTCGCGGCCGGCATACGGCCCGAGATGGAGAAGCGCCGACATCATTGCGTCGTTCACCGGTGTGTTGTCCCACAGGAGCGGTGCGCGCCCGGAGGTGACCGCCGACCTCGCGTCGGCATCCGCCGCCGTGACGGAGTCGGTCACCACGTGGGACCCCGTCCACATCACCAGCACGGCATCGTCGAGACCGTCGACGAGGGCCTCGAGGTACGGCGAGCCCGACATGCCCGCATAGTGGGTGGGCACGAGCCAGGTGTGAACTCCCGTGCGTGCACGCACCCCGTTCGCGATGTCGCGGTGGCGTTGCGCGGAGTCGAGCACGGGAAGATCGTCGAAACAGAGCGTGATGCCGCGGCAACCCCTCTCGAGTGCCGGGGCGAGCTTGGCGAGGACGTCATCCACCGTGGCCTCGGCCCCCGGCGTCAACCCGACGGACACCGTCACCGCGGGGGCAGCCACCGCGAGTCGCCCGAAACCGGCCAGCTCGTCCTGCGAGAACGGCTCGTTCCACGCATCCCGGTGACGTGGCTCGCTCTTGGGAGCCCATACATATGCGTCCGCACCGTTCGCGGCGAGCACCCGGATGCACTCCTCGCGCTCGTCGAACGTCCACGGCGTGCCGTAGAAGCCCTCGATCACGCCCACCGGCCGCCATGCCACGTGCGAAGGCTAGATGGGTGCGCCTGTGCGCCTACTGTTCGTCCATGGCGAAGAGGAACGTGACGCTCGGGTACTCGGCCGGATACTGGGGCAGCGGCCCGCCCGCCGGTGCACTCGAGGCAATCAAGGAGGCCGACCGGCTCGGCTTCGACAGCGCATGGACTGCAGAGGCGTACGGCAGCGATGCACTCTCGCCCCTCGCGTGGTGGGGCTCGCACACCGAGCACATCCGCCTCGGCACCTCGATCATCCAGATGAGCGCGCGCACCCCCGCGGCAACCGCCATGGCCGCGATGACGATGGACCATCTCTCCGGCGGGCGTTTCATCCTCGGGCTCGGGGCGTCGGGACCGCAGGTGGTGGAGGGCTGGTACGGCAGGCCGTACCCGAAGCCGCTGGCACGCACGCGTGAGTATGTGCAGGTCATCCGCGAGATCGTGCGGCGGGACAGGCCGGTCGAGTTCCACGGCGAGTTCTTCGACATGCCGTTCAAGGAGGGCACGGGTCTCGGCAAGCCGCTGAAGAGCACGATCCATCCGTTCCGCACGGAGATCCCGATCTTCCTCGGCGCCGAGGGGCCGAAGAACGTCGCGCTCGCCGGCGAGATCTGCGACGGCTGGCTGCCGCTGTTCTTCTCCCCGAAGGAGGATTCCTGGTACCGGGGTTGTCTCGAGGAGGGTTTCGCCCGCAGCGGCGAGACCGACAAGGCCGGGCGTTTCGAGGTGGCCGTGCCGATGACGGTGGTGCCGGGCGACGACGTGGAGAAGTGTGCCGACATGGTGCGGCCGATGCTCGCGCTGTACGCGGGCGGCATGGGCGCGCGCGACACCAACTTCCACTTCGACGTGTTCGCCCGCATGGGCTGGGAGGACGTCGCCGTGAAGGTGCAGGATCTCTACCTCGCGGGCAAGAAGGCCGAGGCCGCGGCGGCCATCCCGCTCGCCATGGTGGAGGATGTTGCTCTCGTCGGCCCGCTCGACAAGATCCGTGACGAGGCGGCACGCTGGCGCGAGACCTGCATCACGTCATTCCTCGTGGGGGGCCCGGCGCACCTTCTCGAGAAGTACGCCTCGGCTTTGCTGGGCTGAGCCAACCGCCGGGCTGAGCGCCGCGGGCGCGGGAAGGGCACCTGCACGCGCCGGGCACACCCGTCTGTGAGACTTGTCCCGTGATCACACCGCCCGAGTACCTCTCCCCCTCCTCCATCAACACGTTCCGCGACTGCCCGCAGAAGTTCTTCCTCTCCCGCATCGAGAAGATCCAGGAGCCGCCGCAGTGGCACCTGCATCTCGGCACGTTCGTCCACGAGGTGCTCGAGCACATGTACAAGGCCGATGCTTCCGAGCGCACCGAGGACGGCGCCAAGAAGTTCGCGCGCCTGTGCTGGGACTCGAACGGATGGCAGGAGAAGATCGAGGCTCTCGAGAACCCGAAGGGCACCGTGAGGGAGTTCATGAACGAGGCGTTCGGCAACGTCATGAACATCTTCCGCCTCGAGAACCCCGCAACAACAGAGCTTGATGGCATGGAGCACGAGGTGAACACAGTGGTCGAGGGTGTCGCCATGCGCGGATTCATCGACCGTTTCATGTTCGGCGACAACGGCATCGTCATCTCCGACTACAAGACCGGCAAGGTCCCCAACCCGAAGTTCAAGAAGCAGGACGACCAGTTCTTCCAGCTGCTCGCATACGCCCTCATGTTGAAGCAGTCGGAGGACGAGGACACCTCGCACGTGCAGCTGCTGTATCTCACCGCTGCCGTGGTCCACGAGCTCGAGGTCACGCCCGAGCGTCTCGTGGTGGCCACCGGAACGATCGTCGAAACCAAGGAAGCGCTCGATTCGGCGTGTGCGGCCGAGGATTTCCACTGCAACGTCACGAAGCTGTGCGACTGGTGCTTCTACAAGTCCTCAGGCCACTGCCCGGCCTGGAAGGGCAGGAGCTGAGCGTCAGCGGTAGGCGGGCACCTGCTGCGTGATGCAGTGGATGCCACCGCCGCACGCAAAGATCGCCCGCGCGTCCACCGGCACCACCTCACGGCCGGGGTAGGCGGCGGAGAGAACCTCCATCGCGACAGAGTCGTTCGGGTCATCGAATGCACACATGATCACCGCGCCGTTGCACACGTAGTGGTTGATGTAGCTCCAGTCAACGGGGCCGTCGTCGTCGTGACCCGTGACCGGTGCAGGAAGTGACACGGTTCGGATCGGTTCCCCCCGCGCATCGGTCGCACCCGCCAGCACAGCACGCAGTTCGCGCGAGATCACGTGGTCGGGATGGGCAGGGTCCTGCTGGTCGTGCACGAGAACGGCGCCATCGGGCGTGAAGGTCGCGAGGATGTCGACGTGACCGCTGGTGCCGAACTCCCGGTAATCACGGGTGAGCCCGCGGGAGAACCAGATCACCTTCTCCGCCCCGAGCGTCCCGCGCAGTTCGTCCTCCACCCTTTCCCGCGTCCAGCCCGGGTTGCGGTCGGGGTCTAGCTGCACCGTCTCGGTCACCAGAACCGTGCCGCGGCCGTCGGTGTGGATGCCGCCACCCTCGTTCACCATCTGCGACGCATGGACCCGCGCGCCCGACGCACGCGCCATCACCTCCCCGATGCGTGCATCGTTCCCGTGCTCGAGGTACGCCCCGTTCCCCCACGCGTTGAACCGCCAGTGCACCGCACCCAGGCCGCCCTGGCCGTCAACGAGGAATGTCGGGCCGCTGTCCCGCGCCCACGCGTCATCGATCGACCTCGGGAGCATCTCCACACCCTCGCCGAGCAGGTTCCGCGCCGACTCGATGTCGTCCGGGTGCACCACCATCAGCACGGGCTCGAAACGCGACACCGTGTTGGCGACCGTGGCCCACGCGGCCTGGTGCACGAGAAGCGAATCCGACCCCGCCGGCCCGAAGGTGAAGTTGCCCGTGGGGAACTGCATCCACGTGGCGATGTGCGGCTCCCACTCCGCGGGCATCCGGAATCCCTCCGCGCGCGGGGACCACAGTTCGCTCACGCCGCCACGGTACCGACGCCTCAGGCTGCCTGTGGCGGACGGCGCCTGGACACGGCGGGCAGCAGCACTGCGAGACCTGTCGCGAGGAGCAGTGCACACACGATCAACCACGTCGCGATGTTCGACTCCTTCTCGAAATCGCCGACCATCACCCCGACCGTGATCGTTGTCTTCTTCCCGTCTGCTGTTCGGGCCTCTACGGCGATTCTGTGGGCACCGGCCGGGGCGTTCTCAGGGATCACAAACGTTGCATCCATGGCGCCATCGCCGTCCACCGTCGCCGAACCGATCCGCACCGGCGTCGAGAACAGCCATCCATCGACCAATGTGCCCGGCTCGAACCCCGACGCACGGATTCTCACCCGTGAGCCGGCCGGAATACGGATGTTCCCGTCTGCATCGAGCGACATCGGCTCCCCTGCCTCGTTCACGCCGGCCACTTTCGCCGTCACAGAACCCGCCTGTACGACGATCTGGTTGTCCTCGCGGGTCACCGTTGTCTTGACCGACATCCCGTCGGACTCCACCGCTGCATCCCCGACAACCACCTGCGGCACCCGTGGCACGGGAACGGTGGATGTCGCCGCGGCGGCGACGGTTGACGTCGTCGTGGTGCTCGCTCCGGACGACGACGGTGCCGACCGGGCCGCAACCGACGTAGTTGTCGCCGCAACCGGAGCCACCACCACGCCGGGCACCGGTGACACACCTGACAGCTGCGCGCCCGACGGCGCCACCGTCGTGCTGGTGGTGGGCACCTGCACGACGATCTCGAGTGCCGGCGGTGCCGTGGTCGTGATTGCGGGGGTGGTGGACGGAGACACCGTGGTGGCCGGCGCAACGGTCGTCGTCGTGGTGGTGGTGGTCGTGGTGGTCGTGGTGGTGGTCGTGGTGGTCGTCGTGGTGGTCGTCGTCGTGGTGGTCGTGGTCGTTTCGGGAGGTCCACCGACGAGGTCCACCACTTCCGCAGCGGTGAGACCACGGTCGTAGACGGCGACATCATCGAGAGTGCCGATGAAGTACTCGTTGTTGTTTGTGACCCCAATGTTGAAGTTGATCGGGGTGGCCGATCCTGCGGCGGGCGTGTTCTGCACCTTGAGGGCTCCGTCCATGTAGAGCTTGCGCGTGGTGCCGTCCCACGTGGCAGCCACGTGGTGCCAACCGTTCGCAGTGATGGGGCACACCGTCGCCGAGCAATCCAGGTCGTTGCCCCACCAGTAGAGACGGAAGCCACCGCCCGCACTGCCGAATGTTCGCAACGCCCTGACCTTGTTGCTCGTACCCCACTGACCCCACCCGATGATGCCGTTCGCCCTCCCGACCGTGGAGGCCTTGAACCAGGCGGCCACCGAGTACGGGGTGTTGCCGATGGGTATCCATCCGGGCGACGAGAGGTCACGCAACGAACTGGAGCCGTTGAGGGAAAGCCCGCCGCCGTTCTTTCCCGAACCTGTCCACGCCGGTGTCCCGTTGCTCAACAGTGTGCTGCCCCCGATGTCAGGCACGTTGTAGTTGCTCGAATCGTTGAAGGACCAATACGCCACGAGTCCGCTCGTGGGCCCGGCAGCCTGCGCGGGCGGGATGAGGCCGGGTGAAACGAGAATCGTCAGCAGTGTCGCCACCGCACCGCATGCTGTCACCCGGAACTTCACACATGAAGTGTAAGTCCGCTCCCGAGATTGCGTCACAGCCCTAGGGTGAGGAAGTGCGCGGTGGAACCCTCATCTTCGACGGCGAATGCGGGTTCTGCCGACGTTCGGTACGGATCATGCGCGCACGCATCCGCAACCACCCCGAGGTCGTCGCATACCAGCAGACCGACCTCGCCATGTTCGGGCTCACCCGCGAACAGTGCGCGCGGGCCGTGCAGTACGCCGACGCACGGGGCCGCACATTCGCCGGTGCCGACGCCGTGGCACGGGTGTTCGTGGACGCCGGCCTGCCGTGGTCCCCGCTCGGCCGGCTGATGCTGCTGCCGGGCATCATCCATGTCATGCGCGCCGCGTACCGCTGGGTGGCCGCCAACCGGCGCCGCTTCCGCGGCGACCCCGCATGACGCGCGGGCGCACGCCCCGTGGGAGGATGACACCGTGCTGAGGCTCCGGCAGATCTGTCTCGTTGCCCGCGACCGCGACCCAGTGGTCGACCATCTCGAGCACGTGTTCTCGCTGCACACCGCCTACGAAGACCCCGGCGTGGCGGTGTTCGGCCTCCACAACGCAGTGATGCCCGTGGGCGATCAGTTCCTCGAGGTGGTGGCACCCGTGCGGGAAGGGACCACCGCCGGCCGCTACCTCGCGCGCCGCGGCGGCGACGGCGGCTACATGCTGATATTCCAGTCGGACGACCAGGCTCATCACCGCTCGATCATCGACGGGCTCGGCTGGCGGGTGGTGACCGACTTCGGGAGCCACGGCTACCGCTGCATGCAGGTTCACCCCGCAGACAGCGGCGGCACGTTCCTCGAGATCGACCGTCAGGACCCGTGGGACGACTGGCATCCGGCCGGTCCTTCGTGGCGGGGTCACGTGGACACCTCGGTGGTCACGGGTTTCGTGCAGGCCGATGTGGGCTGCACCGACCCGGCGGACATCGCCACGCGCTGGGGAACGGCACTCGACAGACCGGTCACCATCGGGCGCAACTGCGGCATGCACAAGGTGCGACCCGACGGGTTCTGCGTGCGGTTCGTGCCTGCCGGGCCCCGTGGGGACGGGCTCGACACGGTGGAGGTCGCCTGTCACGAACCTACGGACGTGATCGCTCGCGCCGAATCGCGTGGCCTGCCGGTGGACGACGAATCGTTCTCCCTGTGCGGCGTGCGGTTCGTGCCGCGCCGTGTCCCGCCGGACGCCTGACTAGCCGAACGTGAGCCCGGCGAAGTCGCCGGAGGCCCGCCACTTCTCGAGGTGGTCGAAGAACGCGACCGGACCGCCGGGGTGGCCGCTCCCGTTCAGCTGCTCCCGGGCCCCCATGGGACGGCCCTCGTTGTTGTAGTACCCCGGCGTGCAGTCCGGGTTGCCGCGCAACGCACGCACCGAACCGAGGATGAACTCGATCCACTGCTCCTCGGCCTCGAGAGTGGGCTCCACTCGGTGGGCACCGGATTCCTCCGACCTGCGGATCACGTCGGCGATGGCGAGGCCGTTCTCCACGTAGTTCTGCGGCACGTTCGCGATCTGGTTCGCCGCCTGGGAGAAACCGAGGATGAACAGGTTGGGGAAGCCGTGCACGTGCATGCCATGGAGGCTGCGCATGCCGCCGGCCCACTTCTCCGAGAGGAGCAACCCGTCGCGCCCCGCAACGTCGTAGCCGCTGCGCCGCTCGTACGTGGTGCCCACCTCGAACCCCGATGCGATGACGAGGACATCGACCGGGTGGTGCGTGCCGTCCACCCACACGCCCGTCTCGTCGATGCGCTCCACTCCCCTGCCGTCGGTGTCGACGAGCCGGGTGTTCGGGTTGTTGAACGACTGCAGGTACTCGTCGTGGAAGCACGGCCGCTTGCACAGCTGCCGGTACCAGGGCTTCAGCGCCTCCGCAGTGCGGCTGTCCCCCACGATCGTGTCGACCCGCGCCCTGATCTCCGACATCTTCTCGTCGTCGGAATCCTCGTACGCGCGCAGCAGGGTGTCGGGACCCGGCGTGCCGCCCGCCTGGACGAGCTTGATCATTCGGTCACGGATGCGCTGGCTGATGTCGGTCCAGCCGTCCTTCACGAGGTCCTCCTCGGCGAACCCCATTGTCTGCAGCACGGTGAAGTTCATCATCCACTTGCGCTGCCACCCCGGCTCCAGCCCCGCGAACCACTCGGGGTCGATGGGGTGGTTGTTGCGCTCGTCGATCGCCGAGGGCGTGCGCTGGAACACGAGCAGTTCCTCGGCCCACCGCGACAGGTGCGGAATGCACTGCACCGCGGTGGCTCCGGTGCCGATGATCCCCACCCGCTTGTCGCGCAGGTTCACCATCCCCGCCCGCACCGGCTCACCGCCCGTGTACGCCCAGTCCCAGCGGCTGGTGTGGAACGCATGCCCGGTGAACGAGTGCAGTCCGGGGATGCCGGGCAGCTTCGGCCTGTGCAGCGGGCCCGTACCCATGCACACGTAGCGCGCCATGAGCACATCACCGCGGTCGGTTCGCACCTCGTAGCGGCCGGCGTCCTCGCGCCACTCGATCGAGGAGATGCCGGTGGACAGCAGTGCGTCGTCGTACAGCCCGAACGTCTCGGCGATGCGTCGTGCGTGCGCCTGGATCTCCGGTGCCGGCACGTACTTCGCCGACGGGACCGTGCCGACCTCCTCCATGAGCGGCAGGTAGATCATCGCCGCCGTGTCGCACATCGCCCCCGGGTAGCGGTTCCAGTACCACACGCCGCCGACATCGCCCGCCTTGTCGATGAGGCGGACATCGGTGATGCCGGCCTGTCTGAGCCGCGCTCCCGTCACGAGTCCGGCGAACCCGGCACCCACAACCACCACGTTCACGTCGGTGTGCAACGACTCGCGCGGCACCACCGGCGTGTAGGTGTCGTCCATCAAGTTCGCGTAACGGCCGCTCGGCTCCTGGTACTGCTCGTTGCCGTCGGGCCGGAGGCGCTTGTCCCGCTCCGCGCGGTAGCGGGCGCGGAGCGACTGTCGCTGGTCGTCAGTGAGTTCGGCTGCCATCACGGGGACAGTATTCGCCCCCGGCGCCGGGCTGTCAGTCGCAGCAGCTGTCGCGCCAGCCGCAGCCCGTGCACTTGAAGTGTGCGTGCTCGGGGATGAGCCCGGTCCCGCACAGGGGGCACTCCGGAAAGGTCCCGTAGCGGGCCCGGCACATGTCGAAGCCCCCCGTGGACGGGGTGTCGCACACCCCCGAGACCCGTTCGGTGGTGTGTGGGGTGCCCGGCGGAACAGTCACGGGTCCATGTTGCCAGGAACCCCGCGTCACGGGCGGGAATAAACGGCCCTTCTTTATAGTTTGGGATACCTGAACACAATACGTCACACCCTTGTCGTACGTTCGCCCCGGGCCGCACAGGGGCCCACACCACAGGTCACACAACCGCAACAACAGAAAGAAAGAGGTACACACCATGACCATCCAGACACTCACACAGACCAAGGTCCACGACCCGATCCGCCGCAAGGGGCTGTCGGTCTTCCCGCTGTCGCTCCCCGTCGAGCGGCCCACCGACGCGAAGCTCGCCGACGACACCCTCGCCGTCTCCGAGCTCGACTCCGCCACCGTGCCCCAGCTGCAGGTGCACAACCCCGGCAAGGTGCCGATGCTCATCCCTGCCGGGCGCGTTCTCGAGGGTGGTCGCCAGACCCGCACCGTGAACGTGTCGATCCTCGTCCCCGCAGGGGCCACCATCGTGATTCCCGTCTCGTGCGTGGAGGCCGGCCGCTGGCACGGCGGCAGCATGTTCCGCAACTCGGGCCGCAACCTCAGCCGCCGCGCCCGCGTTGCCAAGGAGCGCGGCATCTACAACAACATCCGCGCACGCGGGGCGAAGTTCTCCGACCAGGGCGCGGTGTGGAACAGCATCGAAGCCGAGCTCAGCACGCGCCACCTCCGCAGCGACTCCTCCCTCTACCTCGAGGCGGAGCGCTTCGTCGAGAACGACCGTGAGATGGCCGCTCTCGTGAACGAGCTGCTCGAGAAGGGCATCGAGGACGGCCAGACCGGCATCGCCATCGCCTACGGCGACAAGGTGGTGGGCGTCGAGCTCTTCACCAGCACCGACGACCTCGCCGCCAGCTGGGAGGCGCTCGTGCGCACAGCCGTGCTGGACGCCGACACCACGATGGCAGATTCCGACGCCAGCGCAACCGTCGCCGACGTCGAGGCGTTCCTCGCCCGCGTGGCGGCCTACCCGGCCACCACCACCGAGGGCACCGGGATCGGCACCGAGTTCCACGTGGCCGAGGCCGACCTCGTCGCCCACGCGCTCACCGACGACTCGGGCAACCTCGTCCACGCCTACGCCTTCATCGACGCCTGACCGATCCGGTCGCGGGTCGCATGACTGACCCGACAGTCGGCCCGGGCGGACCCCGCATCCCCGGGGCCCGCCCGGGCTAGACACCGTTTCGTCCTCCCTGCGAGACTGCTCCACGCAGGTCCCGGCGCGATGCCGGGTGCGCGAGGGGGGTGCGGCATGTCCGGATCGAGCGACGTTGACGTGGTGGTGGTGGGTGCCGGGTTCTCCGGGCTCTATCTCGTCCACACGCTGCGCAAGGCGGGGTTCTCCTTCCGTGTGCTCGAGTCGGGCGGCGACGTGGGCGGCACCTGGTACTGGAACCGCTACCCCGGTGCACGCTGCGACATCCCCACCACCGATTACACGTTCTCGTGGGACCCCGACCTCGAGCACGAGTGGACGTGGTCGGAGAAATACGCCACCCAGCCCGAGATCCTCTCGTACGCGCAGTTCGTGGCGAAGAAGCACGACATGTACCGCCACATCAGCTTCGACACCAAGGTGAATGAGGCGGTGTGGGACGACGCCGCACGAATGTGGACCGTCACCACCGACGGCGGGGAGAAGATCTCGTGCCGCCACTACGTCATGGCAACCGGGTGCCTGTCCGTCCCGAAGGACCCCGACATCCCGGGCACCGACCGCTTCGGTGGCCGGGTGTTCGTGACCGGCCGCTGGCCGCACGAGAAGGTGGACTTCACCGGCCGGCGCGTGGCCGTGATCGGCACGGGATCGTCGGGCATCCAGTCGATCCCGCTCATCGCCGAGGAGGCGCTGCAGGTCACCGTGTTCCAGCGCACGCCCAACTTCTCCGTGCCCGCGTTCAACGGCCCTGTGTCGGAGGACCGCAGGGCACCCCTGCAGGCGGACCGCGGCGCGTACCGGGAAGCCGCACGGTGGAGCCGCGGCGGCGTGCCGCTCGCGCCGAGCACCGCGTCGGCACTCCTCACAGCTCCCGACGAGCGACGCAGGATGTTCGACGAGGCGTGGAACCGCGGCGAGCTGTTCTCCATCCTCGGCATCTTCATGGACCAGGCGTCCAACCGCGAGGCGAACGAAATCGTGTCGGAGATGATCCGTGAGCGCATCCGTGCCACCGTGAAGGACCCGCGCACGGCCGAGCTTCTCTGCCCGAAGACCTACCCCTTCGGCACGAAGCGTCCGTGTCTCGACACGAACTACTTCCAGACCTACAACAAGCCGCACGTACGGCTCGTCGACCTCAACACAAGCCCCATTTCCACCATCAACGAGAAGGGCATCGAGTTCGCCGGGGAGAATGTGGAGTTCGACGACATCGTGTACGCCACCGGCTTCGACGCCATGACCGGCGCCATCGTGGGTGTGGACATCACCGGCCGCGGCGGGCTGACGCTGAAGAAGAAGTGGGAGCACGGCCCGCTGCAGTACCTCGGCCTCATGACGAAGGACTTCCCCAACCTGTTCATGATCACCGGCCCCGGCAGCCCGAGCGTGCTCTCCAACATGATGGTCTCGATCGAGCAGCACGTCGACTGGGTCACCGACACGCTCGTGCACATGCGCGACAACGGGTGGGACACGATCGAGCCCACCGACACGGCGGAGGACGGCTGGGTGCGCCACGGCTCCGACTTCGCGAACATCTCGCTGATGAAGGACACCAACTCCTGGTACATGGGTGCGAACGTGCCCGGCAAGCCGCGCGTGATGCTCCCCTACCTCGGCGGTGTCGACGGGTACCGGCGCGTGTGCAACGAGGTGGTGGAGAAGGGCTACCTCGGATTCGACCTCGCGGGCCCGAACGGCCGCGTGTGCAACGACGGCGTCGTGCGCGAGCTGCAGCCCGACGTGTTCATCGTGCTCGACATGATGGCCCAGCTCGGCCTGCCTCCGCTCGAGTCGATGTCACCGGAGGCTGCGCGCGAGTTCATGACGATGAGCAGCGCGGCGCGGCCCCCCGGACCCGAGGTCGGCGAGATGGTGGACGGCACTCTCCCCGCCGCCGACGGGTCCGACCTGCAGTGGAGGCTCTACCGGCCGGCATCAAAAGGCCCGCACCCCGTGGTGGTGTACTTCCACGGGGGTGGCTGGGTGATCGGCGACCACGTGAGCGACGAACCGATGATCCGCGACCTCGTCGACAAGTCGGGCGCGATGTTCGTGTCGGTGAACTACCGCCACGCACCCGAGGCACCGTTCCCCGCGGCCGCCGACGACGCCTGCGCCGCGCTGCAGTGGGTCGCCCACAATGCCGCATCCCTCGGCGGGGACCCGTCCCGCATCGCAGTCGCAGGGTGGAGCGCCGGCGGCAACGTCGCCGCAGTGGCGGCACAGTGGGCCCGCGACAACGGCGGCCCGGAGCTGTGCGGCCAGCTCCTGCTCACGCCCGTCACCGATGGTTCGCGTGAGTACCCGTCGATGAGGCAGAACGCGGAGGGCTACGTGCTCACCAAGGCGCTCATGGACTGGTTCTGGGGCCACTATGCCGACGGCAAGCAGCGCAAGGACCCGAAGGCATCCCCGCTGCTGGCATCGTCGCTGGCGGGCCTTCCGCCCACCACGATCATCACGGCACAGTTCGACCCGTTGCGCGACGAGGGCGACGCGTACGCAGACGCACTCGCCAAGGCCGGGGTGAAGGTGCACCACATCCGCGCGGGTGGCCACACCCACACCTCCATCTCCATGGCGGGCGTGGTTCTGTCAGGCGAGCCGTACCGCCAGAAGATGGCCGACGCAGTGCGCGGCTTCTTCGCCTGACTCGGCAACGGGCACGGTCAGGCCGAGGCGAGTTCGTCGGCCACCTCGAGCACCACACGGCGGTCGACCTCGTCGAGCGCGTCGAGCGCGGCGGGGTCGATGTCGTCGGCGAACCTCAGCCGGTCCGCATCGCGGGGGGACTCGGGGGACTCCATCCAGATGGCGTGGAGGATGAACGGGACCTGCTCGCGGTTCGGCCCTGCCAGCACCCCCACCGGTCCCGCCGACACGTCGGCAGCGTCGAAACACTCCACCCTGAAGCCGTCATCGGAGAGCACGGGCACCACCACCCAGCCGTCGCCGCCGCCCGGTCTCCCGCCGCGGCGCTGCACGAACACCGGTGAACTCGGGAGGTCACCGAGCGACGGGAACTCCCACACCGACGCCGCATCCAGGTCCCCGCGCCGCAACGTCACGAGGCGTGCGCCCTGTTCCCTGCCGGACACCGCTGAGTGGTCGATCCTGTCGCGGTACACGTCGAGCACACGGCGCGCGAGCACCTCAGGGTGACGGCCCTGGAACACGACATGGTGCAGCTCCGGTGCCGTGAGCCCCGCGGGTGACCAGTCCATCGCGGAGAGCTGCAGGTTCCACGTCCACTCCTCACGGAAACTCGCGGTGACGCGGACGGTCCCCTTCTCCGGGTCGAAGGTCATCTCCGACACCGTCTGGGGCGCCATCGCCATCTGGTACATCCCGACGTGCCGCGGGTCCACTGGCCGGCCGTGGGCGTCCACGTCACCTGCAGCGATGCGATAGCCGAGGTCGGTGAGGTCGAGATGCTCGAAGAGCACCTTCACGCCGTCGGAGTCGTCCCATTGCGCGTAGTAGTGGCCGGTGGTGGGCCCGAACTCGGCGCGCACGAACGGCACCGGCCGACCCGCGGGCGTTGACTCGAGCGCTTCCTTGCGCACGAAGTACACGGGCACACGCTGGTCGACGGTGACGGTGCGCTCGCCGCCGAGGATCTCGTTCATGTCCGCCTTGAAGTTCCCTGAGTCCGCGAGCACGAGCCAGTCGCGTGTCTGGGAGATCGTGTGCATCGACCCGACCACCGTGGCGCCGGACACCGGCCACATCGTGACCCGTGCGCCCGTCCCGTCGTAGCGCACGACCTGCGGTTCCATCCCCGACGCGGTGAGCGAGAGTTTCACGGTCCACATGCAGTCGCGGCCGTGGTCCACGATCGGGTGCGCAGTGGAGAACACCTGCGGCAGCACCTTTCGCGCACGGAACGAGTCGCCGCCCCAGCTCTCCGCGCTGCCCACCTCGCCGAGGAACCCGAGAGTGACGGGGTCGACCTCCACGGGCCGGCCCACGTCCCACGTCGCGAAGAGCCTGCCGCCCCATCCGAGAGGCGCGGTGTTCGCCATGTTCGCGTGCCCGTACGGCGACTCGAGCCCGAGCAGGCCTCCGTTGAATCTCCCGCCTGCCAGGGTGTGGATGCGCTGCACGGGAGTCTCGAGGGTGCGCACGCGCAGCGCCACCCTGTCGGCAGGGGCGCCGTGGGTGCCCTTTTGCATGGAGATGCGCATCATCGCGCCGAACCCGAACAACTGGTAGTCGAGGCGCGCATCCACCACGGGCGCGCTCACGAACATCTCGCCGTGGAGACCGTCGGGCCACCCGCCCGACACCACCTTCAGGTCAAGGTCGGCGAACCGCGCCGAGAAGATCGAGCCCGGGAGCGGCATCGTTGTGTGCGGTCTGTCAGGTCACTCGTAGCGGAGCGCCTCGACGGGGTCGAGGTTCGCCGCACGGCGCGCCGGGAGCCTGCCCGCAAGCATGCCTATCAATGTGGTCGCGGCGAGCACGATGAGCGCGATGTGCGGGGGCACGGACACGATGTTGCGGTCGGTGATCCCGCTGTCGGCCAGCTGCTTGTTGAGCACCTGGTTCAGACCCACTGCGACCCCGAAACTGATGGCAACGCCGAACACCCCGCCCATGAAGCCGAGCACACCCGCCTCCACCGTGAACAGTGTGCGGACCGTGCGCTTCGTGGCGCCGATCGCACGCATGATGCCGATCTCACGGGTGCGCTCCAGCGTTGCCATCACCATCGTGTTGATGACACCGATCGCGGCCACGAGCAGCGCGATGCCGCCGATGCCGCCGAGCACCGCACCGATGATCGTGAATGCCGTCGCCTGGGCATCGACCTCCTCCTGGCCGGCGGCGGCGCCGTAGCCCATTCCCTCGATCTTCGCGACCACGGCATCGGCCGTGTCCTTGTCCTTCAGGTCGACCCACACAGAGGCGTACCCGTTGCGGGTGACGTTGCTCTCGGTGCGGGTCTGGGTCTCGCCGTTCGGCCCGTTGTTCTCCTCCCACGTGAGCGTGTCGAGCTTCACTCCCCAGTCGAGGTCGAAGCTCAGCCCGTCGCCGTTCTCACCGAGCACCACGCCGACGATCGTTCCCTTCTCGTCGGCCTTGCCCGACCCCGGGGGGCCCATGTCCTTTCGGAACCTCAGGGTGATCTCGCTGCCCACGAGCTCGGCTTCACGGCCCTTGTAACCGAGGTCCCTTGCGACGCCACCGGAGATGAGAACGCCCTTGCCGTTCGTCGCCTCACTGAGTTCCTCGCCCGCGACCAGGATGTGCTTGATCGTGCCGTTCGGCGTGTACGCCTCGGTGTACATGTTCTTGAACGCGACGGTGGCGCCCTTCACCGAGAACTCGGCGAGTGACTGCACGGAGGTGTAGAGGCTCGCCGAGTTCACCTCGGGCAGCGCCGACACCTCCTTCAGGACCGACTCGTCGATTCTCTTCCCCGTGCCGTCGGGCCAGTTCCAGGTGGACTCCCGGTAGTCGAGGCCGGCGGTCCCGGTGACGATGACCCTCTTGTCCATGCCCGTCTTCTGGGCGCTCGACATGAGGAAGCCCTTCGCGCTCGTCACGAGCGAGAGCATCACAGTGACGCTCACTGCACCGATGACGATCGCGAAGATCGTGAGGGATGTGCGCAGCTTCTGCCTGCTGAGGTTCCTCCACCCCGTGCGGAACTTGTCCTTGAACTTCACCGTGCACCCGCCCTCTCGCTGATCCTGCCGTCCTTGATGTCGAGCACCCGCTTCGCCCTGTTCGCGACGTTCGGGTCGTGGGTGATGACGATGAGAGTGATGCCCTCCCCGTTCAGCCGCTCCAGTTCCGAGATCACGTCGGCACCACGGGTGGAGTCGAGGTTGCCGGTCGGCTCGTCCGCGATGATCAACTGCGGGTCGTTCACCAGTGCGCGGGCGATGGCGACCCGCTGGCGCTGTCCACCGGACAGCTCGGTGGGCTTGTGCTTTGCCCTGTCGGCGAGACCCACGCGCTCGAGTGCCTTCAGACCCTTCTCCTGCCGCTCCTTCTTCTTCCCCACACCGCCGATCACGAGTGGCGAGATCACGTTCTCGAGGGCCGACTCATGGGCCTGGAGGTTGAAGGACTGGAAGACGAACCCGATGTTCCGGTTGCGGTACTCGGAAAGTTCCTTGTCCTTCGCGGTCGCGAGGTCGACACCGTCCACCACGACGCTGCCCGCGTCCGGCTGGTCGAGCCCGCCGATGACGTTCGCAAGCGTGGACTTACCGGAGCCGGACGGGCCGCAGATGGCGATGAAGTCACCCTTCTCCACCGTGAGCGACACGTTGTCGAGGGCCTTCACCTCCTCGCCGCCGACTGTGTAGGTCTTGCTCAGACCGCTGCACGTCACGAAAGCCATGTCCCCCTGCTTCCCGTCGGACCCGGGCCGACACCGGCAACCCTAGCCACGGGCGGCGATCGGGTACCACGTGAAGCCGATGTCCCTGTCGCGCTTCTCCGCGAGACCGACGTACGGTCCCGTGGTGGATTGACGATCGAGACGGCTGCGGCCTCAGGCCGGGGTCGGTTCGTCGGGAGTGGTCTCGCCGTCCTGCGAACCGACGAGGAGGACAACGCCCGCAACGACGACGGCCAGGACGAGACCCGCCGCCATGACGGGATAGGACACCCTCGTCCAACCGAAGTACTGGGTGAGTACGGTCGCCGCGGCAGTCAGCACGAGCATCGCGGACTCGACACGGCGGCGGTGTGCAGGGCGGCGGCCGAGCAGGACGAGCGCAAGGAGAAGCACGATCACGAGCGAGAGGAGCGTCCACCAGGGATCGCTCCCCGCGAGATCGATCTCCTCGGTGATGTTCCTGCCGTTCCCCGTGTAACGGATGACGGCCGTGGACTTGGGGTCGAACTGGGCGACCTTCGACAGCTCGGAATCCGGCAGAACGATCCGGCCCTTTTCGGTGACGGACACGTTCCTCAGGACGCGGGTGCCGACGATCTTGATGACGTGCCCGCCGGTCCCCATCTTGTCGACGGGGAACATCCCGTGGATCGTCGCCGTGCCGTCCCGGCCCACCCGTGCGGCCCCGATCACCAGCTGAGCGGAGGTGACGACGAGGAGTGCGGTGGAGCCGGGCTTGTACGACTTCACCCCGGCGACGACGCGGATCCACGAACCGCCCACATCGGCCATGGTCTTCGACAGCGCGGCGTCCGCAACTGTCCTGGCGAGGTCGCTCGACTTCAGTATCGAGGCATCGCTGAGCGCGGACGGGAATGTCGTCTGCCATTCGCCGGCGGTCGGCGCCGTGCCGACGCTGGAGCTGATCACCCCGGCGAAATCGGCGGCGTTGCGGCTGGCGGACTCGCGCAATGCGGCGTCGACCGACACCTGCCATCCGACCGTTCCCGGCAGCACCACGAACTGGGCCGCGGTCTTCTCTCCGGTCACCTGGACCCCTGCTCCCGGGGTCGGCGCGGGCGTCGACGGTGGCACGGTTGTCGGTGCGGTCTCCGGGACCTCGGCCACGATCTCGAGCGAGACCGAGTGGGCCTTCGTCATCACGACGCGACAGGCGTCTGTACCCGTGGCATCACAGTCGCCCGTCCAGATCGTGGAGGCTGTCCTTGCGCCCGTGCTGGCTCGCAGGGTCACGACGGCACCGTCGTCGTAGGGAGAACTGCACGTTCCTCCGGTCGGTCCGCAATCGTTGATTCCGTTCCGCCGCCCGTTCACGAACGCGGTCACTGTTCCGGTTCCCGTCCCGCGGATGCTGAGGCTCAGCACCCAGACAGGCGTGAACGTGGCCTCGATGGAGCGCGGTCTGCTCATCGTCACCGCGCACGATCCGCGCGTCCGGCATGACGACGGGTCTGCGGGATCCGACCAACCGCCGAAGACCCACCCGCGGTCCGGGGTCGGGCTGAGCTTGACGACATCGGACTGCTGGAAGGTGGCGGAGCACCTCGCGCCGCCCGCATCGGTGCAACCGGTCAGTGCCGTCGCCCTGCCGGCGACTGTCGCATCGACCCTGCCCTTGCCCTGCACCGAGAGCGCGAGAACGGCAGTGGCCTCGAGCGCCGGGACGGTCGTGACCACCGGGACGACTACCTCGGGAACGGTCGTGGTGGGTGCCGCCGCGGCGATCCTCGTGAACTTCGCGGTCACCGACCGCGCCACCGACATCGTGACGGTGCATGTTGCGGTCGTTCCCGAGCAGGCGCCGGTCCATCCGTCGAACTGCCACCCCGAGTCCGGGGTTGCCGTCAACGTGACCGAGGTGCCATCAGCAAACGGCGCCGAGCAGGTGCCTCCCGAACTGGTGCAGCCGGTGATGCCGGCCGGGGAAGAACCAACCGAGCCTCCGGAGCCGTCCACAGTGACCGTGAGCGTCTTGTCGCTCGGCGCGACGTACTCGAACGTGGCCGTCACGGACTTTGCCGCGGACATCGTGACATCGCAGGGACCCGAGGGATTGGTGCACGCTCCGCTCCATCCCGAGAACACCCAGTTGGTGGCGGCCGCACTGGTGAGGGTCACAACGGAGGACTCCTCGAAGGATGCTGACGCAGATCCTGCCGCAACCAGGGCAACCCCGGTCGGTGCCGATGTCACGGTTCCCGAGCCCACCTGTGTGACCGTGAGCGTCCACACCCGGACGAAGGTGACGGTCACCGACTTCGCGGAGGTCATGGTGACCGCGCAGGTCGACGCCGTGCCCGAACACCCGCCACCGCTCCAGGAACTGACACCCCAGCCCGAGGCCGGGGTGGCAGTCAGTACGACCGAGGTCTGGTCGTCGAAGTCGGCGTTCGCCGATCCTGCCGCGGCGAGGCTGACACCGGACGGCGATGAAGCGACCCCGCCGGACCCGACCTGGGTGACAGACAACGCCCAGAACCTGACGAAGGTGGCCGTGACCGACTTCGCCTCGCTCATCGTGACGGAACACGGGGACGACGAACCCGTGCACGCACCCGTCCACGCCGCGAACCGCCAGCCGGAGGCAGCCGATGCACTGAGGCTGACCGACGTGTCCTTGTCGTACGAACCCGCCGTGGCGCCTGCGGCGGCCAACGAGATTCCCGAGTCTGCGGACGTCACGGCGCCCGATCCGGCCTGCGTGACCGAGAGGATGAAGGTCTGGATGAACGTGGCCGTGACCGACTTCGCCGCCGTCATCGAAACAGAACACGGACTGGTCGAGCCGCTGCACGCACCGGTCCATGCCGAGAACCGCCAGCCGGTGGCGGCCGAGGCAGCGAGACTCACGTTCGTCGTGTCGTTGAACGTGGTGGACGCACTGCCCGCGGCAGCGAGCGAGACACCCGACGGTGACGACGTGACTGAACCGGACCCGACCTGGGTGACAGACAATGCCCAGACCTTGACGAACGTGGCCGTGACCGACTTCGCCGCGGTCACGGACACCGTGCACGTGCTGCCTGCACCCGAACAGCCGCCGCCGCTCCACGCCGAGACCCCCCATCCGGAGGCCGGCGTTGCGGTGAGGACGACGGTGGTGCCCGTGTCGTAGGTGTACGAGCCCGTCAGGCTGCCGTCGGCTGTGGAGATGTTCGAGTCACCGGATGCAACGGCGCCGGACCCGACCTGGGTGACAGACAATGCCCAGACCTTGACGAACGTGGCCGTGACCGACTTCGCCGCCGACATGGTGACAGAGCACGTGCCCGTTCCCGAACACGCCCCTGACCACGCTGAGAACCGCCAGCCGGAGTCCGCCGTGGCCGTGAGGACCACCGCGGTGTTGTTGTCGAAGTCCGCCGATTGCGACGCCGGGTCGGCCGTGCCGAATGAGATGCCGGTCACGTCGGATGAAATCGACCCGTCGCCGGTCCTGTTCACAGTCAACGACCGCAGCTGGATGAACGTGGCCGTGACCGACTTCGCCGCCGTCATCGAAACCGAACACGGGCTGGTCGAGCCGCTGCACGCGCCGGTCCACGCCGAGAACCGCCAGCCCGAGGCGGCTGTCGCGGACAGAGAAACCGAGGCGCCCGTGTCGTACGTGTGCGAGTCGGACAGCTGGCCAGTGGCCGTGGAGATGCTGCTGTCCGCCGCCGTCACGGACCCGGAGCCGACCTGCGAGAGGGACAGGTCGAACACGCGGACGAACGTCGCAGTGATCGATTTCGACGCGGTCATGGAGACGGAACACGGGCTGGTCGAGCCGCTGCACGCGCCGGTCCATGCCGAGAACCGCCAGCCGGCGGCGGGAGACGCGGCAAGCGAGACGGTGGTGGAGTCGTCGAGACTCGTGGACTGTGTCGTGGCGGAAACGAGCGAGATCCCCGACGGTGTCGACGTCACGCTGCCGGACCCGACCTGGGTGACGGAGAGTTCCCACACCCGCACGAACGTGGCCGTCACGTTCCTGGCCTCCGACATCGTCACCGTGCACGTGGTCGACGATCCCGAGCACGCGCCACCCCAGCCGCGGAACTCCCCCGTCCCGGACGGTGTCGCGGTGAGCGTCACGGATGTGCCGTCGGCGAATGACTTCGCACACGTGCCGGAGCCGTCGATGCAACCTGTGATCCCGGACGGACTCGAGTCGATGGTGCCGCCGAGCCCGATGACCGTGACCGCCAGGGTCTTTGCACCCGGCGGCACCAGGGAGAACGTGGCGGTCACGGACTTGTCCGCGGCCATCGTCAGGTTGCACGTGGACGAACCCGAGCAATCGCCCGTCCATCCGTCGAAGATGTAGCCCGGCGCCGCCGTTGCCGTGAGTTCCACGGCGTCTCCCGTGTCGTACTTGCTGGTCTCGGTGGTTGCGGAGTTGGTGGACAGACCGACCGGGTCGGAGGCGACGGAACCGGACCCGACCTGTGTCAGAGACAGCGTGTACTGCTGGACGAACGTCGCGGTGACCGTCTTCGCGGCCGTCATCGAGACGGAACACGGCGACGAAGACCCCGTGCAGTCCCCCGTCCAGCCCACGAACCGCCAACCGGTTGCGGGTGTTGCCGCAAGACTGACCGAGGTCTGGTCGTCGAAAGTCTTTGAGTCCGAGCCTGCAGCAGACAGTGACACCTTCGACGGGGTCGACACCACCGTTCCGTCACCGATCTGGGTCACGGCCAGTGCCCAGATCCTCACGAACGTGGCCGTGACGTTTCGCGCCTCCGTCATCGTGACCGTGCACGGTCCGGACGGGTTGGTGCACGCTCCGGACCAACCAGCGAACCGCCATCCCGCCGGCGTTGTGGTGGTCAGGTCCACGGACGTCCCGTCGTCGTAATCGGCCGACTGCGAAGCAGCCGACACGAGCGAGATGCCCGACGGCGTGGAGGACACCGATCCTGAACCCACCTGGGTCACGGACAGTGCCCAGAACCTGATGAACGTCACCGTCACCGACGTGTCCGCCGACAGCGACACCGTGCATGTGGTGCCCGTTCCGGAGCAGCCACCACCGCTCCACGACTGGACCCGCCAGCCCGAGGCGGGCGTCGCCGTGAGTGCCACCGAAGAACCCGTGTCGAGGACCTTCGATGATGTCAGTGACCCGGTGCTCGTGGACAGGCCCGATGCATTGGTGCCGACCGATCCCGAACCGACCTGGGTCAGGGACAACGTGAACTGCTGCACGTACGTCACGGTCACGGACTGCGCCGACGTCATCGACACCGTGCACGTGGTGCCGGTACCCGAGCAGCCACCGCCGCTCCACGACTGGACCCGCCAGCCCGAGGCGGGCGTCGCCGTGAGGGCCACCGATGAGCCCGTGTCGTACGTGCTGCTTGCGGTCAGGCCTGCATTGCTCGTGGAAATGCTCGAGTCGCCCGATGAGATCGTTCCCGAGCCCACCTGCGTGAGCGACAGCACCCACACCTTCACGAACGTCGCCGAGACGTTCTTCGCCGACGACATCGTGACCGTGCATGTACCGGACGGGTTCGTGCACGCACCCGCCCAACCCGAGAACCGCCACCCCGACGCCGCAGTTGCCGTCAACGTCACCGAGGTCCCCGTGTCGAAGTCATATGCCGCCGACCCGGCCGCGTTCAACGAGATGCCGGACGGGCTCGACGACACGCCGCCCGAACCCACCTGCGTCACGCCGAGGGCGTACTGCTGAACGAATGTTGCCGACACCGTGCGCGCAGTCGTCATCGACACCGTGCATGTACCGGACGAGTTCGTGCACGCACCCGCCCAA
>JBEGQL010000040.1:0-52226 GCA_041181005.1 Actinomycetota bacterium
CCGATGAGAGATACACACGGAAGACGTCGAACGAGAGCCACGTGCACTTCTGCGGGTAGGCGAGGAACCGCTCTTCGCATTCGACGTACGTTCCCCAGTCATCGCTTTCCATGCCGGTGAGGATCTCGTCCATCGTGATTGCATGTTGAGCGAGACGACGCTGCGCCTCTTGGTGAATCTGATCAGGTGTCATGACCTGTACCTCCGGGTAGGAGAACCACTGTTCGTGCGACAACTGCAAAGGCAAGATGGTCAGCCCGGGACCAATCTGGGGTGGGTCACCCCCGTGGGATGATGGGGTAATGGTCCCGAACGAGCACCCAGAACCAGCGAGTGGTGCAGAGAACCGTGGGCCCGAAGATGCGACGCCCCAGCAGTGGGAGCGACTCAAGCGGCTGACCTACCTGCTCGATGCGGCCCCGGATCTTGCTGGACCGGCGTTGAGCGCACCGGACCCCTCCGGGGTGAGGTACATGCAGTCTGCTGAGTCCAACGACGACCTCGATGAACTCCACCATCTCGTCTATGAGATGAACCTGGTGTCGCCGGTCTTTGCCGCGCCGCTCGACGAACCGATGACCGATGAGCACGTCGATGATCTCGACTTGCGCGCAGTATGTACGGCGATCACTCGCATCTTCAGGGGCGACAGGTTCGTGGAGGGCCTACTGGTCGCTGAGGTGAACCGCGGGCGAGTCCAGGATCTCTGTCGACGTGCCTATTCGATCGTGAACACCGTTGATGGCTGGCAACCACGACTCCCGGTGCGGGAGGACGGCCGGATCGAGACCGGTCTCGTGTTCCGCAGCCTGTCCGGTGAGATCGAGGGCAGAACGACCGGCGGTCGTCGACGCTGCCCCGCATTTGCACGACCCGGTGTCGCCTGCCCGGGCTGGTTGGTCGGGGTGCTGTGGGAGACAGGTCAGCAGCTGCACATCTGCTCAGAGGGCTGGCACTTCGACCCCGACAGTCGGGAGTTGCGCATCGTCGGCGGCGGCGAGATCTCGGCACGGTTCGTGACCCCGCGACCGCTCGGTGAACCTCCGCTGCCGAAGAGCGAATGGCCGTCTCGTGCTGAACTGCTCAAGCGCAAGGCGTGGTCAGCGCGTCCGGAGTGATGGTCCAAATGTGTGCGATGGTCCAATGTCCACCTGTGGCCAACTCTGTCCACTTCGATGTGCGTCCGCAGCGCGGAAGTCCTGTCGCTACAGGGTTTCGTGAACGGACATCGATGATGAATCGATGTGATGTACTCCCTTACAAGGAGAGGGTCGGGGGTTCGAGTCCCTCAACGCCCACCGTTCCGGGTCAGGGGGCCAGCGCACTCACGACGGACCGCAGCCCGCGGCGCAGGCTTTCCTCGGGGATCGTCATGTCGAGTGACACGAGGATGCGACCGCCCGCGGGTGCGGTCTGGATGAGCCAGCCCATCAGCAGAGGGTTGACTGTCTCGCTGACCGCGCCGGCGTCCGCGAACTGGGCGAACATCGCCGTGCGCGCCGCCGCCGCAGCGTGGAACTGGTTCGTGAGCACTTCCCGGACCGCCGTATCCACGCGGGCCGCGTGCATCATCTCGAGAGTGGAGAGGGCATGGTCCCTGTCCGAGAGGAGGGTGAGAACCTGGTCGGCGAGAATGTCCCCCGGCGAGTCGTCGATCGTGCCAGCGAACGCCGCCACGAATCTCTCCGTCCACTCGTAGCGGCGGGGCGAGAGCTCGCGGACCACCGTGTCGCGCACGAGTTCGTTCTTGGACCCGTAGCGCCGGTAGACGGCCCCTGTGGTCACGCCGGAGTCGGCGGCAATCTCCTTCAGGTTCGCGCCGGTGATCCCCTTCTCGGCGAGCATGCGTGCAGTCGAACGCGAGAGCGACTCGGCCACCGCGTCGCGCGTCTTCGGTTCCGGGCTGTCGGGAATCGGCGGATCGGGCGGAGGGGAGAGAGCACCGGCGTGATGAGGCTCGTCGATCCGTTCGGACATCGTGCGCACGAACCGTGCAAGATCCGCGGCAATCGGCGGCACGGTGCAGCCCACGCCGACGAGGAACTGGCGTCCGAGCACCACGGCGGCCACCAGCCAACGGATTCCTTCGTCCTCGTTCTCGGCGAGCATGTCAACCAGCCCGCCGACGAGCCGGCGGGCATCCCCGCGAATCTCCACGTCGTGCCTGGCGGCGAGGGCAAGCTCGGTGAGCGCGCGGATGACCGCGCCGATGCCGTCATCTGCCAGTGCAGCCGACAGGCGGGACTCGAGCGAGCCTGACCCTTCGGACAGGCGTTCGAGCGCGGGGGCAACGCGGCTCGCGAGCAGGTCGGCGAACAGTGCGGAGCGTCCTGCGTAGCGGGCATAGACGCTGCCGATGGAGGAGTACGAGGCGCGGGCAATCGACTCCATGGTGAGGGCCGAGTGACCCGCACGCACCAGTTCGCTGAGTGCTGCATCCCTGATGAAGTCTGAAGTCTGGTTCCTGCGGTTGCCCATCGTGCGATCCTGCCCGCACTCATCCTTGCTGATAACCGAGCCTCACTTGTCCGCGTGTTCGGGGGTTCCGCTCGTGCCGGGCGCGGGGTTCCGCAAAGATTGGCCTGCTGCGGGGAAGCAGTTCCCGCAGGCGTTCAAGGGGGCAATGCACGTGCGCAACGTGGCGAGATTGGTCGTGGCGGCAACGGCGGTGGCGGTTGTGGTTCCGGGCAGTGCCGGTGGCTTGCAGGTCCCCTCTGCCCAGAAGATCACGCTCACGTTGGAGTCTGCATGCAAGGACGGCGTGATCGACCAGGCGAAGAACGAGGAGTCCTGCAGGGTGACCCTCGTGGTGTCCCCCCGCACGCCCAACCGCTCCTTCACGCTCCAGCAGGTGCCGCCCGGCAGCAAGAAATGGGAGGACGTGTCCAAGTTCAAGTCGGTCTCGGGCACCGCGCGCGTCACGATCTCCGGATACGAGGAGGACGAGGAGAGCGGCGACGAGGCCTTCCGGGACGGTCGGTACTCGTTCCGGGTTGTCGCCATCCGCACCGCCAAGGAGAAGGCCTACACCGGCTCCACGTTCCGTATCACCTTCAAGCCCGATGACACATTCGATGACGACGCACCCGACGAGGGCTCGTCCGGCGGCACGAACACCACCACCCCGACCAACAGTGGCGGCACGAACGGCGGGACACCCACGATGACCACGACCACCGTCTCCCCGGCGAACTTCTACGTGCCGGTGCGCACGAGCGCCGAGATCACCTCCGGCAACCTCTGCGCCAACAACGGGGGGCCGGTCTCCACCTCGATCTGCGACAGCCTCAAGACCCCGAAGTCAAAGTCCGACATGACAACCGTTCTTGCTGGCATCGGCAGCATCTATGTGAGGGACAACTTCTGCCGCTGGATCTTCGGCTACATGGACAAAGGCGTGTCCTTCACTGATGCGGGCAATCTCTGCGCTGAGGTCAACGCCAAGTCCTGATTCTCCGTGTTCGGGTCCGATGCGAGCGCCATCTGACCCCGGCCGGGAGCTGGGCGCCGAGGAACGCGAGCACGCACGGAGCCACTGTTCGAACCACGCCTTGGCACGGCGCCTGGTGTTCCATGGGCATGACTGTCCGGAAACTCAGGGATCTACGAGCTGTCGTCTGGGGACGGAGCCGCGCCGGCTCAGGCGCCCACATCGCGGCGTGAATACGCCGCGAAGGAAAGTCCTGCCAGGACGGCGATTGTTGCTGTTGCCCCAGTCAGATACGCGGCATCGAGGCCGTCGGTGAGCGGACGGCTTCCGAGCGTCCACTGGAACGGGTTTGACGGCAGCAAGGCATCAAAGGTCGTGACGAGAGGTGCGAGCGAGTACAGCACGAACGCTGCGAGCGAGATTCCGAGGGACGCGCCGAGCGCCACCCCACGCCTCCCGCTCAGCGACCCGACAAGAAGCGCGACTGCATCAAAGACGGCGCCGAGCAACATCAACGACACGGCACCCGCAACGATCCGCCGGACCGGCACTTCCATGTCGACGAGCGAGGTGCCGACCACCAGGCTTGCGGTCAGGAGCACCCCGAGTGCGGCCAGGACTGTCCAGGTGGTGAGGACTCGCGTCGCGAGAAGCGAACTCCGGGACACGGGCAAGGACAACAGCACGTCGGCCGTGCCGTTCTCCTCTTCCTCAGCTGCTGAGCGGGCACCCCACGCTGCCCCGACCCCGATGAAGATGAAGGGGAGAACGAACGTGAAGAGTTCAGTCGTGAGATACCCGCTCGGTGTCGTGTAGTCGGAGATCCGGAGGATCTCCCTGAACGCCTCGGGGAACTGCTCGGTGAGGTCCGACCACCCCTTCTGCGAGTCCCTGATTGTCGGGTACACCGACACCTGCAGCGCGACAATCGCGACGAGACCCAGGGACCACCCGGCAAGCCCCCGGGCGCGTTCCGTGAGCACCCGGCGTGCAAGTGCGCCCCTCATGCGGCCCGGCCGCTCGGAGGCTTCGGGCCGGGACTCACGAGGTCGCGGAACAGCTGGTCGAGGGTTTGTTCGGGGGAGCGCACCGCAACTAGTCCGAGGTCGAGTGCCCGTCTGAGCAGAGCCGCCTCGGGTCCGCGCATGACCCCGGTCACCACGGAACCGTCCGACCGGGTGACCACGAACCCGGGTACATCGGCGAGCTGATGTGGGTCGACCTCCCGGGAGAACTCGAGCACGATGGTGACCGTGGCACGGTCCTTCATGACATCGACTCTGTCGAATGCCACCATCACGCCCTTGTTCACGATTGCCACCCGGGAGGCGAGCCGTTCCACCTCGCTCATCACGTGGGACGACAGCAGCACGGCTGCACCACGAGCGGTGGACTCGCGGAGCAAGTCGTCGAACTCGCTCTGCACCAAGGGATCAAGCCCCGACGTGGGTTCGTCCATGACGAGAAGGTCCGGATCATGCATGAATGCCTGCACCACGCCCACCTTTTGTTTGTTGCCCTTCGACATCTCAGAGATCCGAACGGATCTGTCGACGGCGAACCTCTCGCAGAGCTCGTCGATGCGACGGGAACAATCCCTGCGTCGCATCGCCGCGATGAAACGAAGGTACGAGCTTGCTGTCATCCTCTCGTACAGCGAGAGAGTGCCGGGCAGGTATCCGGTGTGTTCGCGCCCGTGAATACCGGATTCCTGGACGTCAACCCCGAACAGTTGCGCCTGCCCCGAGGTCGGGCGCAACAGTCCCATGATCGATCTCAGGACGGTGGTCTTGCCCGAGCCGTTCGGTCCGAGGAAGCCCACGACCTCGCCCGGGTTCACCTCGAACGAGATGTCGCGAACGCCGAGTCGTCGGCCGTAGAACTTCGTGAGTTGCTCGAGGCGTATGGCGGGCTCGCGGGGCATCCGGGGCACTCTAGAAACGACTCAACTGACCTGCGGGAGGACGGTAGATGCATACGGGACAAGGGTTTCGCGGGATTGCTGGGATAGCCGTGACCCTGTGGAAAAACCCTGTGGAAATCCACCACCCCCGGTGTGACCGTGGTTACATTCGCTGGTGGGCGGGGAACTACTCGAAAGAGGTAAGTCCCATGTACACACTCGGCTCACTCATCCTGATGGCCGTCCTGCTCGGTGCGGTCATGCCCGTGTTCAACACGTTGACCCACACGCTCAAGTTGGACAAGGTCCTCCGGTCCATCCCCGTCCTCGGGGCCCACACCGCACTCGCGGTCAGCATCGCGCTCGTCTGGGCGCTCGACGCACACTTCGTCACTGCCTGGACGGGCGACTTCCGCTCCTCCTGGATGACCATCTGCGTGGACGGCTGCATCGTGTACGGCATGGTCCCGGTGAAGGACGCCATCGTGTCGTTCATCAGCCGCGGGCTCACCGGCCTGCGCGCCGCCTGACGCACCCAGTCACATTCCCGATCCCCGAGGGGGCTGCCGCTGCGGCGGTGGCCCCCTTCGGCAATTCCGGACCGGGACCCGATGCCGGGATGATGCGATTCGCCCGGGCGAAATAAGGTGCACCACATGGGGAAACTCCGCGTACTGATGGCCACGGTCGCAACAGGGGCTGTTGTTCTCGTGCCGGTCACCGGCGCCTCGGCGGCGAACACCTTCGACCCGGGTGACTTCACCGTCACCATGAGCGGCGGCACCGGATACGACAAGGTCGCCCCGGTCAGCACCTGCAGCGCGGGCAACCAGTCGACCGACCTGCAGTCCTTTCTCTCCAACGTCGCTGCACGATGGAACGGCCAGGGCCAGGCGCCGAGTGCCACATGTTCCACGGTGCAGGTGAGCACCTTCACCAATGCCGCCCTGAGCGGAACGGTCACCAACGCGAACGTGGGCCAGGGCACGATCGAGCAGACGTGCGACATGCGGCGCACCATCACGTCCACCTACTCGTTGACAGTCACCGCCGGAGCCCCGAACACGGTCACTGTCGGTGGCATCCAGAGTTCGATGGACGGCTACCAGGCGTGCGCGTGGGCCATGAAGTTCGCCGATGCAAAGTCCACGAAGCTGTCGGGCACCATCGAGCAGACATTCGGCTTCAGCGGGACGGGCAGGGTCGAGTGCGGCGGTGCAGTGAACCCCAACGACCCCAACCTCATGTTCTGTGTCGAGGTGAGATCGGACTCCAAGGTGTGGGTGGTCGGGGGTTCGGGCGCTTATGCGGGAACGGGCGGGACCGGAACGTTCTCTGACGTGAACACTGCCCCGATCATCATCCCCGGCACACAGGGCGTGAAACTGCAGTCGATGGGCGCCGACGAGGTGGTCCGCCTCGTGCTTCCGGAACTTCCCGCCGCGGGTTCTTCCGACACGGCCAAGAGCCTGAAGCTCTCCCTGTTGAAGAGCGCGAAGGCGACCGTGCGCATCGTGAGTCCCACCGCCCAGTCGGGAACACGCACGTTGGGGGTCGGCGCGAACGGGAACGGACTCACCACCGTGAAACTGTCGGCTGCACCCGGCGCGAAGTGCGGAGTCACCGCGAAGTCGGGAAAGACATCGAAAACTGTGGCCGCACCGAAGACCGACAGCGACGGGCTGGTGGCCACCTCGGTAACAGCGGCAACGCTGAAGTCGAAACTGTCGTTGTCGGCCGGGGCGAAGGTGACACTCAGTGTCTACTGCGCGGTGGGGAAATCCACTGCGAAGACTGACCAGTCGGTCACCCTCGGCGCCTGACGCACCTGTTCCGAGCTAACTGCGCGGAACTGTGTTGCGGGTTCCGCGCTAGCTGCGCGGAACTGTGTTGCGGGTTCCGCGCTAGCTGCGCGGAACCTTGCTCCACGGGAGGTCCTTGTCGACGCGCGGCTCGCCGGGCAGGCCGAGAACCTGTTCGCCGAGGATGTTGCGCATGATCTCGCTGGTGCCGCCCTCGATCGAGTTGGCGCGCACCCGCAGGAACGAGTGGCGCACCCCGCCGTCGCCACCGTCGACCGACAGTGACTCGGGCCGGCGGAACGTGAAGTCGTACCCCACCATGCCCGCTGCGCCCATCAGTTCCACCGAGAACTCCGTGACCTTCTTGTTGAACTCGGCCAGCATGAGCTTGGCGATCGAGCCCTCCGGTCCGGGGTTGCCTGCCTTCGCCGCCTGTGCACCGCGCATGTTGGTGAGGCGCAGGGCCTCGCTCTTGCAGAACAGCTGCATCAGCGTGTCGCGGTGCGCGGCGTTGCGCTGGTCGGCGGGCAGGTCGTTCCACAACTTGATGGCGTCGTCGATCGGTCCGCGGCGCCTGGCGTTCCCGCCGCCCCCGCCGCCGATCGCGGAACGCTCGTTCATGAGCGTGGTGAGCGCGACCCGCCAACCTTCGCCCACGTCGCCGATGCGGTGTGCATCGGGCACGCGGGCATCGGTCATGTAGACCTCGTTGAACTCGGCCTCACCGGTGATCTGGCGCAGCGGGCGCACCTCCACGCCGGGGGCGCGCATGTCGAGCGCGAAGTAGGTCATGCCCTTGTGTTTCGGGGCCTCGGGATCGGTGCGGGTGACGAGCATTCCCCAGTCCGCAAGGTGAGCCAGCGTGTTCCACACCTTCTGGCCGTTCACCACCCACTCCTCGCCGTCGCGCACCGCGCGCGTGCCGAGACCGGCGAAGTCGGATCCCGCGCCGGGTTCGCTGAACAGCTGGCACCAACGCTCCTCGCCGGTGAACATCGGGCGCAGGAACCGCTTCTTCACGTCCTCGCTGCCGTGGGTCACGATTGTCGGTCCGGCGAGCGCGATGAAGAAGGTGGCGGGGTCCTGGGGTGCGGCACCGGCCTTGCGGAGTCGTTCCTCCACCACACGGTTCAGTTCGGGGCGCAGACCGAGGCCGCCGTGGCCCTCGGGGAAGTGCACCCACGCGAGACCGTGGTCGAACCGGGCGCCCCGGAACGTGATGTTGTCGACCTTCTTCGGGTCGCACTCGGCGAGGAGTGCATCGAGCGCCTTCTCCACGCGCGTGAGTTCGTCTGTTGCCATGCCGGGCCTGCCTAGAGAACGCGGTAGACGTCGTAGTCCACCGAACCCTGTCCGGGGGCGCCCACGGCAACGGCCTGCACGCTGTTCAGCCACGAGTAACGCTCGTCGCCGGTCTCGAAGAGCGGGGCGGTGATGATCCGCGGGCCGCCCTCGCCCGGGGCCATGATGCCCTTGTAGAACACGTGGATCGCCGCACCGTCGCTCGTGTTGATGAGCGCACGCACGTCGAGCCTCGCCGAGCCGTCTGCACGCATCGTGAGCCAGTCAGCGCCGAGGTGCGCAACCGTGCCGTTCACCTTCGGGCCGGTCACGGTGCCGCCGTTGATGCCCACGATGACCCTGGTGCCCTGCGGGCCGCCGGGCACCACAGCCGGTGCGTCGAGTGTTGCGTGCATGTGGAACAGGAACTCCACGTTCAGTGCCGAAAGGTCGCTCATGGGCGCTCACACTAGGGCTGAGGGGTGCCCCGCCCGAAAGCGGCGGAGGGCGGGTCGGGCCGGCAGTTACTTGCCCCGCAGGGCGGCCACCACCGGGGCCATCTCCTCGATGTTCTGGGCACCGACAATGAAGTAGCTGAAGCCCCACCGCTCGCGGGACGCGAGGATCTGCTCCTGGATGGCCGCGACACTGCCGATGAGCCCGAAGGGGGAGTCATCAATCAGCTCAGCGGGGATCTTGAACATCCCGGCGACGCCGTCGACGAAACCCCGGCGGTCGTCGGTGACCTTCACGAAGAAGTTGCGGATGTTCAGCTCGATCCGGTCCAGACGGTGCGCGCCGGCCGCGGCGACCACGGCGACCTTCTCGTCCACGGCGGACGACGTCATCGACGAGACCGCCTCGACCCCGACGACGCCGGCGGTCATCGTTCCGTTGATGCCGATGATGTCGGCCTCGCGTGCCGCGACGGTGAGCACCCTCTTGCCGCCGCCCCCGATGAGGATCGGGGGGCACGGCTGTTGCACGGGCCTGGGGTGCGCAACGTGGTCGGAGATGACGTAGTGGTCACCCGCGAAGGAGAACTTCTCGCCCGACATGCAGCCCTTGATGACGGCAAGACCCTCGACGAACCTGTCGATACGGACCCTGGGGGAGTCATAGGGGATGCCCGACTGCTCGTAGTCGCTGACCATCCACCCGGCCCCGAGGCCGATCTCGACCCGACCGCCCGAGAGGACGTCCATTGTCGCGAGCTCCTTCGCGAGCACGAGCGGGTGCTTGTAGTCGTTGTCGAACACGAGTGCGCCGACCCGGAGAGTCGTTGTGGCGTCCGCCGCCGCCATCAACGCGGGCATCGGCGCGAGCTGTGGCGTGAAATGGTCGGGCATGGTGAGCACGTCGAACCCGTTCGCCTCGGCGCGACGCGCCAGCTCGGCCCACGAGCGGGCATCGGGCGCGGAGTCGACCTGGACCCCGAAGCGGAACGGACGGACGGGAAATGCGCTCATCGGGCGAGGGTAGCCCCGCGGGCAACGCAGTGACGGTCCGTGCCGCGCACCCACAACTACCGTGATCGAGGTGAACAAGCGTGCGTCGTGGCATCTGCGCGCCGCAGTCACCGTGGTGGCGGGGTCGCTCTTCGTGGCTGGGGCGGTGGTCGGTGCCGCCCCGCACGTGTGGGGCGTACTGAACGCCCACGAGCAGGTGCCGGTCGAGCTTCCTGCCTTCAGCGGGCTCGCCACCCGTACCCGGATCCTGGACGTGACCGGACAGCAGATCGGGGTGTTCGAGTTCGAGAACAGCCAGCCCGTCTCGATCTCCGACATCCCGGATTCCGTCGTGGCCGCCCTGCTCGCGGTGGAGGACGCAGGGTTCGAGAGGCACAAGGGGGTGAACCTGCGTGCGCTCGTGCGCGCTGCTCTCGCGAACTTCCGCTACGAGAGCGGTCGTCAGGGCGCATCCACCATCACCCAGCAGGTGGTGAAGAACGAGTACCTCGCGGGCCTCCCGCGCGACGGCCGCTACAAGATCCTGCAGGCGCGCTACGCGGTGATGCTGGAGAAGCAGGTGCCGAAGGCACAGATCGTCGAGCGGTACCTGAACACCGTGTACTTCGGCAACAACGCATACGGAATCCAGGCCGCCGCCGAGGTGTACTTCGGTGCGAAGGTCGCCGACCTCACGCTGGCCCAGGCCGGTTTCCTCGCCGGTCTCGTGCGGGCGCCGTCCACGTACGATCCGGTGCGCCGGCCCGAACAGTCGCGCCGCAGGTTCCGCCAGGTGCTGAACCGTCTGGTCGAGACCGGCCTCATGGAGCGGGCCGAGGCCGACCGGGCCCTGAACGAGTTCGAGATACCCGAGACGGTCGGCACGGCGTCTGCCCGCAGCACCTCGCGCACCTACATCAGCGAGATGATCCGCGATTTCCTCCTCAACAAGAGCACGGTCCTCGGCGCGACGTATGCGGAGCGGTTCAACGCGCTGTACCGCGGCGGGCTCACCATCACCACCACGATCGATGCGTCCGCCCAGGCGAAGGCGGTGAAGGCGGTGAAAGAGCGACTGCCCGAGAACAAGACCGGCATCCAGGCCTCACTCGTCTCGCTCGACACCGCAACGGGGGCGGTGCGCGCACTTGTCGGCGGACCCGGCTTTGAGCCCGGCCGCAACGAGGTGAACCTCGCGCTGCGCAGGCGCCAGACGGGCTCGAGTGTGAAGATGTTCATCCTCTCCGCAGCGCTCGAGGCAGGGGTCGAGGGCACAGACCTCATCGACGGCACCATGCCGTGCCGGTTCCCGAATCCTGGCAACCCCGACGAACCGTTTGTCCTCACGAAGGGCGTGAGCAAGCCGCTCACCACGCTTGCGGAGCAGACATGGCTGTCCATCAACTGTGCATATGCGCGGCTCGCCCAGATCGTGGGTCTGAACCGGATGCCGCCGATCGTCTACAGGCTGGCCGGCTCGGCATACATGCGGCCCGATCTCTACACCGTCCAGCCGTATGCGAGTTTCTCCACGGGTGCGAACGAGTTGAGTGCCTTCGACATGGCTGCGGGTGGCCAGACCATCGCGAACGGCGGTGTGCACGCAGAGCCGTACTTCATCGAGGGAATCAAGGACGGATTCGGGAACGTGCTCTACACCCACACGCCCGTCACGTACCAGGCGATGCGCAAGGAGAGTGCGGACAAGGCGGTGGCGATCCTCAAGCAGACGCTCATCAAGGGCACGGCACGGCGCACGCCGCTCGAGGGCGACCGTCCCGCGGCGGGCAAGACCGGCACACAGGACGAGAACACGAACGCATGGTTCGTGGGGTTCACCAGGCAGCTGGCCACCGCCGTGTGGGTGGGCGACCCGAAGGGGTACACGCCGATGGTGAGGATCCCCGAGTTCGTGAAGGACGGCGTGGACAGGGTGCAGGGCGCCACGTACCCGGCGCGGATCTGGAAGCAGTACATGGACGACGCGCACAAGGGTCTCGACGTCATCGACTGGGACGCGCCGCCGCCGCCCGTGCGCAACCAGTACCGCCTCTACCTGCCCGGGGTTGACTGCACCGCAGACCTCGTGTCGGGGCGTCTCCCGCGCTCGCTCACCGGCCCCGTGAACACGGTGACACCCACGGTGCCCGTCACCGCGGCGCCACCGACGGTTGTGTCCGTGCCTGCTCCTGCGACCACCGTGCCGGGTGCGGTCCCGCCCGCCACCACCGTCGCCCCCTCCGGGCCCGTGGTGCGCATCACCGACCCCGGCACCACCATCGCCCCGGAGATCACGGACCCCACAGTTCCGGTGACGGGGGCCGACCCTCTGCGCACGCTCGTGTACGACTGCGCGAAGGGCGTGCCGAAGTCGGTGCGCACGGTGCCGTGACGCGTTCCCTAGCCTGACCGGGTGCTCTTCTGGTTCGTCGGCACCGCGTATGCCGCCGTGTGGTTCGTGTTCCGCGACCCGCGGTTCAACCTGCGGCTTCTCGCCGTGGGCGCCCTGCTTCCCGACGCAGTCGACGTGTGGAGCGGCGGCACGTGGGTGATGCACTCGGTGGTGTCGGCCGGGGCGGCACTTGCTCTCGTGATGCTCGCGACCCGTGGCCGCAAGCCGAGCAGGCCGGCACTCCTCGCCCTGCCGATCGGCATGTTCATGCACCTCGTGTTCGACGGCGTGTTCGCCCGCACCACTGCGTTCTGGTGGCCGCTCGCGGGCACGTCCTTCGGCGGGGATGGCCTGCCCTCGTTCGACAGGGGATGGGTGAACGTGCCGCTCGAGGTGGCCGGTCTTCTCCTGACGCTGTGGGTCGGGCGTGCTTCGGCAGCCGCCCGTGTCGACGGCCGCACGAACGGGGCCGCGACGTGCTGATACTCGTGCGCCACGGGCGCACCGCAGTGAATGCCGGGGGACGACTGCAGGGCCGCGTGGACGCGGCACTCGACGAGGCGGGCAGGGAGCAGGCGCGCATCACCGGGGAGCACCTGCGCGCGCGTTTCGGGGAGCTGTCCGTGGTGTCGAGCCCGCTCGTGCGTGCTCTCGACACGGCGCGGGCGATCGCAACGGATGTCACCGTGGACGGGCGGTTCGTGGAACTCGACTACGGCGACTGGGACGGCATGCGCATCGACGAACTTCCTCCCGGAACGTGGGAGAGATGGCGCAATGACCCGCACCTGCGGCCACCGAACGGCGAGACGCTCGCCGAACTGGACGAGAGGGTGCGCCCGGCCCTCGAGGAGATGGCGGCGCGCGCTGCCACGGGGAACGTGGTGGTGGTGTCGCACGTGTCGCCGATCAAGAGTGCCGTCACGTGGGCGCTCGGTGCGGGACCAGAGATGACGTGGCGGATGTCCCTCGAGCGGGCGTCGATCTGCACCGTGAACGTGGGCCGGAACGGTCCGTCACTCGCGAGTTTCAACGAGACCCATCATCTCGTCGGCGTCGAGCGGTGACATGGCGACCGGGAGACCGGTGACGGTGAGCCATTCTGTAAGCGGGATTCTGTGCCCACTTGCGTGGGTGGTGACCATCCATCTGCGCGGCCTACCCGGGGGTTGCCTTGCGGCGGGCGGGCAGCCCGCCCCCTGCTTGGCCTTGCTTCCGGTGGGGTTTGCCTAGCCACTGGCATCTCTGCCAATGCTGGTGCGCTCTTACCGCACCGTTTCACCCTTGCCTGTGACGTTTCCGTCCATCGGCGGTTTGCTCTCTGTTGCACTGTCCGTCAGGTTCCCCCGACCCGGCTCTCGCCGGCACCGTGCCCTGTGAAGTCCCGACTTTCCTCGATGTGCATGCACACCGCGGTCACCCGAATGACTCACCGTCGCAGAGCAGTGTACGGACGCTCCGCGATGCAGGCGAGAGAGATTCCTACCCCGGTGGCGCCGCGCGGGACGGGCACGGCGCCGGAACGGTCAGTACTCGAGGCTGTTGAGGCTCGGGGTCTCCATGTTGATGCTGGTGCGGGCACCGGACTCGTTGACCTTGCCGATCGTGATTCCGTAGGCCGACAGCGGACCGAACGCGGAGGGGAGCGTGGCCACGAGATCGGCGCCGTTCTTGTCGACGCCGGGCACGATGCCGGCGGTGCCGGAACGCAGCAACTGGGCGGTTGCGGCCGACTGCTCGGAGGGCACCACGGCGAGGCTCATCATCGCCGAACGGAGCGCAGGCTCGCTCGTCCACGCGACGAACGCCTGGTAGGTCGCGGCGACGACACCCTCGAGTGCATGGACAAACACGAGAACATCCGTGTCGGGGGTGTCGCTCTCTGCGATGAGGGCGGTCGCGGTCGCGACGTAGTTCTTCATCATGCGGGTGTTCGGGGTGGTGACGCTCTCGCCGCCGTGCTGTTGCACGAGCGGCGCGAGAGCTGCAACGTTCGCGCGGTGCGCACCGACGAACTGCTCGATGGCCGCCTTGCCGGTGTCGCCGGCCTTCGACATGAGCACTTCGGAACCGAGTGCCTCCAGGGCGAGCTGCTCCACCGACTCTGCCGTGCGCAGCAGCACAACGTCGGAGACGTGTGCCTCGGGGAGCGCCGTTGCGGCCGGGGCCTCACCCACACGGGCGATGCCGGAGTGCTCCGAGCCGCAGGCGGCGAGGATGACGCCCGCGGCGGCGGCCGTTCCGCCGTTCAGGATGAGGGTGCGTCGGTTGATGCGTTCGTTCATCGGGGATGTTCCTCCGGTCATGGGTCGGGTGGTCGTCAGTTCTGGCCGGCCGCGGTGAGTGACTGCACGGTTCCGGTGGCGGACACGAGGAGGGCAGCAACATGGCGGGCCTCGACCGTGATGATCGATGCCACCAGGTTGGCGGCATCGGTACCCCGGATGGACGCGAGGGCCTCCACGTGCCGGTTGATCGTGGCGCGCTCATGCGCGGCGAGCTCCTGGGCGGCCTGTGCGTACGTACCGCCCTGCAGCGCGAGTGCCTGGCCGGCGCTCACGTCGGAGTCCGGCCCGAGCAGTGCCGCGAGCGCCTGCACGTACGCGATGTGGTGCGCATGCATCAACTCGAGAGCCGCGCGGTCATCGCCGCCCGCGCCGCCCACTGCCTGCTCGTAGGTCGCGACCATGTCCTGCTCGCGCGCGATGAGGGCGTTCACGGTGGCGGTGTCCGCCTCGTCACGCTTCGGGGGCGCCGTGGTGGTGGGCGACGTTCCGTCCCCGGCGGCGGAGGCCCGCGAGGCGACCGCCACTGCGGCACCGGCGGCAACCAGCGAGCCGATCAGGCCGCGGCGGGTGCGGGCAGTTGAGTTGTCGGCGGTGGTCTCGTCCACGAGGGGTGTCCTTTGGTTCTCTCCGGTCCTGACGCGGTCCAACACTAGAAGTCCAGCGAGGACAGGGCAGGTATCCAGGCCCGCGCACGCGACACGGCCCGCTCCCATTCTGACCGAGCGGTGCCCGGCTCTCCCAAGGGATCGACAGTGCGGTGCCCGCCAGTCGCCGCACCGGCGTCCCGGAGGGTTCCCCATGCTCCGTGCGCGACCGCCGCGAGCAGTCCCGCCCCGAGGGTGGTGGCTTCCGTCACAGGCGACACGGTGACTGGCCTGGCCGCTGCGTCAGCGAGTGCCTGAACGAATGTTGCGTTCCGGCTCATCCCGCCGTCGACGTTGATGGTCCCGATGCGCAGGCCCGAATCGGCCTCGGCTGCCTCGACCAGGTCAACGCCGCGGTGGGCGATCCCCTCGAGCACGGCGCGCACGATGTGGGCGCGCGACGTGCCGCGGGTGACGCCGAGCAGGGTTCCCCGTGCGCCGTAGTCCCAGTGCGGCGTGCCGAGCCCGAGCAGCGCGGGCACGTACACCACGCCCTCGGTGGAGGCGACAGTCGCTGCGAGCGCATCCGTCTCGGCCGGCGACGACACGAGCCCGAGCCCGTCACGAAGCCACTCCACGTTCGTGCCGGCCGACAGCATCACCGCCTCGGTGCCGTAGTGCACCGAGGTTCCGTCACCGAACGCGACGATCGGGAACGTGCCCGCAGCGCGCCGGTTCGCGTGTGCGGGTGCCGACGTGCCCGTGTACATGTCGAGCATCCCGCCGGTGCCGAACGTGATCTTTGCCCTGCCCGGCTCGATGCAGCCCTGACCGACCAGCGAGGCCTGCTGGTCGCCGGCGAGCGCCATGACAGGCGGTGCGCCCGGGAGTTCCGTCGCATCGGCGCAGTGACCCATCGTGGGCACGATGCGCGGCAGCTGGTGCGCGTGCAGGCCGAGTGCATCGAGGGTGGACCGGTTCCACGTCGTGCCGTCGGCGGTGGTGAGACCCGTCACGGCCGCATTCGTCATGTCGGTGACATGGGCCCTGCCGCCGGAGAGTTTCCACGTGATCCATGTGTCGACCGTGCCGAAGAGAATGTCGTCGTCATCGCGCTCGCCCGCATCGGGAACGTGGTTCGCGAGCATCCATGAGATCTTCGTGGCGGTCTGGTTGGGTGCGAGCGCGAGACCGTGCTGCGCGCGCGCCGCCATGCACTCGCCGATCGTGCGCAGGTCCTGCCAGCCGATCGCCGGCCCGATCGGTTCGCCCGTGGACCGTCGCCATCCCACCGCCGACGCACGCTGGTTCGTGATGCCCACTGCATCGATCCGTCGGTTGCCGGCCGCAGCGAGCGCGACGCGCAGCACCGCCCGGTACATCCCGGACGCGTCGAACTCCACCAGCCCGCCCGCAGGGGACTGGGGTGCGAACTCCTCGTGGTGGAGGTTGCCCACGCGCGCATCACCGTCCACCGTGGCGGCGCGCAGGCCGCTCGTGCCGATGTCGATGACGAGAACCGTCACAGGCCGAGCTTCCCGGGGTTCAGGATTCCCGCGGGGTCGAGTGCATCCTTCACGCTGCGCAGCACGTCGAGCCCGTTGCCCAGCGCCGCGCGGACGAACTGGGCGCGGCTGTGACCCACCCCGTGGTGGTGCGAGAGGCTCGCACCCGCGGCAATCGCGGCTGTCTGGCCGCGTTCCCACATGGCGAGGTACGTCGCCTCGAACTCCCCGGCCGGCGGGTTCGCCGCGAACGTGAAGTAGACGCACGCGCCCTCGATGTAGCTGTGGGAGAGGTGGCACGTCGCGGCCCGCGCGTGCGGCACCGACAGCATCGCGGTCTCCACCCGCTCGACGACGGTGTCGAGGAGGGCCCAGTTCGCCGCGACCTCCATGGTGTCCACCACGTACCCCTTCCGTGTGAGGGCCTGCAGCCCGCTCGTGTCGTTGCGGTGGTGCATCCATTTCTCCACGAGGTCCGTGTCGAGGACCCGCGCACCCATCTCGGTCGCGGCGTCGTGCACCACCGACATCGCGGCGTCCACCACCGTCTCGTTCCCCTCATCGAGCACGAGCAGCACGGCTTCCGTCCCGTCGCCACCGTGCGAGCGCTTGCTCTCGGCACCGTCGTACAGACGCAGCACCGCGGGTGTCGCTCCCGCCCTCATCGCGCGCCTGCATGCCTCGAAACCCTCGGAGAGCGATGCGAACGAGTACGCGGCCCGGCGTTCCACCGCGGGCAGCGGGTGGGCGCGCAGCCACACGCGGGTGATCACCCCGAGCGTGCCCTCGCTCCCGAGGAACAACTGGGTGAGGTCGGGGCCGACAGCGGCCGCCGGCGCGCCGCCGGTGCGCACCACGGTGCCGTCGGCAAGCACGACCTCGAGGCCGTGCACGATGTCCTCGATCTTTCCGTAGCGGGTGGAGTACTGGCCCGCGCCCCGGCACGCCGCCCACCCTCCGACGGTGCTGATGTCGAACGACTGGGGGAAGTGCCCGATCGTCAGCCCTTCTGCCCTCACGGCTGACTCGAGGTCCGGGCCGTACGTGCCTGAGAGTGCGCACACGATCCCTGAAACGGTGTCGATCGACTCCACGCCCTGCATCGCGCCGGTGTCGAGCGAGACCCCGCCGCGGAGAGGGATCGCCGCGCCGCACACGCCGCTGCGTCCGCCGGCCGCGGTGACCGCGATCCGTCTCTCGTTGCACACCGCGAGAAGCCGCGAGACCTCTTCGGTGCCCGCCGGTCTGCACACGGCGGACGGAATCTGGGGCACCTGACCCTCGAGCGACCAGCGCATCGCGAGCGGCCACCAGTCACGGCCGTGCTCGGCGCGGTCAGCGGCACCGGTCTCGGTGGGGCAGGCGGCCGAGACCGCGGCGAGGTCGTCGGCTCCCATCGGGGGGAGCGCACCGAGGCGGGCCGTCGCAACGGAAGGATCCGGTGCGATCTCGATCGGTGGGGTGGGCTCGGTGGTGAACTGGCTGTTGCTCATTTGGTCTCCGTCCTGTGCGGGCGCACGTGATCCTGTGCCTGGTGGCGCGACGTCAGCGACGCGACGCGATGAACTCGGCCTCGGTGACGAGGGCAGCCGCGTCCTCGCGCGCGCACTCGTCGGTGAACATGGCGACCTGTCGTTCGCATTCTGCTTCGTCCCACCCGAGCGCCGGCGCGACGAGTGCCGCAACCGACCGTGCCGCGTTCCTCGAGGCACGACGGTCGAACAACCGGGCCCTCGTGCGGCGGGTGAGGATGTCGTCGAGGGTGACGGCCATCTCCGCGGTCGCGGCCCACACCGCCTCGGCGGCGAGATAGGGCAGGCCGGGCACGAGCTCTGACCCGAGAGCGGGGTTCTCCTCGATGAGGGCGAGAAGTTGTGCGGCGTCTGTGCCGTACCGCGAGTGGAGGTGCATCGCGCGGCGGTCGGACCCGCCCGGGCGCGAGCGCGCACCGTGCAACTGAAGGGTGCGTGTGCGGCACCGGCGTGAGCCGCCGAGGATCTTCTCCGCCTCATCCACGGTGTCCTCTGCCATCTCGCGGTAGGTCGTGAGTTTGCCGCCCGTCACCGTGACGACCCCCGATCCCGACACGCTCACCTTGTGGCGCCGGCTGAGGTCGGCGGTGCGTCCGCTTCCTCCGCCTCCGGTGCTCTTCACGAGCGGGCGGAGACCCGACCACACCCCGGTCACGTCGTCCACGGTCACACCGGTGGTGACGCTCGCGTTCAGTGCGGCGAGGACGTACTCGATGTCGTCGCGGGTGCACTGCGGATCGTCGACGGGGCCGTCGTAGGCGGTGTCGGTCGTTCCCACGTACGTGTAGCGGTAGGTGCCGTCACCGTTCGGCACCCAGGGCACCACGAAGAGGCTGCGCCTGTCGCGCGGCACCGGGATCACCACGGCGATGTCATTGCGCACCTTCTCCCACGGAACGGTGAGGTGCACGCCCTTCGCCGGCTGAATGGTGTCGGGGTGCACGCTCTCGTCCAGTGCCCGCACATCGTCGGCCCATACGCCCGAGGCATTCACCACCACCCTCGCCCGCGCGGCGAACTCGCGGCCTGTGAGCGTGTCGCGCAACCGCACGTCGTGGTCACCGGTCGTGCCCGAGACCGACACGACCTCGCACCTGTTCACGGTGACCGCGCCGTGGTCGGCTGCTGTGCGTGCGACGGTGAGGCACAGCCGTGCGTCGTCGGCTTCCGCGTCGTAGTACAGGTAGGCGGATGCGAGGCGGCGCGCGTCCATGGTGGGGAAGTGGCGAAGCGCGGCCTTTGCGCGCAGACGGCGGTGCAGACGACCGATGCGCCAGCCTCCCGTGAGGTCATACATCCACATCGCGGAACCGAGCGCGCGCGCGATCTTGCGCGAGACCACGCTGTCCTTCGTGAGGATCGGGATCATGAACGGCAGCACATTGACGAGATGGGGTGCGTTGCGGCGCAGCCGCTTGCGCTCGCGCAATGCCTCGTACACGAGCCTCACGTCGCCCTGCTGGAGGTAGCGCAGCCCGCCGTGGACCAACTTCGATGATTTCGAGGAGGTGCCCGATGCGAAGTCCTCCCGTTCCACGAGAGCGGTGGTCCACCCCCGGGTCGCCGCATCAAGTGCCACCCCGGTGCCGGTGATGCCGCCGCCCACGACGAGAACATCGAAGGAAGCCCCCTCCAGACGCCCGAGCATGTCCGCACGTGCGAAGCCTGCCCTGGTCGGTTCGGTCGCCATCGGCGGCGAGCCTAGGGCGCGCCGCGGTGTCGGACCCTTGCCGGGACTGGGGCACAGTGCCTCCGGGAGCGTGGTCAGGGGGCATCCGGATTGGCGAAGTGTGACCCCCGACACATACGATGACGTTGGGTTCGGGCTCTTCAGGGAGGCCGGGTCTTCCACGGGGGGTGGACATGTCAGTCGAATCTGACGTCACTTGGAGGCATCGCGGGGCGTGCAACGGTCTTGACCCGTCCATTTTCTTCCCGGAGTCGGAGGAAGAGAGCGACGAGGCGAAGGCAATCTGCGCGGAGTGTCCCGTGAGGATCACCTGTCTCGAGCACGCACTCACGCTGCGGGAGAAGGACGGGGTCTGGGGCGGCACCACCGAAAAGGAACGCCGCCGCATCATCCGCCAGCGCAGACGCACCGCCTGATCACACGTTCGGCTAATCATTCGTCCGCTCGTTGCCTGCGCAGGGATACTTGGAGCGTGGCGCACGACGAATCGTTCATGGGATGGCCGGAGGTCCTGGGCCGTCTCCTCGACGGTCGTGACCTCGCGCCCGACGAAGCGGCATCCGCCATCTCGGTGATCCTGCGCGGCGAGGCGACCGCGTCCCAGATGACCGCCTTCATCGTGGCGATGAAGGCCAAGGGCGAGACGGCCGGCGAACTCGAGGGAATGCTGCAGGCAGTGCGCACCGCGGGGAACAAGGTCACTCTCCCGGCCGGCGTTGCGGCGCGGGCGGTGGACATCGTCGGCACCGGCGGCGACCGCAGCCATTCGGTGAACGTGTCCACCATGGCGGCACTGGTCGTGGCGGGTGCCGGGGTGCCGGTGTGCAAGCACGGGAACCGTGCCGCGTCGTCGCGTTGCGGTGCGGCCGACGTTCTCGAGGCCTCGGGTGTGGCGATCGAGCTCGACCCGAAGGGTGTCGAGGACTGCATCGAGCGCACGGGGTTCGGGTTCTGTCTCGCCGCGCGCTTCCATCCCGCCTTCCGTTACACCGGCCCGTCGCGCCGGGAGATCGGGATCCCCACCGTGTTCAACCTGCTCGGCCCGATGGCGAACCCAGCCCCGGTCGGCAACATGCTCGTCGGGGTCGCGTTTCCCGGCCTGATGGACCGCATGGCGGCGGCTCTCGCGACTCGGGGGGTGACGAGTGCGTGGGTGGTGCACGGGCACGGCGGACTGGATGAGCTCGCCGTGAGCGGACCGAACACTGTGCACGCCCTGCGAGACGGTGCGGTGTCCACCTTCTCGATCGACGCGAAGGACTTCGGCATCCCGCGCTCCTCGGTTGACGACGTGAGGGGCGGTGATGCGTCGGAGAATGCCGCCACCCTCGCCCGTCTCCTCGACGGGGCGAAGGGGCCGGTGCGCGACATCGTGACGTTCAACGCCGCCTGCGCCCTGCACGTTGCGGGGCTTGCCTCCGACGTGGCCGAGGGGCTCGACCGCGCGAACGGATCGATCGACTCAGGCGCGGCGGCGGAGGTCCTCGCGAACGTGGTGCGCGTGAGCACGGAGAACGCCGAACGGATGGAGGACTGAGGTGGCGGTCATGGTCCCTGCCACATCGGCCAACATCGGTCCGGGCTTCGACGCCCTCGGGATGGCGTTCTCGCTGTACTCCGTGGTGGGTCTCGAGGGCCCCGACGCGATTCCCGAGGGCGCCGCGGTGGCCGAACCGACCCACCCCGCACAGGTGGCGTTCGAGCGTGCCGGTGGGCACGGCCGCGTGTGGGTCCGCAACGAGATACCGATGGGACGCGGGCTCGGGTACTCGGGTGCAGTGCGGATCGGCGGCATCGCCGTCGCGGAGGCCCAGCGCAACGGTGGTGCGTGGGACAAGGCGGCGAGCGGAGCGCTCGCGCTCGGGACCGAGCTCGAGGGTCATGCCGACAACGTTGCTGCGTCGCTGTTCGGGGGAGTGGTGGCAACTGCCGGCGGACGTGCGGTGAGGGTGCCGATGAACCTCGCCGCCGAGTTCGTGGTGTGGGTCCCGCCGTTCACCACGAGCACGAACGAGTCGCGCCGCAGGATCGGCGACTCGCTCCCGCTTGCAGATGCCGTGTTCAACATCGGCCACACCGCGCTTCTCGTGGCCGCCATCGCCTCGGGGGACACCTCGGTGCTCCGGGAGGCCGTGCGGGACAGGATCCACCAGGACGTGAGGTTCGCTCTTGCGCCCGCGTGCAAGGACGCGCTCGAGGCCGGTGTCGCGGCCGGTGCACTCTGTGGGTGGCTCTCCGGGTCCGGTCCCACGGTCGCCTTCGCCTGCGCGCCCGGCACCGGTGCTGCAGTTGCGGCCGCTCTCCCGGACCATGCCGACGGCCCCGTGTCCCGCAAAGTGGTGACCGTCGACCTCGACGGCGCGCGGACCGTGTGACACCGTTGCGTCACAGTTGACGCATGACACGCGAGCAGCACGGCACGGAACACCTCGAACCCCGGGACGTCCCCGTCCTCATGATCTCCTGTGACACATGCGTCATGAAGAACACCGAGGCATGCGACGACTGCATGATGAACGCTCTCTGCGGTCACGAGGACGGGGCCGTGATCCTCAGCCTGCAGGAGCTTCGCGAGGTGCGCATGCTCGCACGGGCCGGATTGGTGCCTACGCTTCGGCACCGTGCCGTCGGCTGAGAGGATCCCCCGGAACCCCAGGCAGGTGAGCCCCGACGCACCGTCGGGCGCCACGTATCTCGAACAGCTCACCGATCTCGCCCTCGCATCGGGGCTCGAGCGATTCGGCGCCGCCCCCGCGGAACCGCTCGAGCGGGCACGACGCATCATGCACGGCCGAGTCACCTCCGGTCTCGTGGACGGCATGCGCTTCACGTACAACAACATCGACCGATCCACCGACCCCGCGGCGCACGTGCCGGGTGCGCGTTCCGTGCTCGTCGGCGCGAGGTCGTACGACGTGCAGCAGAACGATGCGCCGGTCGACGGGCCCTCCGCGAGGGTGGCTCGGTACGCGTGGCTGGACCACTACGCGGAACTGAAGCGGTCGCTCACTGTCGTGGCCGGCCGGCTCCGTTCCGATGGCCACCGTGCCGTGGTGTTCGCCGATGACAACTCGGTGGTGGACCGCGAGGTGGCGTGGCTCGCGGGGATCGGCTGGTACGGCAAGAACGCGAACATCCTCCTGCCCGGAGCGGGGAGCTTCTTCGTGCTCGGATGCATCGTGACCACTGCAGACGTCCCCGCGGCGCAACCGGTCGTTGACGGGTGCGGGACCTGTGACCGCTGCATCCCGGCCTGCCCCACGGGAGCCATCACCGCGCCGGGAGTCATCGACGCCGGACGGTGCCTGAGCTGGATGCTGCAGAAGCCCGGCGTGTTCCCGCGCGAGCACCGCGCTGCGCTCGGGGACCGCATCTACGGGTGTGATGACTGCCAGACAGCGTGCCCGTTCACGCGCCGCCGCGTCGCGACAGAGACGGGGTTGCCGACCGAATCGGCCGTCGACGTGCTGTCGTTGCTCACGGCAGACGATGCCGAGGTGATGCGTCGCTGTGACCGCTGGTGGGTGCACGGCCGCGATGCCACGTGGGTGAGGCGCAACCTGCTGATCGTGCTCGGCAACACCGCCGACCCGGCCGACCCGCGCGTGGTGGGGGCGCTGGCCGGGGCGCTCGCGCACCCGCGCGCGGAGGTGAGGGCGCATGCGGTGTGGGCGGCGGCCCGGCTCGGCCTTCGTGCAATGCTCCCGGCAGCGGATCCGGACGCGATGGTGCGCGACGAGCTCGCCCATCTGCCACCCTTGCGGGAGCCCGCATGAGACATCTCCTCGTCACGAACGACTTCCCCCCGAAGATCGGTGGCATCCAGTCGCTGCTGTGGGAGTGGTGGCGCCGTCTGCCCGCCGGGTCCTTCACGGTGCTCACGAGCCCGCACGAGGGTGCGCGGGAGTTCGATGCGGTCCAACCGTTCCGTGTGGAGCGGACCCGCGAGGCCGTGCTCTTGCCCCACCCATGGATGGTGCAGCGCATCAACTCGCTCGCCGCGCAGACCGGCGCCGATTTCGTGGTGCTCGACCCCGCGCTTCCGCTCGGTCTCGTCGGGCCTGCGCTCCGGCTCCCGTACATGGTGGTGCTGCACGGCGCAGAGGTCACGGTGCCGGGCAGGCTCCCGCTGTCGCGCCAGGTTCTCGGACGGGTGCTGCGGGGGGCACAGCATGTGATCGCCGCGGGCGGGTACCCGGCACGCGAGGCCGACCACGCGGCGGGACGCGCGCTCCCTGTCACCGTGGTGCCGCCGGGAGTCGACACGTCGCGTTTCGTGCCTCTTGCCGGGGCGGAGCGCGCGTCCGTCCGCACCCGATTCGGTCTTGCCGCAGACGACGAGGTGGTGCTCGGGGTCAGCCGTCTCGTCACGCGGAAGGGGTACGACACCGTGATCCGTGCCGTCGCGCGCCTCGCCCCCTCGCGTCCGCGTCTGCGGCTCGTGATCGGCAGCACCGGCCGGGACGAGGAACGGCTCCGCGGCATCGCCGACGAGACCGGCGCGCCCGTCACGTTCCTCGGCCGCGTCGCCCACGACGACCTGCCGCTCCTGTACGCGAGTGCCGACGTGTTCGCAATGATGTGCCGCAACAGGTGGGCAGGACTCGAGCAGGAGGGGTTCGGCATCGTGTTCGTGGAGGCGGCCGCCTGCGGGGTTCCCCAGATCGCAGGCGACAGCGGCGGGGCTGCGGAGGCAGTGGTGGACGGCGTGACCGGGTGGGTCATGCGGTCGCCGACCGACGACGCTGATCTTGCGGTGCGCATCGCGCGTCTCCTCGACGACAACGGTCTCCGCGCATCCATGGGTGCGGCCTCCCGTGCACGCGCGGTGGAGGAGTTCGACTACGACGTCCTCTCGCGCAGGCTCGGTGCCGTTCTCGGAGTCGCATGATGGTTGTGAACGGTCAGCCCCGCGGGGAGACCGCCGGTCGGGCAATCATCTCGGCAGATGCAGCGCTCACTGCGCTCTTCGTCGTCACCACCGCCACCGCCACCGCACTGTTTGCACAACCGTGGAAGGCAATCGCCGTGACGGCCTCGCTCGGATGCTTCGCGGCAGGGGTGGTGTCATTCCTGCTCGGTTACTGGCACGCAGTCCAGCGCAGCCGCACCGACAACATCGGGGTGGCCGCGCTCTACTTCCTTCTCGGAACCGTCGCCCCGCGGGCGGTGAAAGTGCGGATGAACACGTTGCTCGCAGTCCAGGCCACCGTGGGGCTGGCCGGCGCGACAGTGCGGGGTTCCACCGACGGCAAGCCCGGCAGCACCCTCGCGTTCGGCATTCTCGCGCCGATGCTCGGACTCGGGTTGAACGGACTCTGGGGCGCCCGGCACGGCGCATTCGGCCCGCGGGGAGGCACCGGACCCGACGGGGTGCCGAGCGGGGACGGCGGGAACGGGCATGATTGAGGGATGAGCGACCGCGCCGCCCAGACCACACTCATCTCCGCGCCCCTGCAGCGTTGCTGGGACGTCGCGCTTGACTTCGAGCGCTATCCCGAGTGGGCCCGTGACGTGAAGGAGGCTGCGGTGCGCGGGCGTGATGCGGAGGGCCGCGCATCGCTCGTGGAGTTCCGGGCGTCGGCACTCGGGCGCAGCACGAGATACACCCTGTCGTACGACTACTCGGAGGCGCCGAACCGCCTGTCGTGGCACCTCGTGAGCGGTGACATCATGCGCTCCATCGATGGTGCGTACTCCTTCGTGGAGGTGGACGGCGGCACGCAGGTCTTCTACGAGATCGAGATCGAGCTCGTGATCCCGCTTCCCGGGTTCGTGAAGCGCCGCGCCGAGCAGCGCATTCTCGACACCGTGAAGGAACTGAAGACCCGCGCCGAATCCTGAGGACCCGGTGACGGGCATCGACTCAGTGGACGCAACCGTCGGCATCGACGTGGGCGGGACGAAGTGTCTCGGTGTGCTCGCCGCAGCCGACGGCACGGTCCTTGCCGAGCAGATCCGGCCCACTCCACATGCCTCCGAACTGGTGACGCAGCTTGCCTCCATGGCGCGCGAACTCGGTGAGGGTCTCCCGCTCGGGGTCGGCGTGCCGGGACTGATCACGCACGACGGGGTCATCACCGCGTCCCCGAACCTGCGCGGCGCGCACAACGTGCCCGTGGGGCCCGCGCTACGGGAGCGCTTGGGCGGGGCCGTCCACGTGGAGAACGACGCAACGGCCGCGGCTCACGGCGAGTGGCAGGCAGGCGCGGCGAGAGGCGCCCGAAATGCGCTGCTCGTCACCCTCGGCACCGGGATAGGGGGCGGCATCGTGATGGGCGGCGTGCTGCACCGCGGGGCCCACGGATTCGCCGGCGAGATCGGGCACATGACGGTGGAGACAGACGGGATGGAGTGCTTGTGCGGTCGGCGCGGCTGCTGGGAGCGTTATGCGTCGGGTTCTGCGCTCGCGCGGATGGGCGGCGGCCGGAGCGGCGAGGACGTGGTGGCGGCGGCGCGCGCAGGGGACAGCGAGTCGCTGCGGGTCGTCGATGAGTTCGCGAGATGGGTCGCGGTGGGCGTGGCGAGCCTGACGAACGTGGTCGACCCCGAGGTCGTCGTCCTCGGTGGCGGTGTGATCGGCGCGTGGGACGTGTGGGAGGAACCGTTGCGGCGTTGGACCGACTCGTTGCTGTACGCCTCGTCGGCGCGCCCGCGCCCGCGCATCAGCGCAGCTGCTCTCGGCGCGAGTGCCGGCGCGGTGGGGTGCGCCCTCCTCGCCCGCGACGTCTAGCGGATTACGGTCGTCAGCCGGCGTCGTCGGACCACGCGAGCGACCGCTCGACTGCGCGGTTCCATTCCGCGCGCCGGCCCGTGGGGGAGCCGGGCTCGAACCTGGCGTCGAGTCCCCACAGGCCCGTCACCTCGTCGGTGCCCGACCACACTCCCTCGGCGATGCCTGCAAGGTAGGCGGCACCGAGAGCAGTCGTCTCGTGGTCGACCGGGCGCAGCACCGGCACGCCGAGCTCGTCCGACTGGTGCTGCAGCATCGCGTCCATCACGGATGCGCCGCCGTCGACGCGCAGTTCCGCGAGCGTCACGCCAGCGGCCGAAGTCATCGCGTCCATTGCGTCGCATGTCTGGAACACCATCGCCTCCACAACGGCGCGGGCGATGTGGGCCTTCGTCGTCCCGCGGGTGATCCCCACGATCGTCCCGCGCGCGTGGGGGTCCCACCACGGGCTGCCGAGCCCGGTGAACGCCGGCACCACGTACACGCCGCCATTGTCGGGGACGCTCTGTGCGAGCGGGCCGACCTCCGCCGCCGACGAGATGATGCCGAGTCCGTCGCGCAGCCACTGCACCGCGGCTCCCGTCACGAAGATCGACCCCTCGAGTGCGTATGTCGGTCCGTCACCGAGATCCCATGCCACCGTTGTCAGCATCCCGTCGGTGGGTTCGGGGCAGTCGCGGCCCACGTTGAGGAGAACGAAGCTCCCGGTTCCGTAGGTGTTCTTTGCCATCCCGCGGAGCGTGCATGCCTGGCCGAAGAGTGCGGCCTGCTGGTCGCCGGCCACCCCGGAGATCGGTGTTCCGTCGGGGAGGCCGTCCACGCCGAGTGTCGTCCCGAACCGTCCGCTCGAGGGACGGACCTCGGGGAGACATGACATCGGCACACCGAGGAGATTGCACATGTCGCCGCTCCAGTGCATCGAACGGATGTCATAGAGCATCGTGCGGCTCGCGTTGCCGGGGTCGGTGGCGAACACGTTCCCGCCGGTGAGTTTCCACACGAGCCACGCATCGATTGTTCCGATCGCGAGATGTTCCACGGGTGGCACCGCACAGTTCTCCAGCAACCAGGCCGCTTTCGTGCCGGAGAAGTACGGGTCGAGGACGAGACCGGTGGTCCGCCGCACCGTGGGCAGGTGAGGGGCGAGTTCCTCGCAGCGACGTGCCGTGCGGCGGTCCTGCCACACGATTGCCTTCGCGACTGGTGCGCCGGTTCGCCTGTCCCACGCGACAACCGTCTCGCGTTGGTTCGTGATCCCGATTGCCGCGATGGTCCCCTCGAGGCGGGATGCCACATCGGCGAGTGTTGTCTGCACGGCCGCCCAGATCTCGTCGGCGTCGTGCTCCACCCACCCGGGCCGCGGGAAGTGCTGGGTGAACTCCCGGTACGAGGAGATCGACGGACGCCCGTCGGTGAACACCGCACGCGTGCGGACCCCCGTGGTTCCGGCATCGATCGCGAGCACCGTTGCGTTGCCGGTCATCGTCCTGCCCGTCATGTCCCCTGCCTCGTTCTCCCGTTGTCGACTTCTCGTGCTGCACGGCGTCGCAGGTCCACCAGTGCCGCGTGCACCCCCGGCGCGGCAGCCATGATCTCGTCGTCGCGCACCGGTCCGCCGTCGAGCGACGACACCGTCCCCCCGGCCTCTGTCACGACGAGACGGGCGGCCATGGTGTCCCACGAGTGGAGGCCGGCCTCGAAGTAGGCATCGAGGCGACCGCAGGCAACGAAGCACAGGTCCACCGATGCGGCTCCGAGCCGCCGGATGTCGCGGACTCCGCCGATCATCGCCGACACCACCGCTCCCTGGCGGGCACGAACGGAGGCGTCGTAGGCGAACCCCGTTGCGACGAGAGCCATCGGGAGGCTCGTCGCATCGTTCACCGAGACCGGCCGGCCGTTGAGCGTGGCCCCGCCGCCCCTGGCCGCACAGAACATCTCATCGAGCGCCGGCACGTACACCGCTCCGACGATCGGTCCGTCTGCATCCCGCGCACCGACCGACACCGCCCACCCGGGAAGTCCGTACAGGTAGTTCACGGTCCCGTCGATCGGGTCCACGTGCCACTCGATGCCCGTGGTGCCCGGAGACGAGGCGCCCTCCTCGCCGACGATCGCATCGTCCGGCCGGAGTTCGCGCAGGCCACCGACGATCATCGTCTCGCACTCACGGTCGTACCGGGTGACGATGTCGGTCGACGTCGACTTCGTCGCGACGGCGAAGTCGCCCTGCGCGCGTCCGGCGAGGGCGTGTGCCCCTGCCTTCCGGGCCAGTTTCTCGGCCGTCCCGAGCAGTTCGTTCACGTGCGGTCCTGGATCTCCCGCCATTCGCCGACGGCGCGCAGCACCAGCACCGCGATCACCGCCGAACCCCCGGCGAAAAGGACCGAACCGAGCAGGATGCCCACGCCCTGCGGCACCGCGCAGTCGCCGTCGCACTGCACTCCCACGAGTCCGTAGCCGATCAGCCCGCCCGCGAGTCCGGTGAGAAGCACCGCGAGGAAGGCGAGGAGGCGTGCCGTTCCCGACGGGAGGGCAGAGAGTCGGGCGTCGCTGTCGGCGGGCACCGTGTCATCGTATTGGCACGGTTGCGACCCATCGGCACCGGCATCGCCGGTGCGCAACTAGCGTCTGTCCCGTTGTGGCTGCCACGAGGACGATTCTCCATGTGGACATGGATGCGTTCTACGTCTCGGTGGAGTTGTTGCGCCGTCCGGAACTGCGCGGGCAGCCCGTCGTGGTGGGGGCAACCTCCCGCCGTGGCGTCGTCGCCGCCGCGTCGTACGAGGCGCGCCGGTACGGGGTGCACTCCGCCATGTCCTCCGTGCAGGCGAGGAAACTCTGCCCCGCGGCGGTGTTCCTCCCGCCCGACATGCACCACTATCTCGAGGTGAGCGAACGGCTCCACGCGATCATGTGCGGGTTCACGCCCCTTGTCGAGCAGATCTCCGTGGACGAGGCGTTCCTCGACGTGACCGGAGCCGGACACCTGCTCGGCAGCCCGACCGACATCGCGGTGCGCCTGCGCGAGGAGGTCCACAACATCGAGGGACTCCGGTGCAGCATCGGTGTCGCGCCGAACAAGTTCCTCGCCAAGCTCGCCTCTGAGCACGCGAAGCCCACGGCGACACCATCGGGTGTCGCCGACGGCCACGGTGTGTGGGTGGTGCCCGCCGGCGGAGAGCTGGAGTTTCTCCTCCCTCATCCTGTCGGGGCGCTGTGGGGAGTGGGGAAGGTGACGCGGGCGCGTCTCCTGGACGTGGGCGTGCACACGGTGGCCGATCTCGCCCGGCTGGACCTCACGGTTCTGCGTGGTCTCGTCGGAGATGCGCTCGGCAACCATCTCCACGCACTCGCCCGTGGGGTGGATGACCGTCCGGTGGAGCCCGACAGGGTGGCCAAGTCCATCGGTCACGAGGAGACGTTCGTCGACGACATCACCACCGCAGAGGGCGTCCGCGCCGAGGTGGTCAGGCTGTGCGAGGCAGTCTCGCGACGAGTGCGGGCAGCAGGAACCTCCGCGGGCACGGTTCTTCTCAAGGTGCGGTTCGCCGATTTCTCCACGATCACGCGTTCCGTGAGCCCGGGCACAGCCGTGACGTCGGCACCGGCGATGGTCGCCGCGCTCGAGCCCTTGCTCGCGGGGATCGACCTTGCGCGCGGGGTGAGGCTCCTCGGCGTCCATGCCCAACGGCTCGGGGCGGTCGGTGGACCGCCGCCCACCCTGTTCGATGACGGGTCCGCGACCGTGGAGAACCTGGAGCGCGACTGGCGCGGGGCGAGCGAGGTCATCGACACCATCAACAAGCGTTTCGGCTCCGGGGTGATCGGCCCGGCGAGCGCCCTCGGCAGGGAGACCGACCCCGGCGAGAGGCCCTTTGGTCCCGAAGCGGACTGAGCGCGTTGCGGGACGGGCGCGACGGTGGGAGACTCTTGCCGTGCCGCTCTCAGACGACGAACAGAGGATCCTGCGGGAAATCGAGGACAACCTCAAGACCGACGAGCGTTTCGCCCAGAAGGTCTCCTCGAGCGGTCTCTACCGTCATGCGGCGCGCACTCTGAAGCGGGCCGCGTTCGGGCTGGTGTTCGCACTCGTGGCCATGGTTCTCGCGTTGCAGGTCCACTTCATGCTCTCGTTCGTGGTGTTCGTGGGGATGCTCGCCCTGGTCGTGGTGATCGAGCGACAGCTGCGCCTCATGGGCCGTGCCGGCGTGCAGGACCTCACGCAGTCGCTGCGCGGTCCGCGCGTCACCGTCACGCGGCGCTTCCGCAACCCCACCGAGTAAGCGCACCCGGAAGGTACCCCGCCAGTACCGTGGGGCCCATGGGCACGGTCCAGGCAGGTGCATTCAGACCGGCCGTGGTGGTGGCGGTACTGCGCCGTCCCGGGCTGTGGCTGACAGCTGTCCGTCAGGTGCTGCGCATGGCGCCACGCGGCTGGTGGCGCAGGCCGCCGTTCCTGCCCGTTCCCCCCGCCGACTATCTCGAGTTCCGCTTGGTCACCCAGTACGGCGGGGAGTACCTGCGCTCAGGAGGACGCGTGGTGCCCGCTGATGTGGTGGACTATCTCCGATGGTGCAGGGACTGGGACCGACAGGGATGACACGGCGCATTGCGCATGCCGCCGTGCTCACCACTGCGAGTACCGCCGCGGGACGCGCCTGAGGTACGGCGCGGCCATGCGGAGTGCACTCGTTCTCAACGCGACGTACGAGCCGCTCGGCGTGGTGCCTGCGCGCCGCGCGGTGTGCCTTGTTCTCTGCGACAAGGCCGACATCGTGGAGGACGACGGTTCCGTCGTGAGATCCGAGCGCACCACCATCGCCGGTCCGCTCGTGATCCGGCTGAGGTACGTGGTGAAGGTCCCGTTCAACCGCGGCACTGCGATGTCCCGCCGGGCAATTTTCGCCCGTGACGAGCATCGTTGCGGCTACTGCGGTGCGCCGGCGGACTCGATCGACCACGTCATGCCCCGGTCCCGGGGCGGACAGAACGTGTGGGAGAACGTCATCGCAGCGTGCCGTCCGTGCAACCTGCACAAACGCGACCGCACCCCCGACGAGGCGGGGATGCGGCTCGCGAAGAAGCCGCGTGCCCCGCGCGAGCTCTCATGGATCGTCTTCTCGGTGCCGAGGGTGCCCGAGGAGTGGAAGCCCTACCTGGCCGCCGCGAGCTGACGCACCGCGACGGGCGGGCGGGTCCGGCGGGCAATCACGGTGCGGACGGGTGTCTGTCACGCGCAGACTGTGCGGGTGGAGAACTGGCAGAGCGTGACGTGGCGCGGAGGCGCGTGCGAGTTCCACGCGCGTGACCTGCCCCACCGGCGCTCCGTCTGGCTGGTGGAGCCCGAACGACCCGCGTTGGTACTGGGGTCATCACAGGATCCCGGGGACGTGAATCACGGGAGGGCGGGGGAGATGGGGCTCGAGGTCTGCCGCCGGCGCTCGGGCGGCGGCGCGGTCTGGCTGCATCCCGAACACTCACTGTGGGTCGACATCACGATCGGACGAGATGACCCGCTCTGGGACGACGATGTCTCGAGGAGCGGCCTGTGGCTCGGCGATGTGCTCGCCGACGTGTGCGGCGCGGACGGTACCGGGGTGCACAGGGGGCCGATGGTCTCCTCTGCGTTCTCGCGGTCACTGTGCTTCGCCGGACTTGCGCCGGGCGAGGTCACGGTCGCGGGCGCGAAGGTATTCGGCGTGAGCCAGAGACGGGGCAGGGACGGCGCGAGGTTCCAGTGCGTGGCGTACCGCTCGTGGTTGCCCGAGCAGTTCGCCGGGGCGTTCGCTGATCCCGCCACGCAGGAGGCGGCCGGGTCGCTGTCCGTGCAGGAGATCGACCTCGACGGACCGACCTTGCTCGAGCGTCTGATGTCCGCACTGGCTTGCTGACCCCGGTGAACCGCCGGGGCCCTTCCCGTGGCTGCACTGACGAGTGGGGTCGTGTCATGCCCGTGGGGCGGCTGTGGTGTTCGGTGGGGGGACAGGTGGCGAAAAGTGGGGGACGGTGGTTGACAGTGGGGGCTGGTGGGGATACTGTCTCTGCAGCGGCGGGGCGAGGGTCGTCCGGCCGGGAGAGGCGGAGGCGTGTTCGTCGGGCGGCACGAAAGGCAGCTGGACCCCAAGGGTCGCATTGCTCTGCCTGCGTCATTCCGTCCGCGCCTCGAGCCGCGCTGCTATCTCGCCTTCGGCCGTGACAAGTGCGTTGATGTTCTGACTGCCGAGGCATTCGATGCCCTGGCAGCGGAGATGCTCGCGAAGGTGAGCAGGGGCGAGGTCGACCGCAACGAGATGCGCGCGCTCGCCAGCAACACGGTCGAGGTGCAGGTCGACGCGCAGGGTCGCGTGAACCTCGAGGAAATGTTCCGGGCCTACGCGGGCCTGTCGCTCGGATCGAAGGTCGTCGTCACCGGCGCCTTCGACCGGGTCGAGATCTGGGACCCGAACCGCCACGAGCGCATCGCGGCGGAGGGCACAGAGAAGATCGCGGGAGCGGACAAGTGATCCGTCATGAGTCTGCTTCCCGTACAACACACCGGGGGTCCGCGACCCTCGGCAGTCTCCCGGACGGCACGGTGGTCAGCTTCAACTCCGCCCGCTGTCATCGCGCCTTCGCCGGGGAGAAATCCGGGGGGCATCTGCCGTCCGGGAGGCTGCCGGGTGCCGCGGGGAGCGTCGTGAACGCGTTCCGTCACGAGCCCGTGATGATCGAGGAGATCCTCGACGTCTTCTCGTCCATGGAGCCCGGGGTGTTCCTCGATGCGACGCTCGGCGGAGCCGGGCATTCGGTCGCGCTTCTCGCCGCACACGCGGACGTGACTCTCATCGGCATCGACCGGGACGATGCAGCGCTCGCGGCGGCGGCGCAGCGTCTCTCGGATGAAGGTCTCAGCGGGCGCGCAGCCCTCCGGCGCGCCCGCTTTGATTCGTTGGCGCAAGTGGTGGGTCGGGAGGGTGCCGACGGTCTCGTCGGCGCCCTCTTTGACCTCGGAGTCTCGTCACCGCAGCTCGACGTCGCCGAGCGCGGGTTCTCGCACCGCCATGACGCGCCGCTCGACATGCGGATGGACCGTTCGGCGGAGCTCAGTGCCGACACGGTGGTCAACTCGTACGCGGAGGTCGACCTGGAGCGTCTCATCCGCGAGAACTCGGATGAACGCTTCGCCGGTCGCATCGCCCGCGCGATAGTGACCCACAGGCCGTTGCGCGGCACCGCACAACTTGCGCAGGTGGTGACCGATGCGATCCCCGCTGCCACGCGCCGCCGCGGAGGGCACCCGGCCCGTCGTACGTTCCAGGCGATCCGCATCGAGGTGAACAAGGAGCTCGAGATCCTCCCGGCCGCCCTCGAATCCGCGATCGCGATCCTCCGACCCGGTGCCCGTCTCGCAGTGCTCTCGTACCACTCCGGTGAGGACAGGATCGTGAAGTCGGTCCTGAGGCATGCCGAGACCGGCGGGTGCACGTGCCGTCCCGGTCTGCCGTGCGGCTGCGGTGCCGTTCCCCGGGTGCGCCGCGTCCGCGTCCGTCGCGAGCCGACAGCGGCTGAGGTCGCACGCAATCCGCGCGCAGGGTCGGCACGACTTCGCGTGGTGGAGAAGATCGGTGGTGAGGGCTGATGGCGCTCGCACTGAAGCTCGGTCCGCTCTTTGACCCGGGTGCTGGCGAGGAGGTCGTCGGGTCCCGCACGCGGGAGCACGAGGGCGTCCGTCTCCGTCTGGTGCAGCGCACGGGGACGCGAAGCGTGCGTGTCGGCATGATCGTGTCGGTGGTGGTGGCGAGCCTCTTCGCTGTGGTGTTGCTGCGCACCCACATGGCACAGCAGCAACTTCGACTCGACCGCCTGAACTCCGACATCGTGCGCGCCCGAAACAACTTCGACAGGCTGCGTGCAGAAAGGGCGAGGTTCCAGTCGCCGGCCTACCTGAACGAGCGCGCACGGGCGATGGGCATGGTGCAGGGGCTCGACACCCAGATGCTCCCCATCCCCTCCGACATCGCGGTGCTCGTCGCCTCGGGCGTCGGCAAGGTCGACTCGGACGTGAAGTCCGATCAGGTGTCCCATCTCGATGAGTTCGGCCGCATGAAAAGGACCGTGACCACACCGTGAGCGGACCGGCGGAGATCCAGCGCCGCAGCCGTTCGCACGGCTCGGCGCGGGGCGGGCACACGTCTGCCCGCCCTCGTCCGGCCGGAACACGGTCCGGTGGTTCACGTTCTGCCGGTGCCCGCCCCGCACCGCGCCGGGCCGCGCCGCCCGTGCGCCATCCGCGACCCGTGGCCGCGCTGAAGCTTGATTCCCGCCAGGTCGATCTCGCGATGCGCAGGCGACTCTTCGGCTCGATGCTCTTGATGCTCCTCATGAGCACCCTGCTCGTGGGCCGGGTGTTGCAGCTGCAGACATGGGGCCGCGCCCCGTACCTGGCCGAGAGCATCGACCAACGCACCCGCGTGAACACAGTGAGGGCCAGTCGCGGCGTGATCTTCGACCGCAACGGGAACGAACTGGCGCTGTCGGTCCCGACGAACACACTGTGGGCCGACCCGCGGGTGATCCTCGATCCCACGGCGACCTCCAACGCCGTTGCGGGTCTGCTCGGTCTCGATCCCGCAGCAACGGCTTCCCTCGTCGAGCGGCTGTCGCAGAAGGATGCCAAGTTCGCGTACGTCGCCCGCGAGCTGGACAAGGCAACCACGAAGTCGGTGCTCGACCTCGGGATCGAGGGGATCTACTCGTACGTGGAGCCGGCCCGCGTGATCGAGAGCGGCGTGGCGGAACCGGTCATCGGGCGCACCGACCCGGACGGAATGGGCACCTCGGGAATCGAGCTCATGTTCAATGACGTGCTCTCGGGCAAGGACGGAACGCGCATCCGCCAGGTCGACAACGCCGGACGTTCGATAGCGGGGGAGGGCACCACCACGGCGCAACCGGTGCCGGGTGACGACATCGTCCTCACCCTCGACAGGGCTGTCCAGTACCACATGGACGCTGCGCTCCTCAGCAGGGTCGCCCAGTTGCAGGCGAAGGGCGGAACAGCCATCGCGATGGACTCGCGCACTGGGGACATCCTCGCCATGTCGAACGTGAAGCGCCGGGCGGACGGTTCCGTGGGTGTCGCCGATGCCAACTATGCAACGGTCGAGTCGTACGAGCCGGGGTCGGTGGCGAAGGTCTTCAGCATCAGTGCCGCAGTGAACGAGGGAACCGTGACGCCGGACAGCATGTTGACCGTCCCGGGCATCGTGCGCATCGACGACTTCCCGATCAGGGATGCCTGGCCGCACGGTCCGGTGCCGATGAGTGTGCGCACGATCCTGTCCGAGAGCTCGAACATCGGGACGATGATGGTTGCCGACTCGGTCGGTTTCACGAAGATCCACGATTACCTCTCGGCATTCGGGTTCGGTGCCCGCACCGGGCTCGGCTACCCGGGCGAGAGCAAGGGCATCCTCAAGTCCGTGAGGAAGACGTACGGCACCGAGCGCTCCACCGTGTCGTACGGTTACGGCTTCGCCGCGACCCCGCTCCAGTTGGTCTCGGCGGTGAACGTCATCGCCAACAACGGCAAGTACGTGGCGCCCCGACTGGTGGCGGCAAGCATCGACCGGAACGGCAAGCGCTCAGAAGCCGGACCTTCCGCGCTCCATGACGTGCTCTCGGCCGAGACTGCTGCGACGATGACGGACATGATGCGTGACGTCGTGTGCACCGGCACCGGTGAGCGCGCCAAGGTGAAGGGCATGGAGATCGCCGGCAAGACAGGCACGGGTTACAAGCTCCAGGCGAACGGCACGTACAACACCGATGCCGGCGGACGCCGCTATTTCGCCTCGTTCGTGGGGTTCTTCCCCGCCGCCGCACCGAGGGTGACGATGCTCGTCTCGATCGACGAGCCGAACTCCGGCAGCATCGACCGGTTCGGCGGCACCGCCGCGGCGCCCGTGTTCGCGCAGGTCGTCCCGACCGTGATGAACGAGCTGGGGATCGAACCGACCGGCTCCGGAACGGGCTGCGCCGGCAGGGTCGGCGCCGACGTCGGGCACTGACGGGGCGCCATGTCCCGTTGTGACGTACCGCAGACGACGCTCGTTCGCCTCGCCGGGTTGGTGGGGTCGCCGGGCAGTCCGACCGATGTGCCCGTGACCGGTATCGCGGACGACTCGCGCGACGTGCGGTCGGGCGACGTGTTCCTGTGCTTCCGCGGCGCCAACCACGACGGGCACGACTCCGCGGGACAGGCACTCGCCGCGGGTGCGGCAGGTGTCGTGGTGGACCGACCGGTCGAGGGTCTGCCGGAGGAGCGCCAGGTCGTGGTGCCCGATGTGCGGGACGTGGCCGGCCCGCTGACGTCGGCACTCCTTGGTCACCCGTCACGCAAGATGAGGATGATCGGGGTCACGGGCACGAACGGCAAGACCTCCACCGTGTCCTTCATTGCCTCTCTCCTGCGGGCGAACGGCCGCACGCCCCTGGTCATCGGCACGGTGACCGGTGCACGCACGACTCCCGAGGCCGTGGAACTGCAGTGTCTCGTCGCGGGCGCGGCGGCACAGGGGTGCACCCACGTCGTGATGGAGGTGTCGTCGCACGCCCTCGTCACCGGCCGGGTCGACGGAATCATGTTCGACGTTGCTGTCTTCACGAACCTCGGTCGAGACCACCTCGACTTCCACGGATCCATGGATGAGTATCTCGCGGCGAAGGCCCGCCTGTTCGCACGTGAACGTTGCATGCGCGCCGTCATCAATCTCGATGACCCGCACGGTCGGACACTCGCCGGCACTGCGGGTGTCCCCGTGGAGGGATGTTCGAGGTCCGACGCATCGTCGCTGCGGGTGGGTGCCGGTTCCGTGGAGTTCGACTGGCGGGGGCAGCATGTCGCAGTACCGGTCGGCGGGGACTTCACGGTGGACAATCTTCTGCTTGCGCTCGCAGTCGCGGCGGGCGAGGGGGTCTCACCGCGCGAACTCGCCGTGGCGTGTCCCACGGTGGAAAGTGTCCCGGGGCGGTTCGAGACGGTGCAGACGGACGGCGACTGGCACATCGTGGTGGACTACGCCCACACTCCCGATGCACTCGAGAGACTGCTGTCGTCCGCTCGGTCACTCGTGCCGGGGCGCGTCATTCTGGTGTTCGGTTGCGGGGGCAACCGTGACCGCGGCAAGCGCCCCGAGATGGGAGCCGTGGCGGCCCGGCTCGCCGACGAGGTGATCGTGACGTCGGACAACCCGCGCAACGAGGATCCGGGTGCGATCATCGACGAGGTGCTCGCGGGAACATCCTCGGGACGGGCGAAGGTGTCGTCGTTCGTGGACAGGGCCGAGGCAATCGGCACCGCCGTGCTCGGGGCCCGTGACGGTGACATAGTGGTGATCGCCGGAAAGGGTCACGAGACCTACCAGGAGACCGCCGGCGGCGTGCGCAACTTCTCCGACCAGGAATGCGCGCGCGCATGGGTGGGGGAGAGGAACGTGGCGTCATGATCGCAGTGCTGATCGGCGGGGCCGTGTCCATGTTCCTGTCGTTGTTCGGGACGCGCTGGATGATCGGGTTCTTTGCGGGGCTCGGGAAGGGCCAGCCGATCCTCGGGTCCGAGGACCACGGTCCCGTCCACCACATGAAGAAGCAGGGCACCGCCACGATGGGCGGGATCGCGATTCTCGGGTCCGCCTTCGTGGGCTGGCTCGTGGCGCACCTGCGCGGGGGCATCGCGCTCTCCGACCAGGCGATGATCATGTGGGCAGGTGTGTTCGTGCTCGGGGTGATGGGCTTTCTCGATGACTTCCTGAAGGTCCGCAAGTCCCACAACCGCGGCATCCTCTGGAAGAAGAAGGGCTGGATCACGTTCGGCCTCGTGCTGCTCCTCATGACATGGCTGATGATGGGGACCGGCGTGAGCGAGACGCTCAGCTTCACGAGGTTCGACCTCCCGGGGTGGGAGCTCGCACCGTGGCTGTGGGTTCCGTGGACGGCGGTGATGGTGTGGTCGACGACGAACGCGGTGAATGTCACTGACGGTCTCGACGGACTGGCCGCCGGTTCCGCACTGTTCGGGTTCCTCGCGTTCACGGTGATCGCGTACTGGGCATTCAGGAACCCCGACGTGTACCACCTCGTGAACCCGCTCGACCTCGCCGTGTTCTCCGCGGCGATGGCGGGCGCGTGCGGCGGTTTCCTGTGGTGGAACGCGGCCCCGGCGCGCATCTTCATGGGTGACGTGGGGGCGCTCGGCATCGGTGGTGCGCTCGGTCTGTTGGCCGTCACCACGAACACCCACCTGCTTCTCCCGCTGGTGTGCGCGCTGAACGTGATGGAGGCCGGTTCGGTGGCGGTGCAGATGGGAGTGTTCAAGGCGTCGGGCCGGACCCGGCGGCTGTTCCGCATGTCGCCCGTTCATCACCACTTCGAGCTCGTCGGCTGGCCCGAGACCACCGTCATCATCCGGTTCTGGATCATCTCGGGCATCTGCGTCGCCGCGGCGGTGGCGATCTTCATCGCCGACTTCACGTCGATTGCCGACTCCTTCGGCGGAGGGTGATGCCGGTCGCGGCCGTGCACGGGCTCGCAGTGACGGGCAGGGCGGTGGCCACGGCACTGGCCGCCCACGGCTGGACCGTGAGACTGTCCGATGACCGGACAGACCCGGGCCACGAAGCGTTCGCGGCCTCGCTCGGCGCCAGTCTCCACGATGTCTCGACGGGAGAGGGACTGACTTCGCTCCTCGGCGGGGCCGACATGCTCGTCCCTGCGCCCGGAGTGCCGCCGTCGAACCGCGTGGTGCTGGCCGCAGAATCCCGCGGGGTGGCGGTGCGGTCCGAGCTCGACCTGGCGTACGAACGCGAGCAGTCCAGGCCGCAGGGACCGCGGCCGTTGCTCGGGGTCACGGGCACTGACGGCAAGACCACCACCACCATGCTTGCCGCGCACATGCTCGAGGTGAACGGGATCCGTGCGGCCGAGGTGGGCAACACCGACGTGCCGTTTCTCGCCGCGGTCGATGACAGTTCCGTCGGGGCGTTCGTGGTGGAGTGCTCGAGCTTCCGTCTCGACAGGGTCACCTCGTTCCGCTGCGAGGCGTCTGTGTGGCTCAATCTCGCGCCTGACCACCTGGACTGGCACCCCGACATCGCGCACTACAGGGCGGCCAAGGCGCGTCTGTGGGCGTCCACGCGGCACGGTGATGTCGCGGTGGCGCCGTCTGCCGATCCATCGATAGTTGCGGCTGCGCGGGACTCGGGTGCCCGTGTCGTCACGTTCGGCGCTGACGGGTCGTCGGACTACGGATTGCGCGACGACGTCCTCGTCGGGCCGGGCGGTCCGATCTGCACTGTGGGGGAACTCTGGAGACCGATGCCCCATGACGTCACGAACTCACTCGCTGCGGCGGCGCTGGTGGTGGAGTCAGGGCTCGTGCCGCTCGCGGGGGTCGGCGCGGCGCTCGCGACATTCGTGCCCGCGGGACACCGCATCCAGTTCGTCGGCGAGTTCGGCGGCACTCGTTGGTACGACGATTCCAAGGCGACCAGCCCGCACGCCGCCCTCACGGCGATCCGCTCGTTCGACCGCCTGGTGTTGATCGCCGGCGGGCGCAACAAGGGGCTCGACCTCGGGCGAATGGCCTCGGAACCGCACCGTATGTCCGCAGTGGTGGCGATCGGGGACGATGCCCCGGCGATCGAGGCGGCATTCCGCGGGGTCTGCCCGGTCGTGACCGCGGGCTCGATGCAGGAGGCCGTGCGCGAGGCGTCGCATCTGGCCGGACCCGGCGTGCCGGTGGTGCTCTCGCCGGGATGCACCAGTTACGACTGGTACAGGAACTACAACGAGAGGGGTGACGACTTCCAGCACCGCGTGAGGGAACTGTTCGGGGAGGAGGACAACCGATGAGCACCACCGAGCAGAGAACCGCCGCTCCGTCGCTGCGGCAGCGCCGCGAGGCCCTGTTCCGCCGCCTCCAGCTCGACGAGAAGCACAAGCTCTCCCTTGATGCGCCGCCGACCGCGTTCTGGGTCATCCTCGCAGTGACGTGCGTGTTCACCGCGCTCGGCCTCGTGATGGTGCTGTCGTCGTCCTCCGTGGTGAGCCTGCACTCCGGCGAGTCCGCGTACCGACTCTTCGGACGGCAGGTCGGCTGGGCCTTCTTCGGTGCGCTCGCGATGTGGTGCGCCTACAAGGTGCCGTACCATTCGTGGAGAAAGACGAACTGGCTGCTCCCGTGGGTGGTCGGCTCGCTCGCCCTCAACCTCATCGTGGTCTTCGTGGGGCGGAACATCAACGGCGCCACAGCGTGGTTGCAGTGGGGCTGGTTCCGCCTGCAGCCCTCGGAGTTCATGAAGATCGCCACGATCCTCGCGTGCGCGCATTACCTCGCCCTCAAGCACCGCTACGTTGCCGTCCGCCAGGTCGTGCTCTACAGGGTCCTCGGTGTGCTCGCTGTCACCGGCGGGCTCGTCGTGTGGCAGAGGGACTTCGGCACGGCGCTCGTGTTCGCGATGATGGTGCTCGTCCTGATGGTGCAGGCGAGCATCCCGTGGCCGCAGATCTTCACGACCATGGCCGGGATGGCGGTGGCCGGTGCAGTGGTGTTGACCCAGGCCGACAACGCGAGCAGGCGCCTGTTCGCGTTCCTCGACCTCCAGGGAACCAAGCGGCTCGAGGGCTACCAGGTGTACCAGTCGATCCTCAGCATCGCGAACGGCGGTCTGACGGGAACCGGTGTGGGGTCGGGGACGAGCAAGTGGGGCTACGTGCCGCTCGCCTACAGCGACTTCATCTTCGCCGTGATCGCGGAGGAACTCGGCTTCCTCGGAGCGGTGGTCGTGATCGGTGGGTTCTTCCTGTTGTTCTACTTCGGCATCCAGGCCGCCCTCGCCGCGCGGGACATGCACGGCGCCCTCATTGCGGGTGGCATCTCGGCATGGTTCGGGTCGCAGATGGTGATCAACATCGGTGGCATCACCGGGGTGATCCCGATGACCGGTCTCACCCTGCCGTTCATGTCGTACGGGGGATCGTCGCTCCTCGCGACGATGCTCGCGTCGGGCCTTCTCCTCAACGTGGCGCGACACCCGAAGAAGTCCTGAACATGTATGCGGTCGTCACCGGCGGCGGCACCAGCGGGCACGTGATTCCCGCCGTGTCGATACTCGAGGCGCTCGAGGCGTCCGGCATCCCCCGCGACCAGCTCGCATACGTCGGCGCGTCGCGGGGCGTGGAGACCGCCTTCGTGCCGCCGCTCGGGTACCGGTGCGAGTTCCTCCCTGTGTCGGGCCTGCAGCGGACGTTCTCGTGGCGTTCGCTCATGATGAACCTCGCGCTCCCCTCGAGATTGCTGCGCTCGACACTGCGTGCACGGGCGTTGCTGGACGAGTGGCGACCGGCGGTCGTGGTGTCAGTCGGGGGGTATGCGAGCGAGCCCACCGCACGCGCGGCCGTGTCCGCAGGAGTGCCGTTGGTGTGCGTGAGCTACGACCGTTCCCCCGGACTCGCCACCCGCCGTCAGTCCCGGGATGCCGCCGTGTGCGCCGTTGCGTTCGAGGGTTCCGACCTGCCGAGGGCAGTAGTGACAGGGGCGCCGGTGCGGGCCCGGGTGCTCGCGATCGATCCCGGGTCCGCGCGCCGGGAGGTGAGACGCGAGATGGGGCTGGCGGACGGGGCCCATCTCGTCACCGTCGTCGGTGGATCACTCGGTTCGGCGGTGCTGAACGACGCGGTGCCGGCGATCGCAGAGGCTCTCGACACGGCCGGTATGAACGCCGTCATTCACCACGTGACGGGCCCGCGGTATTTCGACGCCCCCGACCGGAGACGCACCGGTGGCGTGGAGACCCGGCTCGTCCCGCACGATCCCGAACTGCCGCGCATGCTCGCGGCATCGGATGTGGTGGTGAGCCGGGCCGGCGCGAGCACCGTGGCGGAGGCGGCGACCCTCGGTGCCGTGTGCATCTTCGTGCCGTGGCCCGGCGCCGCCGACGACCACCAGACGGCAAACGCACGGTGGCTCTCCGACGAGGGAGGCGCGCTGCTCGTGCCCGAGTCCCTCTCGACCGGCACGGAGGTCGCCAAAGAAACCGTGCGACTGTGCCGGGACCGCGTTCTGAGGGACTCCGTTTCCGCTCGGGCGCTGGAACTTGGGGCCACAAATCGTTCCGGCTCCCTCGCCGAGGTGATCCGGAACGCCGCCGGCCGCTGACACCGCGGTGAGAGGATGGGAGCCGATGCCCTCCGCACGTGATGCCTTTCCGTCCGCAACGGTCGACCTCTCGGTGCCCCGGCGCATCCATGTGGTCGGGGTCGGTGGCCCCGGGATGAGTGCCGTTGCCGTCCTGCTCGCCGGGCAGGGTCACAGCGTGAGCGGCTCCGACATGAATGACTCACCGGTTCTCGGGCGGTTGAGGGGCCAGGGCATCCGGGCCGAGGCGGGGCACGACCCGCGGCGAGTGGAGGGAGCGGACTACGTCGTGTTCTCCACGGCGGTACCGGCCGACAACGAGGAACTCGTGGCTGCCGCCCGTGCGGGTGCCACCGTGGTGCACCGCTCCGATGTTCTGCGGGCGATCACGGGATCGGCGGGGGCCGTGGGTGTTGCCGGCACGCACGGCAAGACGACCACGTCGGCGCTCCTCGTCACGATGTTGCGCGGTGCGGGCCTCGACCCCGGGTTCTACGTCGGGGCAGAGGTGCTCGACCTCGGCACGGGTGCAGCGACCGGCAGCGACGGAACCCTCGTCATCGAGGCCGACGAGAGCGACGGCACGGCTGATGCACTCGTGCTCGGGTCGCTGCTGCTCACCAACATCGACACCGACCATCTCGACCACTTTGTCAACGACAACGGTGTCGACGCGGGCTTCGGGCGGATAGTCGCCCGCGTCCCGGGCGACGTGGTCGTGTGCGGCGATGACGCAAGGGCAAGTGCGGTGGTGCGCGCAACCGGGAGGCAGGCAGTCACCTACGGCTTCGGCCGCGACAACGAGGCGGTGGTCAGCCGTCCGGTTCACGGTGTCTCCGGGATCTCCTTCACTGTGTCGTTCCGCGGTGCCGTGCACAGTGTCGGTCTCCCGCTCCGCGGTGACCACAACGCACTGAACTGTGCGGGAGCACTCGTGATGGCGGTTCTCCTCGGCGCCGATCCGTCGCGGGCCGCCTCGTCAGTTGCGGGGTTCGGCGGCGTCGAGCGGAGGTTCCAGGAGCGCGGGGAGCATCACGGGGCCCTGCTCGTGGATGACTACGCGCACCTCCCCGCGGAGATTGCGGCCGCCATCGCCGGGGCGCGCACTCATCCTGCCCTGAACGGTCGTCTGCTCGCGGTGTTCCAGCCGAACAGGTACCACCGCATCGCCGCGATGGCGGCGGACTACGCGGGTTGTTTCTCCGGTGCCGACGCCGTGTTCATCACCGACATCTACGCATCGGGAACGGAACCGATCGACGGGGTCACGGGCAGGATGGTCGCTGATGCGGTCCGCGGTTCCCACACGAACGTCGTGTGGGCCGCGTCACGCGGAGAGCTCATCGACGCGGTGTCCTCCGCCATCGCCCCGGGGGACCTGTGCATCAGCATGGGGTGCGGCGACATCTCGCGGTTTCCCGACGAGCTCCGGGCGCGCACATGAGCAGCACGCTCGCACGGATGGTCGCAGGGCTGGCGGACGCAGGTCTCGCGGTGCGTACCGATGCCCCGTTCGGTGCGCTCACCACGTACGCGGTGGGCGGCCACGCTGCGGTGATGGTGGAGGTGACCGGCGCCGATGATGTCTCCGCCGTCGCCTCGCTCACGTCCAAGCACCCGGGTATCGACGTCTTCGTGCTCGGGAACGGAAGCAACACACTCGTTGCCGACGGTGGTTTCGACGGTCTCGTCGTGCGGTTGAGACCTCCCGCGGACCCGGATGCAGCGAGGGTCACGGTGAGTGACGGTCTCGTGGAGGTGCAGTCATGGATGCCGCTCCCCGTGCTGGCGAGGCGCTCCGTCGCGGCCGGGGGGTGCGGGCTCGAGTGGGCCGTGGGCGTGCCGGGCACCGTCGGCGGGGCTGTGAGGATGAATGCCGGCGGACACGGTGCGGAGACTGTCGACACCCTCGAGTCGGCCGAGGTCGTCTCGTTGCGCAGCGGTGCGCGCAAGTGGCTCGCAGCCGACCTCCTCGGACTCCACTTCCGTGGCTCCGGACTCACCGACTGGCAGGTCGTCACCTCGGCGCGGTTCCGCGTGTCCGACCCGCACGGGCACGCCTGTGCGGACGAGATCGCCGAGATCGTCGCGTGGAGGAGGGAGCACCAGCCCGGCGGCCGGAACGCGGGGTCGGTGTTCGTGAACCCGGCGCCCGGCGACGGCAGCAGCGGCGCCCTCATCGACTCCTGCGGACTGAGGGGGGTGTCCATCGGAGGTGCAACGGTGTCCGACAAGCACGCCAACTTCGTGCAGGCCGGTCCGGGCGCGAGCGCGTCCGACGTGCTCGGGTTGATGATGCTCGTCCAGGACCGCGTACTTGCGGCAACCGGGCGACGTCTCGCGAGCGAGACCCGTCTCGTCGGTTTCCCTCCTGCGGACACGGCCCGCTTCCGGCGCGAGGACGGCGCGGGTCCGTCCGTCGCCCTCGCCCGTGCGCTCGGGGAGGTCGCATGAGCGACGAGACTCCGGGCCGCAGGGAAGGTCACGTCGAGCCGTCGGCCGAGGTGCTGGAGGAACTTGCGGGGCTGTTCGGCCCCGAACCCGAACGCACCGACAATCCCGACCGTCCGGACGACGTGGTCACCATCGTCGACGTGTCACTGGTCGACGTGTCACTGGTCGACGTGTCACTGGTCGACGCGGCACACGACAGCGGGTCCGTCACTGTCGTCGACCAGTCCGATGTCGCCGACAACGAAGCCACCGACAACGACGCGCGGGTGCTGCCGTTCCCTTCGGCACCGACCGACGCGGGTCCCCCGGGGCCAGTGGGCGGGGCCGGGGCCGACCCGCTCATCGTCATCGAGGACGAACCGGACCTTCCGTCCGACCGGGATGTCGACCCTCGCTTCGAGGAGCGTCGCCGTGCATGGGCCAGACGGGACCGCCTGAAGAGGGTGCGCTGGCTGAAGATCGCCCTCATCCTCCTCGGGCTCGTCGTGTTCGCGCTCGCGGTGATGGCGTCACCGTTGTTCGGCATCCGCACGTTCGTGATGGAGGGGAACGTCTACACGGCCGATGAGACAGTCGCAGAAGTCCGCGACATCCTCGAGGGAAGCTCGATCTTCACCGCCGACATCACCCGGGCGCGGCGGGTGCTGCTCGGGGACCCGTGGGTGTCGGAAGTGCGGATCACGACACATTTCCCGTCGCGTGTCGTGGTGGAGGTGTCCGAGAGGGTCCCGGTGGTGTGGTACGTCGGCACGGACGGCAAGGCGAGAATGGTGGACGCGCGCGGGAAGGTCATCGCGGTCCTCGATGGGTTCCCCACCAAGTACCTGCAGGTGAAAGGGACCGGCCCCGAGGTCCCGGCAGGCGGTGCGGCCGACGATGCGTACAGGGCTGCTGCCCAGTTGGTGCTCGCCCTCCCCGACGAACTGAGGCCGAAGGTCACCGCACTCGACTTGAGCCCGGCAGGGGAACTCTCGATGGTGCTGAAGGGCGACACCCTGGTTCGCTTCGGCACGCCCACGGGCCTCCAGGACAAGCTGGTCGCCGTGGTCGTGCTGTTGAGGAGACAGGATCCACGCACCATCGCAGTGATCGATGTGTCCGCGGGCGAACCCACCGTGCTCGGCCGCTGAGAAATACCCCCGCGGCGGGCGGAATTGCCACACAATCGGGCGTGTCTGTGCCACCATTGAACGACGCAGCCGGCGCACGGAGCGAAAGGTACGGACCCATGGCGGGAGCACCACAGAACTATCTCGCGGTCATCAAGGTGATCGGTGTCGGCGGAGGCGGGGTCAATGCCGTCAACCGCATGATCGACGCCGGCCTCAGGGGTGTGGAGTTCGTCGCCATCAACACCGACGCGCAGGCCCTCATCATGAGCGACGCGGACTTCAAGCTCGACATCGGCCGTGACCTCACCCGGGGCCTCGGGGCAGGTTCCGACCCCGAGGTCGGCAGGGCCGCCGCCGAGGCGCACAGGGACGAGATCGAGGAGATCGTCCAGGGCGCCGACATGGTCTTCATCACCGCCGGCGAGGGCGGCGGCACCGGTACCGGTGCATCGCCGATCGTCGCCGAAATCGCGAAAGCCGCCGGGGCACTCACCATCGGAGTCGTCACGCGGCCGTTCCAGTTCGAGGGCCGCCGCCGTGCCGTCCAGGCCGACAACGGCATCCAGCGTCTCAAGGAGAAGGTGGACACTCTCATCGTCATCCCGAACGACCGGCTCCTCACCGTGTCGAACGAGAAGACATCCCTCGTGAACGCGTTCAAGAACGCCGACGAGGTTCTGCTTGCGGGAGTCTCGGGCATCACCACCCTGATCACCACGCCCGGGCTGATCAACACCGACTTTGCCGACGTGAAGATGATCCTCGCCAACGCGGGTTCCGCCCTGATGGGTGTCGGCGCGGCCGCGGGTGACAACCGCGCGGTCACAGCGGCGAAGGCAGCCATCTCGAGCAACATGCTGGAGGCCCAGATCGACGGCGCAAGGGGTGTTCTGCTCAACATCACCGGCCCGTCCAGCATGGGCCTGTTCGAGGTGAACGCCGCCGCCGAGATCATCCACAACGTGGCGCACCAGGACGCGAACATCATCTTCGGCACCGTCATCAACGACGAGCTCGGAGACGAGATCCGTGTCACCGTGATCGCAGCGGGATTCGAGCGGTGGGACGGGCCGAACCCGGGTTCCTACGGGAGCGGTCGTCCGCGCGGTGCGGAACCACGCCAGGCGCCCGCGCCGGTCGCACCGGTGAGGGACATCTTCGGTTCCGACCCGCTCGACGGTGACGACGACGATGACTTCGACGTCCCGTCCTTCCTGAAGTAGGGGCAGATGGCGGCACCCGACGCCGCGCGCATTGCCGGGAACCTCGCAACGGTGCGCGAGCGCATCCGGGCTGCCGGTGGGTCCGGCGTGCAGGTCATCGCGGTGACCAAGACTCACCCTCTCGGGGTGCTCGAGGATGCCGTTGCCGCGGGCTGCGACGGACTCGGCGAGAACTACGTCCAGGAGATCGTCGCGAAGCTGGCAGGCGGCCCGCCGCCGGGGCCGTTGCACATGATCGGGACGATCCAGTCGAACAAGGTCCGCAAGATCGCCGACGTGGTGTCGCTGTGGCAGTCGGTCGACCGCGGGAGCGTCATCGCCGAGATCGGCCGGAGGGCGTCCGGGGGTGGGTGTGCCGATGTGCTCCTCCAGGTGAACGCGGCCGGCGAGGCGGGAAAGGGCGGCTGTGCCCCCGGGGAGGTTGATTCCCTCAGGGAAGCAGCGGGTCGTCACGGGGTGAGGGTGCTCGGGCTGATGACGGTCGGTCCGACCGAGGGCGGGCACGCCGCGGCCGAGCCCGTCTTCCGGCTCGTCAGACGTCTGTGCGACGAGGGGGGAATGGGGGTCTGCTCGATGGGCATGTCGGCGGACTACGAACTCGCCGTGGCATGCGGTTCCACCATGGTGAGAATCGGAAGTGCTCTCCTCGGGTCCCGCACCTGAAGTACCCTTCTGGCATGTCGTTCTTCCGCCGGGCCATGGATTACCTCGGACTCAGTGGCGACGAGACCTTCGACGACTACGACATGTCGATGGAGTACGAGCGCCCCGGCCGGGCGACCCGTGCACCTGAACCCGAGTACACCTCCGACCCCACGCGTCCGCCCGGGCGCCAGCGTGTCGAGGACACCGGTGCCACGCGACGTCCCGATGACTCCGGGCTGAACGTGCGCCCGAAGGGGGCACCGCGATCAGGCGCAACCGTGAGACCGGTGCCGGCCGGGGGAGAGACGGTCACCGTGCGGCCGACCTCGTTCAACCAGGCACAGGAAATCGGCGACTGCTTCCGTGACGGCGTGCCCGTGATCGTCAACCTCGAGGACGTCGACCCGGGGATGTCCCGACGCATCATCGACTTCGCGAGCGGACTGTGTTACGCACTCGGCGGGACGATGGAGAAGGTCGGCACCGGAGTCTTCCTGCTCAAGCCCGGCGGGTCGCCCGACATCCGCGGCTGACGCATGCTCTGCCAGATCATCGCTCTCTATTCGCTCGTCGTGGTGCTGCGAGCTGTGTCGTCATGGTTCCCCATCGGGTCGGGCAGCGCTGTCGCACCGGTCGTCGCGTTCCTGCACCGCATCACCGAACCGGTCTTTGCCCCGATACGGAGCGTGCTCCCCTCGCTCGGGGGGTTCGACTTCACACCCATCGTGGTGATCGTCGGGCTCCAGGTGATCGCAGGCCTAGTCGGGTGCTGAACCCCGCCTGCCCGTAGCCTTGTCGCGTGCCGTACCCCGAGGTTGACCCACAACCGAGCTTTCCCGCGCTCGAGGAGGCCGTTCTGGCCCGCTGGGACGCCGAATCTGCCTTCGAGAAGAGCATCGGATCGCGCCCCGCCGGGGACAAGGGGTCGAACGAGTTCGTCTTCTACGACGGCCCCCCGTTCGCGAACGGCATGCCCCACTACGGGCACCTCCTCACGGGATTCGTGAAGGACGTGGTGCCGCGGTACCGCACCATGCGGGGCCGACGGGTGGAGCGCCGATTCGGGTGGGACTGTCACGGCCTGCCCGCAGAAGTCGAGGCGGAGAAGGAGCTCGGGATCTCCGGTCACCCCGAGATCGCGGCGTACGGCATCGATCGGTTCAACGCGGCCTGCCGCACGAGCGTGCTGCGCTACACCGACGAGTGGCGCCGGTACGTCACGCGCCAGGCGAGGTGGGTCGACTTCGACAACGATTACAAGACGCTCGACCCGTCCTACATGGAGAGCGTGATGTGGGCGTTCAAGACGCTGTGGGACAAGGGTCTCGTCTACGAGGGTTTCCGCGTGCTCGCGTACTGCTGGCGCTGCGAGACACCCCTGTCGAACACCGAGACCCGCATGGACGACGTGTACCGGGACCGCCAGGACCCGGCCCTCACCGTCTGGTTCCGGCTCGACACGGGGGAGCGGATCCTCGCGTGGACCACCACACCGTGGACGCTGCCGTCGAATCTCGCGCTGGCAGTCGGCCCCGACGTGGAGTACGCCCTGATGAAGGACGCCGACGGGCACACGTACGTGATTGCCGACGCGCGCGTCGGCGCGTACGAGAAGGAACTGGCGGGAGCAGAGAGGGTCGGCACCGTGACGGGCTCGGAACTGGCGGGCCGTTCCTACGAGCCTCTCTTCCCGTTCCTCGCCGCCACCGACAACGCGTTCAGGGTGCTGGCCGCGGACTTCGTGACCACGGAGGACGGCACCGGCGTGGTGCATCTCGCGCCCGGGTTCGGTGAGGACGACCAGAACGTGTGCAACGAGGCGGGCATCCCCACGGTGTGCCCCATGGACGAGCACGGGCAGTACACCGCCGAGATCGTGCAGTGGGCGGGCAGGCACGTGTTCGAGGCCAATCCCGACGTGATCCGGGAGCTCAAGTCGATGGGTCACGTCGTGCGTCACGACACCTACAACCACAGCTACCCGCACTGTTGGCGCTGTGCCGAGCCGCTCGTGTACAGGGCGGTGTCGTCGTGGTTCGTGCAGGTCACGGCGTTCCGCGACCGGATGGTGGAACTGAACGAACAGATCACCTGGGTGCCGGGCCACATCAAGGAGGGCAGCTTCGGCAAGTGGATCGCGAACGCGCGCGACTGGGCGATCAGCCGCAACCGCTTCTGGGGATCGCCGATCCCGGTGTGGAAGAGCGACAACCCCGAGTACCCGCGCGTCGATGTGTACGGCAGCTACGAGGAGATCCGCCGCGACTTCGGGGTGGACGTTGTCGACCTGCACAGACCCACCGTCGACGAACTCGTGCGCCCGAACCCGGACGACCCGACAGGCAGGTCCATGATGCGCCGCGTTCCCGAGGTGCTCGACTGCTGGTTCGAGAGCGGGTCGATGCCGTTCGCCCAGGTCCACTACCCGTTCGAGAACCGTGACTGGTTCGAGAACCATTACCCCGGTGACTTCATCGTGGAGTACATCGGCCAGACACGCGGATGGTTCTACACACTGCACGTCCTCGCCACGGCCCTCTTCGACCGGCCCGCCTTCTCCACCTGTGTGAGCCACGGGATCGTGCTCGGTGACGACGGGGCCAAGATGTCGAAGAGCCTCCGCAACTACCCGGACCCCATGCATGTGTTCGACACCTACGGCGCGGATGCGATGCGGTGGTACCTGATGTCGTCGCCGATTCTCCGAGGAGGCGACTTCGCCGTCACCGAGCAGGGCATCAGGGACACAGTGCGGCAGGTGATGCTGCCTCTGTGGAACTCCTGGTACTTCCTGTCCCTCTATGCGAACGCGGCAGGCACGTCCGGTTCGACACGCACGGACTCACCGAACGTCCTCGACCGGTACGTCCTGTCGAAGCTGCGCACCACCGTGGAGGCGGTCACGGACTGCATGGAGGGGTACGACCTCTTCGGTGCGTGCGCATCGGTGCGCACCTTCCTCGATGTGCTCACGAACTGGTACATCCGTCGCAGCCGTGACCGGTTCTGGGAGGGCGACCAGGACGCAATCGACACCCTCCACACGGTCCTCGAGATCCTCGTGGGTGCCGTCGCGCCGTTGTTGCCTCTGGTGGCGGACGAGATCCACCGCGGTCTGGGCGCCCCGGGCGGCAGCGTCCACTTCTCGGACTGGCCGGATGTGTCGGCACTCCCGCAGGACGCCGGACTCGTTGCGGCAATGGACCTCGTGCGCGATGCGTGCTCGGCGGCGCTCTCCGTGCGCAAGACCCATTCACGGAGGGTCCGTCTCCCGTTGCAGACCCTCACGGTCGCCTCCGCCGGAGTCGAGGGACTGGAGCCGTTCATCGACATCCTCCGTGAGGAGGTCAACGTGCGCGATGTCGTGCTGACGACCGACGTCGCCTCGGTTGCATCCAGGGAACTCCAGGTCGTGCCCGCAGTTCTCGGTCCGCGACTCGGCGGACGCACCCAGCAGGTCATCAAGGCGGTGAAGGCGGGCGAGTGGAGGAGAGAGGGCGACGGAATCGCCGTGGCAGGCGAGATGCTGGCTCCCGGTGAGTTCACACTGCGGATGGTCACCGCTCCGGACACCGCGAGTGCGACTCTCCAGGGGGGCGGCGGCGTCGTGCTGCTCGACGTCAACGTGACGGACGAGCTGGAGGCGGAAGGTCTCGCCCGCGACCTCATCCGTGCGGTGCAACAGGCACGGAGAGAGGCCGGCCTGCATGTCTCCGACAGGATCCGGCTCGTGCTGGGGGCAGAACCCGGCGTCCGCGCCAGTGTGGAGCCCCACATGGGAATGGTCACGACCGAGACGCTCGCCACAGATGTGGTGTGGGATGCCGCCGCCGTCCCGAATGTGGACCTCGAGGGCGCTCGGGTACATGTGTCACTCTCAGCGGTTCGTTGAGTCACCCACACCCACCGAATAGTCTCTGCGCGACATTTCCGAGAAGGAGCCCGCCCACATGGCGACACCGAAGAAGAAGCCGACTGCCAAGAAGGCCGTGAAGAAGGCCACGAAGAAGCCCGCTGCCAAGAAGCC
>JBEGQL010000041.1:0-23113 GCA_041181005.1 Actinomycetota bacterium
GAGGTGGTGGAGGTGACGGCTGCAACCACCGCGGTTCCCGCCCCGGATGCAACCGATCCGCAGGACGTGAGCGTGGTGTGGCTGCAGCTCGACGAGGCACCGCTGTGGCCGTTGCTGCGCACCGACGGCACCATCAACGCTGCCCGGTTCCCGGGTTTTGCCGCACTCGCGGAATCAGCGGTGTGGTACCGCAACACTCTCGGACTCTCCCAGACCACCGTGGACGCGGTGCCGGCGATGCTCACCGGCCGCGAACCGGTGACCGGGCGTGCACCCACGTACTGGAACCACCGCCGCAACGTGTTCTCGTTGATGTACGGACGGCGCTCCATGGACGTGCACGAGATCGCAACGGCGCTGTGCCCGCGCGAGGCGTGCGGCACGGTGTCGGTGTCGGGGAACGATGCCATCGCGAACGGCGGCACGGTGTCTGCTGCCCCGACGGGGACAGTCGACGACCTGGTGAACAACGTCCCGCCGCCGGCAGAGATGAGCGGCCCCGACTGGGCGCAGTTCCTGCGCGACACGGCTGTGGTGCTCGGTCACAAGTTGCTGCCGCCACGTCTTCGCGGGTCACTTCCGCCGATCGACGAGGGGTGGGGCGGCTTCGGCACGCAGGACACAGGCACGACGGACACGACGGTGTCACCGGTTGCCCCCGACGATGCTGCGTCCGGTGGCACGGCCCCTGACGAGACCCTCGTGGAGACGAAGCGCAACACGGTGACCGGATGGGAACGCGGAGGGGCGGTGTCGCAGGTGCCGGTGGCCGAAGGGATGATCGGGCGGGCCGCACGCTCGTCGGTGCCCACGTTCCGGTTCGCGCACGTGCTGCTTCCTCACCGGCCGTGGCAACTCGCCCCCGACATGCGCGCGGGACGGGCCATCACCACCGACAAGCGCAGCGCAGACGTGGAGGACCGCGTGCGCGACGAGTACCAGGCGTTCCTCGCCCAGTACGTGGCCACCGACTCGGTCGTTCTGGACCTCGTGAACGGCCTGCGCCGTTCAGCGAACTGGGACCGCACCATGATCATCGTGACGGCCGACCACGGTCTCGCGTTCGAGCCGGGCGAGTCGAAGCGCAAGGAGATCGACCCCACGAAACCCCACACCCTCGAGCAGATCTACAGGGTGCCGCTGTTCGTGAAGTGGCCCGACCAGCAAGCCAGCCGCACGAGCGACTGCCCGGTGCAGGGTTTCGACGTGTTGCCGATGGTGATGGCGGCGACCGGTCTCGACCCCGGGTGGGAACTCGCCGGCACGAACCCCGAGGCTGCGTGCCCATCGCGGCCGGTGCGCACGGTGTGGTGGGACAAGGGCGAGACCACGCTCGCAACCGGGTTCGGAGCCGCGGTAGCGGAGGCGCGCCGGCTCGGTCGCTGGGTTGATGCCGAGGGCGATGTCGACGCGATCGCACGCACCGCCGGATACGGGGGATGGTTCGACGTGGTCCTGCCCGCGTCTGCACCGTCGGACCCCGGTGTGGTGCGCTGGACCCTGAACCAACGGGACGAGTTCGCGCGGCCGGGCACGGGGAGATTGTCCGCGACGCCGCTGCAGTTCGACGGGACGTTCACTGCGCGCCGCGCGGTTCCCGACCGTGCCGTGGGACTCGTGGTGGCGGACGGGAAGGTCGTTGCGGTCGTTCCCGAGATCCGCGGTTCGCCGCCGGGCAAGAACCGTTACCGCTCGATGTTGCTCCCGTCGTCGATAGGCACCGGCGCGATTGATGCGGACCTGTGGGTGGCAACGGGGACGCCGGGTGCACCGGTGCTCACGCGGGTCGGTGCACCCGCGGGTTGATCACTTCCCGGGCTTGGCCGCCTGGCCCACACCGGCGACGAGCGGCAGGAGCGCGATCGACGGCACGCGGGGAATGCCGGCGAGGTTCATGATCGAGAAACCGAGCGGGATCGCCGCGAACACCATCGCGAGCGCGTAGGTGTCGAGATCCCCGCGCACCTCGCCGTTCTTCTTCGCTCGCTCGATGATGGAGACGTACAGGTCGACGTGCTGCCGGAGGCGGGGGAGGAGCTTCTCCGCGGCACCCTCGCTGCGCCACGACGCGTAGTACGACTCGATGAGGAGCTTCTGTGCGGCGGTGGGCCCGGTGTTCTCGTGGTTGCGGAGCACAAGTTCGCCCATCTCCACGAGCCACGACGTGCGCTCGATGTAGGGGACATCATCGACCGTGACTGCGTTCCCGAGGAACTGTGCCTCGAGGGCATCCTCGAGCACCGCGCGGAAGAGGTCCTCCTTGTTGTCGAACCACGTGTAGACCGAGCCGGCGGTCATCTCGGCGCGCCGTGCGATGTCGACGAGACGGGCCTTCTCGAATCCGACCTCTGCGATCTCCTCGGCCGCTGCCGTGAGGAGCTTCTCGCGCGACTGCAGGGCCCACGGCCGGCGCCTGCGGCCGTTCACCGTGACGACACGGTTCGGTGACTCGGACATGGGCGGAGCCTAATGCCCGTCCGTCGGGGCTCAGCCTGCCGTGAGGTGGGCCACCGTGAGTGCCTCGTTCAGGGTGCCCACCCTGTGCACCGACATGCCGTCAACCTTGGGGGCCGACGTTGCGGGCACCACCGCACGGGTGAACCCGAGTCGGGCAGCCTCGGCCAGCCGGCGTCCGGTGTGACCCACCTGGCGCACCTCACCGGCGAGACCGACCTCGCCGATCACGACGAGATCGGAGGGGAGCGGTGTGTCGGACACTGCACTCACGAGTGCGAGACACAGGCCGAGGTCGGCACCGGGCTCGGTGAGCTTCACGCCGCCCACAACCGATGCGTACACCTCGTGCGAGGCGAGGCTGATGCGCGCGCGCCGTTCGAGCACCGCGAGCAGCATGCTGAGCCGGCCGTGGTCGACGCCCTGTGCGCTGCGCCGCGCGGGCACGCCCGACTGCACCTGGTTGGTGAGTGCCTGCAGTTCCACGAGCAACGGACGCTGCCCCTCGATCGTGGGCACCACAACGGAACCGGCCGCGCCGCTGCGGCGGTCGGCGAGGAACAGGCGGCTCGCATCGGGCACGCCGATGAGGCCCTGCTCGGTCATCTCGAACAGGCCGAGCTCGTTCGAGGGGCCGAAGCGGTGCTTGGATGCGCGCAGCATGCGCAGTGCATGGTGACGCTCGCCCTCGAACGACAGAACGGTGTCGACAACATGCTCGAGCACGCGCGGCCCGGCGAGGCCGCCCTCCTTCGTGACATGACCCACGAGCACCACCGGGATGTTGCGGCGCTTGGCCTCCTGCACGAGACGGTGCGCACAGCCGCGCACCTGCACAACGGAACCCGGCGCGCTGCCGAGCTCGGGGTCGACAACGGTCTGGATGGAGTCGATCACGATGAGCTCGGGGTTGATGCGGTCGACTGCGGCGATCACGTGCGGCAGGGACATCTCGGGAAGCAGCCACAGGTTGTCGCGCAGTGCGCCGAGGCGCTCCGCACGTGAGCGGACCTGCTGCGCGCTCTCCTCGGCGGTGACATACAGCGTGGTTCCCCTCCATGCCGCCAGCAACTGCAGGAGGAGAGTGGACTTGCCGATGCCGGGCTCGCCGCCGAGCAGGGTGACCGACCCGGGCACGACACCGCCCCCGAGCACGCGGTCGAGTTCGTCGATGCGCGTGGGAGTGGGCCGGCCGATGCTTCCGTCGACCTGGTCGATGGGGGTGGCCACGCCCGCCGGCACGAGCGCGAGACCGGCAGCAAGGGTGACGCCGGCCTCGTCTGGGCCCTCCACGTCCTCGATGAGCGAGTTCCATGCACCGCACGCCGAGCAGCGTCCCGACCACTTCGGGTGCGACGCGCCGCAGTCGCTGCAGCGGTGGATGAGTTTCAGCCTGGCCACGGCGCAACCCTAGGCGCGGGGTGATCGACTACGGCGCGCCGCGACCATCACGCCGAGCACGACCGTGGCGCCGACCCATGCCACGAAGAGGACCGCGACGAACCACTTGGCCACGCGCGCGATGTTCGCGGCGATGTCGACGTTGTTCGTGACGGTGGCTATGTCGGTGGGTGTGCCGTCGGTGGGCACGCGCCAGGAGATCACGCCCGTGCCCTGTGTGCCGGTGGTGGATTTCACGGTGCCGGGCATGTGTGCATCGAACGTGATGCCGAGGATCTTGCCGAGGTCCGCGCCCGTGTCGGACACCTGGTCGGCGTACGGTGCGCCACCGAGCAGCTTCATGGCCGCATCGTCGGCGAACGCCTCGAGGCCGCCGTTCACCTCGAGCGTGCCCGTGAGGGTGAAGGTGCTGTTGGATTCCTTGCCGCTGCGGGCGAGAGCGAGACCGCGCAGCGGCCCACGGGAGTCGTTCACCTGTGCGAGCACCGCGGTGGCCTCCTCGGGCGTGCGGAACCCATGCTCGAACGACACGGTGAGCCCGCCGTCGTCTGTCTTGACGGGGCCGCTCATCTTCCAGCCGGCAGCGGTGAGGTCATCGGCACGCACGTCGGCGGCGAGCCCCGGTGCGGCCTTCAACACCGCCGCGTCGGCGGTGACCGTGACGACCACCCTGCCCGAGCCGTTGCCCCCCACGTGCAGGGCGACGTTCGTGTCCACCCTGCAGGACGAGAGCAGCACGCACGCCGCCGCCGCGAGGGCGGACCCGACGGCGCGGCGGAACGTCACTCGCCGGAGTCTGCGCCGTCGGTGGTCTCGGCGAGGACGGTTCCCTCGGGGACCTGGAAACCCTCCACGGCACGGAACGCGAAACGCTTCTTGCCCGGGTTCTCGGGGTCGTCCTCTGCGTCCACCACGATGATCTGGCCGGCCGCGAACTCCTTGTAGAGGATCTTCTCGGACAGCACGTCCTCGATGTTGCGCTGGATGGCACGGCGCAGCGGGCGCGCGCCGAGCTGCGGGTCGTAGCCGATCTCGGCGAGCAGGTCCTTTGCGGCCTGCGTGAGTTCGATGCCGAGGCCCTGGCTCTCCAGCTGGCCCGCGGTGCGGCGCATCATGAGATCCACCATCTGGAGGATCTCGTCGCGGCCGTGCTCGTGGAACACGATGACGTCGTCGACACGGTTCAGGAACTCCGGGCGGAAGTGAGTCTTCAGCGCGTCGGTGACCTTGTCCTTCATGCGTGCGTACGACATCGCCTCGTCGGCCTTGTTGAAGCCCACGTTCGCCTTGCGGAGATCCGCGGTGCCGAGGTTCGAGGTCATGATCAGCACGGTGTTGCGGAAGTCGACCGTGCGACCCTGGCTGTCGGTGAGACGGCCCTCCTCGAGGATCTGCAGCAGTGTGTTGAACACGTCGGGGTGTGCCTTCTCGATCTCGTCGAAGAGCACCACGCTGAACGGACGGCGGCGCACCGCCTCGGTGAGCTGGCCGCCCTCCTCGTAGCCCACGTAGCCGGGGGGCGAGCCCACGAGACGGCTGACGGTGTGCTTCTCCATGTACTCGGACATGTCGAGGGTGATGAGGGCCTGCTCGTCACCGAACAGGAACTCGGCGAGTGTCTTGGCGAGTTCGGTCTTGCCGACGCCGGTGGGCCCGAGGAAGATGAACGAACCGCTCGGACGGCGGGGGTCCTTGAGACCGGCGCGGGTGCGGCGGATGCTCTGGGACACGGCCTTCACCGCGTCCTCCTGGCCGATGTAACGGTGGCGGAGCTCGTTCTCCATGTTGAGGAGCTTCTGGGTTTCCTCCTCCGTGAGCTTGTACACCGGGATGCCGGTCCAGATGCTGAGCACCTCGGCGATGGCTTCTTCATCCACCTCGTCGAAGAGGTCGATGCCCTTGGCCTTCACGTCGGCCTCCTTCTGCGCCTTCTCCTCGAGCAGCTGGCGCTCCTGGTCGCGCAGGCGGCCGGCCTCCTCGAAACGCTGGTCCTCGACGGCCTTGCGCTTGGCCTCCTGGACCTCGGCGATCTTGTTCTCGATCTCGCGCAGGTCGGGCGGTGTCTGCATGCGCTTGATGCGCAGACGCGAGCCGGCCTCGTCGATGAGGTCGATCGCCTTGTCGGGGAGGTGGCGGTCGCTGATGTAGCGGTCGGCGAGGTTCGCCGCGGCCACGATGGCCTGGTCGGTGATGGTGACGCGGTGGTGCTGCTCGTACTTGTCGCGCACACCCTTCAGGATGTCGATGGTGAGTGCCACCGTGGGCTCCTCCACCTTCACCGGCTGGAAGCGGCGCTCGAGAGCGGGATCCTTCTCCAGGTGCTTGCGGTACTCGTCGGTGGTGGTGGCACCGATCGTCTGCAGCTCGCCGCGCGCGAGCATCGGCTTCAGGATGCTGGCGGCGTCGATTGCGCCCTCCGCTGCACCCGCACCGACGAGCGTGTGGATCTCATCGATGAAGAGGATGATGTCGCCGCGGGTCTTGATCTCCTTCAGCACCTTCTTCAGGCGCTCCTCGAAGTCACCGCGGTAGCGCGAGCCGGCAACGAGCGCTCCGAGGTCGAGCGTGTAGAGCTGCTTGTTGTGGAGCGTCTCGGGCACCTTGTTCTCCACGATGCGCTGGGCGAGACCCTCGACGATCGCGGTCTTGCCGACGCCGGGCTCGCCGATGAGCACGGGGTTGTTCTTGGTGCGGCGCGAGAGGATCTGCATCACGCGCTCGAGCTCGCGTGCGCGGCCGATCACCGGGTCGAGACCGTTGTCGCGGGCGAGCTGGGTGAGGTTGCGGCCGAACTGGTCGAGGATCTGGCTGCCGCCCTTCTCGCCCTGCTCCTCTTTCGAGGATGAACCCGAACCCTGCGACGAGGTGCCCTCGCTCTTGGAACCGGGGCCCTGGTAACCGGAGAGGAGCTGGATGACCTGCTGGCGCACCTTGTTCAGGTCGGCGCCGAGCTTCATGAGCACCTGGGTGGCGACGCCCTCACCCTCGCGCAGGAGGCCGAGGAGGATGTGCTCGGTGCCGATGTAGTTGTGGCCGAGCTGCAGTGCCTCGCGCAGCGAGAGCTCGAGCACCTTCTTCGCGCGGGGAGTGAACGGGATGTGACCCGACGGCGACGAGCCACCCTGGCCGATGATCTCCTCCACCTGGGCGCGCACGGACTCGAGAGAGATGCTGAGCGAGTCGAGAGCCTTGGCCGCGACACCCTCTCCCTCATGGATGAGGCCGAGGAGGATGTGCTCGGTGCCGATGTAGCTGTGGTTGAGGAGGCGGGCCTCCTCCTGGGCGAGAACAACCACTCGGCGGGCCCTGTCGGTGAAGCGTTCGAACAAGTCGACCACCCTCTGCCGGGATTCCCTGGGGAATCGGTGGATACTGGCCCGAAGTGTATCGGCGCGGTGTGCTCCGCCTCGGCGGGACGGCATCCCGGGAGAGCCGTGCGTCACCGTCCCGTGGCGTCCCGTTCGCGCGGGGTGCCCCCGTAGCCTGAGGGCGTGTCGACGTCGCCCCTGTTCGGTCTCGCCACCATGGACGCCGACCGGCGACGGGTGGAGCAGGCCCTTCTCGATGCCGTTCGCACGCCCGATGCATATCTCACCGAGATCGCGTCGCACCTGATCTCTGCGGGCGGCAAGCGGTTGCGCCCGGTGATGACGATTGTCTCTTCCCTCGTCGGCAACGACGGCCCCGCCATCGAGGAGGCGATTCTCGGCGGCATCAGCTGCGAGCTCGTGCATCTCGGTTCGCTCTACCACGACGACGTGATGGACGAGGCCACCACGCGCCGTGGGGTGGACACCGTGAACGCGAAGTGGGGCAACCTTCAGGCGATCCTCGCCGGTGACTTCCTGCTCGCGCGCGCCTCGGAGATTGCCGCGTCGCTCGGGACCGAGGTCGCGGGTCTGCTCGCGCGCACGATCGGGCGCCTGTGCGAGGGGCAGATCGAGGAGCTGCGCCACACCTACAACGTGGCGAGACCGATCGATTCCTACCTCGTGTCGATCGACGGGAAGACCGCGTCGCTCTATTCCACCGCCGCCCGCATCGGCGCCCTCGTGGCGGGTCACGACCGTGCCACGGTGGAGCTGCTCACCGAGTTCGGCACCGCCTACGGCATGGTGTTCCAGATAGTCGACGACGTGCTCGACATCATCGCCACCGACGACGAGTTGGGCAAGCCCGCCGGCCACGACATGGAGGAGGGTGTGTACACGCTTCCCGTCCTCCACACGCTCGCCGCAGGCGGCGCGGCCGCGAGCGAACTGAACGGCATCCTCGGGCGGCCGCTCGAGCACGCGGAGCGGGAGAAGGTGCTCGACATCGTGCGCTCCAACGGTGGCGTCGCATCCGCCATCAACCGTGCGCGCGACTTCGTGTCCCTCGCGGAGTCAGTGTGCGACCGTCTGCCGCGCGGCGGAGCGACCGATGCGATGCGCGAATCCACCGCGCAGCTGCTCGCCACCGTCGAGCGCTGAGAACTGTCGGCCCGTGCTGACCTTCAGGAGAGCACGGCCCGCGCGGCAGCGAGGCCGCTGAGCGCTGCGCCCTCCACCTTCGGCCCGCCGAACACATCACCGGCCATCACCACCTCGCCGTTCGGTGCGGTCCAGCACCGGTCGGGGTGCAACGTGCGCGGCGTGGCGAAGCGCCACTTCTTCGGTTCCGACGCGGTGACGCGGGCGGACCCGAACCACGGTGCCGCGCGACGCAGCATCTCGGCGTGGATCTCGTGGAGGTCGCAGTCGAACCACTCCTCGCTGAATGCGGGGGAGAAGTGCACGGTGACCGCCGGGACGGGGCTGATGCCCTTCGCCTTGTTGTCGGCGACGAACTGGATGTCATCCGACGGGTTCTGCACGCCGCCCGGTGCGGGAACGGAGTGTGCGTCGGAGTCGAGCACCGCGAGGAGCGCGAGCGTGCGGTCGTAGTCGGACCCGCGCAGTTCCACGGGGAGTTCCACACCGATGTTCATGAGGAACGAGAAGGATTGTGCGACGGGTGCGGTGAGGATCACCCGGTCGGCACCGTGGTCCGCGCCGTCGTCGGTGCGCACCTGCCACCGGCCGTGCTCGTGGCGCAGGGTGAACGCGAGCTCCCCTGTGCGCACGTCGAGCCCGCGCGCCAGGTGCTTGGCAATGGACGTCATTCCCTCGACGCCGACGTAGCGGGGGTGACCGTCCTTCTCGCCGAAGCCGCGGCACCACTCGCGCACCACGCCCTCGGCCAACCAGCCGTCGACAACGGCCCGGAACTCGTCGCTGCGCACGGTGAAGAACTGCGCGCCGTGGTCGAGGCGGGCCTCACCGATGCGGCGCGTGGCAAGACGTCCGCCGACACCGCGGCCCTTGTCGAGCACGGTCACGTCGTGGCCGGAATCGTGCAGTGCCTTGGCAGCCATGAGACCCGAGAGCCCTGCCCCGACGATGACGGTGCGCACAGTCAGACCGCGCACATGGTCAGACGGCTTCGAGCGCGGCGGGCCCGTGCGGGACCCAGACCTTCTCGGCGCGGCCGAGAAACTCCATCAGCACGCGGTTGAAGGTGCTGGCGTGCTCGATCGTGAGACCGTGGGCTCCGCCGGAGATGACCACCAACTCGGCGGTGGGGATGAGGGACGCGATCTCCTCTGCATCCCCGCGCGGGGTGAGGATGTCCTGGTTGCCCACCACCACGAGGGTGGGGCAGGTGATGTTGCCGAGCTCGACGGACAGCGAGTCGTCGGTGCGGAGGATCGCGTTCACCTGGGACACGAACGCCCGCGCGGGGTTGAAGATCTGCATCGGCCCGAGCCAGCCGAGGGCGGGCAGGACGCGGCGGAACGAGCGAGGGCCGATGGTCCAGCGCGCCGCCTCACGGCCGAGCGCACCCATCCCCTGTGTGGCGGCGATGTCGGCCCACGACTTGAGGAGGTCCTCGCGCCACTCGTGGTTGCGGCACGCGGTGGCGACGAGGGTGAGAGAGCGCACACGGTGCGGGTACTTGAGCGCGATGATCTGGCTGATTGCCCCGCCCATGGACAGACCGACCACGTGGGCGGCGTCGACACCCGCGGCGTCGAGCACCGCGATTGCGTCGTCCGCCATCTGTTCGAGGTCGTACGTCCCCTCGGGCTTCTCGCTGCGTCCGGCACCGCGGTTGTCGAGGGCGATCGTGCGCCAGCGCAGTGCGAGCGCCGCGCGCTGGAGGTTCCACCCGTTCTTCTCCGCGCCGAGGCCCTGCACGAAGAGCACGGGCGGCCGTTTGCCGAAGCCGATCACCTCATAGTGGATGCGCACGCCGTCGCTTGCTCTGGCCCAGGGCATCAGGCGACCTGCATCCGTGCCGGGATGCGCTCCACTGACGGCCATTGGTACAGGCGGCGGATCACCTGGTTCGTGGTGTGCTCGGGTGCGAAGCGCAGCAGGTGCGCGGCCTCGTTGCTCGCCGCCATTCGGCCGTGCTGCAGCAGCTCGGCGGTGTGGTCGGGGATGGGGGCGCCCGACACGGCGCTCATCCGTTGTGCGAGCCACCATGCAGGGCCCACGGTGAGCACCGGCACGCGCCGGCCGATGCTGAGCGCGCGCAGCACGCTGATCGCCCCGTTCGCCACGATGTTCACGACGCCGTCAGCATCACGCTCGGCGCCCTGCATGAAGGCGACCGCAGCGTCGTGATCCTCCACCACGGTGAAACCTGGGTTGGAGATCGCATGGCACGGCACCGCAGGGAGACGCAGCAGGCGTCCAAGCGGGCTCGGCACGTGGGCGCCGAGCACCGGCGCAAGCCGCAGCGTGCACACGTTCACGCCCTTCGCGATGCGGAGTTCGGTGGCCTGCTCCTCGATCACGGCGCACATGCGGCCGTAGGTGGTGGTGGGGTTCACCGGCGTGGACTCCACCGCGATCTCCGGTGACCACGAGTTCGAGCCGTAGATGCAGATGCCGCTGCGCACCACCGCTGTCTCGAGGGCGTCGGCCGCATGCGCAGCGGAGAACACCGCCTTGGCCACGCTTTCGGTGCACTGCCGTGCCTCGTCGGTGGAGAGGCGGGCATGGGGCTCCCACACGCCGACGTGCAGGATGACGTGCGGGTTGAAACCGGCCACCAGTTCGGCAATCCGCTCGACCTCGGTTGCCCCCACGCGCACGAACCGCGAGCGCTGGAGGTTGCGGCGCGGAGGGTCGACGTCGAAGCCGAGGATGTCCCCTGCCCACTCCGTGCGCTCGGCCATGGAGGCCACGAGCGACCCGAGCTCGCCGCCCATCCCGGTGACGAGGACCCTGCGTCCCTTCATGACAAGAAACCTATTGCCCGGCGCGGTTCAGCGGCGGGTCACCGCAGCTCATGGACGCGCAGGATGAGCTCGCGCGCCCAGGTGTCCAGCTGCCGGCCGCCGATCCGCTCGGTGATGATGATCGCCTGGGAGGGGTCCTCCACCATCCCGCTCCAGCGGATGTAGCCGCCCACGATGCCGAGCAGCCTGTCGCCCAGCTCCTCCGCATGCAGCATCACCTTCTGGTTGGCCGTCATGAGGTCGCGCAGCTCCCTGTAGAAGGAGCGCAGGTACGCCGACAGGTCGTCTGTTCCCGCGAGCGGCCTGTGCAGGTACGGCATGTGCAGTTCCTCGTAGGCATGGAGGTTGTGGGGGGCCGCGATGATCGACACGACGACATCGAAATGGTTCTCGCGCAGCCAGATGATCTCCTCCTGACGGCGCACCCGGCGGTGGTTCTCGCCGTAGCCCCCGGGCCTCTCGCACACCGCGAGGCGGTCCTTGATGAACCACGTGAAGTTCCGTGGTTTGATGCCGAGAGCCCATTTCCCGCGCAGCTTCGGTGGCATCGATACTCCTCTGGCTCGGCCTGCTCATCGGCCTCTTCTTGTGCGACCCTGCAGAAAGACCGTCAGAGAAACTAGCCCAGATGAACGAGGTGCATGCGCTGGTTCGACCGACGAATTTGTCTGTTCCCGCCCACGTCGCAGCCGGGGTGCACGCCCCGTGCGACCTCCAGAACCCTCTCGACTGTTGCCTGGTCGGGCGGGTACGGGTCCGCGAGCCACCCGCGCACGGCGCGACGCGCGAGCGGCAGGGGTGCCGCCGCGAGTGCGCGGGCATCCGTGGGGTCGATCGCGCCCGCGAGTTCGTCGAGGAGGTCGTTGTCGTCGCGCATCACGGCGGCGGCGCGCACGAGGATCGGCACGGGGTCACGCTGCGAGATCCCGGCGACCAACGGCAGCAGCTCGTGGCGCACCCGGTTGCGCTGGTGCGCAGGGTCGTCGTTCGTCTCGTCGTTCACGCACATGATCCCCATGTCGTCGCACAGAGCGCGCGTCTCCGTGCGTCGCAGTCCGAGGATCGGCCGGTGATGGCCCGGTCGCATCCCCGACAGACCCGCGCCGGCGGCACCGCGCATCAGGTTGAGCAGGACCGTCTCCGCCTGGTCATCGGCGGTGTGGCCGGTCATCGCACCTCCGGGCAGCACGCCGTAGCGCGCCTCGCGGGCCCGCGCCTCGAGGTTGGGACCCGGCGCCACCGACACCGTGCGCACCACCAGTTCCGCGCCGAGCGAACGGGCAACGGGGGCAATCACGTTTGCGTCGTCGGCCGAGCCGGGACGGATGCCGTGGTCCACGTGCACCGCCGTGACCTTCAGCCCCGCCGCAACGGCAAGCACGAGGAGTGCCATGGAGTCCGGGCCGCCGGACACCGCGCAGTTCACGGCCGTGCCGGGAGCAGGAAAGTTGGAGCGTGCGAGGAGGTCGCGGGTCAGCGGGGAGCCCGCCGGGGTATCCACGGCTGGTCCTTGCCCACGATGGGCACCTACTGCTTGGCGGCCCTGCGCTGCTGGCGGTTCGGGTAGCGGGTGGCAGACACCTTCACCACGTACCCGATGAGGCTCTGCACCACGAGACCGACGGACGCGATGAAGAGGGCGAGACCCAGCCAGAAGTGCCAGACGACAGCAGCAACCATGGGGGAGAGGTTATCCGTCGACCCAGTCGTCGCCGAAACAACCCGAGATCTTGTCCATCAGGCCGGCAGGAATCTCGTCACTCTGTGCCTTCGTGCGCACGACACGCTTCAGTTCGCCGTGGAAGTCGAAGTTCTGCTGGCAGTCCACGCAGCTGCGGAGGTGACCCATCACCTGCTCGAACGCCTCGGCGGGAAGCTCCTGGTCGAGGAAGCGCTCCAGCTCATCCAGGGTGCCTTTGCAGTCCATTGCCATGTCGTCTCCTCCCTCTGCATCCTGTCCGGGACCTACCGGTCCGGTGCGTCCGTCTGGTTCCCGAGGAGGGACTCATCGACGAGCCCCCTCTCCCTTGCGAAGTCGTACAACCGTTTCTGCATCCATTTCCTTCCCCGGTGCAGGCGGGACATCACCGTACCGATGGGTATGTCCAGCATCTCGGCGATCTCCTTGTAGGCGAAGCCGTCCACGTCGGAGAGGATGAGCGGCAGCCGGAAGGTCTCCGGCAGTTCCTCGATGGCGTTGCGGACCTCCTCGTCGGTGAAGAGCTCCATCATCTGGTCCTCTGCCGAGGCGCTCATGCGGCTCTGGTCGACGGCACCGAGGCGACGGTAGAGGAAGAACTCCTCCACGTCGTCGAGGTCGGTCTCGGTGGGCCGGCGCTGCGCGGCGTTGTAGCGGTTGATGTAGCTGTTCGTCATGATCCGGAACAGCCACGCACGCAGGTTCGTGCCCTCCTCGAATCTGTCGTAGGCGCGCCATGCCTTCAGGTAGGTCTCCTGCACGAGGTCCTCCGCATCGGCGCGGTTGCGCGTCATGCGCACAGCGGTCGCGAAGAGCTGCTGGGCGTACTGGGGCGCCTCAACCTTGAAACCCGCGCGGTCGGCCATGTGCGCCGCCTAGCGCTGGTGCGACGTGAGGTCTCTCACCGCACGGTCGACGGCGGCGGAGAAACGCTCGAGGATGTCGGCAACCATGCCTCGTTCCTCCTCGGGGAACTGCTCCACAACCGTGAGCACGAGCTTCCGACGGCGCTCGGTGACGTGGAGGAACACATCACGGCCGAGTTCGGTGGGGGCGACCACGACGACGCGCGCGTCGCCATCGTGCGCAATTCGCTCGACGAGACCGTCCTTGATGAGCCTCTGCACCGCACGGGTGGCGGTGCTGGGGTCGACCCGCATCGCGTCGGCCACCTCGCCCATCCGCATCGACTCGTTCATCACGATCTTCTCGAGCGTGTCCATCTGGCCGGGCTCGATGCTGTGCGTGTCGCTCTCGAAGATGATGTGCCGCACGGCGTTGTTCGCCGCGCCGCGGCGGATCTCGCGCCATGCGACGCCGATACGGCCCGCAATCTCGCGGTTCGTCTCGACACTGAGGTCCAGGGGGATGTTCGGCGTCGTCATCGCTCTCAGTAGGGTAGCCACATGTCGGGAGGGAACGCCCAGCAGGGTGACACCGGGGATGCCCTCCAGACACCCCTCGACATGCTCGGCATCATGGCGAGCCAGCAGGCGATGCTCTCCCCGAACCTGCGCCACATCGAGATGTACACGCGGCGCGGCCTGCTCGGGATCCTGTGGCACGAACCGACCGGTAACCCCGGCACGTCGGGTGTGGTGATGATGGGCGGTGCGATGGGTGGCCTCATGGGCCCCGGTGACGCGCTCTACCAGGTGTTGGGTGAGGATTTTTCGGCCCGTGGCGTGCCCGCGATGAGAATCAGCTGGCGCAAGCCGAACGACCTCGATGCGTGCTGCGTGGACGCGGCGGCCGCGGTGCAGATGATGGTCGGCACCGGGTGTGACCGCGTGGTGCTGATGGGCCACAGTTTCGGCGGCGCCGTCGCCGTGCGGGTAGCGGTGGGACTGTCGGCGATGGTGTGCGGGGTGGTCACGTTCGCCACCCAGTCGGCCGGGTGCGAGGTGGCGGCAGGTCTCCAGGGGAGGCCATTGCTCATGTTCCACGGCGACCGCGACGAGATCCTCCCGCTCGAGGCGAGTGAGGTGGTGCGCGCGATGGCCGGCCACGGGGAGCTGCGCGTGATGCCCGGTGACGGCCACCTCCTCGCGAAGAGCCATGACGTCATGCGCGAGGAAGTGAATGCGTGGTGCGATGCGGTGTTGCGCACCGCCGGGGAGGCGAAGTGACGGACAGGTCTGCGGCACCGCACAACGTCCCGGTCGTGCCGCGCAACGTGGTTGTCCTGCTTCTCGACAGCCTGAACCGTCACGAGATCGGTGCGTACGGCGGCACCAACTTCGACACTCCGAACATAGACCGTCTCGCGGCGCGCAGTCTGCGGTTCACCAACCATCACACGGGCTCGCTCCCGTGCATCCCCGCACGCCACGACATCCTTGTGGGCGCGTGGGACTTCCTGTGGAAGCCGTGGGGCTCGATCGAGCTGTGGGAGGAACCGATCACCGCCGCGTTGCGGCGCGCGGGAGTGGTGACGCAGCTCATCACCGACCATCCGCACCTGTTCGAGGTGGGTGGCGAGAACTACCACACCGACTTCACCGCATGGGCATACGAGCGCGGTCACGAGAGCGACCCGTGGTGCACGCGTCCTGATGAGAGCTGGCTCGGTGCACCGTCATACGGCCGCGGGCACACGCACTACGACAACTCGCGAGGATGGTTCCGCGGTGAGGAGGACTTCCCCGGCCCCCGCACGATGTCGGTCGCTGCACACTGGCTCACCACGCACGCACCGGTACACCGCGCGAAGGGCGAGCGGTTCATGCTGTTCGTCGACGAGTTCGACCCGCACGAACCCTTCGACACCCCCGCAGGGTGGGCGGAGCGGTACGACGACTCGTGGGAGGGACCGCACCTCATCTGGCCGCCGTACGCGGTGGACGCGTTCGCCAAGGGCATCATCGACGAGCGCGACGCACGGCAGATCCGCGCCCAGTACGGCGGCAAGGTGTCGATGATCGACCATTGGTTGGGCCGCGTGCTCGATGCGCTCGACTCCACCGGTGCCTGGGAGGACACCGCCGTGATCCTGTGCACCGACCACGGTCATTACCTCGGCGACCGTGACGTGCACGGCCGCGACGTGTGGGGAAAGCCGGGCGTTCCCGTGTACCGGCCCCTCGGGCACATCCCGATGCTCGTTGCGTGGCCCGGTGTGATGCCGGGGACGGTGGATGCACTCACGACCTCCACCGACATCCACGCAACGCTCGCGTCGGTGTTCGGCGCCGGTGTGAACCACACCGCACACGGGCGGTCGCTCGAGCCGTTGATCAGTGGGGAGAGCACGTCGGTGCGCGACTGGTTGCTCACGGGGGTGTGGGGCCGCGAGGTGCAGCTTGTCACCGATGACTGGCGTTACACGCGCGGGCCGGTGGGTGCGAACGCACCGCATTCGATGTGGTCGAACAGGTGGAGCACAATGCCGGTGGCGTCACGGCCCGACGTGCGCCTGCCCCTGCCCGATTCGCGCGCCTCGCTCGACTACATGCCGGGCAGCACGGTGCCGGTCATCCGCCAGCCGTTCCGCGAGGGCGACCTGCTGCCGTTCTGGGCGTACGCGGCACAGTACGAGACGATCATGTTCCACCGCGGCGAGGACCCCGACGAGACGGTGAACCGCATCGGGGACGCACCCGCTCACGACGCGGAGGAACTCTTGCGTGCGGCGCTCGTGTCGGTTGCGGCACCGTCCGAGCAGTTCGTGCGGCTCGGGCTCGCCTGACAGGTCCCGACTGCGAACCTGCCGCTGTCGGACCCGACGGGAGGTCAGGTGATGCGGATCCGCACGACCTTCTGTGACTTCGCGACTGTCCACTTGCCGTTGACCTTCGTCTTCTTGCGCTGGGTCATGTACAGCGCACACCAGCCCGACTTCTTCGACATGACCACGGCGGTTCCCCTCATGGAACATGTGCCGCTGGCACGGTAGGTGGCGGTGGCTCCCTTCTCGGGTGCGAGGAACTTGCGGGCCAGGACGATGGTGCCCTTCTTCGCAGACTTCACCGGGATCGTTGCCTTGGTGCCGGCCGACGAGCCGGAAGAGGCGCCCGAGCCGTTCTGGGACGATGTCGAGGTGACACCGCACGGCTGGCCCTTCACGATCACGCAGATCGTGCGGGAGGCGAGAGCGCCCTTCCCGCGGATGCGGAACTTCCTGGAACTGGTGGTGCAGAACGTGAACGCGGCCTTCCCGTTCTTGCCCGTGGTGGCCGACGAGACCGAACTGCAGGCCGCCCCGCGGACTCCCGCAGCGGTGACTGCGCCGGCGACGGAGGCTGACGTGGCGACGACGCTGCCGCACACCGATGTGACCTTGGTGGTCGATGATGCGAGGCCGCCCGACTCCATCTCGGAGCACACGTCCTCGGCGGATGCAGTGAATCCCTCGACCGGCGTTCCCGCCTCGTCCACCAGAGAGACCTCTACAGTCGCCGTACCGGAGCTGTCGAGAGGCACCTCGACCGTGCTGGTGGCGGGATCCTCGTCGGTTGCCGCAACCTCGACCTTTGCCATGAAGGGCATCGTGATCGAGCTCGCGGGGCCGGTGAAGTTGGCGTTGACCGTCTGGTTCAGGTCACCGTCGTCGTACGTGACCGCGGCGTCCCACGTGCCTGACCGGCTGCTCGGCGTGAACGACTTGAAGGTGACGGTTCCGTTGGTTCCAGTCATGTACGACGGCGCGGCCACGTAGCAGTAGACGCACGTGACCTGACCGAAGTACCCCTTGGTGTCCCTCGCCTGGCTCGCCCACGTGCTGGTTCCTGCGCCGGAGCTCTGGTATGCGTACGTGAGGAAAGTGTTGCGGAGCGCCACGGTTGCGTTCGGCACGGGTGTGGCGTCTGCATTGAGCACCGTGACCGTTCGGTTGACGATTGTCGGCGCATCCGGCACGGTGACCGTTGTGGTGCCGGACGCGGCCACGATCACGGTGATCGAGGCGGCCTGGAGGACCGCGCCGTTCGCTGCCGTCCCGCCCGTCAGGGTGAACGTGACAGGGCCGGTGGCGAGGGTGGAACGGGCCGCACCATCGGTGTCGGACGAGAGGGTGCTGCTCGCACTGCTGCCGAGGGTGCCCGGAACGTCGGGTGCCGTCCACTTGATCGACGTTCCCGACAGCGCCGCACCGTTTGCGGTGACGATCCTGATGGGGGCAAGCGTGCGAGTGCCGCGGCTTCCCGACTCGACCGACATCGGGATGATGTTGGGCGAGGTTGTCGCCGCGAGAACCGATTGGGCCACGTTGTACGACGACGATGTCGACGCGGTGAACGCGCCGATTGCGTTCACCTGGATGGTGTTGTTCGGCGTGCTGCAGCCACTGCAGTTGAAGTACCACCCGTCGGTGTAGACGATGCCGTTCGAGAGCACGAAGTAGAGCTTGCTCATGCCGGTCACGGTTGCGAAGATCGATTTCGGCTTCTCCATCACGCCCACGGCGGTCATCTTGACCTCGCCCGAGGATGTCGGCCCGCAGTACATGGTGTCACCCGAGTAGAAGCAGAGGGCCGTGTTCATGTCTCGCTGCACGTACACGGCCTCGCTCGTCGTGAGGTTCGTGAGCGTGGTGGACACCGTGAACGCACCGGAGTCGTAGGTGAGGCACAGCGACTGGGCCCCCGCGATGCACACGTTCATCCCGGAGTTCGAGATCCCGAGCACCTCGATGTCGGTGATGCCCGAGTAGTTCGCCTCCGTCCAACCGGACTGGCTGCGGATGTTGCCGCACCTGATCTTCTCCTCTGTGGTGAGCACGCATGCGGGAGTGGTCAGGTAGTTGCCCCACGTCCCGCCGACGACGACCTGGCGCACGCCGGACGGCTGGATGGTTGTCCACTCCGACTTGCTGGTCCAGTTGGAAGGGTTCGCGGGGTCCTCGAAGCCGGCGCCGACGCACTTGGCCGCACCGGAGACGACGATGCACGTGTTCCGGTTGGAGATGGACACATCGGTGACACCTGTGAGCGGGACTCCTGACTGGACTGCCGTGACCGGCGTCGTGAGTGAACTCGTCTGGGTGCCGTCGCCGAGCTGCCAGTAGCCGTTGTCACCCCAGCACTTCAGCCCGCCGCCGGTGACGATGGCGCAACCTGTGGAGTCGGTGTAGGCACTTCCGTTCCAGGACGTGATTGTCCGCACCACTGTTGCGTCTGCGAGACTGGACCCGAGACCGCCCTGTGTGGCGTAGGCGGGTGTCACAGTTTTCACCGTGGGGCAGTTCGACACGCAGCCCATCGGTGGTGCCTCGGTCTCGATCGAACTGATCTTGTACGTGGCGGTGGTGGTGCTGGCTGCCGAGGCCACCGACACGGGCGAGACTGCCTGCACGGTGAGAACGCCGGTGACGAGCAGGACAGCAGGGACAAAGCGCATGAACCTGAGCATCTGCACACCCTAAGGGGCGACAGACCGCAAGTACACAGGAAACCCCGAGTTGTATGACTGCACGGAAGCCCTTTCTCGCCGGATATCCGCTAACGGCTCTCTCCGCAGGGTTAGAAATAGCCGTGCGGCCGGGGGCCGCATGAGGGAAGGGGAACCCATGAAGAGATCACAACTGCTCGCTGCCGAGGCGTTCGGCACGTTCCTGCTGGTGATGGGGGGGCCGGGCACGGCCGTCCTCGTGCCGGGCTTCGACGGCAAGGTGCTGATGGTGTCGCTTGCCTTCGGCCTGTCGTTGCTGGTCGCCGCGTACGCGGTCGGTCCGGTGTCGGGGTGTCACATCAACCCTGCGGTCACGATCGGAATGGTCGCGGCGAAGAAGCTGGATGCCGCGCTCGCGCCCACCTACATCGTGGGTCAGTTGCTCGGAGGCGCAATCGGCGGCGCGGCGATCCTCGGCATTGCCGGCGGTGTGAAGGACGGGTTCTCGGCCTCCACGGGGAACTTCGCGGTGAACGGCTGGGACGCGCTGTCCCCAGGTGGCTACAACTTCGGCTCCATGGTGCTCGTCGAGATCATCCTCACGGCCATCCTCATCTATGTGGTGCTGTCCACAGGGCACGCGAAGTTCTCGGCCGGAATGGGCGGGCTCACGGCCGGTGCCACACTGGCATTGATCCACATGATCTCGATCCCGGTGGACAACACCTCGGTCAACCCGGCGCGCTCATTCGCCATGGCAATCTTCGCCGGCGGCGACGCACTCGGCCAGCTGTGGGCAATGTTCGTCTTCCCGATCATCGGCGGCGTGGTGGGCGCCGCGCTCTACAGGTTCATCAACGACTGAGCATCCGCGCGGCGTTCAGGAGAGCTCGTCGGGGGTGATCACCCCGTCGCCGTCGGTGTCGGTGCCCTTCAGCCCCGCGTTGCCGGGGAAGAGGGCCCGCCACGTGGCGAGGTCGACGAGGCCGGTGGTCATGATTCCGTTCTTCTTCTGGAACGCCATCACGGCGGTCACCCCGCCGGGCCCGAGGTAACCGTCCACGTCGGTGTCGAACCCGAGCGCCGCCAGCTGCTTCTGCACGGTGCGCACGGCGCGACCCGAGTCGCACTTCTCGATCGGCAAGGCAAGGTTCTCGAGCCACCGCGTGCACTTTCCGCGCGTGGCCTCGTTGATGACACTCTGCGGCGGGGTGCACCCGGTGTCCGACACGTTTCGCAGCGCCACGTTCGTCGGCCAGATGCGGCACTGGATGGCCGGTGACGGGACGTCCGCGACGGTGAGCGGCTGGAGGTCGGTGCGGTAACACGACGCCTTCCACAGCGTGAGCGGATAGCGCGTGTCACACACCGCGGTGGAGCGCCACGTACCGTTCTCCCTCGCATACAGGCGCACCTGCCGGCAGCCCGTGTCGGGGCAGTTCCACGTGTCCCGGTCGCTGTTGCCCGACGCCCAGTTCTCCGTGCACTGCAGCATCTGCATCTTCTCGCCGAACGCCTCGCGGAACATCGAGCCGTCGCACTCCACGGAGGGCTCGTCGGCGGTGGACAGCTGCTGCCCGGTGGTGGTGGTGGTCATCGCGACGGTGGTGGAGACGGCTGGTGAAGAGGTGTCGGGCACGGAACCCGCGGACTGCCCGCCGCCTGAACACGCGGAGAGCACGAGTGCCAGAAGCGAGGCTGACGCGACGGAACGACGAACGAGTTTCACAGGCCGTCAGGGTAAGTGGGGCGGTTGTCGTGCGCGCGGGCAACACGTACCGCAAGCCAGATGAAGAGGAACTGGAACGGAAGGCGCGCCCAGGAGACGAACTGGTCACCGGCGGGACGGTTGCGCCAGTCCCACGTCATGTAGAGGTTCGCGGGGTAGACGAGCACGAACAGCCACGCCGCGGCGATCGCACCTTTCCTCCTCGTCGCCGGCGCGAGCAGCATCAGGCCGACCAGGATCTCGACGGCACCGCTCGAGTACGTCCAGAACGACTCCGACGGGGGGAGCCACGGCGGGACGATGTCGTTGAAGAACCCGGGCGAGGCAAAGTGCATCACGCCGGCGAACAGCACGAACAGGCCCATCACCGTGCCGACCTGGGTCCAGGGGCTCTTGGTTGTCACGCGCCGAGCCTAAGCCCGGGGCCGTGCCGGTGGGAAGATGAGTGTCGGGTCGCACGAGAGAGGAAATGCGTGGCGGAGCAAATGCCGGCACTCACGCCGGATGACGTGGAGCGCGCCATCGGCTACACGTTCCGGGATCGTGACCTGCTGCGAGCGGCGTGTGAACGCGAATCGCCGGAGTTTGCCGCCCTCGAGTTCATCGGAGATGCGTACCTCAACCTTGCGGTGTGCCTCGCGTGCTGGCATGCGGGCATGGAGCCGGACGCGGCAGTGCGCCGCTTCAAGAACGACAATCTCCGGTCCCGGTTCGCATCGCTGTTCGGGAGGAGGCGCGGTACCGAGAAGGAGGACTACCTCGAGACCACGATCGGTGCCTTGTCATTCGAGGCCGGCTTCGAGGAGATAGTGCAGGTAGCACTGCACCTCGTTGATGCCTCCCTGCCTGTTCCGCCGTTCGCCGACCGAGATGCCGATGCTCTGCACGAGTCGACTCAGTTCCGGCGGGCCAGATGGCTCGGTGAGGCCACACTGAAATGCGTTGCGGTCGATCTTCTGCGCGAGCTCCACGGCCCTCGCGGCCGGGCCGCCCGGCAACTGTACGAGGACCTGGCGAACCTGATGCACGACCTCAACAACCGATTGTCGCCCGGGTGGTCGTCGCGCTGGTCGGGCACCGCTCCGCCTGCCCGCCGGGTGCTGGCACGTCGCACCGCCGCAACCTTGGTGGAGTTCGGCTGGGAAACGACCCGGGGTTTGGTGCGCCGCGAGCTCGGGTTTGGCCCCGAACATCGATGAGTGACGCGGCGATCGTGGGGACGGTGGGAGGCGTCAGCCGCGGGTCATCTGGATGAACTGGCCGATGAGCGCCGTCACCGCTTCGGGTGCATCCTCCTGGAGGAAGTGGCCGACACCGGGGAGAGTGGTGACAGGGCCGTTCGGCCACAGGCTCCGGAACATCCCCACGGCCATGGCGGTGGGGACGGCACGGTCCTCCTCGCCGTGCACGTACATCGCGGGCAGGGCGGTGATGGCCGGCACGTTCGCGATGTTCTCGAGCATGAGTTCGGTGACGACCGCCGACCCGATGCTCGCAGGAAACGCGAGCGCACCCCTGCAGTCTGCGGGCGTCGGGAACGGTGCCGAGTACGCGCGCACCCACGTTTCGTTCACGATGCCGTCACGCTCGAAGCCGATCCGCTTCAGAACCGACAGCGCGGTTGCGCCGAGGTTGGAGAGCGTGGCGTGCGCCTCGTCGGTCTGCACCCACTTGAACCACGGGTAGTCGGCCACGAGCGGCACCCCTGCGGGCGGTCTGGCCGGGACACCTGTGTTCATGTAGCAGAACCGCGCGAAGAGCTCCGGCCGACGCAGCGACAGCATTGCGCCGATGGGGCCACCCCAGTCCTGGGCGACGAGCGTGATGTTGCGCAGGCCGAGGTGATCGACGAGACGCTCCAGATTGTCGACGTGGTCGCGGATCGTGTACTCGCGGTCCTGAGGTGTCGCGCTCTTGCCGAACCCCATGTGGTCGGGGATGATGATCCGCGCGAGCGGGAGCAACGGTCCCACGAAGTTCCTGTACAGGTAGCCCCACGTGGGCTCGCCGTGCAGCATCAAAATCGGGTCGCCCTCGCCTTCATCGACGTAGTGCATGGCGAAGCCGTTGCCGTCGAAGAAGTTGGGCGCGAACGGCCACGTGCCGTCGAATGTCTCGTCTGCGGGGATCATGGACCAACCCTCTCACCATGCGGCAGCGAGACACGCATCGGAACTGATCGTTCCTGAGGGACCGGACCGACCCCTCTTGCAGTGCCAGCCACGAAGCCGCG
>JBEGQL010000042.1:0-141044 GCA_041181005.1 Actinomycetota bacterium
GTGGGCATCACGTACCCGATGCTCGCCGACATCCGGATCGTCAACGAGGCCGCCAAGATCCAGTACGCGATGGTGCGGCGAGGGATCCTGCCCGAGCTGGGTTCGCACGTGATCCTTCCGCGCGTCATCGGTTTCTCCCGTGCCGCGGAGCTCCTGTTCACCGGGCGCATGCTCACAGGCGCGGAGGCTGCAGAGCTCGGGCTCGCGTCGCGCGCCGTTCCCGCCGACCAGGTACTTCCGGCCGCCATGGAGATTGCCCGCGACATCGCCGAGAACACCGCACCGGTGTCTGTTGCGCTGTCGAAGCGGATGCTGTGGGAGGGAATGAACACCGGCATGGACGACATGATCGCCGCGGAGGGCCGCATCATTCCGGTGCTCGCCGATTCCCCGGACGCCGCCGAGGGCGTTCGGGCATTCTTCGAGAAGCGACGGCCACGCTGGTCGATGCGCATCTCTGCCGAGGCACCCGCACTCCACGACCGTGGGCTGCGCAGGAAGTAAACGGACCAAACGGAAGGACACGACATGAAGACGGCACAACTGAACGGCACCACCATCGCCTACGAGGATTCGGGCGGCAGCGGTCCGGCGGTGATCCTCAGCCACGGGTTCCTGATGGATCATTCGATGTTCGATGCCCAGGTGGCCGCCCTCCGTGGCACCCATCGCGTCATCACGTGGGACGAGCGCGGCTTCGGCGGCACCCGCGCGACCGGCGACTTCTCGTACTGGGACTCCGCGAACGACGTGCTGGCACTGATGGACCACCTCGGCATCGAGAGCGCTGTGGTCGGCGGCATGTCCCAGGGCGGGTTCCTGTCGCTGCGCGTCGCGCTCACCGCGCCGCAGCGTGTCCGTGCGCTCATCCTCATCGACACACAGGCGGGCACCGAGGCCCCGGAGACCGTGGAGCCCTACAACCAGCTGCACGGAGCGTGGGTGCAACACGGCGCCGCCGCGGTGCAGGACGTCATCGCCGGCATCATCCTCGGGCCGGGCGAGTGGGGCGACTGGTTCGCGAAATGGGGGGCGATGGAACCCGACCAGTTCACGGCCGCGTTCCACTGTCTCATGCACCGCGACGACATCACCGACCGGCTGGGCGAGATCACGTGCCCGGCGCTCATCATCCACGGCACCGCGGATGTCGCAATCCCGATGGAGAAGGCCGAGGTGCTCCGCGACCGGCTCGGGGGCACCACCACCCTCGTGGCGGTGGAGGGCGGCCCGCACGCGGCGAACATGACGCATCCGGCGCCGGTGAACGACGCCATCCTCCGGTTCTTGTCGTCGCTCGCCTGACTGCGAGACTGACGGACTGAGGGCCGTCCCCGGCGGCCGCCGGACACATGGGGGTACCACATGCCGCTCGAACTTGATTTCGGACCCGCCGCCGAGGCGTTCCGCGCCGAGGTGCGCGGTTGGCTCGAGGAGAACAAGCCGAAGGAACTCGTGGGCGTGAACGCCGACGAGGCCCAGCGCGGCCAGCACCCCGCGCTCAGCGCATGGGCGAAGAAGCTCACCGAGGCTGGCTACATGTGCGTCGGGTGGCCGAAGGAGTACGGCGGTCGCGGCCTCACGGGCGTCGAGGTGGCCGTGCTGAACGAGGAGTTCGCGCGCGCGAACGTGCCCCGCATCACCCGTGGCATGGGGGAGTGGCTGGTGGGGCCCTCCATCATCGTGTGGGGCAGCGAGGAGCAGAAGAAGCACTTCCTCCCGCGCATCGTGGACGGCACCGACCGTTACTGCCAGGGGTTCTCCGAACCGGACGCCGGCTCCGACCTTGCGTCACTGAAAACCAAGGGCGAGATCGACGGCGAGGAGATCGTGATCAACGGCCAGAAGGTGTGGACATCGGGTGCAACCGAGGCGAACATGATGTTCTGCCTCTGCCGCACCGACGCCGATGCCCCGAAGCACGCGGGCATCAGCTATGTGCTGCTGCCGATGTTCAAGTCCGACAAGTCGCCGAACGGCATCGAACTGCGGCCGATCCGACAGCCGCACGGGAGTTCGCACTTCACCGAGACCTTCCTCACAGAGGCCCGTGCCCCTGTCGCAAACATCATCGGAGGGATGAACAACGGGTGGCGCGTCACCATGACCACCCTCGGCAACGAGCGCGGCGGCAATGCCACCACACAGCATGTCGAGTTCACCAAGCAGTTCTGGGCCGCAGTGAAGATGATGCAGCAGTCGGGGAAGAACGTCGACCCCGTCATCCGCCAGGAACTCGCATGGGCATACACCCACTGCGAGATCATGCGATACAACGGTCTGAAGGTGCTCTCGGAGGTCATCGCCCGCAAGGAGCCGGGCCCGGGCGCGTCGGTGAACAAGATGTTCTGGTCGGAGTACGCACAGAAGTTCTCCGAGCGGATGATGAACGCCCGCGGTGCCGAGGCGATGCTTGCGGCGCACGAGCCGGGGACTCCGTACTCGGTTGACCGCTGGACGTCGATGTTCTTCCAGCACCGTTCATCCACGATCTGGGGCGGCACCGCGCAGGTGCAGCGCAACATCGTGGGCGAAAGGGTGCTCGGGCTCCCGAAGGAGCCCGGCCAGAAGGGCTGAGCCCCCGGCCGGGCTGCCTCCAGGGAGAACTCAGCCTTCCTCTTCGGCGTCCTTGCCCTTCTCGAAGAAGTCCTCGGGACGCGCGAAGGAGCCGGAGCGGCGCTTGTCGCGGAAGTTCGACGTGCCCTTCGAGAGGCTGTGGAACATCGCGCGCGAGTTCACGCCGTCACGCCGCCACGCCTGGCTGGAGCCCGTGGCGTACCCGATGCGACCGGCGTCGGCGTAGGCCTCGAGACCTGCGGAGAGGTACACGAACTGCCAGCCGTCCGCGGTGCGTTCGGCGACGAGGTTGCGGATCTGCTCGAGCGTGAACTCGTGGCTCTGGTTCTCCTCGCCGTCGGTGACGGTGACGAAGACGACGTCGCACGCCGCGACTCCGGCCGCCGTGCGGGACGCCTGGTCCACCATGACGCGGCCGATGGCGAGACCGGTCGCATCGAGGAGGGGGGTGCCGCCACGCGGCTGGAACGTGTTGCGGTCGAGCGCCACAGCCTCCGAGATGGGGGCTCCCCACATCACCGTCTCCTGGGGGTTCTGCGAGTCGAACATCACGATGCTGATGCGCGCGTCGTTCCCGTCGCGCTGCTGGTCGGAGAGGTACTCGTTGAACCCCCCGATCACATCGTTGGCGATCGGCGCCATCGAGCCGGAGCGGTCGAGCAGCACCACGATGTGGGTGGGTGCGGCCGGACGGCCCCCGTTGATGCTGACGACGTTGTCGGGCGTGCTGCCGTTGTTGTTTCCGTTGTTGTTCATTGTGTCTTTCTGTCGCCTTCGGAGGGTCCGCCCTGTGCGGACTGTTCTTAGGGACAAAGACACTTTAAGTCAGGGGTGTGTCAACTCCTCCGCGAGCTGCGTGGGCTCTCGGGCCGGGTCCATGCGAACCGAATCGGCGCAGACAGCTGCTCCGTCCTGCCCGCCGAGTACAGCATCGCGGGCCGTCCCCGTGACAGCGACGTGTCACGCCACTGGTTGAGCGGCAGCACGAAACCCTCTGCGGCCTCCACTTTCCGGCGGAAGTTGGCCGGATCGACCTCACCCTGCTGGAACGCCTCGTAGACCGACCGGAGCTCGCTCATGGTGAACTTCTCGTTGCAGAAGCTGAGGGCGACATTGGTGTCCTCGAGGAGCCTGCTCGCGGTGAGGCGGGCGGCCTGGATGATGTCGAAGTGGTCGAACTCGAGGTTCCTGCGCGTCAGGGTCGTAAACGCCCGCCACTCGGCCGCATCGGAGTGGATCTCCGGGTTGATCGGGCCGGGGTGGGGAAGGAGCGCCATGTAGGCGATCGAGATGGCCCTCCATCGGTCGTCCCGACCGGGGTCCCCGAACGCCCCCACCTGGTGCAGCCGGGCCGTGGACAGGTCGATCCCCGTCTCCTCCTTCACCTTCCGGCGGGCCGTGGCCTCGAGCGTCTCGTCGTCACGGATCGAGCCGCCGGGAAGGGCCCACCTGGTGCGTGGGGATCCGGGACGATGCATGAGCAGCACCTCCAGCCGTTCGCCTGCCTGCTCCACGGGGACCGAATGGTTGATGGTGAGCACAACGGTGTCGACATAGACATAGACGTCGTGCTGGATGGTGCGTCTCTGGCCGCTTCGCGCCGGCGTCGACGATCTGGCCGGCGCTGGTTTGACCGTGGGCCTGGCCGGGGAGAGTCGCAGGGCGCGTGTGCCCTTGGGAGGGGATGGGATCGATTTGCTCATGGTTCCAGTGTGACAGAGCCGTGAGCAGATTAGAAACACCTCCACCCTAAATCCGTCCCTCCGTGCGGAACGTCTGTCACACCCTCCCGTCATCATGGGACCGTCGCATGCAGTCCTCCTGCGTCCTTTCCACAGGAAACCGAGCGGGAACAACTGCGCGATAGATATAGTTGTGTTGCTACCCTAACCAAGTCGCAGCGGCCGACAGAACCCCACGAAGGAGACCCATGACCCAGAACATCACGTCAGCACCCATCAAGCACGGCGATCTCTCGCGGGAGCAACTGTTCCGCGCTTACGGGGTCCTCCTCGGCGCCGCTGCGGGGGACGCCGCGGGCGCCCCCTTCGAGTTCGGTGGCCCGGGCCAATGGTCGGCGCGCTTCCGCTCCGCAGTGCACGGTGGGTTCGGCGAGATGATCGGTGGGGGAACTTTCCATTGGGCGCCGGGCGAGTTCACCGACGACACGCAGATGGCAGTGGCCCTCGCGGAGTCGCTGATTGCCTGCGGTGGTCTCGACCTCGACCATCTGTGGGACCAGTTCAAGGCATGGGCACACACCGCCCGCGACATCGGCGTGAACACGGGCATCGTCCTTGCCGAGGAGAACCGTCACGGAGCTGCCGAAAAGGCCCACCGCATGCAGGGCGAGCGCAGCGCCAGCAACGGCTGCATCATGCGACTCGGTCCGGTCGGCATCTGGGGTGTCGGTCGGGGCATGGATGACACGGTCGCAACGGCGGCAGCCCAGGCGACTCTCACCCACTTCGACCCCGCCGCCGCGGCGGGCGCAGCGATCCTCGCCGAGACCATCCGCCGCGTGATCATCGGTGGGTCGCTTCGCGGCGTGGCAGAGCAGGTGGTGCGCGACCTCGTCTCCCACCCACAGCTCGGTCCCGCCGTTGCCCCGTACGCGCCGATCCTGGACGCGGGCTTCGATGCCGAGGAGGACATTGACGGTCCCTCGAACGGATCGGTGTGGACGGCGCTCGCGCAGGCCCTCTGGGCCGTGCGCAGCACCACCTCGTTCGAGACCGCGATCGTGGCCGCGGTCGATCTCGGCGGCGACACCGACACTGTCGCTGCAGTCACGGGTTCGATTGCCGGCGCCCTCTACGGTGCGCAGCGCATCCCGGTGCGTTGGATGAGCACGGTCCACGGTTCGTTGCGTCGTCCCGACGGTTCGGTCACGGTGTACCGCCAGGAGGAACTGCTGAACCTCGCCCGTCACCTTCTCGGCAAGGGCCGTGCGGTGAACTCCACCCCGGAGGGTCCGCGCGGACCGGGGCAGGTTCACCCGCTCGGTGTGCACGCTGCCAACATCGAGGGCGCTGCAGGCGCTCCGGCAGATCACGCGGTGGTGAGCATGTGCCTCACTGAGGACCGCTTCACCGGCCGTTCCCACCACCGCCAGCTCCTTCTCCATGACGAGGAGGGCGACTACAACCCCGACATCTTCTTCGTGGTGCGCGACGGTGTGGAGGCGATCGACGCGTTCCTCGCGGAGGGGAAGGAGGTCGTGGTGCACTGTCACGGTGGCCGCAGCCGCACCGGGCTCCTGCTCAAGGCCTGGTACATGAAGCACGAGGGCAAGACCCACGCAGAGGCTCACACTTGGCTCGAGAGCCAGTGGGGGCTGTACCGCACCTACAACCGCACGTTCTGGGACTTCCTCGAGAACGAATGGACCGGCCACATCGTCGCCGACGGCGGGAAAGGGACGCTCTCACTGTGATCGAGATGCACGAGGCCGAAGAGACGGTGGGGGAGTACCTCGCCCGCATCGCGGACCTGCTGGAGGAGACTGACGATCAGGGCACCATGGTGCCGCCGGACTTCCCGGTCGACTTCATCACGCGCGACAACGCGGTCGTCTGCACCGCCACGCTGTACCAGCGCTACAACGGTGCCGTGGTGCTGCGCATCGACGCACCGCTCGCCGAGACCACGGACTCCGCCGCGCTGCGCCAGTGGGTGCTGGAGGCCCCCGGGCACCTGCCGTACGTCCAGATCCGTTGCCAGACCCTGCGCAGTGAGGGGCGCGTGCGTCTCGTGGCCACCCACTCGCTCGCGGTCGACAACCTCTCGCAGTTCGTGCTCGAGCAGGTGCTGTCGTCGTTCGACTTCATCGTTCCCCAGTGGGTCGACAAGGTGGCCAAGGTGGAGACCGTCTCGCGCATGCAGGCAGCGCAACAGGCAACGGAGACGTCGCGCCCCGACACGAACGACGACGAGACCCCCGACCCCGACGAGGTTGATGCCGTGATCCACGACGCATCCGGCGTCGATGCCGTGCTCGCCGAGCTCGAGGCACTGGTAGGCCTCGAGCCAGTGAAGGACCTCGTGCGCCGCCTTGCCGACATCCAGCGCGTGGCCAATGTGCGCGAGAAGGCGGGCCTGCGCGCGCTGCGTCCCTCGCCGCACCTCGTGTTCACCGGAAACCCCGGCACCGGAAAGACCACGGTGGCCCGTCTGATCGGCCGCCTCTACAAGGAGATGGGCCTGCTTCGCCGCGGTCACGTCGTGGAGATCGGCCGTCACGGGCTCATCGGCGGTTACATCGGCCAGACGGCAATCAAGACTGCCGAGGTGCTCAAGTCCGCGGAGGACGGCGTGCTGTTCATCGACGAGGCCTACTCGCTCGCGGTCGACCACCACCTCGACTACGGCCGCGAGGCAATCGAGACCATCCTTGCCCACATGGAGAACAACCGTGGCCGCATCGCCGTTGTCGTGGCCGGGTACCCCGACAAGATGAATGATTTCCTGCGGATGAACCCCGGCCTCGCCAGCCGTTTCGACCACACGCTCGACTTCCCCGACTTCTCCGACGAGGAGATGCTGGAGGTGTTCCGAGGATTCGCCGAGATGAACGACTACCGCCTCGGTGACGGTGCGACGGGACGTCTGCTCGAGATCGTGTCCGGTTGGCCGCGCGGAGCCTCGTTCGGCAACGCTCGCGAGGTGCGCAAGCTCTTCCAAGAGGTGGTGTCGCGGCACTCCGCGGCCGTCGTGGCGAGCGGCATCGAGTCGGGCGATGTGCTCCGTGACCTCGAGGTCGACCACTTCCCGCCCGACGGCTCCGCGTCGGCGAAGTCCGCAGCGTCGGTGCAGGTGGGGTACCTCTAGGCCGCACTCGGTCCGCGTCACACCCGGGCCGGGCACCCTCCGTCGCCGTGGCCCGTCGCGAAACTAGGGTTGAACCCGTGCGGTTCCCGGTTCTCCGTGTGTTCGACCGCCTGCCGGGCTCCGGCCGCGTCCGTGAGTTCGACCGCAGATGGAACTCCCCGGAGCCGTTCGCCTTCTCGCGGGCACAGGTCATCGTGTGCGCGGTCGCGGCGGCCGTTGCGGGGATCGTGAGCGCGTCGGTTGCGCTGCGCCAGTCCGCCCCCACCATTCACCCCGATGAATGGGGCTTTCTTCTCAACGGACGGGTGATCTTCGGTCACAACGAGGTCACCATCCCCACGGGAAGCTTCTATCCGGCAGGTTTCGGCCTCGTCACCGGGCTGCTCGGGGAGGTCACAGGCACGCTCGCCGGTGCCTACCGGGGAACGCTTGTCGTGAACGCGTTGCTGTGCGTTCTCGTCGCGCTTGCGTCCCACAGGGTCGCACGGGAGGTGTTCAGCCTCGAACCACGTCCTGCGCTCGTCGCGGCGCTGCTCTCGTATGTCGTGCCGGGGACGATCGTCACATCCCTTTTCGCGTGGGCCGAGACGGCTGCACGTCTGGCCTTCCTGTTGTTTGTTCTCGGGTTCCACCGTGTTGCGGGAAGCAGGAAGGCAGGCGGGTTGTGCGTGCTCGGGTTCCTCGTGGGTCTGATGCCCGCTCTGCACGGCCGCTACACACTCTTCCTGCCGCTCGTGTGCGGGGTGTTCCTGTGGTGGGGCCGGCGGCGTGACGCCTCCCGCGCCGCCGTGCTCGCGGCGTGCACCCTCACCGTCGTGGGCTATTCACTGTCGTATCTGCTCAACAGGTACGTGAAGACCCGCCTGTATCTCGAGTCGTACGACCAGGAGAACAGGCTCCTGCGTCGGCTCGTGAACCCCACCGTGTGGCCGGCTCTCCTGCGCACGATGGTCGGCCAGTCCTGGTACCTCGTGGCCACCATGGCAGGGTTCCTCGCCGTCGGTGCAGCGTGGGGAGTGTGGCTCGTGCGTTCGAAGGGGGGCATGCGCACGCTGCGCACCGACCCACTGCGGCTCACCACTGCGATGGTGCTCGGCTGCACGGCTCTGCTCATCTTCACCGGCGGCCTCCAGCTTCTCTACGGCTACAGGGGGGACCACCTCATCTACGGCAGGTACGTGGAGATCCTCGTGCCCGCGCTCATCGTGATGTCGTGCGCCGGCGCAGTGTCGAACCCGCTGCTCGCGCGCCGGGCGTGGCTGTCCGGCGCCGTCGCCACTGCCGTGGTCGCCGTGGTCTACGTGGTGGTCGACTGGGGTGACGGGGTGAAGGGAGGCTGGGTACGACACGAGATCGTGTTCCCGAACATCATCGGCACCGATGCGGTGCGCTACCTCGTGCAGCCCGGTCTGCTCACGTTCGCGGCGGTGTTTGCCGCGGCAGGTGTCGCGCTGTGGTGGACGTCGCGCCGCTCGGGTGCACTCGCGATTGCCTCGATGCTCGTCGTCCTGGCCGTGGGGTCCACGTGGTCTGCCGAACAGAGCGTGCTCCCCCGTACCTGGCGTCACGAACAGTCAGGTGAGTCCGCGCAGGTCGTCGAACGGTCGGGGGCGGACCTGATCGGGTTCGACACAGGCCAGCGCAACGACCGTGCCTACTACTACCTGCGTTGGAAACTCTTCCCGGTGAGGCTCGTGCGGTTTGACATCTCGGCACCCGGTTCGGTGATCCCGCCGGAGTACTCCTGCGTGTACGGGTTCGGCGACAGGCCGCCCGCCGACGGGGAGTGGCGCATCGTCGCCGAGGAGAAGGTGCTCGAACGGGTACTGTGGCAACGGGCCGGCACGGACCGGTGCTGACCAGGGAACACGCGAACGATGACCACCTACGCCCCCGACGAATGTGACGTGAGCGTCATTCTTCCCGTGTACAACGAGAAGGGTCACCTCCGCACCGAGATCGATCGCATACGGGCTGCCCTCGCGGCATCACGACACTCCTTCGAGATCATCGTGGTGGACGACGGCTCGAACGACGGCTCCGAGACCGAGCTCCCGCAGATCGGGGGCATCACGCTCATCACCCACCGCAAGAACCAGGGCTCGGGGGCCGCCCGCCGCACCGGTACGACCGCCGCCCGCGGCCGTGTGGTGGTGTGGACCGACGTCGACATGACGTACCCGAACGACCGCATCCCCGAGCTCGTCGACGAGATGGACGGTTGGGACCACATCGTGGGATGGCGCCGGACAGAGGAAGGAACGCTCAAGCTGCTGCGCACCCCCGCGAAATGGCTGATCCGCAAGCTCGCGAGCTTCCTCTCCGAGACCGACATCAAGGACCTGAACTCGGGTCTGCGCGCGTTCCGCCGCGACGTCGCGATGCAGTACGTGCACGAGCTGCCGAAGGGCTTCTCCTGCGTCACCACCCTCACGATGTCGTTCCTCGGCAACGGCTACAGCGTCGGCTTCATGCCGATCGACTACTTCCCGCGCGCAGGCCGCAGCAAGTTCCACTGGCTGCGCGACACGCGCCGCTACATCCTCCAGGTCATCCGCATGACTCTCTCGTACAACCCGCTCAAGGTCTTCCTGCCGGTCGGGCTGCTGCTCCTCGGTCTCGGCTTCGTGAAACTCGGCTTCGACTGGGCGGAACGGGATTTCCGCCTGGCGGCGAACACGCTCCTCATCTTCTTCGCCGCGCTCCAGGTGATCACCGTGGGCCTGCTCGCCGACCTCGTGGTGAGGGCCACCAAGTCATCGAGCGCCGTGCCGCCGGCCTGATCCATGCGCGTCGCCATCGTCGGTGCCGCCCTCTCGGCGAACAAGGGTGCCGCCGCCATGCTGGAATCCGTGATCGCGCGCCAGCCCGAGGTGTCCGGGCCGTGCGAGTTCGTGATTCTCACCACGTACCCCGCCGCTGACCTGCCGCTCGTTCCGGCAGGTTCGGGCGCATCAGTGGTGGGGCTCCAGCCGCTGCGTCTCGCGCTCGTCGAGCTGCCCGTCGCGGCGCTCGCCCTCGTGGCGCGGCTCGTGCGACTGCCGCTCGGCTGGGTGCGCACACGTGCCTGCCGGGCAATCCTGCGCTCCGACGTGGTGGTTGACGTTGCGGGAATCAGCTTCGTGGACGGCCGCGGGCTGCCGATCACCGTGTACAACGCGCTGATGACCGGCCTGCCCCTGCTCCTCGGCGTGCCGACGGTGAAGGCCGCCCAGGCGCTCGGGCCGTTCCGCACACAGCCGAACCGCCTGCTCGCGCGGCTCGTGCTCCCGCGGCTCGCGGCCGTGTGCGCGAGGGGTGCCCGCACGCGGGGGCATCTCGACGAACTCGGGCTGCGCAATGTCACCGACGTTGCCGACCTCGCCTTCTCCCTCGACGAGGCTGCGTCGCTGCCCGCGACGGTGGACGGTGCGCTCGCGCCGGTTCGTGACGGCTGGGTCACCGTGATGCCGAGCTCGGTGGTGCGGGGCCTGGTGCAGCGCGACGGCGATGCGGACCAACCGGACTACGTGGAGTCAATGGCCGGTCTCGTCCGCGACATCCGCCGGCGCACGGGGCTCGCCGTGGTGATCGCCCCTCACAGCTACCGCGCCGGGCAGCCTGAGGGCCGCATGAACGACGGTCCGGTGTGCCGCGAGATCGCCGCGAAGTGTGCAGACGACCCGTTCGTTGTTCTGGTCGACGCCGATCTGCGGGCGGGCGAGCTTCGAAGGCTGGTGGCGGACTCGCGACTGCTCGTCACGTCGCGCTTCCACGCGATGATCTCGGGCCTCGCCACCTGCATCCCCACCGTGGTGGTGGGTTGGAGCCACAAGTACCGCGAGGTGCTGGATGATTTCGGACTTGCCCGTCTCGGCATGGATTCCGCGGCGCTCGCCAGGCCGGGGGAAGTTGCCGACCTCGTGTGCTCGGTGCTCGCGGAAGCGTCCGCCGTGTCGGCCGCGATGGAGGCGGGGCTCCCGGCCGTGCGCGAACGGTCGATGCGCAACTTCGCCGTGATCCATGCGGCAGCGCGGGGAGTTGCGCGATGAACGTGACGTCGGACCTGTCCGGGGTGATCACCTCGGGGATGTGCATCGGCTGCGGTGCGTGCGAGATGGCCGACGGCTCCGTGCGTGTGGAACTGAACCCGCGAAGTCTCGTGTACGGGCCCACGTCGGCCGGCACCGCGGCAGCTGCCTCGGTGTGCCCGGCGGTGTCGGTGGACTACGCGGGGCTCCAGGACTGGCTGTTCGCGGGGGAGAGTCCCGGGCCCTACGGGGTGGTGCGCTCCGTGCATCTCGCCCAGAGCACCCACCAGGAGCGCAACATGCGCGCGAGTTCCGGCGGCCTCATCAAGGAGGTGCTGCGGTCTCTTCTCGCCTCGGGCGACATCGACGGGGTCATCGCGCTTGACCACGTGGACGGCATCGAGTTCGCCGCGCGCCTGGTGACCGACCCCGACGATGTCGACTCTCTCCCCGGCAGCATCTACCACAACCTCCACCAGCTCCCGGCGCTGCAGCTCCTGCGCGACACGCCCGGTCGCCTCGCCGTCGTCGCCATTCCGTGCCAGCTCGAGGGACTCTGGTCGTGGGTGCAGAAGTTCGAGCCCCACCTGCGCGCCAGGGTCGTGCTCACCGTCGGCCTGCTTTGCGGGTGGCAGTACTCCCACCACAGCATCGAGGCGATGGGTGAGTACCTCGGGTACGACCCCGGCGACATCGCCGACATCTCGTACCGCGGCGGCGGCCCAGTGGGGAAGCTCACCGTGACGACACGCGACGGAGCGAGCTTCTCGGCGAGCCGGCGCGTGGACTTCGGCTACCAGGTGGCCTTCGACCGGCACTTCAACACGACGCGCTGCCACGTGTGCGTGAACCACGGCAACTTCCTTGCCGACCTCGTGGTGGGGGACGCATGGCTGCCGAGCACCGTGTTCACGAAGACCGGCATCAGCCTCGTGGTCTGCCGCACGCCGTTCGCCGAGGATGTTCTCGACCGGCTGGTTTCGTCGGGAGCGTGCGTCTCGGTCGAGGTCACCGATGAGGAGATCCGCGAGTCGCAGACGGACCGGGTGGTGTTCGGCGAGTTTGCGTACGCGTACGCCGGTTACCTCCGGTCCCTCGGCGGGCACGTGCCGGATCTGCGCGGCCCGAACGAGGGCCACGGGACCCCGAAGCCGCGCCGCCAGGTGGCCCGGTTCCACCGCGAGCTCGTCCGCAAGCAGGCGCTCATGGCCGCGCGCAGGTACCGGTACATGAAGCTGCGCAAGGCGACACTCGAGCTGCGCTCGTATGTGATGCGTTACGTGCGCTGGTTCGCGGTGCGCATCCTGCGGGTGAAGAGCCTGAGCGGACAGCGGCGCGAGATACCGCGCGAGAAACTGTCAGCGTTCCGCTGACGTGCCGCGCCGGGAACCTGCAACAGCGGACGACAGCGCCGCCCCGGCGATGTCGACGGCGATGAACACCACCCTGCTCACGAGCGCGAGGGACACGGCTGCTCCCGTCCCCATCACCGGTCCGGCGAGGGCAGTGAACACCGATTCACGCACCCCGATGCCGCCGGGAACACCGGGCACGAGGAACCCCACGAGCCACGACACCGACGTGACATAGACCATCTCCCAGACGCCGATGTGCGCGCCGAGGGCCGAGGCGGTGACCGACGTGCTGAGGGACATGAGCAACCACGCCGGCGAGTGCACCGCGACGAGACGGAAGAAGCGCGCCCTGTCGGGCACGGCCACGTCGCGGCCGCTCACCTTCGTGATGATTCGCGTGATTCCCGCCACGAAACCGGCGTTGCCCATGTCGGCCCAGAGCAGAACGTAGGCGAGCAGTACGGTGGCGCCTGCCGCGGTGTGCCGGCCCGACAGCAGGCCGCCCGCGCCCGCGACGAGCGGCGCGGCCGCGTACGTGGTGAGAAGCGACACCCCCGTCGCTCCGTATGCCTCGGGTCTCGGCACCCCGCCGCGGACCGCCATCTCGGCACGGCCGACCACGGGCCAGATGCCCCCCGGTACGTACTTGCCGAGCTGGCCCACGAAGTACCACGACATCGCAGTGCCGGTCGGGGCCGAGTGTCCGCGTCCGCGGAGCATCCCCGTCCAGAGCGCACCGATCAGACCCATCGCGCAGAGTCCGAGCAGAACGGAGATGACGAGCGGTGCCGTGTCCACCCCGGAGAGCGCATCGGCCACCTCCCCGCGCCGTGTGACCACGGTTCGCACCACGAAGATGACACCGCCGGCGCCCACTGCGAGCCCGACGAGGGGAAGAAGCGACTTCGCCGAACGTGACTCACCCATTGGTTCGGCGCTCCATGGTGCGAGCCTACGACGCGCGGGGTTTGGCACGGGGTGACCCCACTGGGCGAAGATGGATGTGACGAGGGGGAACGAGATGACGATGACACCCGACCAGGCAGCGGCCGTGTTCTACACGCCCGAGGCGTACGCGGACGAGGATCTCTTCGAGGAGGCGTGCCGCACCCTGCGACGAGAGTCGCCCGTTCACTGGGTGGAGCACCCCGACGGTGAGGTGAACCCGTTCTGGGCCGTCACGAAGCACGCCGACGTGCTCGAGATCGAGCTGCACAACAACATCTTCCTGAACGAGCCGCGCCCCGTGCTCGGGCCGGCAGATGCCGACCAGCGCAACGCCGAGAACGGGCACATGCTGCGCACGCTCATCCACGTCGACGACCCGGAGCATCGCGAGCTGCGCGGCGTGACGAGCGACTGGTTCCTGCCGAAGAACCTCTCGAGGCTCGACGAGAGACTCACCGGTCTGTCCGAGAAGTACGTGGACAAGCTCGCGGCAATGGGCGGCAAGTGCGACTTCGCGCGTGACATCGCGATGCAGTACCCGCTGAACGTCATCCTCCACATCCTCGGGCTGCCGGAGAGCGACTACCCGCGGATGCTGAAGCTCACCCAGGAACTGTTCGGTGCCGCCGACGAGGACCTCCGCCGCGACGAGGACCCGAATGCCCTCATTGCGGTCATCCAGGACTTCTTCGCGTACTTCACGCAGATCACCGAAGAGCGCCGGGCGAACCCGACTTCCGACCTCGCGTCCGCGGTGGCGAACGGCAGGATCAACGGCGAGGAGCTCACGTTGATGCAGACCATCTCCTACTACGTCATCACCGCGACGGCGGGGCATGACACCACGGCGTCGGCGATGGCCGGCGGGGTTCTCGCGATGATCCAGAACCCGGGCGAGTGGGAGCGGCTGAAGAGGGACCCGTCCCTCGTCGCGACGGCTGCCGACGAGATCATCCGCTGGGTCACCCCGGTGAAGCACTTCATGCGCACCGCCGCGGAGGACTACACGCTCGAGAGCGGACACACCATCAAGAAGGGCCAGTCGGTGCTGCTGTCGTACCCGTCGGCGAACCGCGACGAGGACGTGTTCGCCGATCCGTACCGCTTCGACATCGGCCGCTCCCCGAACAAGCACCTGTCGTTCGGGTTCGGGGTCCACTACTGCCTGGGGGCGATGCTCGCGCGCATGGAGATCAAGTCGGTGTTCACCGAACTCGTGAAGCGCGTCGAGTCATTCGCACTCGACGGTGAGCCCGCACTCATGAAGACGACGTTCGTCGGGGGGCTGAAGAGGCTCCCCGTCACCTACAGGATGGTGTGAGAGTGACCGGCGAACCATGGCGCATGGGCGCACTCGAGCTTGCCGCCGCGATCGGGTCGGGGTCGATCACGAGCCGTGAGGCGGTGGAGAGCCACCTCGGCCGCATCGCGGAGGTGAACCCCGCCGTCAATGCCATCGTGAAAATACTCGCGGAGTCGGCGCTCGCCGCGGCGGACAGCGCCGACGAGGCCGTGCGTGCCGGCGGGCCCCTCGGGCGGTTCCACGGGGTGCCGTTCACCATCAAGGAGAACATCGACGTTGCGGGCCAGGCCACCACGAACGGCGTCCCGATCTTTGCCGACGCCATCGCGCCCGTGTCCGCGCCGACGGTGGAGCGGATGCTCGCGGCGGGCGCAATCCCGATCGGGCGCACGAACCTGCCCGACATGGGCCTGCGCATCCACACTGATTCCACGCTCCACGGCCGCACCAGGAACCCGTGGAACCCGTCGCGCACCGCGGGCGGTTCGAGCGGCGGAGAGGCGGCCGCGCTCGCCACCGGCATGTCACCTATCGGACTCGGGAACGACATCGGCGGCTCGTTGCGCAACCCTGCGCACGCGTGCGGTGTGGCCTCGATCAAGCCGTCGAGGGGAGTGGTTCCGGACACCCAGACGTTCCCCACCCCCGACCGCGCGCTCTCGGCACAGGTGATGCTGAACCAGGGAGTGATGGCCCGTCGCGTGGCAGACGTGCGGGCCGGGCTGGAGACCGTGGCGGGTCACGACCCGCGCGACCCCGTGAGCGTGCCCGCAGTGCTCACCGATCTCGCGCCGGGGGAGAGGCTCACGGTTGCGGTGCTGCCGGAGCCGCCGGGCGGCTCCACCCATCCCGGCGTGGCGGCTGCTGTGCGCGCGGCGGCGGATGCCCTCGCGAACGCGGGCCACCGTGTGGTGGAGGCGTGCCCGCCCGACTACGAACTCTCGTTCCTTCTGTGGGCGGGAATGCTGTTCTCCGAACTGCACGACATCCGTGACCAGATCGACCTCGTCATGGGCGAGGGCGGCAGGAAGCTCATCGCGAACGCGCTCGACAGGTTCCCTCCGGTGTCGTCTCTCGAGGTGTACCTGATGCACGGCCAGCGTGACGGTGTCGCGCGTCGATGGGGCGAATGGTTCGTGGAGCACCCCGTCCTGCTCAGTCCCACGTGGACCCAGCCCGCTTTCGAGGCCGACTGGGACATCTCGGGTGACGACGGCTCGATGGGCACGCTCGAGTTGATGCGCCCGGTGCTGCCGGGAAATCTTCTCGGCCTTCCGTGCGCCGTGGTGCCGGGCGGCATGGCCGACGGGCTCCCCGTGGGCGTGCAGGTCATCGGTGACCGTTACACGGACCTGCGCGTGCTCACGGTTGCGGAGCAGGTGGAGCAGGCACTCGGGACGCTGACGCCGATCGACCCCCGCTGAGGATCAGCTGCGCCTGTCCTGCAGGAACGGGAAGCGTTCCCTCACCCGGGTCACCGATTCCGCGGAGACTTCCGCGTAGATGATGCATTCGCCGGCCGGCGCGACGGTCTCGGTGCCGAGCGGGTCGACGATGCGCGAGTCACCCGAGTATGCGAGCCCGCCCCCCTCGCCGACGCGGTTCACGCCCACCACCCACGCCTGGTTCTCGATGGCGCGTGCGCGCAGGAGCGACATCCAGTGCTCCCGGCGGCTCTCCGGCCAGTTTGCGGGAACGAGGTAGACGTCGGTGTCGCGGGCGAGCGCCCAGAACTCGTCCGCGAACCGCAGGTCGTAGCACACGAAGAGCGACACACGCAGCCCGTCGATGTTCACGGTGACATGACGGTCGCCGGCACGGAAGTACCTGTGCTCGCCGCCGTAGGTGAACGGGTGGATCTTCGAGTACCGGTGTCTCGTGCCGTCCGGCGCGGCCACCACGAGCGAGTTGAACGGGCGCGGGTCGTCGCCGGCCGTCTCGGGGCAGCTGCCCGCGACCCAGATGCCGTGCTCGGCGGCGAGCGACGACAGGAACGCGCTGCTCGGGCCGTCAAGAGGCTCGCCGATGTCAGGGCGGTCAGTCACGAAGCCGGTGGAGAACATCTCGGTGAGGACCACCAGGTCCGCACCGTTGCGTGCCGCGTCGGCGATGAGCGGACGCAGCCGGGCAAAGTTGGCTTCTCGGTCGGCCCACACGGTGTCGTGCTGGACTGCTGCGATCCTCACCGCATCACCGTCTTCCGGCGCGCGCCCGCACCGAGCGAGGCCAGCCGTGCCGCGGCCTCTTCGATCGTGGCCGTCTGCTTGCAGAACGCGAACCGCACGAGGTGACGGCCGGACGGTTCGCCCGTGGGCGTGTAGAGAACTCCGGCGGGAATCGCGACCACGCCGCACATGCCCGGCATGTCGCGGCAGAACGCAGTGCCGTCGCCGTCGGGCCGCAGCGGGCGCACGTCGGCGGACAGGAAGTACGTGCCCTCGACGCGGTGTGTGACGAGGCCCGCGCCGCGGAGCGCGGTGTCGAGGAGGTCGCGCTTGGCGCGGAGGTCCTCTGCCAGCGACGTGAAATATGAGTCGGGGAGCCTCAGTCCGCGGGCGATGGCGGCCTGGAACGGCGTGCCGCCTGCGAACGTGAAGAGCTGTTTCGCCATCCGTACCGCGTTCACGAGCGGTGCCGGAGCGCATGCCCAACCGATCTTCCATCCCGTGGTGTTGAAGCTCTTGCCTCCCGAGGAGATGGTGACGGTGCGTTCCCGCATTCCCGGGAGCGTGGCGACAGGCACGTGGACCGCGCCGTCGAACGTGAGGTGCTCGTACACCTCGTCGGACACCACGATGAGGTCGTGCTCCACCGCCAGCGCCGCCACCTGGTCGAGCTCCTCCCGGGAGAACACCGTGCCGGTCGGGTTGTGCGGAGAGTTGAGGAGAATGATCTTGGTGCGCGGCGTGACCGCACGGCGCAGGTCTGCCGGGTCGAAGGTGAACCTGCCGTCCGCACCGGGACGGAGCGTGACGGGGGAGAGCACGCCGCCCGCGAGCGACACGCACGCCGCATACGTGTCGAAGAGGGGCTCGAAGACCACGACCTCGTCGCCCGTCTCCACCATCGCAAGGAGAGCGGCTGCGATGGCCTCCGTGGCGCCCATCGTGATGAGCACCTCGCTGTCGGGGTCGTAGGCCAGTCCCCAGAACCTCTGCTGATGCTCGCTGACGGCGTTGCGGAGATCCGCGGTGCCGGTTCCCGGCGGGTACTGGTTCGCGCCGGCCGCGATCTGTTCGCGGGCTGTCTCGAGCACCTCGGCCGGACCGTCGTAGTCGGGGAAGCCCTGTCCGAGGTTGATCGACCCGGTACTCACTGCGAGCGCCGTCATCTCGGCGAACACGGACGCGCCGAAACCCTCGAGCCGGCCGGTGAGGATCCTGCGTCCCGTCACGGACGGCAAGGGTAGGCGGTGGGGGACCGCCGTCAGGCTGTCCAGCCGGAGAACGCGTCGATCATCGCCTTCACGTCGCCGAGCGGATACAGGATGGGGCAGGTCGCACCATCTCTCATGTACTCCCGCACCTTCGCGCGTGCGTCCTCCGCAGTCCCCGAGGCCGTCAGCATCTGCACGATCTCGTCCGGCACCAGCTTCGATGCCGCCACGACCTGTTCGTGGGTGGCGGGCCACGTGAGCACCTCGCCCACCTTGTCGAGGAGCGACTGGGGCACGCCGGATGCCTTCATGATGTGGGGCTGCTGGCCGAGGTACTGGGTGACCATCAGACGCGCCATGTCGAGGGCGGTCTTGCGGTCCTCGTGCACGCTGCACACCACCAGCTGCGGCCGGTCTATGTCCTCCCACCTGCGCCCCGTCTTCTCTGCACCCTTCGCCAGGGCCTCGATTGCGGTGCGGTTGTACCCGGGCGACACGAGGTAGTTCAGCACCACCCCGTCGGCGATCTCGCCGGCGAGTTCCATCATCTGCAGGCCGGTGGCACCGAGGTAGATCGGCACGTCCTTGGGTCGGCGTTCCTGGTACACATAGTCGAGCTCCACGCCGTCGAGGTTCACGAACTCACCGCGGAACGTGACCGTCTCGTTGTGCAGCAGTGCCCGCACCGAGGTGATGATCTCGCGCATCACGCGCAGAGGCTTCGAACGTGTGATCCCCACCTTCGATGCGAGCGGGTCCCACCACGCGCCGATGCCGAGGATCACGCGGCCGGGTGCGAGGTCGTCGAGCGTGGAGAAGGTGGCGGCCAGGCGGGCGGGGTTGCGGGTCCAGCAGTCCACCACACCCGAGCCGATCCTGATCGTGTCGGTCACCGCGGCGAACGCAGACATCGGAACTATGGCATCGCGCACGAGCCTGCTGTCGGCCTGCCACACCGCCTCGAATCCCTTCGATTCCGCGTAGCGCACGTAGTCCATGCCCTCGGCGATCGGGTGGGCATCCTGCAGATAGAGGGCGGCTGGGCTCGTCATGATGTGGTCCTTGCTGGTTCTTGTCGGCGCTGGGTTGCTCTGCAGATGCTCCGGTGACGTGCGGGTCGGTGGTTCAGTCGTCGGCGTCTGAGTTCTTCGGCTTCATCGGCAGGGTGGTGCGCCACTTCCCGTCGGCTGCGTGCAGGGCTGCGGCAACAGCGGGTGCCGTGGGCACGAGCCCGATCTCGCCGACCCCCTTGATGCCGTAGGGGCTGCGCGGCTGCGGGCACTCCACGATGCGGACGTCCACCGGTGGCATGTCCTTCGCGCGCAGGATGCCGAGTGAGCGGAGCGTCATGTTGGTGGGGAAGCCGTTCTCGTCACTCGGGAAATCCTCGGTGAGGGCGTACCCGAGCCCCATGTGAACGGCGCCCTCGATCTGTCCCTCGCACAGCGTTGGGTTCACGGCCCGGCCCACGTCGTGCACCGCGAGCACGCGCTCGATCCTCTGGGAGTCGGGGTCCATCACGACCATCTGTGCCGCGTAGCCGAAGGCGGAGTGGATGGTGGGATTCGGGTGGTCGGGGTCGCCGAGGTGCTGGGTCCAGTCCACGAGGTGCTCGCCCGTGTGGTCGATGTTCGGTGCACAGCCTGCGGCCTTGGCCGCGTCGCACGCAGCCTTCACGCTCCCCGCTGCCATGAGCGTGCCGCGCGAGCCGGTGGTCTGCCCGAAGCCGAGTTGACGGGTGGTGTCCACGATCACGCGCACGCGCGATGCGTCGATGCCGAGTTCCTCGACCGCGACCTGGAGCGCGACGGTGTGCACGCCCTGGCCCATCTCGGTCCATCCGTGGCGCACCTCCACGGTGCCGTCGTCGCAGAAACGCACCACGGCGCGCGTCACCTCGCGGAACCCGTTGCCGAGCCCCGAGTTCTTCAGCCCGAGCCCTAGCCCGACCGCTTTGCCTGCGGCAACAGCGGCGTCGTAATCATCCTTCACGGCGTCGAGGCAGGTCTCCGCGCCGAGACAACCGTCGTCCATGATCTGGCCGGGGCCCCACACCTCGCCCGGCTTGATGACGTTGCGCTTGCGGATCTCCCAACCGGAGATGCCCACCACCTCGGCCAGTCGGTCGAGGCAGCCCTCCATCGCGAACTGTGCCTGGTTCGCGCCGAAGCCGCGGAACGCCCCGCACACCGGGTTGTTCGTGCGGACGGCGGTGCTCGCCACGTCGACTGCGGGCGTGTGGTACGGGCCGGTTGCGTGGCCCGCTGCGCGCTCCAGCACCTTCATCCCCACCGATGCGTACGCGCCGGAGTCGCCGATCATCCGTGCCCGCACGGCAGTGAGCTTCCCGCCGGCATCACACCCGACCGTGTACTCCATGCGGATGGGGTGGCGCTTGGCGTGGATGAGGAGGCTCTCCTCGCGCGAGAGCGTGCATTTCACGGGCGTCTGCAGCAGCCACGCGGCGAGCGCTGTCTGGCCCTGGTTCGACATGTCCTCCTTGCCACCGAACGCCCCACCGTTCGACACGAGTTCCACGGTGATGCGGTCGGTGGGCAGGCCGAGGAGCGAGCAGATCTGGTCGCGGTCGTCCCACACGCCCTGGCCACCGGAGTACACGTGCATCGTGCCGGCAGAGGTGTCGGGCACGGCGAGCGTGCTCTCGGGCTCGAGGAACGCATGCTCGATGCGCTGCGTCACGAAGGTCTCGCTCACCACATGTGCGCTCGCGGCGAGCGCCTCGTCCACATCGCCGCGCGAGTACTCGCTGTGGGAGAGAACGTTGGAGTCGGTCCCGTGGACGGCAATCTCGGGGTCGTCGATCGCCGCCACAGCATCGACGATCGGACGCAGCGGCCGGTACTCGACCTGCACGAGTCTCGCGGCAGCACGTGCGTTGTCCTTGGTGTCTGCCACAACGATGGCGAGCACGTCGCCGGCGTACGAGGTGCGCTCGCCCTCGCCGATGAACACCGGCCAGTCCTTGTGGATGATCCCCACCTTGTTCTCGCCCGGCACGTCCCTGCGCGTGAACACTGCCGTCACGCCCGGAGCAGCTTCTGCTGCCGATGTGTCGATGCGCAGGATGTCCGCTCGTGAGTGGGCCGTGAGGTGGAGCGCCGCATGAAGCATCCCGTCCACGCGCATGTCGTCCACGTAGTCGCGGTCACCCAGCGCGAGAAGCGTGGACTCGTACTTCGCGCCCCGTGACCCCACTCCGCCCGGTTGGCACACCTCGACAGGGGTGCCCCTGGCGACCGTCTCGATCGCGTCGAGGATCTTCACGTATCCCGTGCACCGGCACAGGTGCGCGCCGAGGTGCCGGGCCATGTCCTCACGCCTGAGTTCGGCGCCCTTCTTGTCGACCTGGGCCTTCGCGCGCATCACGATCCCCGGGATGCAGAAGCCGCATTGCAACCCGCCGCACGCGGCGAACGCGCTCGACCAGGTGTCGCGCTCCTCGTCGGGCAGTCCCTCGAGCGTGACGACGGACCGTCCCTCTGCCTTTGCCACGGGGTACTGGCAGCTCACCTGTGCCTTGCCGTCGATCATGACCGTGCAGCACCCGCACTGACCGGACGGGGAGCACCCGTCCTTCGGCGAGGTGACACCCAGTTCCTCGCGGAGCGCCGCGAGCAGATGGGGATGACCGGACCGCACGCTCACCGGGGTGCCGTTCACGGTGAAGGACACGTCGGAGGTCGCAGCGGCGGGCACGGCGTCTGCGACCTCTGTCATGAGGCAACTTTACAAAATGTCAAACCAGGAGCCATGCCCCACAAGGGGCACCCGCAGGGTGGCGCCGGGCGGCTCATCTCCGCCTACCGAGAAGTAGGGGGCATAGTGTCGGGGTCGTGGCGCATGGGGGACTCCGTCGGCTCGTGACCGTGTCGGTGCTCGTCCTCATCGCAGTCCTGCTGCTCGTTGCGTTGCCCGTGTGGGTTCCGCTCGCGGCGGCATACGACCTCGTGCGGCGCAAGTGGCGGATGCCGACCCTGCGCCTTCTGCTCTTCTTCCTGCTCTGGGCCTGGAACGAACTCGCCGGCGTGAAGGCCTTGTTCGTGCTGTGGGTGTTCGGTCAGGGCAGGAACCACAGGGCTCACTACTCGGTGCAGAGATGGTGGTGCCGCAACATCATCGTGGCCCTCAGGGTCACGGTCGGACTCAGGGTGGAGGTGGTGGGCGCCGAGCACGCCGGTCGCGGTCCGTACGTGGTGTTCGCGCGCCATGCGAGCCTCGCGGACTCGATCATCAGCTGTTTCGTGGTGAACAACACGATGGGTCTGAACCCGCGCTACGTGCTGAAGAGTGATCTCATGATGGTGCCGTGCCTCGACATCCTCGGCCACCGCACCCCGAACTGTTTCGTGCGCCGCGGCTCGGGCAACGTGCAGGGCGAACTGGATGCCCTGGCAACCATGGTGAACGGTCTGGCCGCGGGCGACGCGGCTGTCATCTTCCCGGAGGGGAGCAGGGCGAACCCCGCAAAACAGGAACGGGAACTGGGCCGGCTCGCGGAGCGCCATCCGGAGCGTCACGCACGTCTCTCGGGGCTGCAGAGGTTGCTTCCGCCGAAACCCGCCGGTGCGGGAGCGCTGCTCGATGCTGCGCCGCAGGCCGACGTGGTCACCGTGTGGCACGAGGGTCTCGACGGGCTCGACACGTTCCCCGGGATGCTCGAGGCACTGGCCGTCCGATCGGTGCGGGCTCACGTCGTGGTCACGTTCCATCCCCGCAGCGAGGTGCCGTCCGGCCCCGCGTTCGAGGAATGGATCGACCACCGATGGGTTGAGATGGACGACGCCGTGTCGATGTTCGTGCAGGCGCCGGGAGTCTGAGAGGGGACAACCATGGGAACAGCAATGGCCGCCGCGGCTCTCGCGATCGTGGCACTCATGCTCACCACGTGGGTCGTGAGCGTCATGATCAAGAACGCGTCCATCGTGGACATCGTGTGGGGTCTCGGGTTCGTGGTGGTGGCATGGACGGTGCGTCTCACCGTGGAGGGTGACACGACCAGGCAGAATCTCCTCGTAGTGCTTGTCACGCTGTGGGGCCTGCGGCTCGCTCTGTACCTCGCGAAGCGCAACATCGGTCACGGCGAGGACTTCCGGTACGTGCTGATGCGGCGCAAGCACGGTGCCAGGTTCCCGGTCGTGAGTCTCTACAGCGTGTTCGCGTTCCAGGGTGCGCTGATGTGGGTGGTGTCGCTCCCGGTGCAGCTCGGCCAGGCCGATGACGGAGCGCCGGTCGGCCCGCTCGCGGTGGTCGGCGCGTTCACGTGGGTCGTTGGTTTTCTCTTCGAATCAGTCGGTGACGCCCAGCTGGCCCGGTTCAAGAAGGAGCCCGCGAATGCGGGAAAGGTGATGGACCGCGGACTGTGGAGCCTCACCCGCCACCCCAACTATTTCGGTGATGCGGTGCAGTGGTGGGGCATCGGCATCGTGGCGGCGGAGGCGGGCACGGCCGCTCTCGGGCTCATCGGGCCGGTGGTGATGACGTTCCTCCTGACCCGCGTGTCGGGCGTGCCGATGCTCGAGCACAGCATGGCCAAGCGCCGGCCGGGGTACGAGGATTACGTGCGCCGCACGAGCGCGTTCCTGCCGCGGCCTCCCCGCAAGTCCTGACCGTCGGCGGGCTCAGCCGCCTGCGAGCGCCGAAGTGAAGTCGGCGAGGAGGTCGTCGGCGTTCTCGAGTCCGACCGACACGCGCAGGAGACCCTCGGTGACATGCATCGCCGCGAGGTCGCCGGGGGAGAGCCCGGCATGCGTGCTCGTCAGCGGGTGGCACACGAGCGTCTCGGGTCCGCCGAAGCTCGTGGCGGGCCGCACGAGCCCCAGACGCGAGATCACGTCGCGGCAGGCGTGTGTGCCGCCGTCTATCTCGAGTGCGAGGAGAGTCCCGCCCATCCGCATCTGCGCACGCGCGAGCGCGTTCTGCGGGTGGGACTCGAGGAACGGGTGGATGGTCGCGGCAACGCGCGGGTGGGAGGCGAGAGCGTTCCCGAGCCGCAGGGCCGTGGCGTGCTGGCGCTCCGTGCGGACGGCGAGCGTGCGCAGGCCGCGCAGCGCGTTCAGTGCGTCGTGCGGAGAGGCAACAGCCCCGTGCATCACCGAGTACGCCCAGATGTCGTCAAGCAGCTCGGCCGCACCCGCCACCACGCCGAGCAGGGCGTCATTGTGTCCGCCGATTCCCTTCGTGGCGGAGTGGAGAACGAGGTCGACCCCGAAGTCGAGCGGTCGTTGTCCGAGAGGTGTTGCCATGGTGGAGTCAACGAGCGTGAACGGCCCCTTGATCGCACCGAGCGCGGAGAGGTCAGTGAGCGCGAGCCGCGGGTTCGAGGGAGACTCCGCAATCACGAGCATCGTGCGCCCGGGCTGCACGGCCGCCGCGAACGCACCGGCTTCGGCGGGGTCGACGAAGGAGACGTCGATGCCGAACCGCGCACACGGCCCGCGCAGGAACGACAGCGTGGCGCCGTACAGGTTGTTCTGTGCGACGATGTGCGAGCCTCTCCCGCACAGCGCCAGCACCACGGACGCGACGGCCCCCATCCCCGAGGCGAACGCCAGCGCGGACTCTGCGCCCTCGAGCGCGGCGATGCCGTCCTCGAACTGGCGCACGGTGGGGTTCGAGTACCGGCTGTAGAGCCCGTCCTGGCGCACGCCGGTCGCGCGGCGGGAGGTGTCGTCGAGACCCTCGGTCTGCCACACGGTGGTGGGCCACAGGGTCGGCGCGAGGGCCCCTGACTCGTCGCGGCCGGCGGTCACGGCGGTGGTGTCGGGGGAATCCTGCACGCTGCAAGGCTAGTGAGACGCCGGAGCGGGCAGTCCGCCGATTGCTGTGCGCGAAGGGTGGGTTCCCCCCGGCGGGAAACCTGCTGGAGTAGGGTGAAACGCATGATTTCGTATCTCGATGCCGGCACCGGCTCCATGATCGTCACCGCAATAGCGGGCGGGATCGCCGGCATCGGCGTCGCCTTCAAGATGGGCGTCGCCCGGCTGAAGTCGAAGGTCACCGGCAAGCCGATGCCCGAGAGCGACCCCGACGACTCGGCGCCGCGCTCCGCCCACGACTGACCGCATGCCCTCCGTTCAGCAGGACCCGGGCTCCTTCCGTGACCCCCTGAGCCGGGTCTTCATCGGGCCCGATCACGTCGTGCGCGGCTTCACCGCGGCCGGCAAGGCCGACCTTGATGCCGTGTGGCAGAAAAAGTCGGTGCAGGCCGCACTTTCCTCGGGCGACCTGATTTCCTCGACCCTTGTCGAACCTGCCTCGGTCGGTCTGGGCGACCCGTGGGTGGCGGCCATGACCCATCCCCGCGTGCCGTTCGTGTCGTACCCCTACGAGTGGACCTTCTCCATGCTGAAGGACGCAGCGCTCCTGCAGTTGCGCCTCACCAGGGCTGCGCTCGCCGACGGTGTCGGTTTGAAGGACGCCACCCCCTACAACGTGCAGTTCATCGGGTCGCGTCCGCAGTTCATAGACGCCGGCTCGTTCGAGGTGCGGCGCAAGTCGGACCCCTGGTACGGGTACCGACAGTTCTGCGAGATGTTCCTGTACCCGTTGATGCTGCAGTCCTACCTCGGTGTCGGCTTCCAGCCCTTCCTCCGCGGAGCGGTGAACGGCATCACCCCCGATGTGATGCGCAAGCTTCTCCCCGCGAGTCTCCGTCACCCGCGCAAGGGCCGGCTCACCCATGTGGTGCTCCATGCCGCCGCCCAGAACCGCTTCGCCGACACCGACACTGATGTCAAGAAGGAGGCCGCCAAGGCCGGGATGAGCGCAGCCGTTCTCGATGCCACGTTGCGCAAGCTCGAGAAGCTCGTCGGTTCGCTCACCCTCGGCGACAGGAAGTCCACGTGGTCGGAGTACGCCGAGCGTGCCCACTACACCGAGAACAGCCTCGACGAGAAGGAACGCTTCGTGCGCGACGCGGTGGCGTCGGCTCCGCGGCGGCTCGTCACCGACATCGGGTGCAACGACGGCCGATTCAGCCACATTGCCTCCAACCACGCCGACCACGTCGTGGCGATGGACGCCGACCCGCTCGTGGTCGATCGCCTCTACAACTCGCTCAGGTCGCAGGGCAACGACAGGATCCTGCCGCTGTATGTCGATATGTCGGATTCCGGCGGCGGAATCGGCTGGCGGGGCAGGGAGCGTCCCGGTGTGTTCGACCGCGGACGGCCCGACATCGTTCTGTACCTCGCGGTGATCCACCACGTGGCGATCACGTTCAACATCCCCGTGTCCGCGCAACTCGACATGCTCGCCGACCTGTCGCCGGAGATCGTGATCGAGATGCCGCACGCCGACGACCCCATGGTGCGCAAACTGCTCACCAACAAGCGCGAGGGGATCCACTCCGACTTCACGCTGGAGCAGTTCGAGCGTCTGCTCAACGAACGATTCGATGTTCGCTCGCGGATGCTGCTGTCGAGCGGAACACGCACCATCTTCCACGCCACGCGCAGGGGCTGAGACACCGCGGGGGAGTGACCCGGTTCGCCGATAGCATCGTTCCGGTGCGGTTCGCCGCACCTGGCGACGTGGCGGAATGGCTTACGCAGCGGCCTGCAAAGCCGTTTATCCGGGTTCGATTCCCGGCGTCGCCTCCGGTGAGCCGTCAATGACGGTTGCAGAGGTCCAGTCGCTCCTCGTTGCTGGCCTGTGCGGTGCCGGCGGCGACACCCTCGACCGCGGCGAACGGACCGCACGGGTGGCCCGCGATCCACACGTGAACCATCGGGCTCTGGACCTCGTTCTTCGCCCCGATCAGGCAGTTCCCTTCGGGTGTGGTGAGACCCACGACCCGGCCGAGAAGGAAGCACAGGTTGTCGTGGATGTGCCACTGCATGAGCGGTCCGGCGTACTCCACGAGGGTGGGGTCGTTGATCGCGGTGCCCGGTGGCGCGATGTACATCGCAGAGACGAGCGTCCGGCCCGCTGCGGTCACCTTGTAGACGAGTGACTCGGGTGCCTTCGAGTCAAGTACCCGACCGTCCTGGATGAGGTCCCACTTGATGTAGTGCTCGTACCCAGTGGCACCGTCGCCGATCGAGCGGTATCCCGCTGCCGTGGCTGTGGACGTGGAGGCGTAGACGGCGAGGTCGGTCGCGGTGGACGAGATGATCGCGCGCGCACGCTGGAACTGCACCTCGGTGACGCCTGCGACACCCTCGAAATCCGGGCCGTCCGACGGGTCGAACACTCTCGGCCAGCCCGACTGTGCGGCGAGCTTCTGCTCGGGAGTGGTGGAGTGGCTGTGCGTCGCGGGTGCGACAGTTGATGTGGCCGCAGCTGTCGTCGGCACCGTGATCACGGGTGCCGCCGGCCGGGCCGTCGTCGTGCGCGGCACCGCCGGGTCGGCGGGTGTTCCCGCACCGGATGTGCCTCCGTCTGGTCCGGTTGTGCTGGTTGGCGCATCCGTCGTCCCAGTGAATGCCGACGGAACAGTGGTGGCCACGATGACTCCGTCGGCGGAGATCTCGAACGCAGACACCGACGGGGCGTCGTCGTGGTGGTGCACATGCGATGCACCTGCGACGAGCGCCGGCCCCGTGAGCACCGCGGCAACGAACGCCATCACCGCGGGTTGCGGCGCAGCAACACCCGGTCGTCGTGCGGTGAGGGCCCGGAGGGCACCTCCGAGCGCGACCACCGCGAGCACCGCCGCGAGGGTGTCGGCTGTCTGCGGGCTCTCAGGGGTTGCGAGTCCGTCCACGAACCCGATGCCGATTGTGCGGGTGAGCAGCCAGCCGGCGAGAGCGAGCGTCGCAACACCGCCCGCACCCGCGCGGGACCACCGCCGTGCGGGAGAGAGCAGCACCATCAGCCCCGCTCCCGTCTGGAGAAGTGCGAGCAGCACGAACGCGCGGGCGGTCGACTGGTGCTCGGCGTGGATGCCCGCGGCGACACCGTGCACGAGTCCCGCGCCCACCGAGCAGAAACCAACGAGGTTGTCGAGGTGCGAACGGTGCGGGTGGGCGGGCTCTGCGTCAATGACCATGCGACCCGAACCATATGCCCTGGGGACGGTGCACGGGCCCGCCTCCGGGTGGAACTAGCGTCACCTGCATGGGTGTGTCGTCAATGAGCCGTTTCCGACTCCTCGTGGGGTCGCTCCCCGTGGTGATCGTGGTCCTCGTCGCCAGATATCTGATGCAGGAAGTGTGGGAGATCGGCGAGGTCGCCGGTTTCGGCGAGATCGGCTCCGTCATCACGGGTGTCACGTTGATCCTCGGCTTCATGCTCGCCGGGGTGCTGGCCGACTACAAGGAGTCCGAGCGTCTGCCTGCCGTGCTCGGTGGTGCGCTCCTCGGGCTCGCATCCACGCTCTCTGCGGCGCTCGAGGTGAAGGACCAGGACGGGACCTGGGCCCGCAGGCGCGTCGCCGCGTTCGGGGAGACCCTCGTCGGGTGGCTCCACGGCCGGGTGGACGACGCCGGTCTGTGGACCGCGCACGCCGACATCAGTCGCACGATCACCGAAGCCGAGAAGGCTGGGATCGGCACCCACTACGTGGGCAGGCTGCTCACGGTGAACGGGGAGCTCTTCTCCACTCTCAACCGGGTGGCGGTGATCCGCAACACCTCCTTCATCCAGTCGGGGTACGTGCTGATGGCATTCCTCGTGGGGGTCCTGCAGATCTCGCTCGCGGTGGTCACCTTCCCGTCATCGGTGATGTCGTGGATCGCCCCGGCGGTGCTCAGCCTGGCGTACGCCTACCTCCTGCTGCTGGTGCGCGACCTCGACAACCCGTTCGGCCACGGTGAGAACGACGGCGCAGGCAGCGGAGCCGACGTGGACATCGCACCGGTGCGCAATGCCGTCGCAGTCCTCGGCGCCTGATACAGGTTCGGCTCAGTCGGTGGTGATGGGCACCCGGTGACCGTGTGCCGGCGTGCCGTTCATCTTGATCACGATCTCGAGGATGCCGTCGCGGTAGTTCGCCTTCACGTCCTTCTCCGAAGCCGTGCGGGGGAGGGGCACGATCCGCGTGAAGGAGCCGTACTGGAACTCGGTACGGTAGTGGCGCACGTCCGATGACCGTTCGTGGCGCTCGCGGTGGATGATGAGCTGCAACTGGTTGTTCGACACGGTGAGTTCCACGTTCTTGTTCACATCGATCCCGGGAACCTCGGCCCGGATGACATAGTTGTTGCCGCTCTCGAACTCTTCGATCCGCACATCGAACTCGCCCGCCCCGTCCCACAGGGAGGGCCAGGGGAAGAAGGGGCGCTCCATGCGCCAGGGCCATTCGAGAGAGCCTTGTGGCTTTGTGAGCAGTGACATGGTGTTCCTTTCTCGCACGGCGGGGTGCTGTGCCGGGGGTGTCCGGGACGGTACGCAACGTCCCGTGCGCGGGGAAGGTGTCGGGGGCGAATCGGTAGTGCCGTCACCGGCGCCCGGGCCCGTCAATATTGCAGAATGCAACAAAGAAAATGCGCTTTCTTGTGTGTGAACTGCCTGGAGTTGGTGACTCGGAGGGGAGGTTCGTCTAACCTGTGTGTCGCCCGCCACACCGGTGGGTCACGACGACGGGGGTCATCTAAATGTCATTCACTGGAAGGAAGAGATGGGGTGTCGCTCTCGCAGTCGCAGTTGCTGCGTCGGCGATGGCCACCACAACCCAGGCGGCGCCGAAGCCGTCTGCCAAGCCGAAGCAGGGCGGTGAGATCAACTACGGCATCGACGCCACGATCTCCGGCTGGTGCTTCTCCAACGCGCTCTCCGGCGGCCCGCTGGGCGCGACGCGTCTCGTCTACGAGAGTCTCGTGGACCGTGACTCGAAGGGCAACTTCGTGGGACAGCTCGCCGAGAGCTGGTCGTCGGACACGACCGGCAAGATCTGGACCTTCAAGCTGCGTCCGAACATCAAGTACTCGAACGGCGAGACTTTCGACTCCACCTCCGTGAAGCAGAACATGGACATCGGCCGTGGCGACACAACCGCAAAGGGCTGGAACTCGAAGTTCGCATCCACAGGTGTGGGTGTGAACGCCAACATCATGAAGGTCGAGGCCCCGGACCCGCTGACCGTCGTGGTCACGCTCGAGCGTCCGGACTTCGACTTCATCGGTCTCATGTACCGTGCCGGCCGCTACGTGATGCGCGCTCCCGCGCAGATCGCCGACCCCACGACATGTGCGACGAACGGCATCGGCACCGGCCCGTTCAAGGTTGTGTCCTACAACCCGAACGAGCTTGTCGTCGACCGCAACCCGCTGTACTGGCAGAAGGACAAGAACGGCACGCAGCTGCCGTACCTGAACAAGATCACCGTGGTCGTGGTGAAGGAGGCCTCGCAGCGCGCGGCCGCCGTCCGCAAGGGCGCCCTCGACGCGGCGTTCTTCGGCATCGGTGACGCCACCTTCGTGAAGGACCTGCAGCAGCGCAAGTCCGTGGTCACCATGTACAAGGGCGCCCTTGGCTCGTGGGGCCAGTGGCTGCCGAACCAGAACAAGACCGGTTCGCCGTTCAAGTACCAGAACTGCCGCCTCGCCGCCTCGTACGCGGTCGACTGGAACCAGTACAACAAGGTCCGCTTCAAGGGCCTCGGTGTGTACAGCGGCTCCATCGTCGGTGCCAGCCACGTGATGTACTCAAAGTCCGGTGCGCCGGGCTACAACCTGGCGAAGGCCAAGGAGTACGTGGCCGCGTGCCAGAAGGATCTCGGAACGACTCCGTTCAAGATCACCCTGTACGCCGACACGAGCAGCCAGTCGCTGAACAACGTGAAGGAAGTGCAGCGCCAGATGGAGCTCGCCGGCATCCAGTTCAACTCGGTCTTCCAGGCCGAGTCGGCGGTGCTGATCTCGAACATCTACAGCCCGAAGACCAATGCGTACGACTTCGCGGAGGGCACACCGGCCGAGGGCCCCGGCTCCGGCTACGTGCTCCCGTTCTTCGTGTCGCAGGCCTTCCCGGCCACGTCCACGAACCCGATTGCGAAGGGCTACGGCAGCAACGCCGCCTACGGCAAGGTCATCGCGATCGGCAACCACAGCGACACGAAGATCGACGACCTGCTCTACGCGGCGCAGGGCGAGCCCAATGCGACGCTGCGGAAGCAGAAGTTCGCCGTGGCCACCGACTACATCATGTCGAGCGGCATGGCCATCCCGACCATCCACGGCTACACCATCTCCTTCGTCAACAACAAGTCGAAGTTGACCGGTGTGACCAGCTACGTGAACCCGAGCGGCAAGGGCATCGTGTCCAGCGTCGACATCAAGGGCATCGCGTGGGCAGGAGTCTGGCAGAACAAGTAGGACCGGTCTCCTGACCGTTCCGTGCAGGGGCGGCGGCCTTCGGGCCGCCGCCCCTTGCGCGTTCCGGCCCGTGTTCGTGGGTGCTGCCACGGACGCTTAGTGTTGCGCCATGAAGGTTGCGCTCACTGTTGTCGATCATCTCCGCCGTGCCGAACAGGTGTACGGCGACCGGGTTGCGGTCGTCGACGAACCGGAACAGCCCGCAAGGTCCTGGGGCTCCATCACCTACGGGCAGATGGCGGAACGTGCACGCGCACAGGCCGCGGGTCTCGATGCTCTCGGGGTGCCGAAGGGTGCACGCGTGGCGATCGTGAGCCAGAACTCGGCCCGGCTGCTCACCTCGTTCTTCGGCGTGAGCGGGTGGGGCAGGGTGCTCGTGCCCATCAACTTCCGTCTCGTGGCCGAGGAGGTTTCCTACATCGTGGAGCACAGCGGCGCTGAGGTGCTGCTGGTGGACCCCGAGCTCGATGACGCACTCGCCGGGGTCACCGCGAAGCACCGCTTCGTGATCGGGGCAGAGTCAGATGCAGTGCTCTACCGCCACGGCGTGGAGCCCGAGCCCTGGGTGCCGGATGAGGACGCCACCGCCACCATCAACTACACGAGCGGCACCACCGCGCGCCCCAAGGGGGTTCAGTTGACCCACCGCAACCTGTGGGTGAACGCCGCCGTCTTCGGCTGGCAGCTCGGCGTGAGTGACCGCGACGTGTACCTGCACACCTTGCCCCAGTTCCATGCGAACGGATGGGGGATGGTGTTTGCCGTGACCGGAATGGGCGGCCGGCACATCGTGCTGCGCAAGGTTGACGGCCCGGAGATACTGCGTCGAATCGAGGAGCACGGGGTCACGCTCCTGTGCGGGGCTCCTGCGGTGGCCAACACGATCCTCGACGCCGCACCAGGTTCCGGCTCGAACCGCGGTCATGTGCGCATGGTCGTGGCCGGTGCCCCGCCGCCCACCAAGACCATCGAGCGCATCGAGACCGAACTCGGCTGGGAGTTCGTGCAGATCTACGGGCTCACCGAGACTTCACCCCTGCTCACCATGAACCGGACGCGGGCGGAGTGGGACACACTGTCACCGGCCGAGCGTGCCGCTCGCCTCGGGGCAGCGGGGGCGCCGAGCCTGGGCGTGGAGATGGCCGTTGACGCGGGGGGAGAGGTTCTGGCCCGCGGCTCGGTGATCATGGAGGGCTACTGGAACCAGCCGGAGGAGACCTCCAAGGCCATCGTGGACGGGTGGTTCCACACCGGTGACGGGGGTTCGGTCGGGGGGAACCACCACATCACGATCGCCGACCGGAAGAAGGACGTGATCATCTCGGGCGGCGAGAATGTGTCGTCGATCGAGGTGGAGGACGCCATCTTTTCCCATCCCGAGGTCGCAGAGGTGGCAGTCATCGGCGTGCCGGACGAGAAGTGGGGAGAACTGGTGCTCGGCCTCGTGGTGCGCACGCCGGGTTCCACCCTGACCGAGGACGACCTCATCGCCTACGTGAAGACCAAGCTTGCGGGCTACAAGTGCCCCAAGCGCATCGAGTTCCGCACAGAGCTCGCCCGGACTGCCACGGGGAAACTGCAGAAGTTCAAGTTGCGTGCGCCGTACTGGGAGGGCCGCGAGCGCCAGGTCAACTGAGGGCCCATTGCCGGGGATTCCGGCGTCGGCGCGTGGTCAGCCGGCGGGCCAGTAGGCGTCACGGAGTATCCGCTTTTTCAGCTTCCCGTGTGCCTCGCGGGGGAGGGCATCGTGGAAATCGACGGAGCGGGGGCACTTGAAGCCTGCAATGCGCTCGCGGCACCAGGCGACGAGTTCGTCGCCGGTGAGTGACGCTCCCGGTTCGAGTTCCACCGCAGCCTTCACCTGCTGGCCGAACTCGGGGTCGGGAATCCCGAACACCGCGACATCGCGAACGGCCGGGTGCCTGCTGATCACTGCCTCGACCTCCGCGGGGTACACGTTCACCCCTCCGTTCAGGATGAGGTCCACACGCCTGTCGACGAGGTACACGAAGCCATCGGCATCGAGGTACCCGAGGTCGCCCACGGTGAAGCGACCGTCGGGGAGGCGTGAGTCGTTCGTCTTCTTCTCGTCGCCGTGGTACGTCGGGGCACCGTCGGCCCGCTTGAAGTACAGGGTGCCCACCTCGCCCGCCGGCAGGTCGTTCCCGTCGTCGTCCACCACCGACACCTCGAGGGTGGGGTTCGGCCGGCCCACGGTGCCGGGGCGTGCCATCCACTCCTCACTCGTGCACACGACGGGGCCGGTGCCCTCGGAACTGCCGTAGAACTCGGTCACGATCGGCCCGAGAAGGTCGATGAGCCGTTGTTTGGCCCACGCCGGGCAGGGGGCAGCGGTGTGGCAGATCCACCGGAGGCTGGAGAGATCGCGCGAGACGAACTCCGCGTCATCGAGCTTCGCGAGCCGCACGATGAGCGTGGGAACGAGCGGTGCCGAGGTGATCCGCTCCCGCTCCACGGTGTCGAGGAACCCGACGGCATCGAAGCGATCCCGCAGGACGAGCGAGTGGCCGCGGTTCAGCGATGCCCCCAGAACCCCCGCCCCGAACGCGTGGTACAGGGGGGTGGTGATGAGCATCCGCCCGTGCTCAGGCATGTGAACAAAGCCGCCCCACGCCGCCGTTCCCTGGCCCCAGCGCCCGAGTGGGAGTCCCTGGTCGGGGCGCACCACCCCCTTGGAGGCTCCGGTGGTTCCACCCGTGTACTGGAGCGGGGCTCCGGCCACGTTGTTGTCGGGACGGGTCGCAGGGTGCCCGTCCCGCCACTGCGCGTATCCCTCCTCGAGCACGATGATCCGGGCGACCTCGAGCCCTGCGAGTGCCGCCGCCTCGCGGGCAACCGGTGCGAGGGCCTGTTCCGTGATCATGAGCGTGGAGCCGCTGTTCGTCAGAAGGTAGGCAAGCTCGGGTGCGGTGAGATGCCAGTTGAGGGGCACGTACCGTGAGCCTGCCATGGTGTTGGCGAGCCACAGCTCCACCCATTCACACCTGTTGTGGGACAGCAGCGCCCAGGGTGCCTGCGCCGACACACCCATCGCGAGGAGTGCGTTCGCTGCTCGTCGGGCGTTGGTCTCGAGTTCCGTCCACGAGAGCACACGGGTGCCGTCGTCGACCGCCACTGCACCGGGGTCGGCCCGGCCCGCAAGCAACAGGATGTCCCCCTCCATCGCCCCATCTTGCCCCACGTCCCGGCTCGCGGCCGCGTCCCGCGGCTCGGGTACGGTGAGCCGACGCAACGAGAGGGGCCGTGATGGACAAGCCGCAGCCGGTCAGGAACAGGATCACCGAGATGCTCGGCATCGACTACCCGGTCGTGCAGGCGCCGATGGGCTGGATCGCGAGGTCGGCCCTCGCCTCGGCTGTCTCCGAGGCGGGAGGCATGGGGATCATCGAGACCTCATCCGGCGAGCTCGACGTCATCAAGACCGAGATTGCCCGCATGAGGGAGCTCACGTCGAGACCGTTCGGGGTGAACATTGCGCAGGCATTCGTGAGGGACCCCGGGATCGCGGATTTCGTGGTGGAGCAGGGGGTGCGCTTCGTGACCACGTCGGCGGGCGACCCCACGAAGTACACCGCAACGCTGAAGAAGGCCGGGCTCACCGTGTTCCATGTGGTGCCCACTCTCGCGGCCGCATTGAAGGCCGTTGATGCGGGTGTGGACGGCCTTGTGGTGGAGGGCGGCGAGGGCGGCGGGTTCAAGAACCCACGTGACGTGAGCACGATGGTGCTCGTGCCGCTCGTGGCCGAGCATGTCGATGTGCCCATCATTGCCGCGGGTGGCATCACCGACGGGGCAGGAATGGCCGCCGCCTTCTCTCTCGGGGCGGGGGGAGTGCAGATGGGCACCCGCATGGTTGCTTCCGCGGAGTCGCCCGTGCATGACAACTGGAAGAACGCGATCATCTCGGCTGCCGAGACGGACACAGTGTTCCTCAACAGGTTCGGCCGGCCGGGCCTGCGTGCATTGCGCACCGAGAAGACAACTCTCCTGGAGAGACAGGACCAGGTGGAACTCTCGGTGTTCGGCCGGGCAACCGATCTGTACTTCGGCGGCGACATGGAGGCCTCGATTGCGCTCACCGGCCAGGTGGCGGGGCGCATCACGTCGGTGAGGCCCGTGCGCGAGATCATCTGGGACACGGTGAACCAGTACCGCGCCGTCACCGCCGGCCTGCCGGCCTGAGGCACGACACGGCCTGCCGGCCTGAGGCACAGCACGGCCTGCCGGCCTAGAGCGACGGGAACTGGAGGCGCAGGTCGCGCTTCAGGATCTTGCCGGAGGCATTGCGGGGGATGACCTCCACGAAACGGACGGCCACGGGCATCTTGTAGCGCGCGAGCTTGCCGTTGCAGTGATCGATGACCGTCTTCTCCTCGAGTGCGGGGTCCTTGCGCACGATGATCGCGAGCGCAGATTCGCCCCACTTTTCTGAGGGAACGCCGATGACCGCGGCGTCACCCACCCCCGGACAGCCGAGCAGGACGTTCTCGATCTCGGCGGGGTAGACGTTCTCGCCGCCGGAGATGATCATGTCCTTCAGACGGTCCTGGATGAAGATGAAGCCTTCTTCGTCGCGGATCCCCATGTCGCCCGAGTGGAACCAGCCGTTGCGGATGGCCTCGGCGGTGGCGTCGGGTCGGTTCCAGTAGCCGGTCATGATGTGGCCACCACGGATGATGATCTCGCCGGACTCGTTGTCGTCGCACTCGGTGCCGTCGGGCCGCACCACCTTCACATCGGTGTGGAAGTAGCTCTTGCCGGTGGAGCCGGCCTTGCGTATCGCGATGTCGGGGGTGGTGGCGCAGGCCGGCCCGCATGTCTCGGTGAGCCCGTACACCTGGTGGATCTCGATCCCGAGTTCCGCGTACTGGTTGATGAGGTTGACCGGCACCGGGGCGGCGCCGCTCAGGAACCACCGCACCGTCTTCTTGTCGTGTTTCGATGGGTCGTACGTGGCGAGCATGAACTGCAGCATTGCGGGCACGAGAAGCGCGTTGGTGATCCGCTCCCGTCCGACGAGTTCCCACGCCTTGGTGGGGTCGAACGCGCGCATGAGGATGTGGGCGAGCCCGCGGTACGCGGTGACGATCGCCGGGGTGAGTGCACCGACGTGGAACAGCGGCATCGGGTTCAGGTAGCGGTCCCCGATGCAGAAGTCGTTGGTGGCATTCAGGGTGAGGAGCGCCTCCATCTGGGTGCGGTGGGTGTGCATCACGCCTTTGGGAAGGCCGGTGGTGCCCGAGGTGTACATGATGTAGAGGAGGTCGTCGTCCCACGCGGTGCATTCGGGTTCTGTGACGGGCTGGGGGTCCACCGTCGAGTTGAACTCACGGGCGAACGATGGTGTCGAGGCTGCCGCACCGACGTGGATCCAGGTGGAGACGTCGGTTCTGTCGCCGCGGGACTGGAGGTCGGTAATGACGGGGAGGAACTCCTCGCCGTAGACCAGGGTGGTGGTGCCGGAGTCCTTGAGGATGAACTCGAGTTCGTCGGCCACGAGTCGCCAGTTCAGCGGCACGACCACGCCCCCCAGCTTGGCAACTGCGAAGAAGGACGTCACGAACTCGTGCGAGTTCATCATCAGCAGACCCACACGGTCGCCCTTGCGGACGTTCGGAGCGAGCGCGTTCGCCACCTGGTTCGTGCGCGAGTTCAGTTGTTCGTAGTTGAACCTGCGGTCGGCGGCGACGTCGAAGAGGGCCTCAAGGTCGGGGTTGACGTATGCGCGCTTGGTGAGAAGCTGTCCGATGTTTGCCTGCATGGGCGCTCATTGTGGCACGGTTCTCGACCCCGTTCCACAGGGCAGCCCGGACCGGACAGAACCCGCGGAGCGGGCTGTCAGCCCCGCAGGTAGGTGACTCCGCCGTCGACCACGAGGGTGGAGCCCAGCACGTAGTCCCCGGCCCGGGAGGCCAGGTACACCGCGGCCCCCGCCATGTCCTCGGTGGTTCCGATGCGACGGGCGGGGATGCCCGAGGCGAGCGCGTCACCGTGGTCGCGGGCGGCCTTGTTCATCTCGCTCGCGAACGCCCCGGGGGCGATGGCGGTCATCACGATGCCGTCCTTGGCAAGGTGCAGCGCCATGCGCTTGGTCATGTGGATGAGCCCGGCCTTGCTTCCCGCATAGGAGTACGTCTCGAGCATGTTGACAGAGATTCCGTCGATGGACGCAACGTTGATGACCTTGGCGAGGTGCCCGTCTCGCACGCCCGCCCTGAGCAGCGGGGTGAGTTCGCGCGTGAGGAAAAACGGGGCCTTCAGGTTGAGGTCGACCACCTTGTCCCATCCTGACTCGGGGAAGGTGTCCCAGCTCTCGCCCCACGCCGCGCCGGCATTGTTCACGAGGATGTCGAGTGCGCCCTCGCGTGACGTGATCTCGGACACCAGGGCCGTGATTCCCTCGAGCGTGGACACATCGCCGGGCACGGAGATGCACTCACCGAACTCGCTCAGCTTCGCGGCCGCGGCATCGCACTGTGCGGCCTTGCGGGAGGAGATGTAGACGCGCGAGCACCCGAATTCGAGCAGACCCTGGGTGATCATGTAGCCGATGCCGCGGCTGCCGCCGGTGACGAGGGCGACGCGTCCGTCGAGAGAGAAAAGGTTCTTCATCCGACCGACTGTAAACGGCGACGCAGCAGGACGACGACACCGGCACCGAGCACGCACCCCAGGAGCCATCCGAGCGCCACGTCCGAGGCCCAGTGCACCCCCAGGACCATGCGCGCAACACCGGCCGCCACCGCAACTGTCGCGGCACACACCTTCAATGTCCCGGCCCGCGGGTGTCTCTCCGATGTCATCCACACCACCGTCGCGAGTGCGGCGGCGTAGGCAGCGTGCCCCGAGGGCATGGAGGCCGACCCCACCTCGACCAGTCGCTGTGCGAGCGGCGGTCGCTCCCGACCGATGAGGGACTTGGTCAGTGCCACGACGACAGACGTGGAGAGCATCACGATGAACGGCGAGAGTCCCGCAACGGTGCGCAGGCCGCGGACCAACATCACAATCGCGATGAGCAGGGTGACGGGCAACAGGACGGTCTCGTCACCGACGAACGCGAGCACCTTGGCGAAGTCGACGATCCAGCCCGGTCGGTGGCCGACGAAGAACTCCCACAGGTCACGGTCCATCACCCGACCGTACTCATCTCCGATCGGTTCGGTGGGGCAGTCCGGTCAACCGAGCGCCCGAATCAGCCGAGCGGCCAGATCAACCGAGCGGATGGTGGCAGGCCACGAAGTGCCCGGGGGTGAGCTCACGCAGCTGAGGTTCCTCGTTCGCGCACTGCTCGCTCGCCGCAGGGCAGCGGGTCCGGAAGCGGCAGCCGGAGGGCGGGTTCAGCGGCGAGGGCGGCTCGCCCTGGATGAGGTTGCCGGAGCGTTTCACGGTGGGGTCGGGAATCGGCACGGATCCCACGAGCGCCTTCGTGTAGTGGTGACGCGTGTTGTTGTACAGCTCGTCTGGGGTGGCAACTTCGCACACCTTTCCGAGGTACATCACCATCACGCGGGTGCTGATCGTCTTCACCACGGCGAGGTCGTGGGAGATGAAGATGAGCGTGAGACCGTAGCGGTCCTTCATGTCCTGGAGCAGGTTGAGGATCTGGGCCTGCACGGACACGTCGAGCGCGGAGACCGGCTCGTCACAGATGATCATGGTCGGGTCGAGTGCGAGGGCCCGCGCAATCGAGATGCGCTGGCACTGGCCGCCGGAGAACTCGTACGAGCGGCGCTCGCGCACCAAGGCGGGGTCGAGGCTCACGGCGTTCAGTAGTTCGTCGATTTTCTGGTCGATCTCCACCTGGTTGCCCTTGTTCCACACCCGGAGGGGCTCGGCGAGCACTTCCTTCACGGGCAGGCGCGGGTCGAGCGAGGAAATCGGGTCCTGGAAGATCATCTGCATCGCCGGGCGCATGTCACGGAGATCGTCACCCTTCAGGGCCGTCAGTTCCTTGCCGAGGAACTCGACCGTTCCGCTCGTGGGCTTGGGCAGCATCAGGACGGCCTTGCCGAGGGTCGACTTGCCGCAGCCGGACTCACCCACGATGGCGAGTGTCTCGCCGCGCACGAGGTCGAAGCTGATGTTTGAGACGGCCTTCACGATCTTCCCGCCGCCGAGATTGAACTCGACCACGAGGTCGTGTACCTCGAGGATGCGGTCACCCTCGGGCCGCATGTGCGCCTTGCCGCTGCCAGCCATCACTTGCCTCCGATCGGGAACCAGCACCTGTAGTAGTGGTTGTTGCCTCCGTCGGTGAGCGGTGGCTTCTCTGCGCGGCACTTGTCCTGCACATACGGGCAGCGTCCGGCGAATGCGCACCCGGGCTCATCCTTCGTGGGGTCGGGCATGCGGCCCTCGATCACCGGGAGGCGAGTGCCGGTGGGTGTCTCGAGCCGGGGAATCGACTTGAGGAGCGCCTCGGTGTAGGGCATCTTCATGTTGGCGAAGAGCTGCGGGGTGGGGGCGTACTCCACGAGGTCCCCCGCATACATCACCGCGATCTTGTCGGTGTGGCCCGCCACGACACCGAGGTCGTGTGTGACGAGGATCATTGCGGTGTTGTACTCCTTGCGGAGCTCGTCGAGGAGCTCGAGCACCTGCGCCTGGACGGTCACGTCGAGGGCCGTGGTGGGCTCGTCGGCGAACAGCAACTCGGGGTTGCACGACACTGCGATCGCGATCATGATGCGCTGGCGCATGCCGCCCGACAGCTGGTAAGGGAACTTGCGCAGCATGCCCTCTGGGTCGGGGATGCGGACCCGCTTGAGCAGCTCGATGGCGCGGGCCTTGGCGGCCTTCTTGTCCATGCCGAGACGTACGGTCAGGCTCTCGGTGACCTGGGCGCCGATGCGACGCACGGGGTTGAGCGCGGTCATCGGGTCCTGGAAGATCATGGCCATTCCCACGCCCCACAGTTCGCGCACCTTCTCGCTCGACCAGCCCGAGATGTCCTGGCCCTGGTAGATGATCGCGCCGGTGCGCGTGGCGGTGGAGGGGAGCAGTCCCATCGTGGCACGGGACAGCACGGTCTTGCCGGAGCCCGACTCGCCCACGACACCGAGGCTCTCGCCGGCGCCGAGCTCGATCGAGACGTTGCGCACCGCCTTGAGGGCACCGCGCGGGGTGGCGAACGAGACGTTCAGGTCCTCGAGCTTGAGGAGGGTGGTCATATCTTCGCCTCTCGCTTGTCGAGGAGGTTTCGTACGTAGTCACCGAACCAGTTGCAGGAGATCACCGTGAAGGCGATGCAGAGGGCCGGCATGTACACCTCCCACGCGCTGAACTGGATGTTGGAACGGCCGTTCGCGAGCATCGACCCCCAGGACCCGCCGCCGGGAATGCCGATGCCGAGGATGGCGAGAGAGCCCTCCACGATGATCACGCTGCCGATTGCAAGGAAGCCGATCGCGAGGATGGCGGGCGCGACGTTCGGCAGGATGTGCTTGCGGATGATGGTGAAGTTGCGCGTCCCCATCGACTTGGAGGCGATCACGAACTCGCGACCGGCCCACTGGAGCGTGCTTGCGCGGGCGATGCGCCCGAGAATCGGCACGATCACGATGGTGAGAGACAGCATGAGCACCACGACGCGCCGCAGGGTGCTCGCCGGGTGGTTCGCGTCCGAGTAGGCGAGCACGGACAGCAGCGCGAGCGAGAGGACGAGGTTCGGGATGGACAGCATCACGTTGAAGATGCTCGTGACGATCAAGTCGATCCTCCCCCGGAAGTACGCCGACGTGATCCCGATGAAGGACCCGATGCTGCCGCCCAGCAGGACCGCCACGAACGCAATGGAGGAGGAGAGACGGGCCCCGTTCACGAGCCCCGCCAGCATGTCGTAGCCGTCCTGGGTGGTTCCGAGGATGTGTCCTGAGGTTCCCGGGGGCGAGCCGAGGAAGTCGTAGAAGCTCTCGTCCCAGCGGGGGAGCGGCATGAAGCCTCCGAACAGGGCAAGGAACACAACCAGCCCCAGCCAGCCGCCGGCCAGGTAGAACCCGAAGGGGCGCCTGCGCTTCTTCGGCGCGGGGGAAGACTCCGCGGCAGTGGTCTCTTCGGTTGCGGTGGTCACGTCAGACACGGCGTTCCCTCGTTCTGGGGTCGATGATGTTTGTGAGCAGGTCGATCGTGGTGTTGAAGAACACGTAGCCGAAGGAGATCATCGCGATGAAGGTCTGCATTGCGATGACCTGGCGGGCCCCGATGGCGTAGAAGATCTCGTAGCCGATACCGGGGATCACGAAGATCGTCTCGATCACCACAACTCCGCCGATGAGGCCGCCCATGTTGAGGGCCGCCGAGGTGAGCAGGGTGGTGCTGGAGGGCCTGAAGACATGGCGCCACAGCACGCGCCGGTTGGAGATGCCCTTTGAGGCGGCCATCGTGACGTAGTCCTCCTTGAGCGTGGCGATCACGTCGGTGCGCAGGAGGCGCGTGTAGGACGAGGTGAGGCCGATGGCGATGCTTGCCACCGGGAGAATCATCAGTTTCAGGTGCTGGACAAGGTTCTCCGAGGGGTGCACGTAGCCGATCGGGTCCACCCAGCCGAGCTGCACGGCAAAGATGAGCGAGAAGATGAGCGCGAGCGCGAATCCCGGGAAGGAGACCAGCGTGAACAGGGTGCTGGACACGATCCGGTCGAAACGACCGCCCTCCTTGTACGCCGACACGAGGCCGAGCGGAATGGCCGCGGTGAGCGCCACGATCTGGGCGTAGATCACGAGCTGCAGGGAGACGGGGAGCGTGGACTTGATGACCTCGGAGATCGGCCGGGTGCCGCCGTTCAGGTAGTAGAAACCGAAGTTCCCGCGGAGGAAGTTCGAGTACCAGTTCCACCAGTACCCGAAGACCCCCTTGTCGAGGGCGAGTTCCTTGCGCACGATCTGGACGAGCTCGGGTGTGCCGCCACCGGCCAGCAGCAACTCGGCCGGGTCACCCGGCAGAAGTGATGTGAGAAGCGCGAGCAGGAAGCTCGCGATCGTGACGATCACGAACATGCCCGCGAGCTTCTTCGCGATCAACCGTAGAAGGTCCATACCCCCACTCACCTTTCTGCGGAGTGCGTTCTCACCCTAGCAACGCAGAAGGGGCGGTGCCCAAGTGGACACCGCCCCTCCGCGACTGCGTCGCTGTGCGAGATCAGCCCTTTCCGGCGATCTTCTGGACTCCCGACCAGTCGAAGCCGTAGTTGGTGATGACGCGGGGCGTCTTTCCACCGGGCAGCTTCGTCTTGCCGATGTTGGTGAGGCCGTTCTTCCGGTTCACGAAGATGTCCACGTAGAAGTGCGACACCGAACCCATGATGCCCTCAGTCTGGAGGCGAGCGGTCGCCTCCTGGAACTTGGTGGAGGCACCGAGCTTGGTGGTCGCGGCCTGGCCGTCGTAGATGGCCTGGTCAACCGTGGTGTCCGAGTGCTTGTTCAGCTGGAGCAGCGAGCCGAGTGCGCCACGCAGCAGCGTGGCCGTTCCGCCGCCGGCACAGTCGAGCTTGAGCGCTGCGGGGCAACCAGTGGTGCCGGGCTTGAGGGCCGGCAGCCAGGAATCGGTGAGGATGAACGGCGCGTTGAACGTGACGTCGGTTCCCTCGAAGAGGGTCGCGAAGAACAGGTCGTACGCGTTCTGGTCCTTGATCGAGGTGGCCTTGGAGTTCCACGCCTTGGCGATGATCACCGCGGCCTCCTCAACGATCTGGTTGGCGGTGATCCCGCACTTCTTCCACTGGTCCACGAAGAACTTGGCGTTCGCCTGGGCCTGGGTGGAGGTGTCCACCGGGAAGCCGAACGTGAGGTCCTTGCCGGTATCTGCCTTGTACGCCGCCACGTACTCCTTCGACTTGGCCACGTTGAACGGGACCGCGCCGCGGGTGGAGTACATCGGGCTCAGGGGCTGCACGAGCGACTTCGCAATGACGGTCTCGTTCTTCGAGCGGACCTTCACGAACGACGCGCGGTCGAGGCAGCTGAGCACCGCGAGGCGGGCGTTCTTGTTCGCGAACGGCGAGTCGACCTTGGCCTGGTTCAGCCACACCGACGGGAAGAACTCGACGGGCGACTTGTACTCGCGCACGACGCTCTTGCGCTGGCGCAGGTCCTTGATGAAGGTTGCGTCACCGGCCGAGGCGAACTGGGCAGCGTCGACGGTGCCCTTGCGGACAGCCGCGGCGCGCTGCGACGCTTCCTTCACCGTGGTGAACTCGATCGAGTCGAGGTACGGGAGGGAGTCGCCGTTCGGGGCCTTGCGCCAGTAGTTCGGGTTCTTGACCAGCTTGAGCGAGGTCTGCCCGTTGGTGGCAAGCGAGAAGCCCGCGGCCGTCTTGAACGGACCGGTGCCGACGAGCGTGTTCACGCAGGAGTCGGCGGTGGCCGTCTGGGAGGGCGCGCGCATGATGAAGCGACCCGAGGCGAACAGCGTGCCCGGGAAGTCGTTCTGTGCGCGGTCGAGGTCGAACTTGACCACGTAGTCGCTGACCTTCGTGATCTTCGCGATGTTCGCGGAGAACGTGGAGCCCGTGCCCACCGTGTAGCCGACCTTGGCATACGCGGCGAGACCGCCGGTTGCGTAGGCACCGAGGGCCGTGCGGCCGGTGATGTCGGTGAAGTTCTTCACCACGGAATCTGCGTTGAACGCGGTGCCGTCGTGGAACGTGACGTTCTGACGGAGCGTGAAGGTCCAGGACTTGAGGTCGGTGGACGGCGCGAAGGACTCGGCGAGGAGACCGATGTAGTCACCGCCGACGGACTTCTCCACGAGTGTTTCCATTGCGGTGCGGATCGCGCCGAGAGCAGAGCTGCCCGGGTTGTTCGCGTAGCAGAAGCCCGGGAACGTGTCACCGATGGCGACCTTGACGGCACCGCCGTACGTCCCGGCACGGGGCTTGCTCGCCGCGCCTGCATTTGTGGCCACGGTGGACACTGCGATGGCGCCTGCGACGGCCACCCCCGCGAGTGCCAACAGCCGCGACCGTCTGGTCTGACGTTGTGTCATCTTGAGTTACCCCCAAAGTCGGCACACCACCGTGGTGTGACGACCGCCACGATAGCACCGGGCGTTCGACACAAAGCAAGGCACCCGCAATGAAAGTCCATGTGTTCGTTGGCTTCTGCAACCGCCACACCTGCACAAGCGCACGCCCTGAGCCCTTCGTGGTGGGAGCGACGCACCGCGAGTGCGGAGGGCGGCCACCGTCAGGGGACGAGGTGGACCTTGATTGCTCCTGAGGACCTGTCGGCAGCCGTCCGGAACGCCTCCCGAGCGTCTGCCAGTGGGAAAACGTGGGTGACGAGCGTGTCGGCGAGGGTGGGGTCGGACCCCGCGAGCCGGGCAGCCGCCTCGAAATCATCGTGGTCGTGGTGGTGGGAGTAGGCCATTGCGGGCACGAGGGACACTTCCTTGAACATCCACGCGTTGGTGAGGCCGACTGAGCCCCAGAACATCCCGAACTCGACCACTGTTCCTCCCGGCCGGCAGGCCCGGACACAGGCATCAAGGGTCTGCTGGGTGCAGACCGCGTCGAACACCGCCATGTAAGAGGTGTCAGCACCTGGATCGACGACCCGCGCCCCGAGGGTCTCTGCTGCCTCGGACTGGTGGCGGTGCCGGCTCACGATGTCGACTTCCACCCCCGCGGCCCGCAGGGCCGCGACGGTGAGCAGGCCGATCGAGCCGGCGCCGACCACGAGGGCGCGCGACCCGGTGTCGGGTCGACCCCTGCGCACTCCGTGGACCGAGACGGCGAGGGGTTCGACCAGGGCCGCATCCACCGGTCTCGCACCGACGGGCATCGGGTAGATCCGCGCGGGATCCACGAGCACCTCGTCAGCGAGTCCACCATCACGACCGATGCCGTATGCGGTGGCCCAGGTCTGTGAGCACGCATTCGGGAACCCGCGCATGCAGGCGTCGCACGAGTTGCATGCGCCCGTGGGTCGCACCGCCACCAATGCGCCGTCAACCAGTCCGCCGAACTCGTGCCCCATCACGCGCCGCGCCGAGCCGGACTCGATCATGTGGAGGTCGCTCCCGCAAATGCCCGCCTCCGCGACCTGCATCACGGTTCCTTCGCCCGACCTCACCGGTTCGTCTGTCACCTGGACCGTGGTTCCCTGCGCGCGCACACCCCGCATGGCATGACCCTAACTGCCCTGGACGGTGGTGGACGTCGAGGAACCGTCGGGCGGTGCGGTTGTCGATGTTCCGGGCACCAAGGTGGTTGTGCTGGTGGTCGTGCTGGTGGTCGTGCTGGTGGTCGTGCTGGTGCGGTCAGAGTTCCATGTCGCGAACTCGATGATCCGTGCGACGGTCCATGACGCGCGCGCTCGGTAAGCACTCGTGGTGAGGTGGATTCCGTCGGCGATGTAGCGGGAGGAGCCGCGCGGCACGAACACTGCCGACCAGTCAGCAACCCGGAGAGCCGGCCACGATGCGCGCGCCGAGTTGAGCGCGCGGTTGAAGTTCGCCCCGCGTGCCCGCTGGATCGGTCGCACCCGGCCATCGAAGGCCACGTTCACCCACAGCACGGGCAGTCCGAGGGTGACAGACATGAGAGAGGTGATCACTGACGCCGGGTATGACGCCTCGCCGTGCGAGAGCATGTCGTTCGTGCCGAGTGCCACCACGATCGCGGTGATCCGCCGGTTGCGAGAGAGGTGACTCCTCACAACGGGTACAGCATCGGACACGCGTCGCCCGCGCCGGTGGTCGATCACCGTTGTGGTCCACGGTGATCGCGTCTTCAGGAGTGTGCCGAGCCCGCCGAGGAGGTTCGCGCCCTCCGTGAGGCTGTCACCCACGACGAGGAGCGTCCCGGTCGTGCTCACGGCGGGGGTTCCGGCACGGCCGTGGACCGCTCCCGCACTGACCGCGAACATCATCACTGCGGCGAGGAGCGCCCCTGCCGCTCTGTGACGTCGGTGCATCGTCCCATTGTGGCTCATTCGGTTGCCGGCAATGGTTCTGTGGCAAGGTTGGGCAGTGGCGCGCAAGCACTTCCTCACGTACCTGGCGCTGTCCGCGGTGTCCGTCGCCCAGCCGGTGTTCGATCTCTACGGGAAGAACCTCACCGTGTTCTCCGCCGCGAAGCTCTCGAGCCTCGAGGTCGCGCTCTTCTTCGTGCTGTTCCTCGTGGGACCTGCGCTCGCCGCGGTCACGGTTGACATCTCCACGCGGAGGTTCGGCCCGAGGGTGAACGAGTCGGTGCGCCTGGTGCTGCTCGCGGTGCTGTCCGCAACGGTCGGTCTGGCGGTGGCCCGGTTGGTCAACGACTCGTCGAACGCGACGTCATTGGTGCTCGCCGCCACGTTCGGGACCGTTGTTCCGCTCGGGTTCGACCGTTCCAGAGTGGTGCGTGAGTGGTCCAGGTGGCTGGCGGTGGCCGCGCTCGCGGTGGGGGCAACAACATTCGTCCAGCTGCGCCCGCTGATTTTTCCGCTGGAGGGCGGAAGCGGCGGCGTCTCGGTGGAGCACGAGAACCTGAACGTGCTCCTGGTGGTGCTCGACGAGTTGCCGCTGTACCCGTTGCTCGGTCCCGACGGTTCGATCAACGCCGAGCGTTTCCCGGGCTTCGCCGAACTCGCGGCGTCTTCCACGTGGTACCGCAACAGCATCGCCGCGTCCAACTTCACCCACCAGGCGGTTCCCGCGATCCTCGCGTCGTCGGAGCCGGTCCGCTCAGGGGGCCCGTTCCTGTTCTCCTACCCCAGGAACATCTTCACCCTGTACGCGGGGGCGACGAAGATCGCAGGCACGGAGCCGGTCACTGCCCTGTGCCCGAAGAAGGTGTGCGGCGGTGACAGCGGGTTCGGCAGCGGCCTCAGCCCGCGGAGGTTCGGCCGGTTCCTCCGAGACGTGTCCGTCGTGTACGGCCAGCGCGTGCTCCCGCCCGCCCTGCGCCGTCGACTTCCCGCAGTCGACCAGGGATGGGGTGGATTCGCCGCGGTGCGCGAGAAGTTCAAGGAGCAACTGAAGAACCAGATCTTCAGCCAGCAGGAGGCACTCGACAACGGCGTCGCGAACCTGGTGGCGTCACGTGAACCAATGGTGCAGGTCGTGCACGCGTTGATGCCGCACGCACCCTGGCGGCTCACCCCCGACCAGCGCGTGGCGCCGCTCAGCCGTGAGATCGGCACGCAGAACCCCGAGGACGAGGACGGCACGCGCGACACGTACCAGGCGTTCCTCCACCAGCTGGCCGCAACCGACGGTGCGGTGAAGCGTGCGATCGACTCGCTCCGGGCATCGGGCAAGTGGGACGACACGATGGTCGTGCTCACCGCGGATCACGGCATCTCGTTCCTGCCCACCATGCCCCAGCGCAACACCGACTTCACCGACCCCGACCAGGCGAACGACATCTACCGCGTGCCGACCTTCGTGAAGTACCCGGGCCAGTCCGCCGCCGGGGTGTCCGACTGCCGCATCTCCAATCTGGATCTTCTTCCCACCGTGAATGACGTTCTTGGCACCCGCACCGACTGGAAGTTCGCGGGAAAGTCCCTCGCGAAGGGCTGCCCGGAACGCGGGCCGTGGGCGGTGGAATCGGCCACGGGAGAACGGGCGGTCCTCAAGGGAGGGTTCGAGGTGACCCGTGCGCGGGCGGAGTACTACTCAATGGTGGTGTCGTGGGACGGCCCCGCGAGCAGGATCGCGGCGGTCGGGCAGTCGGCCGGGCTCGTCGGCACTGCCGTGACGTCCGCAGCCCGGTCCCCGACCGTGGCGGGCTGGACCCTCCGCCAGCGCGATGCGTTCGTGAACATCGCCGGGACCCCCCGATCCACGGTGCCCGCCACGATCACCGGCACCGTCACGCTCGCCGCACCGGCGATGGAGGGCACCGAGGGAATCGTGGTCGTTGACGGCCGCGCCGCCGGGGTACTTGGCGAGCTGTCCGGCCAGGAGGGCGAGATCGTGTTCACGGCCGTGCTCGATTACTCGGTGCTGGGCGCGGGAGCGCACACGGTGGAACTGTTCGTCCGTGAGGCGGACGGCACGGTCACACGGGTGGGCCCGCCCTCCTGAGAGTCACTCAGCTTCTCCACGAGGTGTCCTCGATGGCGAGCACTGCGTTGGGGACTGCATCCGCCGTGACCGGGTGGCTGATCAGGTAGCCCTGCGCCTTGGTGCAGGAGAGCGAACGCAGTATTGCCATCTGCTCCGGGGTCTCCACTCCCTCGGCCACGACATCGGCCCCGAGGGCCTCGGCCATCGCGATGATGGTCCGCACGATGCTCTGGGATGCGGGGGCGAGGGAGAGTGCGTGCACGAAGGTGCGGTCCACCTTGATTCGCTGGATCGGGAACCTCTGCAGCAGCGACAGCGACGAGTACCCCGTGCCGAAGTCATCCACCGCCACCCGGACTCCCGCTGAGTTGAGGTTGCGCAGCGCCACGAGCGTCTGCTCGGGCTCGGTGATCATCACGCTCTCCGTCACCTCGAGCCACAGCTGGTCCGGCGACACCCCGGAACGGGAGAGCGCCTCGGTCACGACCGCAACGAAACCCGGGTCGTGGAGCTGGCGGGCCGACACGTTCACGCTGACGGAGGTGCCCGCGGGGCACACTCCTGAATCAATCCAACGGCGGAGCTGGGTGAGGGAGTCGAGGAGCGCCCACGACCCGAGCGGCACGATCGTTCCGGTCTCCTCGGCGACGGGAATGAACTCGGCCGGGGAGACGGTTCCGCCCGACCCCGCGCCACGGTCCCAGCGCATGAGGGCCTCGAAGCCGACCACAGCACCGAGGTCGGTGTCGACGATCGGTTGGTGCACAAGGTGCAGTTCGTTGCGCTCGAGTGCGCGGTGGAGGGCCGTCTCTATGTCGAGTCTGTGTGTGACGGTCTCCACCATCGAATCGTCGAAGAACGCGATGCAGTTCCGGCCCGCGGCCTTCGCCCTGTACATCGCGGTGTCGGCGTGGCGGAGAACCTCGTCTGCCGACAGCCCCAGTCCGCGCACCGCCATCGCGACGCCGATGCTCGCGGACACGAACATGTCGCCGCCGGACACGCCGACCGGCTCGCGCAGGCTGTCGAGCACGCGCTCGGCGAGGACCGCCGCCTGCGTTGCTGTCTCGGTGGCGGGGTCGAGCACAACGAACTCGTCGCCGGAGATCCTGCCGACGTGTGCATGACGCGGAACCGCGGCGAGCAGGCGGCCGGCCACCTCGAGCAGCACCGTGTCGCCGGCGGAATGACCGAGGCTGTCGTTGATCGTCTTGAAGCGGTCGACGTCGATGAACAGGACGGTGGGCTGGCGTGGGGTTCCCCACGCCCGCTCGGCGGCCGACGTGACGAGATCCAGCATCGCGGCGCGGTTGGGCAGGCCCGTGAGCGGATCGGTCTGTGCGTTGCGGAGGAGGTTCTCCTGGGTGCGGGCATTCGCCCTCGCCGATTGCACCACCCGCACCATCACGGCCACGGCAAGCACCGACACCGACGCGGTGCGCACAACGCGGTCCGCTGTGTCGGCGGGGTCGGTGACGGCGAGGAGCACGATCGGTGCGCCCATCGATGCGGTGGTCGCGACAAGTCGCGTGAGCAGAGGAGGGGTCGAGCGCCGCACGGCGGGGATGAGGAGCGACCGCGAGGTCGGGTGCACGACCATTGCGATCGCGAGCCAACCGGCTGACTGGAACGTCGCGGCGATCACGCCCGGCGCAAGGGCCGTGCCGTCCCGTGCATCGACGAGCTGCAGCACGAGCCCGGTGCCGCAGAGAAGCACCGCGGCGAGGCCCGCCAGAAGCGACGGCGACGGTGAGGAGTCGGCGAAGAGGGTCGTCGCCACGAGGAAGAGCACGACCGACAGCAACGCGAGTGCGACCCCGCGCACGGCGGTCGCCCCGGCCATCGACCCTGACGCCGGCATGGCCGGCTGGAGCAGCACCACCCAGAGCACCGTCCATGCGCCGAGGCCCACGATGAGCGCGTCGGGAACCACCGAGGAGAGGTCCGTGCGCAGGCGTCTTCGTGCGAGGCCGGCGAGCAACGTGACGAACACGGCCTGGGTCGCGAGGTGGGCGGCGTCCCGCGCCAGTTCGGTGCCGTTGCCCGTCGCCGCTGTGGAGGAGAGCACGGCCGACACGGCGGCCGGGACGCCGGCCAGCCCGGACCACAGCCACACAGCCGGCTGGGGAGTGCGCAACGACACGCCGAGAACAACTGCGAGCACGCCGGCAGCAACGAGGATGATCGTCCCGGTGACAGGGGCCGCGCCGGCGGCGCGGGCCGACCATGGCAGGACGACACCGATGAGCGTCAGCAACCATCCAATTGACGCTGTTGCCTTGCGCACGTTCAGCACCTGCCCGACATGGCCCAGACCCCTGATGGCTGGCACGTTCGACGGTACTACGGGCCGGAAAAGCCGGTGAGGATGACCCTCAGTTAGCCTGAGTCCCACGATGACCGACACCGCAACCACCGTCACGGTCGTCGTGCCCGGGGCACATCTCATGGCCGAACTGCTCGGGCAGAGGGACGAGTTGCTCCGCCGGGTCGAGACCGCGTTCCCCGACGTGTCGGTCGTGGCGCGGGGCAACGAGATCACGTGCAACGGCCCCCGCGCCCACCAGGTCGGCAGGCTGCTCGAGGAACTGTCATTGCTGCTCCAGCGCGGCGAACGGCTGGATGCCTCGGTGGTCGACCGCAGCATCGTGATGGTGCGCGCGGAACAACGACCGAGCACGATCCTCACCGACGACATCCTGAAGGGGTCGAGGGGCCGGATGGTGCGCCCGAAGACCGCGGGGCAGAAGCGGTACGTGGATGCCATCCGCCGCAACACCATCACGTTCGCCATCGGTCCCGCCGGCACCGGCAAGAGCTGGCTCGCGGTCGCCATGGCTGTCCAGGCGCTGCACCAGAAAGAGGTGCAACGGATCATCCTCACCCGCCCGGCCGTGGAGGCAGGCGAGCGGCTGGGCTTCCTGCCGGGTGACCTCATGGCCAAGATCGACCCGTACCTGAGGCCCCTCTACGACGCGCTGTACGACATGGTCGACGCCGAGGGCGCACAGAAGCTGGTCGAGCGCCAGACCGTGGAGGTGGCGCCGCTCGCATTCATGCGCGGGCGCACGCTCAACAACTCCTTCATCATTCTCGACGAGGCACAGAACACCACCCCCGAGCAGATGAAGATGTTCCTCACCCGGATCGGGTTCGGCTCGAAGGTCGTGGTCACCGGCGATGTGTCGCAGGTCGACGTGCCCGACGGACGGAGCGGTCTCGTCAACCTCGAGAAGACACTCGCGGGAGTGGAGGGGCTCGAGTTCGTGCATCTCGACGGTTCCGACGTGGTTCGTCACCGCATCGTCGCGGACATCGTGGCGGCGTACGAACGGTCCGGTGGCCAGCCGCCTCGTCAGCAGGGCAGAGGCGCCACACGCCGCAGGGACGATTCCGGTGGATGAGGGTCGACCGTCGTTCGGTGCGCCGCGGCGCGCCGGCGGGGACGGGACACCGGAGGTGTTCTGTGCCGACGAGCAGGATGCAGAACCTGTGGACGTGGAGAGGTGGCGCGCACTGGCACTCGCCGCGCTCACGGCACAGGGTGTCCGCGGCGCCGCCGAACTGTCCGTGTTCTTCGTGGACGAGGAGTCGATTGCCGAGCTGAACTCCGAACACATGGGCAAGCCCGGCCCCACCGACGTTCTCGCGTTCCCCGTCGACGGGGCCGAGATGTACCGGGAGCCGACAGGCCCGGGGGGAGTGTCCCGTGGACCGGGGCGGCCGGAGACCGACGACGACATGCCGCTCCTCCTCGGAGACGTGATCGTCTGTCCTGCGGTCGCGCGGCGACAGTGCACCGGGCATGCCGGCACGTACGACGACGAGATCGCTCTCCTGGTCGTCCACGGGACGTTGCACGTTCTCGGGTTCGACCACGACGACGACGCATCGACGTCCGAGATGCGTGCCCGTGAGCTCGCTATCCTCGAGGAGCACTACTGGGGAGGTCCCGCACCCGCGGGGTTCCGCCAGGATCACGACGAATGACCGCCGCCGCGCCCACCACTGCCGACGTCTGGATGATCGTCGCCATTGCGTTCCTCTTCCTCGTGCTCGTGTTCCTCGCGATCGCAGAGATGAGCCTCTCGCGCATGTCGAAACCCAAGGCACAGGCACTTGCTGACACCGGCCAGCGCGGCGGGTCCGCGCTCGTCGGGCTCGTGAGCAGACCGGAAAGATGGGTCAATCCCCTCCTGTTGAGCGTGAACGTCGCACAGACGGTCCAGGCCACGCTCACGGGAGTCGTGGCCGGCCGCTTGTTCGGCGCTCCCGGTGTGGCGGTGGGGGTGGTGCTGAACGTGGTCGTGTTCTTCGTCTTCGCCGAGGCTGTCCCGAAGACCTATGCGGTGCAGCACACCGACCGGGCGGCGCTCGGGACGGCCCGGCTCACATCGATCCTCGTGGGTTTTGCCCCGTTGCGGCTGGTGTCGCGGAGCCTCATCGGGCTGACCAACGTCATTGTGAAGGGCAAGGGCCTCGAGCAGGGCCCGTTCGTGGGAGAACAGGAGTTTCTCGGGATCGTGGAGGCGGCAGCCGAGGAGGAGATCATCGAGCACGAGGAGCGCGAGCTCATCGAGTCGATCATCGAGTTCGGGGACACGGTGGTGCGCGAGATCATGATCCCGCGGCCCGACGTGGTCGCGGTCTCCTCGAGCGTCTCTATAGAGGCCGCACTCGACGTCGCGTTCGAGCACGGGTACAGCCGCATGCCCGTCACCCGCGAGACCGATCCCGATGACGACGTCATCGGGATCGCCTACGCCAAGGACCTCATGCGTGCCGTACGGGGCGGGCGCGGAGGCGAAAATGTCGAGGCCCTCGTGCGGAGGGCGGTTGTCGTGCCCGAGAACAAGCCGGTGTCGAAGCTGATGCGTGACATGCAGCGGGAGCACTTCCACATGGCGCTCGTCGCCGACGAGTACGGGTCGATCGCGGGCCTCGTCACCCTCGAGGACTGCCTGGAGGAACTGGTCGGGGAGATCGTGGACGAGCACGATGACGAGGACCCCGACGTGCGCCAGCTGGGCAACGGCGAGAGCCTCGTGGATGCGGGAATGTCGGTGTCGGATTTCAACGACCACTTCGACGCGCGTCTGCCCGACGAGGACTGGGACACGGTGGGTGGCTTCGTCTTCGGCACCCTCGAGCATGTTCCTGAACCCGGTGAGTCCCTTGAACATGACGGCTGGAGATTCACCGTTGTGGAGCTCGAGGGCAGAAGGATCAGGTCGGTGAAGCTCTCGCCCGTCATCGAATCCGGTCAGGACTGACCGACCGTCCGTCGAACGACGGGTCGCGCAGCACCCTGAACCCGAGGAGCAAAGCCACTGCTGTCACCGCGGAACCGAGGAAGAACGGCGCCCGAAGACCGAACGAGTGGGCCACCTGCCCGCCGACGAGCGCCCCGACCGCAGTGGAGCCGGTGCCGATGAACCGGTACGCGCTGTTGACCCTGCCGAAGAGTTCCGCGGGGATGGTCCGCTGGCGGTAGCTCACGGTGACCACGTTCCACACGGTGCCGGCGAGCGAGACGACCATCGACATCACGGCGAACACGGCCACTCCCGGCCACCCCGCGATGACTGCGTCGGCGAACGTGAACACGACGTATGCGGTCACGAGCGAGGCGGAGGTGCCGAGGCGGCGGGCGATCCGGTCACCGAGCAGGCCTCCGACGACCGCACCACCGGACGCGAGCGCGAGCAGGACGCCGAAGCCACGCTCGCTGAGGCCCAGCTCGCCGAACGCGAACTTCACGAGAATGGACTGACCGAACATCATCGAGGCATTTGTGACACCGAGGAGCATGGCGAGCGTGCGCAGGTTGCGGTGGGCGAAGAGCCACCTGAGCCCCCCGGACAGCTCCGTCACGAACGAGCGTCGTGGCGCGGCCCCGGCGACCTGTTCCTCGCGGGGAAGGCCGCGCGCCGTGCCGGCGACCAGTACCGCAGCCAGCGCGAAGGAGAGCCCGTTCACTCCGAACGGGACGGCCGCGGCCACGACGAACAGCCATGCGCCCACCGGGAGGCCGATGAATCCGTTGCAGATGATCTCGGTCGCGTACATGAGGCCGTTCGCGCGCTCGAGACTCTCTGCAGGCACGATGTCGGGAATGAACGCCTGCGCCGTCATGTCGTAGAACACCTCGGCGCACCCGATCGCGAGCAGGATCACGAGAAGCACCCAGATCGTGAGTGCATCAACGGCCACGAGCACTGCCACGGCAAGGTAGAGCACGGCCCGTGCCCATTCCGCGGCGATCATCACGTCGGTGCGGCGCCACCGATCGATGAGGACGCCCGCGGGGAGGCTGAGCACGAGCCACGGGAGCATTCCCACGAACGACACCGATGCGATGAGCCGCACGTCGTCCGTGAGCCGGGCCGCCAGGAGCGGCATCGCAGCGGCATTCGCACCGTCGCCGAGATTGGATACCGTCGTGGCTGCGAACTGGCGCCAGTACGCACGCGGCAGCCGGCGGGTCATGGGTTGCCTTGCGTGGCGAGGGTGACGAGCTCGGCTCGACGCGGCTTGCCGAGCGCGGTCCGGGGGATTGCATCAACTGTGTGGAGAACCTTGGGTGCGCACCACGCGGGGAGGGTTTCCTTCACGTGCTCGCGTATCTCCCCGAGGGCGACCGGTGCGGTGCTCACCACGAATGCGTGCACGGCAGTGCCCCACTCGTCGTCGTCCACGCCGACGACGCAGCAGTCAGTCACGGACCGGTGGGTCATGATCGCGGATTCGACCGTCTCTGGCCACACGTTCTCGCCTCCGGTGATGATCAGGTCGCCCTCGCGTCCGTGCACGGCGAGGGTGCCGTCTTCGTTGAACGCGCCGATGTCACCGGTCCGGAGCCATCCGTCGGCAGTGAACGGTGAATCGCCGTGGCGGTACCCGCGCATGAGCATCGGACCGCGCACGTGGATGATCCCGTTGCGTACCTCGACCTCGGCCCCGGGGATGGGTCTTCCGTCATAGACGATGCCGCTACCGGTCTCGGTCATTCCGTACGTGGCGATGCAGTTCGACGGTCTGTCGGAAGGTGGGCGGGACCCGCCCAGCACGATCACCCGGTAGAGGGATGCATCGACGCGCGAGAGGGCGGCAGGGACGAGTGACACGAGGGTGGCGCCGCTGCGCGCGGCGTCGATGTAGGCCTCCACGGTGAACCGCTCCGCCGTGATCAGGGGCGTGCCGATGACGAGGCTGCGCAGCACGACCGACAGCCCGCCGATGTGCGCGGGGGGAAGACATGCGAGCCATGTGTCGCCGTGGCCCACCCCGAGCCGCGACATCACCGAGAGTGCACCGGCGCGCACGGCACCGTGGGTGAGCACGGCCGCCTTCGGCTCCCCGGAGCTTCCGCTCGTCGCCACGACCACGGCGTCGGCTTCCTCCACGGGGTCGCCGTCCATTTTCGTCTCGCCTTTGCCGTCGCAGATGACCGTGGGCCGCACGGAGTCGAGCAGCGAGCGGCGTGCTGCGTCGGGGAGCCGGCCGTCGAGGGGGAAGATCGCGTCGCCCTCGTCCCATGCACGCGCGATGCGCTCGATGAACGGTGCGCCGAGGGGCATGTCGAGACAGACGAGTTCCCTCACGTCCTCGAGACTACGGGCACCTGTCCCGGGCGACGGGGCGTGTCACACTTGAGCCGTGGCGAATCGGACCCGGGCCGGACTGTGGCTGGCCGGCGCACGTCCCCGCACGCTCCCTGCCGCACTCGTGCCGGTTGTAGTCGGCGCAGCGTGCGCAGCCGCGTCGGCGGACGCCTCGTGGTGGCGCACGGTACTGGCCGCGGTGGTCAGTCTCTCCCTGCAGGTGGGAGTCAACTATGCGAATGACTACAGCGACGGTGTGCGGGGCACGGACGCAGAGAGAGTCGGCCCACTGCGCCTCGTGGGTTCGGGTTCAGTGCCGGCCGCCTCGGTGAGGAGGGCGGCGTTCGCGAGCCTCGGCGTTGCATGCGCCGCCGGTCTCGTGCTCGCGTTGCTCACCACGCTCTGGCTGCTCGCGGTCGGCGCCTGTGCGGTGCTCGCGGCGTGGTTCTACACCGGAGGGCCGAGACCGTACGGGTACGCAGGTCTCGGCGAGGTGTTCGTGTTCGTCTTCTTCGGTTTGGTCGCGACCGCCGGCACGACGTACGTCGTGGGCGGGTCCGTCACGGCGGGTGCGTGGTGGGCAGGGTCGGCTGCCGGCTGCTTCTCGTGTGCACTCCTCGTTGTCAACAACCTCCGTGACATCCCCGGCGACACGGTTGCGGGAAAACGGACGCTCGCGGTCCGGCTCGGTGATGCCGCAACGAGACGGTTGTTCGGTGCACTCTTCCTTGCCGCCGCGGTGTCCGTGGTGGCCACGTCGTTCGCGACGGGAGGCTGGGCCCTTCTCGGTCTCGCCGGGGTTGTCGCCGCGGCGCCGGCGGTGGGTGCGGTGCGTGAGGGTGCGCTCGGTCCGGCGCTCGTGCCTGTCCTCGGCGCGGTGGGACGGGCGCAACTCGTGCTCGGGGTGTTCCTCGCCGCGGGCATCGCTGTGTCGCTCGCCTGAACGAACGGGTCAGCGCAGCGTCGAGAACCAGTCCGAGAGGGCCGAGCAGAAGTCGTCGACCTTCTCCAGATGGACGGTGTGGCCGGCGCCCGCGATGCACCGGAGGTCGGCGCGAGGCAATGCGGCCGCCATCCTTTCCCCGATGACAGCGAACTTCGCATCAAGCATGCCGGTGACCACGAGGACCGGGCACGTGATCTCCCCGAGCCGCGGCCACAGGTTGTCCTGTGTGCCGGTGCCGGCACTGCGGAGGGACCCGGCGAGGCCGGCGGCGGGGTTCGCCGCCCGTGCCGAACGCTGCGCGTGTTCCTCCGGCAGGCCGGCGAACATCGGGTTCGCGAGCCACTCGTCCACGAACCGCGCGGAGCCGATCTCCTCGATCCTGTCTGCGAGTGTGTCGTCCGCGGCGCGACGGACGACTCGTTCGGCCTCGTCCTCGATGCCCGGTGTCCCGCTCACGAGCACGAGAGCCGTCACGTTCCCCGGCGCGACGAGCGCAACATGAAGTGCCATCCTGGCGCCCATCGAGTAGCCCACGAGCACCCCGCGCGGCATCACGTCGGCCACGGCGCGCGCGGTCTCCCACAGGCCGGGAGTGTGCTGTGCGTTCGATCCGTGGCCCGGAGCATCAACGAGGGTTGCCCGAACGCCCCGGAGCCCGGCGACGACAGGAGACCATGAGTCGCCCGTCTGCGTGAACCCGTGGAGGAAGGTGACCGGGGTCCCACCCTCCGGCCCGACGGTCCGGGCGGAGAGTCTCACCGCGAGAGAACCCGCTGGAGCACGTTCACGAACACATCAACGTCCTGCGCGCCGGGAACGAGGTAGCGGCCGTCGATGACGAAACTCGGGACCGCGTCGATCTCGCGCTCCGCGGCGGCGCGCAGGTCGTCGGCGACTGCTTCGCTGCCGCCTCCTGCCTCGAGCCAGGTCTGCAGGGCGTGACCGTCTAGTCCGACTTCTTCGGCGCAACGTGCGAGCACTCCGGCATCACCCACATCGAGTCCGTCGGTGAAGTACGCGCGGAGGAAACGTTCCTTGAGGAGAGTCTGGGCGGGTGCACCGTGCCCAATGAGCGCCCAGTGCAGCGCGCGGTGGGCGAGGAGGGTGTTCGCCCGCAGCGCGATGTCCATCCTGAACTCGATGCCGTCGGCCGCCGCGACGTTCGTCACGTTCTCGATGATCCGAACCGCCGCATCGGGTCCGCCGAACTTGCGCGCGTACGCGTCGATCGCGGGCGACGGTGAGCCGACCGGGGCGCGCGGGTCGAGCTGGAAGGAGCGCCACACGACCTCCACCGGATCGGTGACGCCTTTCTCTCGGAGCACCTCCAGCGCCTTCTCGAAGCGGCGCTTGCCGATGTAGCACCAGGGACACACGACGTCCGACCAGATTTCGACCTTCACGGTGCGAGACTATGCCCGATGAGGACCCCCGGCGACACCGCGGCAGCGTTCTGCGCCACCCTCGTGGATGAATGGGTGCGTGCCGGCATACGGCACGCAGTGGTGGCGCCGGGCAGCAGGTCCACCCCTCTCGCGGTCGCGATCGAGGCACGGGGGGAACTGGCACTGCACATCTTTCACGACGAGCGGAGTGCGGCCTTCGCTGCGCTCGGCATCGGTCGCGACAGCGGGTTTCCCGCGGTGCTCCTGTGCACGTCGGGCACGGCGGCCACCCACTTCGCCGCGGCGGTTCACGAGGCCAACCTGAGCCGCGTCCCGATGGTGGTGTGCACCGCCGACCGCCCGCCCGAGTTGCGGGACGTCGGCGCTCCGCAGACGATCGACCAGACGAAGCTCTATGGCAATGCCGTGCGCTGGTTCCACGACCCCGGGGTGCCCTCGGAGGATGCGCGCGGGTCGTGGCGTTCGCTCGCGAGGAGGGCCGTGGCAGCCGCGGTCGGCACCCTCCACGGGCCGGTGCACCTGAACCTGCCGTTCCGCGAACCACTGCTGGGCACCGCCGGCGAACTGCCCCGGCCGATCGATGCGACCGTGTCCCGCCCGTACGCCACCGTGGATGTCCCCGAGGTGGAGAGTTTTCTCCGATCCGTCTCCGGCAGGAAGGGTGTCGTGGTTGCCGGTCGCGGGTCCGACGAGTGGGTCGGGAAGTTCGGCTCGATGATGGGCTGGCCGGTGCTCGCAGACCCTGCGAGCGGTCTCCGGCACGGCTTCCACGGGACGGTGACGGCGTTCGACCCCGTGCTGAGGTCGGCGAAGTTCGCTGATTCGCATTTTCCCGAGGTTGTGGTTCGCGTCGGTGACCCACCGGCCTCGAAGGTGCTCGCCCAGTGGGTTGCGCGCAGCGGTGCCCGGGTCGTGCAGGTGAGCGATCACCCCGCCGTCGTCGACCCCGATCACTCGGTCTCGCAGGTGATCGTGGGCCGGCTCGGGTCGTTCGTCCGGGACCTTCGCTTCGTTCCTGCGCAGTGCGACGACTCGTGGTCGAGCGACTGGTGGGCGGCATCCGATGCCGCCGACGACGCCATCGAAATGGCACTCGGTGACGGCCGCTCGGAGATGGCTGTGGCCCGCGCGGTGACCGCGTCATGTCGTCCCGGCTCCCGCCTGGTCGTGTCGTCGTCGATGCCCATCCGTGACGTGGAGTGGTACGGCGCCGCGATGCCCGGGGTCACTGTGCACGCGAACCGCGGCGCGAACGGCATCGACGGAGTGGTGAGCACGGCCGTCGGCATCGCGTTGTCGAGCCGCGAGCACACAGTGCTCTACATCGGCGATGTCGCCATGGTGCACGACTCGAACGGCCTGTGGGGGCTCGCCCGACGCGGGGTGGATCTCACCATCGTGGTCGCGAACAACGACGGCGGGTCCATCTTCTCCTTCCTGCCGCAGGCGGGGCAGGTGGGGCGCGAGACGTTCGAGACGCTGTACGGCACACCCCACGGAGTCGACCTCTCGTCCCTTGCCGCCGCGCACGGGATTCCCCATGTGAGGGCGGAGGATGCGTCGGCAGTCGCATGCGAGGTTGAGTCGGGCGGGACGAAGATCGTGGAGTTCGTGTCGGACCGCCACGCGAACGTCGGCCTTCACGACAAGGTCAATGCCGCGGTCGTTGCCGCGGTCGATGCAACCCTCGGCTGAACCCTTTTCTCGCGAGAAGGATCAGGGCCGGACGAGGGCCGACAGCATCGCCTGGAACTTCGCCTGTGTCTCGGCAAGTTCGGCGAGCGGCTCGCTGTCCGCCACGATGCCCCCGCCCGCGAACAGCCGTGCGCTGCGCCGGTCACCGGAGAGGACCGCACACCTGATGGTCACGGCGAAGGTGCCGTTCCCGTGCGTGTCGAGCAGGCCCACCGCGCCACCGTAGTGACCGCGTTCCGCCTTCTCCACGCTGCGGATGAACTCCACTGCCTCGTGGCCCGGGTGTCCACCGAGGGCGGGCGTGGGGCACAGGTCCCTCACGAGGTCCATGACGGGTGGTCGCGGCTCGGAAAGGGCCCCTTCGATTGCGGTCCCCAGGTGCTGCACGTTGGCCACGGTCACAATGGACGGCTCGGGCTCCCAGTCGAGGTACGAGCACCTCGGCAGGAGCGTGTCGTGCACCATGTCGATCACGACACGGTGTTCCACCTGGTTCTTGGTGCTCGCGACGAGCTCGTCCGCGAGCCGTCGGTCCGTCTCGGGGTCGCCGGTGCGCGGTGCGGTGCCCGCGAGCGGGTGGCTTCGCACGGTCCGTCCGTCGACCTGCACCAGCAGCTCGGGTGATGCCCCGATGAGGCCGTCGATGCAGAACCTGTGGCTCCGTCCGAACGACGCGCGGAGGCGCAGCAACACCGCGTGGACGTCGATCGGCTCATCGGACTCGACCACGATGTCGCGCGCGATCACGGCCTTCGCGAGGCGGCCCGAACGCACGGCATCCCGGGCGGCGGTGACGGCCGTGAGATAGTCCTCCACGCGCGTGCCCGGCGTGACCCTGAACGACGCAGCACGGGGCGCCGGTGGGGTCGCGGCGAGAGCCTCGACGAGGGCACCAGACAGTGCCTCCTCGGTCACATCATCCCCGGAGCGTCCGGCCACGGTTGCCCATGCGCTGCCGCCGGCATCCTTCGTGACGGTGAGCCGGGGCAGGAACGCATCGGCCGGTTGCCCCGGGAGGAACGGCACCCTGCAGAACAGTTGCGGCCCGTGGCCGTGGGGCGGAAGTGCGCTGCCCGGGGCGGGAACCAGTTCATCCAGCACGCCCGGGATGCCGGTCTCGTCCGTCGCGAGGGCAACGCCGCGTCCCGCCGCGCCGACCCCGTCGCGCACGAAGAGCATCCCGTCGCCGCGGCACACGTCGTTCAGGTCGACCGGCCCGTCGAGCCTGCGCGAGCGGAAGATCACGGCTGCGCCCTCGTGCCGGTCATCAGCTGCGTGAGGCCGCCCGAGAGCTGGTGGTGGACCGCATCCGGGAAACCCGCCGCACGGAGCTTCTCGACGAGCACCCCGCGGTCAGGGAGGTACGCGACGCTGCGCGGAAGGTACCTGTACGCGGGGCCGTTGCTGAGGAGCGCGCCGATGCGCGGCACGATCCTGCCGAAGTAGATGTTGTTGCCCGTGCGTACCAGCGGGTTGTGCGGCACCCCCACGTCGAGAAGTGCCACCCGGCCGCCGGGGCGGATGACGCGCGCGCACTCGGCGAAGAACCTGTCGAGGTCGACGAGGTTCCGGAGGGCGAACCCGCAGACGATCCCGTCCACGGCGCCATCGGGAACCGGGAGCTCGAGAATGTCGGCCTGGGCACGCGGGGCGCCGCTGCGGTCGTTCGCGAGCATCCCGAACGAGAGATCCATGGAGACGGGGACGAGCCCGGCTCTGCGCAGGTCGACACACAGGTCGCCGGTCCCGGCGGCGAGGTCGAGGACGGTGGAGCCGGCGGGGAGCGCGAGGTCCCGCACCGCCCGCCGCCGCCAGCGCACATCCAGCCGGAACGTCATGATGCGGTTCACGAGGTCGTAGCGCGGGGCAATGGCGTCGAACATGCTGCGCACCATCGCCGCCTTCTCGTGCCCTTCCGGCAGGGTGTCACGGTCCCAGTTCTCGGCCACGGGGAAAGGCTACGGAGCCGCGCAGGCGCCTGCTTCGCCCGCGGCCTGCCCAACGCACCACAATGGTCACATCACACGCGGTCACATGACCGGGGCGTCGAGGGGGACACCATGATCGATTTCACACTGGCACCCGAGCACGAGGAGATCCGTTCGCGGGTCCGCGACTTCGTGGAGAACACCATCAAGCCCGTGATGGACCCGTTCGGCCATCGCGAGGAGATGACCGATGCCGACCGCGGCGCGTACGTGAAGGCTCTCATCGACCTGCGCAAGCAGGCGGTGAAGGACGGTCTGTGGCTGCCCCACATGCCGAAGGAGTGGGGAGGCATGGGTCTCGGTCACGTCGCGCTCGCGATGGTGCAGGCCGAGGCGGCCAAGACCCGGGTCGGTCCGTGGGTCCTGAACTGCCAGGCGCCCGATGAGGGCAACATGCACACGCTGCTGCACTGGGCCACCGACGAGCAGAAGGAGAAGTACCTCCGCCCGCTCCTGAACGGCACCACCTCATCGTGCTTTGCGATGACCGAGCCGGAGGTTGCGGGTTCCGACCCGACACTCATCCGCACGCACGCCGTGAAGGACGGCGACGAGTGGATCATCAACGGCCACAAGTGGTTCATCTCGGGCGCACGCCGCGCAAAGTTCGCGATCCTCATTGCACGAACCGAGATGGACGTGCCGGAGGGGTCCCGGGGCGCGAACACCGCGTTCATCGTCGACATCCCGTCCGAGGGCTGGAACGACGTGCGCGAGGTGGAAACCATGCACGGTGCCACCGGGCACTCCGAGATCGTGATCGAGGACCTCCGCGTGCATGACTCGCAGATCCTCGGTGGGCGCGGCAACGGCCACAGGCTCGGCCAGTACCGGCTGGGCCCGGCCCGTCTCGCACACTGCATGCGCTGGATCGCGCAGGCCGAGACGGCCCTGGACATGATGGTGGACCGTTCGCTGAAGCGCTACTCGCACGGTTCGTACCTCGCCGAGAAGCAGGGCGTGCAGTGGATGATCGCGGACTCCACGATGGAGCTGTACCAGTGCAAGCTGATGGTGCTCCATGCCGCCTACAAGATCGACCGCGGCGAGGACTTCCGCAACGAGGTGTCGATGGCCAAACACTTCGTGGCCAACAGCCTGAACCGCATCATCGACCGCGCGATGCAGGTGCACGGCGCGCTCGGTTACTCCACCGACACCCCGCTCGCGAGCATGCTCCAGCATGCGCGCTGGGCGCGGTTCGCCGACGGTGCCGACGAGATCCACCAGATGCGCATTGCCCAGATCGCCATCAAGTCGTTCACCGACAACGGCACGACGCACAGCGCAACGGGCGGCCTCCCGATCTGAACCCGGGAGCGCGGGCACCCGCCCGTGCACCCTCACGGTGCAGGTGTCAGGACGCGGCCTCGACCGCGGTCTGCTTGGCCCAGCGGTAGTCGGCCTTGCCCGAGGGTGAACGCACTATTTCCGGCACGAACACGAACGCCTTGGGGAGCTTGTAGCGCGCGATGTGGCGCGCCGCCTCCTCGAGCAACGACGCCTCGTCGGGGCCGCGTCCGTCCTTCAGGCGCACGACAGCCACGACCTCGTTGCCCCAGCGGTCGCTCGGTCGTCCCGCCACCACGCAGTCGTACACGTCGGGGTGCGCCTTCACCGCAGCCTCGACCTCCTCGGCGAAGATCTTCTCGCCGCCGGAATTGATGGTCACGGAGTCGCGTCCGTGCATCTCGATCATGTTGCCGGCGGTGAGCCGTGCGCGGTCGCCGGGCACCACGAATCGCACGCCGTTCACCACCGGATATGTGCGCCTCGTCTTGGCTTCGTCGTTCAGGTACCCGAGCGCGAGACGGCCGCTCTTGGCGAGCCATCCCAGTTCCTCGTGCCCGGCCTGCAGTTCCTGCGTGAGGTCCTCGGAGAGGATGTGGTTCTGGGGTGACCACGGGAAGGTGCCCGTCGATGCGGAGCCACCTGTGGCGACCTGGGACAACTGACCGCCCGCCTCCGAGGATCCGAGCCCGTCCACGAGCACGGCATGCGGGATGTGGCCGAGGAACTCCTCCTTGAGGTGGGCGGACAGGGGCGCCCCGCCCGAGAGAACAGAGAGCAGCCCGCTCAGGTCCCACGAACCTTCGGCGAGACCGTCGAGGAGCGGCCGTGCGAAGGCGTCGCCGACAATGAGGAGGAAGTTGACCTTCTCGCGCTCCACCGTTCCCCAGATGTCGGCGGCATCCAGGCGGTCGGGCACCGATTGCACGACCACTGTCCCGCCTGACAGCCATGTGCGCATCGCTATCCAGTGCGCCGCGCCGTGCATGAACGGGGGGCACGGGAGCGAACGCAGCCCGCCGGGGGCCGCCGCGACGAACTCCTCTGTCGAGGCCGCGTTCTTGTCCCCGCCGAAGCACTCGACCACCGCGTCGGCATTGCGCCAGAGAACGCCCTTCGGCATCCCGGTGGTGCCGCCGGTGTACAGGATGTAGAGATCGTCGCCGCTGAACCCGGCGGCGGGCCTCTGCGTTCCTGCGGTGGCGAGGGCATCCTCGTACCACGTTGCTCCGGCGAGCAGCGGCTCACCCGAGTCGTCGGGGACCTGGAGAACGACCCGCAGGTTGGGGAGACGGTCCCTGATGCCCGAGAGAACCGGGGTGAAGCGAGAGTGGATCACTATGGCCGACGCGTTCGAGTCGGTGAGCAGGTACAGCAGTTCCTCTGCGACGTAGCGGTAGTTCACGTTGAACGGTGCGACCCGCGCCTTCCAGGCGCCCAGCATGCACTCGAGGTACTCATTGCCGTTGTGCAGGTAGATCGCCAGATGGTCCTGGCCCGTCTCCCAGTTCTGCAGGGCGGACCGCTCCGTGGTGCAACCGAGCCCCGCCGACGCAAGATGATTCGCGAGCCTCCGGGTGCGGTCGGTGACCTGCGACCAGGTGAAACGCTTGTCGCGGAACACCAGGCACTCCGCGTCAGGTCTGGTCGCGGCGATCGCCTCGTGGATCTCCGCCATGCCGATGGTTGCGGGTGGGTACGCGGTCATGGACGAACAGTAATGTCGACTGTGGAGGTGCGACGATGCCGGACACAACGCATGAGCCGGTCTTCGGGGTGTTCGTCCCGCAGGGCTGGAAGATGGAACTCGCCGGGATCACCGGCGCGGCGGAGAAGTGGTCGAAGACGGTGGAGATCGCCGTTCTCGCCGAGGAACTCGGCTTCGATTCGGTCTGGGTCTACGACCACTTCCACAACGTCCCGGTGCCGGCGCACGAGGCCGTGTTCGAGTGCTGGACGACCATCGCAGCGATCAGCCAGCGGACGTCGCGCATCAGGCTCGGCCAGATGGTGGGATGCAACAGCTACCGCAATCCCGGGCTGCTCGCGAAGATCACGAGCACTGTCGACGTGATCTCCGGTGGCCGGCTCGACTGGGGCATCGGTGCCGGCTGGTACGAGAACGAGTACCGCGGGTACGGGTTCGAGTTCAAGAAGCCGTCGGACCGCATCGGGATGCTGCGTGAGACCGTGGAGATCGTGAAGTCGATGTGGACGAACGCCGAGACCACCTACGACGGCAAGTACTACAGGATGGAGCGCGCCAACTGTGACCCCAAGCCCCTGCAGAACCTTCCTCCCGTGTGGATCGGCGGAGGAGGGGAGAAGCTCACACTTCGCGTGGTTGCCCAGCATGCCGATGTGTCCAACTTCGGGAGCACCGTGGAGGAGTTCGCCCGCAAGAGGGAGATCCTGAAGGGCCACTGTGCCGAGATCGGTCGCGACGAGGACTCGATCCGCAAGACCGTCTCCTCCGAGATCTTCATCCGCGAAACGGAGGCCGAGGTGCTCGCCGCAGGGTCGCGAAGCCTGTGGGGCGCACCGGCGGAGGAGTGGAGGGCGAAGGCCTTCGTCGGCACGCCCGAGCAGGTGTGCGAGAAGATCCAGGCGTACATGGACGCCGGATGCACCGGTTTCGTTCCATGGTGTCCCGACTACCCGGGGACCGAGACGCTGGAGCTGTTCGCGAAGAAAGTCATCCCGAACTTCCGCTGATTCATCGCCGGCGGATCCCGGCAGGTCCGGTCAGGCGGTGTAGTAGCGGAAGATGATCTCGGCGATGCAGGAGGGCTTGGGTGCTCCCTCGCACTCGAAGGTGACCTCGAGAGTGACCTGGGCCCCGCCGGCCACATCGTCGACGCCGAGCAGTTTCACGCCGGCGCGCAGCCTCGCACCGACCGGCACCGGCGACATGAACCGCACCTTGTTGCAGCCGTAGTTGACACCCATCGAGATCCCGCCCACGGAGAACACCTGGGGGATGAGCACCGGCCCGAGTGACAGCGTGAGGTATCCGTGGGCGATCGGCCCGCCGAACGGTCCCGCCTTCGCCCGGTCGACGTCGATGTGGATCCACTGGTGGTCACCCGTGGCGTCGGCGAACAGGTTCACCTGCTCCTGCGAGACCGTGAGCCAGTCGGAGTGGCCGAGGTGCTCCCCGACGAGACCCTTCATGGCCGCGATGCTGTCGATGTGTCGTGTGCTCATGGGGACCGAGTGTGCCACACGGGCCAGTGACGGACCGTTCTGCCGCCTCCCGGTGGCGGGAGCGTCAGCGCAACCAGCGGGTGGCGTGGCCGCGGCTCATCGGGTGGAACAGCAGAACCACCAACGCTGCCTCGAACACGAAGCCGATGGTGTCGTCCTGCGTGACGATCCACGAGACGCCCAGACCGCTCGTGCGGAGGGCGATGAGCACACGCAGGACGAAAGGGGAGAAGGCGGCGAAGATGCCGAGATGCCAGCCGAGGCGCCGGCCGTTGGCGATGAGCACCCCGGCGAGCGGATGGGCGATGACCGCGAGCGGGGCCACGATCCCTCCCACTCCGCCCAGAAGCCTGGACCACCCGAAGATGCCCCTCGTCCCGTCGAGGTAGTCGAGGAGGGCGAACAGGCCGTCTATGTAGAGGAGCCACAGCGCTATCTGGAGCGTCTGGGGGAGCATCCGGTCGAACCACCGGCGCCAGTCCAGGCCGGCCATCGGATTGTGTGCCATGCATCAAGTGTGGCAGGCACAGGCGGGAACGACGGGAACGGTGAGGGACGGGTCTTCCCCGCGTGATACGAAAGCGGCATGACGGACGTCCTCACACTGCATGCACAGGCCCAGCCGAACAAGCCCGCGGTCATTGACCACCGCCCGGGCAGGGACCCGGTCATCGTGACGTTCGCCGAACTGGAGGAACAGGCGAACCGTCTCGCGAACGTCCTCGCCTCCAAGGGTGTCGCGGCGCCCCACTCGAAGGTGGTGTGGTGCGGCCAGAACTCCGTGGGCATCGTGACGATGGTGAACGCCGCGAGAAAGCTCGGCGTCACCGCCGTGCCCCTGAACTACCGGCTCGCCGACGACGAGGCCGCATACGTCACCGACCACTGCGATGCCTCCGTCGTCTACGTCGACGCCGAGTTCGCCGCGCTGTTCGGACGCATCCGCGACCGCATCCCGAAGGTCACCGACATCCTCGTGTTCGACGGTGCTGCGCCTGACGGAATGGAGTCGGCCGACGACCTGATGGCGGCAGCCTCTTCGGGAGAGCCGGTGCTGGCAGCGGGAACGGAGCCGGGCGCGACGATGATCTACACGAGCGGCACCACGGGGAAACCCAAGGGAGCGTTCCGCTCGGGCTCCTCGAGCGACGAGGCAAAGGCAACCGGCGCGGCACTGCTCGCCCACATCGGCTACACGCCCGACGACGTGTACCTCACCACCGGGCCGCTGTACCACAGCGGCCCGGGCGGTTTCATGAACACGGCGCAGGCGATGGGCCAGACGGTCGTGGTGCAGCGCAAGTTCGACCCCGAGGACTGGATGCGCCTCGTGGATGCACACGGGGTGACGAGCACGTTCAGTGCCCCCACTCCGATCCGCATGGTGTGCAACCTCCCCGACGAGGTGAAGTCGCGCTACGACGTGTCGTCGATGAGGCGCATGATCGCGAACGCCGCCCCCTGGAGCTTCACCCTGAAGAAGATGTACCTGCGGGACTTCCCCGTGGAGTCCCTGTTCGAGGTGTACGGCAGCACGGAACTCGGGGTCAACTGCGTTCTGCGCCCGGAGGACCAGCTGCGCAAGCCGGGGTCGTGCGGCAAGCCGGCGCCGGGCGTCGAGATCAAGCTGTTCGACGACGACGGCAACGAGGTCACGGGCACCGGCCCGGACTGCACCGGGGAGCTCTACGTGAGGAGCGCCGCCGTGTTCGCGGACTACTACAAGCAGCACGACAAGTTCCTCGCCGACCACCGGGCGGGCTTCCAGACGGTGGGCGACATCGCGTACAGGGACGACGAGGGTTACATATACATCTGTGACCGCAAGAAGGACATGATCATCTCCGGGGGAATGAACATCTACCCGGCCGAGATCGAGGCCTGCCTGGAGAACCACGACGACATCTACGAGGCGGCCGTCTTCGGCATCCCGAGCGAGGAGTGGGGCGAATCGGTCCATGCGGTGGTGGTGAAGCGTCCCGGTTCGAAGGTCACCGAATCCGACGTCATCGAGCACGCACGGGCGAACCTGGCGAACTACAAGATCCCGCGTTCCGTCACCTGGCTGGACGAGCTCCCGAAGACCGGTTCCGGAAAGATCCTGAAGCGCGAACTGCGTGCACCGTTCTGGGCAGGCCGCGACAGCAAGGTCTGATCCGACGCGGTGTTCTCCCGGACGGGAATCTCCGGACCGTCCCGTGACTCACTAGGTTGAGCGGCGTGAGGAGTGGGTTCGTCGCGCTTGTCGGGAGACCGAACGTCGGCAAGTCGTCGATCGTGAACGCGATCTGCGGTGCGAAGGTGAGCATCGTCTCGAACAAGCCGCAGACCACCCGCAACCGCATCCGCGGCGTGTACCACGGTGAGGACGCACAGATCGTGTTCGTGGACACTCCCGGGATCCACAAGCCCGTCACGCTCCTCGGGGAGCGGGTCAACGCCGTGGCCCTCGAATCCATGAGCGACGTCGAGGTCGTGTGCCTCGTCATCGATGCAACAAAGCCGTTCGGGCGCGGCGACCAGTGGGTCGCGAACAACATCGACATGTCCGGGGCGTTCGTGATCGTGAACAAGATCGACCGCGCGGCCCCGGAAACCGTGCTGGAGCAGCTCCGGGCGGTCTCGGCACTCGGTGCCGCCGAGTATTTCCCGGTCTCGGCCGAGTCCGGGGAGGGTCTCGACGTGCTGCTGACCGCACTGCTCGACCGGATGCCGGAGGGTCCGCAGTACTACCCGCCCGAACTCGTGTCCGACACCGACGAGCACAAGTGGGTGGCAGAGCTCGTGCGCGAGCAGCTGCTCGCGGTGCTGAAGGACGAACTGCCGTACTCGGTGGCCACCGAGGTGACCGAGTGGGAGTGGCCGCGGGTGAAATGCGAGATCTACGTCGAGCGTGACAGCCAGAAGGGCATGGTCATCGGCAAGGGTGGTGAACTGCTCAAGAGGGTCGGCAGCGAGGTCCGACGGCAGATGCCGCCGGGGGCGCACCTGGAGCTCCATGTCACCGTCGACAAGGACTGGCAGCAACGCGCCGACCGGCTCGAGCGTCTCGGCTACTGAGCACGCACCCGGAGGTTCAGTTCGCGGTGATGTGCCGCAGGAAGTCCTCGATCTCCGCGCGGTGACGGGTGCGTGCCATCGGCGGGAGGGCCGCAATGAGGTTCCCCCTGTAGTTCTGCGTGGCGAGCCGCCGGTCGAGCACCGCGACAACGCCCCTGTCGGTGGCCGTGCGGATGAGACGGCCCGCAGCCTGCGCGAGCGAGGTCGCGCAGATCGGGAGGTCGATGGCGGAGAACGAGATGTTGCGGCCGACCGCGTCCCTCCGGGCCTCGAGGAGTGGGTCGTCAGGGCGCGGGAACGGGAGCTTGTCGAGCACCACCAGCGAGAGCGTGCGGCCCGGCAGGTCGACGCCCTGGAAGAACGACTGTGAGGCGAATATGCATGACGACTCGTCGGCGAGGAACATCTCGATGAGGCGCTGCCGGGGGTACTCCCGCGGGGTGAGGATCGGGTGGGGAAGTCGCTTGCGCATCTCCTCCGCCGCGAGCCGCAGTGCCTCGTTGCTCGTGAACAGCGCGAGGGTGCGACCACCGGCCGCCGAGATGAGGGCCTCGAGCTCGTCATGGACGAACGCGCGGTACTCCCGCGACCGCGGGTCGGGGAACTCGGGCGAGCAGTACAGGCGGGAGTTGCGCTCGTAGTCGAACGGTGACGGCACGCTGATCACCTCGGTTCGTTCGAGGTCGAGTCCGACACGGTCGGGGAGCGTGTTCGGCACGGTGGCGCTGGTGAGAACCGCTGCATGCCCCTCCCACACCTGTCGCGCCATCGCCTCGCCGACGTGCAGCGGCTTGATCTGGAGCACGGGTCGGTCGTCGGGACCGTCGACGAACGCGACGTAACCCTCGAACTTCCCGAGCGCGAGATCGACGGCCTCTGCGAGCCGTCCGATCTGGGTCTGGGCCCTCAGGCCGGCCTGGGCCGTGGCCTCGTTCCCGGAGGGAACCGCGCGGAGCGCCTCCAGGCAGGCGTTCAGCTGGATGCGCGCGAGCGAGAGGGGTTCGGAGATGTCGGCCGGCAACGGGCCCGCGACCCTCCTGCCGTTGTGGGGCAGCAGAGCATTCGAGAACCGGTTCGCCTCGCGCTCGAGAGCGGAGGTGATGCCGGGGTCGGCGATCACACGCCGCACGGCGGCTGCGACCGACATGAACCTGCCCGCACGGAGGTCGACGCCGGTGGTGTCGGAGATGATCGGCTCGAGCTGGTGGACCTCGTCGAAGATCACGACCTCGTGCTCGGGGAGGATTGCCCCGCCGCTCGCGACATGGATGCCGTACAGATGGATGTTCACGACCACCACGTCGGCCTCGGCAGCGGCGTCGCGGGCGCGCTCAGCGAAACACTCCTCACCCGACGGGCACTTCGCCCGGCCCGGGCACTCATCGGAGCCGACCGACACCGCTGCTCGCGCGCGCTCGGTGGGGGTTCGGGGGAGGTCCTCCAGGTCGCCGGTGCGCGTGGTGGCGGCCCACTTCACGATGGAGTCGATCTCGCGTCTCACCGACGTGACTGTCTCCTCGATCTCCATCTGGCCTGCCTTGCCGGACAGCTCGCGAAGTCTCTGGGCGCACACGTAGTTGGAGCGGCCCTTCAGGACGGCCCACGAGAACGGAACCTCGAGTGCAGCGGCGAGGAGCGGCAGGTCGTTTCGGCCGAGCTGGTCCTGCAGAGTCTTCGTGGCAGTGGCGACCACGGTCTTTTTTCCGCTCAGCACCGCGGGCACGAGATAGCCGAGCGACTTGCCGGTGCCGGTGCCTGCCTGCACGATGATCGGCCGGCTCGATGCGATGGCCCGGGACACTTCGTGCGCCATCTCGTCCTGACCGGGACGTTCCTCGGCATGCTCGATCCCCGCGACCACCCTGCGGAGTGCATCGACGGCCTCCCTGCCCGGGTCGGGTGCGTTCACTGCGCGGTCACCAGGGCGAGCGCGCGGTCGAGTTCGGCGGCATCGAAGTCGGGCCACGGCTTGTCCGTGAAGTACGCCCGTGCGCCGTTGATCTGCCACAGCAGGAAGTTCGAGATGCGCGTCTCGCCGGACGTCCGCACGAGCAGGTCAACCGGGGGGAGGCTGGGGTCGTACAGGTTGCGCTCGATCGACGCGCTGTCCACCGGCCCCTCCTGGGCCGCCGCACGGGCTGCGTGCACCAGTTCGGCCCTGCCGCCGTAGTCGAACGCGACCGTGAGGACGAGCCCCGTGTTCTCGGCTGTGTCACCGACTGCCTTGCGGATCGCGCGCTGGATGTGCACGGGCGTCCGTGCGCCCTTCTCGGTGAACGGACGGCCGATCCAGCGGATGGACGCGTTGTTGCGGTTCATCTCGTCGACCCTGCCGAAGATCAACCGGTGCAGGGAGAGTATGTGGCGCACCTCGGGCCGCGGACGCACCCAGTTCTCCGTGGAGAAGCCGAACACGGTGAGCCAGCCCACTCCGCGTGCAGCCGCCGCCCTCACCACCGCGGCGAGGGCCTCCTCGCCCGCAGTGTGGCCCTCGGTGCGGGGCAGGCCTCTGCGTCTCGCCCACCGGCCGTTGCCGTCCATCACGCACGCGACATGCAACTTGCGTGCCGGGTCATGCGGGGAGCGGGGGGCGACTTGGTCCATGCCGTGGAGGACACTAGTGACGGGATGGACCCCTCGCGGGGCGCCCGGGGCAACGGCACACACGTCGTTCGGCGTGGGAGAATCGACCCATGACTTCCGTGAACGACCCCGACGTGACGCTCGTGCATGTCGTGATCTGCGGCGGGACCCCCGACGAGTGGGCCTCCATGACGTCCGCAGACTGGCGGGAACGCTTCGCGGTCATCTCCGGTGGGGTCGGCTCGGTCGGTGCGAGGTGGGTCACGCTCGTACCGCACCACGGACTCTCTCCGGGTGACGCAGCGCTCGATGCGTTCGGGTCCGTGCTCGAGTCCACAGGGAAGGTCGAGACACTGGAACTTGCGAATCGCCGCCGGTGGGTCTGGCGGCGCGACGACGGGTTGACCGTGGCGGTCGACCTTTCTCCCGACGGGCACGCCCGCTTTGCGGCGGTGGTCGAGGGTCTGCGCACCTCGGGTTCCGGGATAACGGAGGAGACACTCTCTGCCGCGTTGCTCCATCCGGTGGAGAACGAACCCGATCTCGCCCTCATCCTCGGACCACCCGACGTGGTGCCCACTTCTCTCGTGTGGGAACTCGCCTACGCCGAACTCGTGTTTCTCGACATCGCGTGGTCGGACCTCCGTCCGCTGCACATCGAGATGGCGATCGCCGACTTCAACCGCCGGCACAGGAGATTCGGCGGGCTCGACTCGTGACCACCTGGCGCGACGAGGCGATCGTGCTGGGGTCGCGGAAGTCGAGCGAGGCGAACCGTGTGGTGTTTCTCCTCACCGAGCACCACGGAAAGACCGTGGTGGCCGCGAACGGAGCGCGCAAGTCGCGCAACGGCACCGGCGCGCGTCTCGCGCCGATGAACCATGTCGACGTGCTCATCCGGCCCTCGCGCGGGATGGCAACGGTGGAGGAGGTGCGACTTGCCACCGTGCAGCACCGGTTGCACTCCGACCTCGTGAGACTCACCCAGGGTCTCGCCATGCTCGAGGTGGTCGACAAGATGACCCCCGAGGGCGAGCCCGTGCCGCGGATCTATTCGATGCTGCGGGGTGCCCTTGCGACGCTCGAGGAGAACAGCTCACCCCTCGTCGTGGGGGCGTTCTACTGGAAGCTCCTGGAACTGGAGGGTGCAGGACCGGTCACCGACCGTTGCGTGAGGTGCGGAACCACCGAGAACCTGGATCGCTTCGACGTGGTCGAGGGCGGGGCGGCGTGCGGAGGCTGCGGGTCCGGCGCTGCTGTGTCGCCGTCCGGGCTCGCCGTGGTCGCGATGGTCCTCGGGGGGCGGCTGCGCGAGGCGCTGGCCCTTGATGACTCCCCGGCGGTCCGCGAGGCGAACAACCTCGCCATGAACGCGATGGAGGCCCACCTCGAGAGGGGCATCAGGAGTCTCGGCGTGTTCGACCGCCACTTGTAGGCTCGTCCCTCATGCCCGCAAAGGACCTCGAGCAGATCGTCAACCTCTGCAAGCGCCGCGGATTCGTGTACCCGTCGGCCGAGATCTACGGCGGATTCCGCTCCTCGTACGACTACGGCCCGCTCGGCTCGCTGATGCTGCGCAACGTGAAGGACGCGTGGGTCCGCACGATGGTGCAGCAGCGCGACGACGTCGTGCTGATCGACGCCGCCATTCTCGGCCCGCCCCAGGTGTTCGAGGCGTCCGGGCACCTCGCCAACTTCTCCGACCCCCTCGTGGACTGCACGGTGTGCAAGCGGCGTTTCAGGGAGGACCACATCGAGACCCGCGACTGCCCGCAGGGCCGGAAAGGCTGCCAGTTCACCGAGTCGCGCGCCTTCAACCTCATGTTCCGCACCACCGCAGGCCCGGTCGAGGGATCCGGTGCCGACGTGTACCTGCGGCCCGAGACGGCGCAGGGCATGTTCGTGAACTTCGTGAACGTTCTGCAGACCAGCCGCAAGAAGCCGCCGTTCGGGATCGCTCAGGTGGGCAAGAGCTTCCGCAACGAGATCACCCCCGGCAACTTCATCTTCCGCACGCGCGAGTTCGAGCAGATGGAGCTCGAGTTCTTTGTGCCCCCCGCCGAGGGTCCGAAGTGGTACGAGTACTGGTGCAACGCCAGGCTGGAGTGGTACGTGTCCCTCGGCATCCCGCGGGAGATGCTGCGTATCCGTGCGCACGACGCCGACGAACTGTCCCACTACTCGGCCGGCACGAGCGACGTCGAGTTCCTCTTCCCGTGGGGCTGGGGCGAGCTCGAGGGAATCGCGCAGCGCACCGACTACGACCTCACGCAGCACGCCGGCCACTCGGGCGAGAAGCTCGACTACTTCGACCCCGCAACAAACGAACGCTACGTGCCGTACGTGGTGGAGCCCGCGGCCGGCGCGAACCGCACGATGGCGGCGTTCCTCCTCGCCGCATACGACGAGGACACCGTGAACGACGAGACCCGCACCGTTCTACGCCTCCACCCGCGTCTCGCGCCGTACAAGGTTGCGGTGCTGCCCCTGTCCAGGAAGGACACGCTGCTCCCGCTCGCCAGGCAGATCTTCGCGGAGCTGTCGGCGGACTACATGTGCGACTACGACGAGACCCAGCAGATCGGGCGCCGGTACCGGCGTCAGGACGAGATCGGGACGCCGTTGTGCGTCACCGTCGACTTCGATTCGCTCGAGGACGGTGCGGTCACCATCCGCCACAGGGACTCGATGGAACAGGTCCGCGTGGCCGTGTCCGACCTGCGCGCCGAGGTGCGCAGGATTCTGGGCTTCTGACGGGTCATCCCACCGCACTAGGTTGGCGGGACACGTCGGAAGGAACGGTGGAGAGATGAGCCAGGTGTCGTTGATCGTGAAGCTCGTGGCGGCCGAGGGAAAGCGCGACGACCTCGCGAAGGCCTTCAGTGCGGCATACGAGCACGTGGAGAAGGAGGCGGGCACCCGCTACTACATCCTCCACGAGGACATGGCCGACGCGAACGCGCTGTGGATCTACGAGATGTACGAGTCTGCGGAGGCGCAGGTTGCGCACGGCTCGGCTGATTGGTTCAAGCCGTTCCAGAAGGGCCTCGCGCCGTTCATCGGCGGCCCGGCGGAGTTCCACGGCATCAAGCCGATCTCCGGCAAGGGCCTCTGACCGCCGCGGGGTCTCGGCGCCGATGACGTCGCGGACCTATCTCGACTCGATTCTCGCCTGGCACCGTCATCGTGCCGAGGCGGACACGAGGGACCTTGCGCACCTCGTGACGCGTGCTTCGGCGTGCGGACCTGCGCGCGGGTTCGCCGGTGCGCTCCGCGGTGTACCGCACCTCGCGGTCATCGCCGAGATCAAGCGCCGTTCGCCGTCAAAGGGTGACCTGAACGCCGGGCTCGACCCTGCCGCGGTGGCCCGCGCCTACGAAACGGGCGGGGCGTCGTGCCTCTCGGTGCTCACCGATGCGGAACATTTCGGCGGCTCGGGGGCTGACCTCGTCGCTGCCCGCTCGGCGTGCCGGTTGCCGGTGATCCGCAAGGACTTCACGGTTGATCCGCGCGACGTGTGCGACGCGCGGATCATGGGGGCCGACTGCGTGCTCCTCATCGCGGCCGCGCTCTCGGCATCCGAGCTCGCGTTGATGCTCGAGGTCGCCGCGGAGGTCGGAATCGACGCTCTCGTCGAGACCCACGACGAACGAGAGATCGAGACCGCGGTGTCGGCCGGTGCGACGCTCGTCGGCGTGAACCAACGCGACCTCGTGACGTTCGAGGTCGACCACGAACGGGCGGTGAGGGTCGCATCCGCCATTCCCGCGGGTGTGGTCCGTGTGGCCGAGAGCGGGGTCCGCGGCCGTGCCGACGCCCAGTCACTGCGCGCCGCCGGGTACCACGCGGTTCTCGTCGGTGAGCATCTAGTCACGGCGGTCGACCCGGCCGTGGCGCTTCGCGACCTGCTCGTGCCCTAGGGCGGACTGGACCGGTCGATCCCGCACCCGATGGCCGGTGCCGCACTACCTTCAGTTCAGTGTTCGTGAAGATCTGCGGCATCACCAGCGAGGAGGATGCGCTTCTCGCTGTTGCCATGGGGGCCGACGCCGTGGGGTTCGTGCTCGCACCTTCACCACGGTGGATCGCACCGGGGAAGGTCTACGACATCACCCGCCGCCTGCCGCCCGGGATCCTCACCGTCGGCGTGTTCCGCGACGAGCATCCCTCGCGGGTTGTCGAGACGGTGGACCGCGCGGGGCTCAAGGCGGCGCAGCTGCACGGCCACGAGACACCGGAGCAAGTGGCAGAGGTGATGCGCAGCGTGGGGACCGTGATCAAGGCCGTCACCGCGGGGACGAACGATGCGGCGCACGCCGACAGGTTCCCCACGGACCTCGTGCTCGTGGACGCACCCTCGCCGGGTTCGGGGAAGGTGTTCGACTGGTCCCTGCTCGGCGAGGTCCCCGTGGGCCCGCGGTTGATCCTCGCCGGCGGTCTCACGCCCGAGAACGTCGCGTCGGGCATCGCGGCCGCGAGACCGTGGGGAGTCGACGTGTCGAGCGGGGTGGAGTCCTCGCCCGGCGTCAAGGACCCCGTGAAGGTGCGCCGGTTCGTGGCAGCGGCGCGCGGGGCCGAACCCGGCCCCCGGGCGTCCACGGGGGAACCACCGTACGACTGGATGGACGACTGAGAGACACGTCACGCGCCGGGCGCCGCAACCGGCAGTGCGTTTCCGGCCCGCCCGTGGTGGAATTGGGGAATGTCGCTCCTCGTCACCCCCGGTCCCGACGGAAGATTCGGTGAGTTCGGCGGGCGGTACGTGCCCGAGACGCTCGTTCCGGCGTGCCAGGAACTGGAGACGGCGTTCGCCGACGCCTGGGCGGACCCCGCATTCCGCTCGGATCTCGACCGTGTCCTGCGCGAGTACGCGGGACGTCCGAGCATCCTCACCGAGTGCCGCAACCTCGGAGCACAGCTCGGCATCCGCCTCGTGCTCAAGCGCGAGGACCTGAACCACACCGGCTCGCACAAGATCAACAACGTCCTCGGCCAGACGCTGCTCGCCAAACGCATGGGCAAGAGGAGGATCGTGGCCGAGACCGGCGCGGGCCAGCACGGGGTCGCGTCGGCCACGGCGGCGGCGCTGTTCGGGCTCGAGTGCAAGGTGTACATGGGCGCCGTCGACGTGGAACGACAGGCGCTCAACGTGTTCCGCATGAGGTTGCTCGGCGCGGAGGTGGAGGCGGTCCACTCGGGCAGCCGCACCCTGAAGGACGCCGTGAACGAGGCGATGCGCGACTGGGTGGCAACGGTGGAGTCCACCCACTACTGCCTCGGTTCCGTGATGGGTCCCCACCCGTATCCGTACATGGTGCGCCAGTTCCACCGAGTCATCGGGGACGAGGCCCGTGCACAGTGCGACGAGCAGTTCGGCGGGCCGCCCGACGTGGTGGTGGCGTGTGTGGGCGGGGGCTCGAACGCGATGGGCATCTTCTCGGGATTCGTGGACACCGGTGCGCGCCTCGTGGGCGTGGAACCGGCGGGCGGTGCCGCGGTCGGCCGGGGCCAACCGGGTGTGGTGCACGGCATGAAGAGCTACCTCATGCAGGACGAACACGGCCAGGTGCAGGAGGCACACAGCATCAGCGCCGGTCTCGACTACCCGGGAGTCGGACCCGAGCACTCGTACCTCGCGTCGATCGGGCGCGCCGAGTACCCCACTGTCACCGACGCCGAGGTGATCGAGGGATTCCAGCTCCTCGCACGCACCGAGGGCATCATCCCCGCGCTCGAGTGTGCGCACGCGGTGGCGTGGATCGCGCGGGAGGCGCCGCGGATGCAGGGCAAGACTGTGCTCATGAACCTGTCGGGCCGTGGCGACAAGGACGTTGCCCAGATGATGGACGTGCTCGGCGGCGGCAAGTGACCGGCGCGCTCGAGACCGCGCTGCGTGCGCGCATCTCAGGGGGCGGCAAGTGTCTCGTGCCCTACATCACCGGCGGGTACCCCGGATGGGAGGAGAGCGTCCGGGCGTGCGCGGCGAACGGTGCGGACGCCGTGGAGATCGGCATCCCGTTCAGTGATCCGGTGATGGACGGCCCCGTGATCCAGCAGGCCTCGCAGGTCGCCCTCGACAACGGCACGACCCCGGTCTCGGTGCTCCATCAGGTGCGCGCGCTCGATGTGGGAATCCCGCTCGCGGTGATGTGCTACTACAACACCGTCTTCCACGCCGGGCACGAACGCTTCGCGAACGACCTGCGCTCGGCCGGCGTTGCCGCCGCGATCGTGCCCGATCTTCCGCTCGAGGAGGCAGGTCCGTGGTGCGGGGCCGCCGATGCGGCGGGTGTGGAAACCGTGATGCTTGCGGCGCCGACCGCGCCCGACGAGCGGCTGCCCCGGATCGCCGCCCGGGCGCGCGGCTTCGTGTACTCGGTGGGCCTGCTGGGGGTCACGGGGGAGCGCGACTCGCTCGCCGGCACGGCGACACGTCTGGCGGCACGGGTGAAGGCGGTGACGGGGATGCCGGTTCTTGTGGGTGTCGGAGTGTCGAATGCCGTGCAGGCCGTGGAGGCGAGCACCGTGGCGGACGGAGTGGTCATGGGTGCTGCGGTGGTGCGCCGGATGATCGAGGGAGGAGCCGACGCCGTCGGGTCCTTCGTGGGCGGGGTGCGAACTGCCCTCGACGGCGGTCGTTGACGCAATGAGCATCTTCGGGCCGGAGTGCGAGCTGTGCGAGGCCGCACGGATGACCGAGTGGTTCCATGAAGACGACGAGATGTGGATCGCCGAGTGCGAGGCGTGCGGTGTTCCCATGGTGGTGTGGCGAACGCACGACCCGCACCCTCCGGAGGACGTGAAGGCCCGCCTGCATGCCCGGCTGCTCGAGATCGTGGATGTGCACTGGGACATGGATGTGCGCATCGACGACAACATGCGCACGATCCCGGACCACTACCACGCTCACGCCCGGCCGCGGCAGGGTTTCTACGGTCACGGGATGCGCCGCGCGAACTAGTCTCGCCGCATGCTGAAGGAAGGTTCCCGGGCCCCCGAGATCGACCTGCTCGACCAGGACGGAAAGAAGTTCTCGCTCGCGAAGCAGGGCAAGGGCAAGATCCTCGTGTACTTCTACCCGAAGGCCGACACGCCGGGCTGCACGCAGCAGAGCTGCGGACTGCGCGACATCATTCCGGAGATCGGACGCACGAGGATCGTGGGCATCAGCCCGGACAAACCCGAGAAGCAGAAGAAGTTCGACGACAAGTACGAACTCGGCTTCCCGCTGCTCGCCGACACGGAGCACACGGTCGCCAAGGCATACAGAGTGTGGAAGAAGAAGTCGATGTACGGACGCGAGTACATGGGCATCGAGCGCTCCGCGTTCCTCATCCAGGACGGCGTCATCCTGAACGCGTGGTACAAGGTGTCGCCGAAGGACACCCCAGCGAACCTGCTGAAGGCACTGGGAAAGTGAGCGGGTTCCCCTCGCCGGCCGACGTGCTCCCGCACAGACCGCCCTTCCTCCTGGTCGACCGGATCAGTGCATTCGAGCCGGGCAAGGGCGCCACCGGCCACTGGATGCTGCGCGGCGACGAATGGTTCTTCCCGGGCCACTTTCCCGGTCGGCCGACGCTGCCTGGGGTGCTGATGTGCGAGGCGATCGCGCAGGTCGGGGCGTACGCGGTTCTGTCCGACCCCGCGCACGCCGGCAAACTGCCCCTGTTCGGCGGGATCGACTCCGCGCGCTTCAGGCGCCAGGTGGTGCCGGGCGACGAGCTCGAACTGGTGGTGGAACTCACACGGATGAGTGCACGTGCCGGCAAGGGATCGGGGCGTGCCTCGGTGAACGGCGAGACAGCGTGCGAGCTCGACCTTCTGTTCGTGTTCGCCGATGCCTGACCACGCGGGTGCATGGGTGCCCACGGTTGGGCCCCCCGACTCGATCGACGGCGACGGGGTCAGATTGCGGAGGTGGGCGGTTGAGCGCGCCGGCGTGATGCACTCCCTCGTCACCGCCAACATCGACCACCTCCGGCCGTGGATGCCGTGGATCGCGCACGAACCGCTCACCGAGGGCGACCGGCGCTCGCTCCTGGCTGAATGGGAGTCCGCGTGGGCGGCTCGCACCGACTTCGCCTATTTGTTGGAAATGGACGGCGTGCCGGTGGGGAGCGCAGGTCTCCATTCACGGCGGGGGAGAGGGGTGCTCGAGATCGGGTACTGGGTGTCTGCCACGACCACGGGCAGGGGAGTCGCCACCGCGGCCGCGTCGGCGCTCGCACGCCACGCTCTAGCCATGCACGATGTGCACGCGGTGGAGATCCACCACGACTCGGCCAACATCGCATCGGGTCGCGTGGCCGAGAAGGCAGGGTTCACGCAGGTGTCGACCTACCGACGCGAGGTGACGGCACCGGGTGAATCGGGTACGAGCGTGAGGTGGGTGCTCAGCCGGCAGGCGCGATGATGACAGAGCCGTTGTGGCCGCCGAACCCGAAGTTGTTCGAGATCGCCGGGCCCGGCTCCCACGGGCGTGCCGTGCCAGTGACCAGGTCGATGCTCATCGAAGGGTCCACCTCGGTCGTCCCGGCGGTGGGGTTGATGGCCTTGTTCGCGATGGACAGGATCACCTGAGCCGCCTCGAGGGCACCCGCCGCACCGAGCGCATGACCCGTGACGCCCTTTCCGCTCGTCACGGGCACGGTGCGCTCGCCGAACACCTCGGTCACTGCGGCCGCCTCGGCCTCGTCGTTCAGCGGCGTGGAGGTGCCGTGTGCGTTCACGAGCCTGATGTCGGAGGGGGAGAGCCCTGCATCGTCGAGAGCCAGCCGCATGCACGCAATCGCGCCGCGTCCGCCGGGGGACGGCGCAGTGATGTGGTGTGCGTCGGCATTCGATGACGCCCCGAGGATCTCCCCGAGGATCTCGGCCCCGCGTGCGACGGCGCGGTCCCAGCGCTCGAGGATGAGAACGGCGGCACCTTCGCCCATCACGAAACCGTCGCGGGCCGTGTCGAACGGCATGCTGCGGCCTGTCGTGGAGAGAGCCGTCATGTTGCCGAACCCGGCCAGCGACGTCGCGGTGGCGGCACACTCGGAACCCCCGGTGGCGACGGCGTCGCAGCGTCCCCACGCAATCAGCCGGGCGGCGTAACCGATCGCGTGCGTGCCTGCCGCGCACGCGGTGCAGATCGTCTCGTTCGGTCCCTGCAGGCCGTACCTCATCGAGATTGCGGCACCGGACGCGTTCGCCATCATCATCGGCACGAGGAACGGCGACACGCGCCGTTCACCCTTCTCGACCCTGTTGATGACCTGTTCCTCGAGGGTGTGGAGACCGCCGATCCCGGTTGCGAAGATGGTCCCGAATCTCGCCGGGTCGACCCCGTGGTCACCCGCCTGCCCGAACGCCTCGTGGGCGGCGGCGATCGCGAACTGCTCCACGCGGTCGGCGCGACGGGAGTCCTTGCTGCTCGCGTACCACGGAGACGGGTCCCAGTCGTCCATCTCCACTGCGTTCGTGCCCGAGATGCCCGGGCCCATCAGACCGTTCCAGTAGTTCGTCTTGCCGGTCCCGCAGGGTGCGACAACCCCGAGACCGGTGATCGCGACGCGGTGTCCTGCTCCGTTCATGTCCTGCTCCGGGGGCGCAGAGCGGGTCAGATCTTCGACTGGAGGAGGTCGAAGGCCTCACCGACGGTCGTCACGTCGGTCAGCTCCTCCTCGGGGATGGACACGCCGAAGACCTCCTCGAGCTCCATCACGAACTCGACCACGTCCAGCGAGTCAGCCTCGAGTTCCTCCTTGAAACGCGCCTCGCGCGTGACCTTGGCGGCATCGACATCCAGCATCTTCACTGCTGCCGCGACGAACTTGTCGAAGTTTTCCTGGCTCATTGCTGCTCCTTGCTCTCCGTCAGTCTCCCACAACCGGGTCCCGGCTCAGTGTCCCATGCCGAGGCCGCCGTCCACCGGGACGACTGCACCCGTGATGTAACCCGCATCTGGTCCGGCGAGGAACTCGACGACGCCGGCGATCTCATCGGCCGTCGCCATGCGGGCGAGCGGGACCTGCGCAGTGAGTTCCTTCAGACGCTCCTCACCGAGCGCGGCGGTCATGTCGGTCTCGACGGGGCCGGGCGCGACGACATTCACAGTGATGCCCCGTGACCCGAGCTCGCGCGCGAGCGAGCGGGCGAATCCCACGAGACCCGCCTTAGAGGCCGCGTAGTTCGCCTGCCCCCCGGAGCCGAGGAGACCGACGACGGACGACATGAGGATGATGCGGCCCTTGCGCGCGCGCAGCATGTCGCGGCTCGCGCGCTTCACCACACGGAACGCGGCCGTGAGGTTCGCGTCGATCACCGATGCGAAGTCGTCCTCGGTCATGCGCAGGAGGAGCGTGTCGCGGGTGACCCCCGCATTCGACACGAGAATCTCGACAGGACCGAACCTCTCCTCGACGGCGGCAAATGCCGCATCCACCTGGGCCGAGTCGGTCACGTCACACTTCACGCCGAACAGCCCGTCGGGCGGGGGAGAGGAGTTGTACGTCACGGCCACGGAGTCCCCGAGGGAGGCGAAGCGCCTGGCACACGCGAGTCCGATGCCCCGCGAGCCGCCGGTGACGAGGACGACCCTGCTCATGTCAACGTCCGCCCCACTCGATGATCGCGCTCGCGGCCGTCATACCGGCGCCAAAGCCGACCATGAGGACAAGGTCACCCCGGGCGATCCTGCCCTCGTCGGCCGCACGGAACAGCGCGAGCGGGATGGACGCCGACGACGTGTTGCCGGTGTCCTGGATGCACATCGCGGCACGTTCCATCGGAATGTCGAGACGGTCGCACGCGGCCTGCACGATGCGGATGTTCGCCTGGTGCGGAACGATCAGCGAGACCTGGTCGGCGGTGACGCCGGCGTGCTGCATCGACTTCTGTGCGCTGTCCACCATGATCCGCACCGCGCGCTTGAAGACCTCCTTGCCGTTCATCTGGATGAACCCGCCGTGGTCGCAGTAGAGGATGTCCTCGAGCGTGCCGTCGGCGTCGAGGTCCCATCCGAGCAGCTGCCCCGGGCCGGCCTCGAGAAGCGCTGCCCCTGACCCGTCGGCGAAGAGCACGGCGGTGTTGCGGTCGTTCCAGTCGGTGATGCGCGAGAGGATGTCGGTGCCGATCAGCAGCACCCTCTCGGCGCCCATCGCGATGAGGCCGTGCGCGTTGACCAGCGCATACACGAACCCGGAGCAGGCGGCGTTCACATCGAAGGCACCGCACCGCAGGCCGAGCCTCGCCTGCACGGTGGAGGAGGTGGCGGGCACCGCACGGTCGGGTGTGGTGGTGGCAAGAACGAGTGCATCGACGGACAACGGGTCGACCCCGGCCATCGCGAGTGCCGCGGCTCCGGAAGCGGTGCTGAGCTCTGCATTGGTGCCGCCCACGTGCCGCCGCTCGATGCCCGTGCGCTCCCGGATCCATTCGTCGTTCGTGTCGATCGTGGCCGCGAGGTCGTCGTTCGTCACCACGCGGTGACCGACCGCGGTTCCCCAGCCCGTGAATCGGGCGCCTCTCACTCCTGTCGGGATGCTCGGCATGTCGGTTGCTCCTTCCGGTCGCGGTCAGTGCGTCCGCAGCCAGGCAATGGGCTGGCGTGCGGTGACCCGCTCGCCCTCCACGGCGATGTAGTTCTCCACCCGTCCTGCGAACGGCGAACGCACCTCGGCTTCGCCGACATGGCCGAGAAGGTGGCCCACCTCGATCACGGTCCCGGCCCGCACGTCGTCGACCGGCGTGAACACCCCGGCGGCGGGGCTCACCACGAGACGTTCCACCGCGAAGAGATGCTCGCCCTCGTGCTGGGCGGGCGTGACCGGGACGCTCGAGCCGACCCACTCGATCAACTTGTCGAGTTCGTCGGGGGTGGACACGCTGATCGTGCGGAGGTCCTCCACGGTGCGTTTGGCCATGCCTGTGAGGACACCACCCGGGCCGAGCTCGACGAACCCTGTGACGCCCGACTCGGCGAGCGACAGCAGGCAGTGCTTCCACCGCACCGGGCTCGAGAGCTGGGCGGACAGGAGGGAGGACCATTCCTCGCCCGTGTCGTGCGCCGCCGCGTCCACGTTCGACACCACGGGAACCTCGGTGTCCCTCGGGGAGGCGAGCGCGATCGCCGCGCGCAGCCGCTCCCGTGCCGCAGTCATGTACGGGGTGTGGAACGCGCCCGACACCTGGAGCGGCATCACGCGCTTCGCCCCGAGGTCCTTCGCATGGCCGCCCGCGGCCTCGACACCTGCCGCGGACCCTGCGATCACGACCTGACCGGGAGCGTTGAAGTTCGCGACCCACACGTCGTTGTCGGCGAGCCTGCACGCGACCTCCACCTGGTCGTCGTCGAGGCCGAGCACCGCCGCCATCGTGCCGGGGTTGACGGTCCCTGCCTCGTGCATCGCATCAGCACGTTCGACCACGAGGCGCACACCGTCCTCGAACGAGAGTGCTCCGGTCGCGGTGAGCGCCGTGTACTCACCGAGGCTGTGCCCGGCACAGAAACTCGGCTCGATGCCGAGCCGTTCCACGGCATCGAGCACCATCAAACTGGACACGAAAGTGGTGAGCTGGGCGTTGCGCGTGTCCTTCAACTCCTCGGCATCCGCATCGAGGAGCAGCCGCGCGACGTCCCGCCCGGCCACGTCCGAGGCATCAGCCACGAGTTCCCAGCTCTCGTGGCCCTGCCAGGGCCGTCCCATGCCGGGACGCTGCGACCCCTGACCGGGGAAAGTGAACGCGAGCATGGCGAAATGACACTAGTTCCCCCTGCTTTGCCCGCCCGGAGTTACCCCCGGGTATCGCATCCGGCTGCACGGGTACCATGACGCGCCCTGGCCCGAGTGGCGGAATGGCAGACGCGACGGACTCAAAATCCGTTGTCCGAAAGGGCGTGTGGGTTCGAGTCCCACCTCGGGCACCCAGGCCGACCGCGACAACCGCATGAGCCACTAGGGTCTCGTGCGTGACGAACGCAATGTCTCGCGGTGGAGAGGCGGACATCGTCGGGAGCGACTCCCGACGGCGCACCGTTCGAATCGTGACGGGCGCGCTCGTCGTTCTCGCCGCGGTGGCCGCGGGCCGGTCGCCCGTTGATGCCGGCTCGTGCGACGTGAAGGCCGAGGCCGCGACGTGTGCCGGCGCGAACCTCCGCGGCGCCAACCTGAAGGGAGCCGATCTCTCGGACGGTGACTTCTCGGGTGCAGACCTGACCGGAGCCAATCTCAGCGGTGCCGATCTGACGGGAGCGAACCTCTCGGGTGCGAACCTGTCCGGAGCGAATCTGACCGGCGCGCTCCTCGACTTCGCGAACGCGACCGGGGCGAAACTGCGCGAGTCGAACCTGACCCGCGCGGAGTCGAGCTTCGGGGTGTTCGTCGCGGCGGACCTGTCCGGCTCGCGTCTGTCCGGCTCTGCACTCCAGTCCGCTGACCTCACGCGCGCCAACCTGCGTGGCGCGAACCTCTTCCGCGCCAAGATGATCAATGCTGTCCTCGCCAGGGCGGACCTCATGGGCGCGAACCTCTCGAGTGCGGGACTTGTCGCTGCCGACCTGTCGGGTGCGAGACTCGCGAAGGCCAATCTCACCCGTGCCGACCTGTCCGGGGCAAGTCTCGCCGGCGCGAACCTGAGGCGCGCCAACCTGACCCGCGCGAACCTGACGGATGCGGACATCACCGGCGCCGATCTCGCCGGTGCGAAGCTCGCCCGGGCGACCATGCCGGACGCCACCGACCACGCCTGACGGTCGTTTCCCTCTGAATCGCCCCTGACGTGCGGGCGCTTCGTACACTCCGTCGCATGGGTCACCGGCTGCTGAACCGACGTCTCGCGCAGCTCTCCGCACGTCTGAAGGAGGTGCAGGAGGAACTGCGCATCGTCGAGGACCAGTACAGCCAGTTGGCGGACGATGCGGACGACCTGTCGTTGCGTGCTCTTGTCGCGGAGACGCCCGCCGCCGAGCACGAACACCGCGAGGCCAGGCGCCATGCCGACGCGATGGCGCGCCACCGGGCCGAACTGGTGGCCCAGAGGGCCGACCTGACGGCAAGAATGGACGAGTTGCTGGACAGAATGAAGGACCCTCAGAGATGACCATCCGCGTCGTGATCGCAGAGGACGAGGCAATCATCCGCCTCGACCTGAAGGAGACCCTCGAGGAGGAGGGCTACGACGTGGTCGGCGAGACCGGCCGTGGCGACAAGGCGGTGGAGCTCGTCCGCGACCTTCGTCCGGACATCGCCATTCTCGACATCAAGATGCCGGGCATGGACGGACTCGAGGCCGCTCGGCACATCACCAAGGACCGCATCTGCGGGGTGCTCGTCCTCACCGCCTTCTCGCAGCGCGAGGTGATCGAGGAGGCCCGCGATGCGGGTGCGCTCGCGTACCTGGTGAAGCCCTTCCAGAAGAGCGACCTCATCCCTGCGATCGAGGTGGCACTCGGCCGGTTCCGCGAGATGCAGGCCCTGAACGGTGAGGTGGAGGAACTCGGCGAGCAGCTGGAGACCCGCAAGGCAATCGACCGGGCAAAGGGAGTGCTGATGGACACAGGCGGCATGTCGGAGTCAGACGCATACGGCTTCATCCAGCGTGGTGCGATGAACCACCGCACGACCATGCGTGCCGTCGCCGACATGATCATCTCCGGCGAGCTGCGGCCGGAGTAGGGGCACCCACATGGCGGTGATGGTCCTCGACGGGAACTCGCTCGCCTACAGGGCGTTCTTCGCACTTCCCGAGGACATGGCGAATGCCTCGGGCCAGACCACGAACGCGGTGTTCGGTTTCGTCACGATGCTCGTCAACCTCGCGAAGGAACACAGACCAGAGGGCATCGTCGTGGTGTTCGACAGGCCCGAGCCGACCTTCCGCCACGAGGCGATCCCGGAGTACAAGGCACAGCGGGAGAAAGCACCCGAGTCACTGCGCCAGCAGATGGGGATCATCCGCGAGGTGCTCGATGCGCTCGGTATCCGCTGGCTCGAGATGCCCGGGTTCGAGGGTGACGACATCATCGCCACCATGGCGGAGACGGCCGAACGGGAGGGGCGGGACCTCCTGATCGTGACCGGGGACCGGGACTCCTACCAGCTCGTGCGCGACCCGCACATCCGTGTCCTCTACAACAAGAGGGGTGTGAGCGAATACGCGATCTACGACGAGGCCGGGATCGTCGAGCGCACTGGGGTCACACCCGCCCAGTACGCCGACTACGCCGCGCTCCGGGGTGACCCGAGCGACAACCTCGACGGGGTGCCCGGCGTGGGGGAGAAGACGGCGGCGAAGCTGATCAACCAGTACGGCGGCATCGACGGCGTGATCGCGGCGGCTGCCGAGCAGACACCCAGGCTCGCGGCGAACCTCGCAGAGCACGGCGAGAGGGTGCGCCGCAACGCCGGGATGATGGTGCTGCGCCGCGACGTCCCGGTGCAGGTGGATCTCTCGTCGCTCGCGCCTGCACCCGACATGCAGGCCACCCGCCGGTTGTTCGAGTTCCTCGAGTTCAAGACGATGACCAAGCGCATGCAGGACCTCGTGTCCGCCATGGGGTGGGGCACCACCGGTGGTGAATCAACCGATGCGGTTGACCCGCCGGTCCGGACCGACGCAGCCGAACTCGAGATAGTGGAACCGACCGCATCAGAGGCGGCGCGCCTCGTCGCCGGGCTCGGTGAACTCGTGCTCGCGGCCAGCTGGACCGGCGATCCCGGGCGCTCGCCGCTCGAGGGAATCGCGGTCGTCGCTGATGCGACCGCGGGACGGGTGGCGTGGCTGCCGGCCGAGGTCGCGCTCTCCCCGGAGCTCGCCGGGGCGCTTGCCGCCCACAGGGCGGTGGTGATGCACGATGCGAAGCCGTTGATGCGAAGCCTGCTTTCCCTCGGGACGGATCTGAAGGGACTCGTCCTCGACACGCAGATAGCCGCATATCTCGTCGACCCCGCGCGGGGGAGTTTCTCGCTCTCGTCCGTTGCCGGGGACACGATCGGGATGACCCCGGAAGGGGAGAAGGAATCGTCCGGTCAGCTCGACTTCGGTGGTGACGAATCGGCTGAACCGCGCGCAGTGTGTTCCGCGGCGCTCGTGACGGCGGCGCTCGCGCCGAGGATGAGGGACCTGCTCGCAGGGATCGACAACACCGCCCTCTACGACGAGGTGGAGAACCCGCTGGTCAGGGTGCTCGCGCGCATGGAACATCTCGGCATCAGGGTCGACACCGGGGCGCTCGCGGGCATCCGTGACCGGCTCTCTGCCGAGGCGGCAACCCTCGTGTCGGAACTGCACGCCGTCGCGGGCCGTCCCTTCAACCTCAACTCGCCCGCACAGCTGCGTGAGATCCTGTATGAGGAGAAGGGGCTCACACCGGGGAAGAAGACGAAGACCGGCTACAGCACCGACGCGGCAACGCTCGAGAAGTTGCGTGAAGAATGGCCGGAGTTCGTGGAGCCCCTGCTGCGCTACAGGGAGGTGGAGAAGCTCCGGTCGACGTACGGTGAGGGGCTGCTCGCCGAGGTGGACCGCACTGACTCGCGCATCCACGCCACCTTCAACCAGACGGTGGCGCGCACCGGTCGGCTCAGCAGCGACAGGCCGAACCTGCACAACATCCCGGTGCGCAGCGAGGAGGGGCGGGTGTTCCGTACGGCCTTCGTCGCGCGCGAGGGCTGTGAGTTGATGGTCGCCGACTACAACCAGATCGAGCTGCGTTGCATCGCCCATCTCGCGGACGACCCCGGACTCGTCTCCGCGTTCAACGCCGGCGAGGACATCCACCGTGCCACGGCGGCCCGGGTGTTCGGCGTCGATCCGGCCAAGGTCACGGTCGACCAGCGGGCCAAGGCGAAGATGGTGTCGTACGGCCTCGCGTACGGCATGGAGGCCTACGGACTCAGCCAGCGACTCGGGATCCCCGTGCCGGAGGCGGCGGCGATTCTGGACAGTTACTTCGTGGCGTTCCCGAACGTGCGCGCCTACATGGATTCCGCGGTGCACGAGGCCCGGCAGCGCCAGTACACCGAGACACTCTTCAAGCGCCGGCGACCCATCCCCGAGTTGCTCAGCGACAACTTCCGGATCAGGCAGGCCGGGGAACGTCAGGCGATGAACGCGGCCATCCAGGGCCTCGCCGCGGACATCTTCAAGATCGCGCTCGTGCGCATCGACGAAAGGCTCGAGGCCGAGGGCCTCGGGGCCCGACTTGTTCTGCAGGTCCACGACGAGGTGCTGGTGGAGAGCCCCCGCGGCGAACATGACGCAGTGAACGCCGCGGTGCTCGAGGAGATGCGCGGTGCCGCCGATCTCAGGGTCCCGCTCGAGGTCAACGCCGCCTGGGGCGGGACATGGGCGGACGCGAAGTCGTGACATCGACCGGGGACGAGGTCCACGATCACTGGTTCGAACCGCTCGCCGATCATCTCGGTTCTGCGTACCTGCGCTACTCGTTCACGAAGGGCACCACGAACGAAGTCGATGCGGTGGTGCGGTGGCTGGGTATCGAACCGGGTGACCGCGTGCTCGACGTCGGGTGCGGCCCGGGCAGGCACGCGCACGAACTCGCGCGCCGCGGCTTCACCGTCCACGGGATCGACATCAGCGAGAGGTTCGTGGCTCTTGCGCGTGGCGGCGCGCCGTCCGGGGCGACGTTCGAGCGGATGGACGCACGCCACCTCACGTTCGACGGCGGGTTCGACGCGGTCGTGTGCCTGTGCCAGGGCGCATTCGGCCTGCAGACCGGGCCGGGGGAGGATGCGGCGGTGCTCGCGGGCATCTCCCGGGCGCTGCGTCCCGGCGGGCGACTTGCACTGTCGGCGTTCAACGCGTACTTCTCCGTGAAGTACCACGCCGACGCCTCGTTCGACGCCGGCTCCGGAGTGTCGCACGAGGTCACCGAGGTCAGGGACGAGGAGGGCCGGCCACGGACGGTCGATCTGTGGACGGGCTGCTACACACCCCGCGAACTGACCCTCCTCGCCATCTCGTGTGGTCTCACGGTGGAGCGCATCCTGTCGGTGGACCCCGGCGGCTACGAGGAGCGCGAACCCACCGTGGAGAGTTCGGAGTTTCTCCTGATAGCGTCCAAAACGCCCTTCCGCCGGTAGGGCCCCGGGTCCACCCGGGCAGACAACGATCCCGATCCATCCCGAAAGCCTCAATCCCTTGTCCGACTCAACTCTCTCCCCGTCAATGGGCACCTTCAGTGCCGACGGGGTCTACTCCCCCCGCACCGTCACCTCGCGTGACATCGACAGTTCGTTCGAGGAGGAGGTGGAGCGCCGGCACGTGAGCCTCAAGGAGAAGCAGTTGGTCTCCGGCTCCGTCGTGAAGATCGACCGCGATGCCGTGTATGTGGATGTCCGCTACAAGACCGAGGGCATCATCCCTGTCCGGGAACTCGCCATCAAGAACGACGTCGACCCGAACGAGATCGTGGCCATCGGCGACCAGGTCGAGGCCCTCGTCGTCACGCTCGAGGATGCCAAGGGCAACCTCATCCTCTCCAAGAAGCGCGCCCAGTACGAGAAGGCATGGGGCACGATCGAGCGCATCAAGGAGTCCGACGGCACCGTGAAGGGAACCGTCATCGAGGTGGTGAAGGGCGGTCTCATCGTCGACATCGGCCTCCGCGGCTTCCTCCCTGCATCGCTCGTGGAGCTGCGCCGCGTGCGCGACCTCCAGCCGTACATCGGCAAGGAGGTCGAGGCGAAGATCATCGAGCTCGACCGGAACCGCAACAACGTCGTGCTGTCGGCGAAGGCCTTCCTCGAGGAGACCCACCGCGAGAAGCGCGACCAGTTCCTCGTGAACCTGAAGCCCGGCGAGGTCCGCGAGGGAGAGATCTCCTCCGTGGTCGCCTTCGGTGCATTCGTCAATCTGGGCGGGATGGACGGTCTCATCCATGTGAGCGAGCTCTCGTGGAAGCACGTCGATCACCCGAACCAGGTGGTGCAGGTCGGCCAGAAGGTCACCGTGAAGGTGCTCGATGTCGACATGAGCAAGGAGCGCATCAGCCTCTCGCTCAAGGCCACCCAGCAGGACCCCTGGCAGGAGTTCGCGTCCGGTCACGAGGTCGGCCAGCTCGTCTACGGACGTGTCACCAAGCTCATGCCGTTCGGTGCGTTCGTCCAGGTCGGCGAGGGCATCGAGGGCCTCGTGCACATCTCCGAGATGTCCACGCACCACGTCGAGTCGCCCGAGCAGGTCGTCACTCCCGGTGAGGAACTGTGGGTGAAGATCATCGATCTCGATCTCGCGCGCCGTCGCATCTCGATCTCGATCAAGCAGGCCGCAGAGGGTGGCGAGCTCGCCGCCGAGTACCAGGGTCAGTTCGAGGTCGATGAGCACGGCAACTGGGTCGGTGGCGACGACACCGAGCGTGAGGCCGCATGGGCCGAGTACTACAAGGAGTACGGCCAGCCGGAGGGCGCCCCGGCGGCCACCGACGCCGCTCCCGAGGCCTGACGGTCGACCCGTGATCCTCCTGGGACTCACCGGGGGAATCGGCTCCGGCAAATCAACCGTCTCGGCATCGCTCGCGCGGCGCGGCGCGGTGATCATCGACGCTGACGCGATAGTGCGCGAGCTCCAGGAGCCGGGCCGGCCGCTTCTCGCAGAGCTCGCGGCAGAGTTCGGAGCCGGCATCATCCGCGCCGATGGATCGCTCGACCGTGCGGCACTTGCCGCCGCGGCTTTCGGTGACAAGGAGAAGGTCGCCGCACTCAACAGGATCGTCCACCCCGCGGTGGGAGCCGAGATGAACCGTCGGCTCGAGGAACAGCGCGACACCGGCAACGTCGTCGTGCTCGACATCCCGTTGCTTGCCGAGAACCCCCGCAAGGGACTGTGCGGGGTCATCGTGGTCGACGTGCCGGTGGACACGGCCGTCGCACGGCTCATCGAGTTCCGCGGGTTCGGCGAGACCGATGCCCGCGCCAGGGTGGCGAACCAGGCGAGCCGGGAGGCCCGTCTCGCGATCGCCGACCGAGTGGTGGACAACTCGGGTGACCTCGAGTCGCTCGAGCGCCAGCTCGACGACGTGTGGGAATGGGCACTCGGTCTGCCGCCGGCAGCACCGGATGCGGGCGAGCAGGTGCGCGCGCCGCAGCAACCCTGACGACACCGCGTCGGTACCATCCTCGCCGTGCCCGAGTTCAAGGTCGTCTCAGAGTTCGCGCCGGCGGGCGACCAGCCGAAGGCAATCGAGCAGCTCGCCGCCGGCATCACGTCGGGGGAACGGTTCCAGACCCTCCTCGGCATCACCGGCTCGGGGAAGTCGGCAACGATCGCATGGACGATCGAGAAGGTCCAGAGGCCCACCCTCATTCTCGCCCCCAACAAGAGCCTTGCAGCCCAGCTCGCACAGGAGATGAAGGAGTTCTTCCCGGGAAACCGCGTGGAGTTCTTCGTGAGCTACTACGACTACTACCAGCCTGAGGCCTACATCCCGTCCAGCGACACCTACATCGAGAAGGACTCCTCGATCAACGACGAGATCGACCGGCTGCGTCATTCGGCCACCGCCGCGCTCCTCACCAGACGGGACACGATCGTTGTCGCATCGGTGTCGTGCATCTACGGCATGGGAGACCCCGAGGAATACAGGGGCCAACTGCTCGAGCTTCATGTCGGGGTGGACTATGACCAACGCAGCATCCTCCGGCGGCTCGTCGATCTCCAGTACGACCGCAACGACATGACGCTCGGCAGGGGCAACTTCCGTGTCCGCGGTGACACCGTCGAGATTCATCCTGCCTACGAGGAGAACGTGGTGCGGGTCGAGATGTTCGGTGACACTGTCGACCGCATCACCACCGTGGACCCTGTCACTGGGGAGCAGCTCTCGGAGCTGTCCGAGGTGATCGTGTTCCCTGCGACCCACTACGTGGCCGGTGACGACCGGATGAGGCGTGCCGTGGTCGGCATCGAGCAGGAACTGCAGGGGCGTCTCGCGGAGTTCGAGCGCCAGGGCAAACTGCTCGAGGCCCAGCGCCTGCGGATGCGGACCCAGTACGACCTCGAGATGATCCAGGAGATGGGATACTGCAACGGAATCGAGAACTACTCGATGCACATCGACGGCCGCAGCCCCGGTGAGCCACCGTTCACGCTGCTCGACTACTTTCCGGCCGATTACCTCATCGTGATCGACGAGAGCCACAACGCCGTTCCGCAGCTCCATGCACAGTTCGCCGGGGACCGCAGCCGCAAGGACACGCTCGTCGAGCACGGGTTCCGGCTCCCGTCCGCGCGCGACAACCGCCCCCTGCGGTTTGAGGAGACGATGGAGCGGATCAACCAGTGCGTGTTCATGTCCGCCACGCCCGCTGATTTCGAGCTGCGCAACAGCACACGGGTCGTGGAGCAGATCGTGCGCCCCACGGGGCTCGTCGACCCCGAGGTGATCGTGCGGCCCACGAAGGGCCAGATTGACGATCTCATGGAGCTGGTGCGGGAGCGGACGGAACGGGAGGAACGGGTGCTGGTCACCACCCTCACGAAGAAGATGGCCGAGGACCTCACTGAGTACCTGCTCGAACAGGGCCTGCGGGTGCGCTACCTGCACAGCAACATCGACACCCTGCAACGGATCGAGATCCTGCGGGCTCTCCGTCTCGGTGAGTTCGACGTCCTCGTGGGCATCAACCTCCTGCGCGAGGGTCTGGACCTCCCCGAGGTGTCTCTCGTGTGCATCCTCGACGCCGACAAGGAGGGTTTCCTGCGCAGCGAGACCTCCCTCATCCAGATGATCGGCCGCGCGGCGCGCAACGTGGCAGGACAGGTCGTGATGTACGCCGACAAGGTGACGAAGGCCATGGAGAGCGCGATCCGCGAGACGAACAGACGCCGCGAGATGCAGATCGCCCACAACAAGGAACACGGAATCAACCCGCAGACGATCCGCAAGGCCGTGGGCGACATCCTGTCGGTTCTCGGCGTCGACGAGAAGGGTGCGGTGCCGGGCAAGGGCAACAGGCGCACGCGCGAACGTGACCGCGAGAAGGTGAAGCGGGAGATCCAGGCAATGGAGGGACACGAGCTGGCACGGCTCATCCAGACGCTCGAGGAAGAGATGCACGAGGCGGCAGCGGAACTCAAGTTCGAGTACGCGGCCCGCCTGCGTGACGAAGTGAACGAACTGCGCCGCGAGCTTCGCGACGCCCGATGACCGCCCGTTAGCCTCGCACCGTGACCGAGAAGATCGTTGTCCGGGGTGCCCGTGAGCACAACCTGAAGAACGTCGGCCTCGAGCTCCCGCGTGACCGCCTGATCGTGTTCACGGGGCTGTCGGGTTCGGGGAAGAGCAGCCTCGCTTTCGACACCATCTATGCGGAGGGCCAGCGCCGATACGTGGAGAGCCTGTCTGCGTACGCGCGCCAGTTCCTCGGGCAGATGGACAAGCCCGACGTCGACATGATCGAGGGTCTCTCGCCGGCGATCTCGATCGACCAGAAGTCCGCCTCGCGCAACCCGCGGTCAACGGTGGGCACGATCACCGAGGTGTACGACTACCTGCGCCTGCTCTACGCGCGCATCGGGGTGCAGCACTGCCCGAACGACGGCACCCGCCTCCGGCGCCAGACCCCCCAGCAGATCGTGGACCGGATCATGGCTCTCCCCGAGGGAACACGGTTCCAGGTGCTCGCCCCCGTGGTGAGGGGCCGCAAGGGCGAGTACGACACACTGCTGACCGACATCGCCGCGCAGGGTTTCGTGCGGGCGCGGATCGACGGCGATGTTCATGACATCTCGGAGTTCCTGAAGTCGGGCACCAAGCTCGCCCGTTACGAGCAGCACACCATCGAGATCGTGATCGACCGCCTCGTCCGGAGGGACGACATCGAGAGACGACTCACGGACTCGCTCGAGACTGCCCTCAAGCTCGCGGAAGGTGTCGCGGAGGTCGAGCTGGTGGCCCAGAAGGGCGACCCCGAGGTGCTCACGTTCAGCCAGCACCTCGCATGCCCGAAGTGCGGCGAGAGCATGGAGGAGCCAGCACCGAGGAACTTCTCGTTCAACTCACCCTTCGGGGCCTGCCCGGGCTGTGACGGTCTCGGAACGAAGTTCGAGGTCGACCCCGAACTCGTCGTGCCCGACGGGTCGATGTCGCTGCGCGAGGGTGCGATCTCGCCGTGGCGGAGCGCCCACTCCGGCTATTTCATGAGGCTCCTCGAGACGATCGCCGAGGAGGAGGGCGTGGACCTCGACAAGCCGTTCGCCAAGCTCACCGCCAGGCAGCGGGGGCTTGTGCTGAACGGCCGCAAGGGTGCGGTGGTGGTGAAGTTCCGCAACAGGTTCGGGAAGGTGCGCCAGTTCAGCAGCACCTACGAGGGCGTGATCCCGTGGGTGAAGAGACGTCACGAGGACGCGGACAGCGACTGGTCGCGTGAGCAGTACGAGTCGTACATGCGCGAGGTGCCCTGCCCCGAGTGCGAGGGCGCCCGGCTGAAGCCCTCCACACTCGCGGTTTCGGTGGGCGGCCGGAACATCTCCGAGGTGTGTGCGATGTCGATAGCGGACTCCGCCGCGTTCCTCCGGTCGCTCGAGCTGGGGGAGAGGGACGCGATCATCGCAGAGCGGATCGTGAAGGAGATCAACGCACGGCTCGGGTTCCTCCTCGATGTGGGTCTCGATTACCTCACGCTCTCGCGCTCCGCAGGCACCCTCGCAGGAGGTGAGGCCCAGCGCATCCGCCTCGCCAGCCAGATCGGCTCGGGGCTCGTCGGCACCCTGTACGTCCTCGACGAGCCGAGCATCGGCCTTCACCAGCGGGACAACCGGAGACTGATCGACACGCTCCACAGGCTGCGCGACCTCGGCAACACCGTGATCGTGGTGGAGCACGACGAGGACACGATCCGTGAGAGTGACTGGATCGTGGACATCGGACCGGGCGCGGGCGAGCACGGAGGAGAGGTCGTGTACAGCGGCCCCGTGCCCGGCATCGAAAAGGTGCGACAGTCCGTGACGGGCGCCTATCTCTCCGGCTCCCGTGCGATCCCGGTGCCGTCGAGCCGGCGGACGCCGACGGGAGAGCGGATCTCGGTTCTCGGTGCGCGGGAGCACAACCTGCGCGACATCGACGTGCACATTCCGCTCGGGTGCTTCGTCGCGGTGACGGGGGTGTCGGGCAGCGGCAAGAGCACTCTCGTGCGCGACATTCTCCTCCCCGCGATGATGCAGCAGATCTACAGCAGCAAGGAGGCGCCGGGGCGCCACCGCCGCGTCGAGGGCATCAAGGCCATCGACAAGGTCATCGACATGGACCAGTCACCGATCGGCCGCACGCCGCGCTCGAACCCCGCCACGTACACGGGTGTGTTCGACGGGATCAGGAAGTTGTTCGCCGCGACGCCCGAGGCAAAGGTGCGCGGGTACCAGCCAGGAAGGTTCAGCTTCAACGTGCAGGGCGGCCGCTGCGAGGCGTGCTCCGGCGACGGGACCATCAAGATCGAGATGCACTTCCTTCCCGACGTGTACGTGCCCTGCGAGGTGTGCAAGGGCGCCCGGTACAACCGCGACACGCTCGAGATCACGTTCAAGGGGCGGAACATCGCCGAGGTCCTGGACATGCCGATCTCCGAGGCAGTTGATTTCTTCGCCAACCAGCCCGCGATATCGCGTCACATGCAGACGCTCGTCGACGTGGGTCTCGGTTACGTGCGCCTCGGCCAGAGTGCCCCGACCCTGTCCGGCGGCGAGGCCCAGAGGGTGAAACTCGCGAGCGAACTCGCGAAGCGTTCCACCGGGCACACCATGTACCTTCTCGATGAACCGACAACGGGTCTCCACTTCGAGGACGTGAACCGTCTGCTCACGGTCCTCTCGCGCCTCGTGGAGCAGGGGAACTCGGTCCTCGTGATCGAGCACAACCTCGACGTCATCAAGACCGCCGACTGGATCATCGACCTCGGTCCCGAGGGCGGCAGCGGAGGTGGATCCGTGGTCTGCGAGGGACCACCTGAGTCCGTTGCACGGTGCGCAGAGAGCCACACCGGCAGGTTCCTCGCCCCGATGCTCGGCGTCACGACGTCGGAGGTGAAAAGGCCGGCCGCCGGGAAACAGGCCGTCAAGAAGCAGGCCGTCAAGAAGCAGGCTTCCGCCCGGGCAAAGAAGGCCTGACGGTGCCGGCGCAGCGTCCGGCACCCGGGTCCGTGCCCACAGGCCCGGGCTCGTACCAGTTCCTTGACAGGCACGGACGGGTGATCTATGTCGGCAAGGCCGCGAACCTGCGCTCCCGCGTGGCGAGCTACTTCCAGGACGCGGGCGCTCTCCACCCGCGCACGGCGGCGATGGTGCAGGCGGCGGAGACGGTCGAATGGATAGAGGTGCGCAACGAACTCGAGGCACTGATGCTCGAGTACGCACTCATCAAGGAGCATCACCCCCGTTTCAACGTGCGGTTGCGCGACGACAAGAGCTACCCGTTCCTCGCAGTCACCATGGACGAGGAATGGCCGCGCGCAGTGGTGGTACGGGGCACCAAGCGCAAGGGAACCCGCTACTTCGGGCCGTTCGCACATGCGTACGCCATCCGCGAGACGCTCGATCTGCTCCTGCGGACATTCCCGGTCCGCACGTGCAGTCCCGGCAAGTACCGTCAGCACGAACGACTCGGCCGGCCGTGCCTGCTGTTCCACATCGAGAAGTGCGCCGGTCCGTGCGTCGGCGAGGTGTCCGCGGAGGAATATGCCGAGCACGTCCGTCTCCTGTGCGACTTTCTCGACGGGAAGTCCGACCCCGTCGTGGAGAACCTCGAGGCCGAGATGAACGCGGCCTCGGCTGCGATGGAGTACGAGCGTGCGGCCCTGTTGCGCGACCGTCTCGGGTCGGTCAGGCGCGCGGTGGAGAAGCAGGTGATCGTGGGCGACAGGGACGAGGATCTCGACGTGCTCGGCATCGCCGAGGACGACCTCGGGGCGGCCGTGCAGGTCTTCCATGTCCGGCACGGACGGGTCACCGGTCGCCGCGGGTTCGTCGTCGACAAGGTGGAGGAACTCACCACGGGGGCACTCGTGCGCAGGGTCCTCGAGGACCTGTACGGCGAGGGACCGCCTCTCGGCGTGCCGCGGACGGTGCTGGTCCCGGTCGAGCCCGCCGACGGGGACTCGGTGCGTGAGTGGCTGGGGATGCTGCGCGGTACTCCGGTGCAGGTGCGGGTCCCGCAGCGCGGTGACAAGCGCGAGCTGCACTCGACCGTCACACGCAACGCCACCGAGGAGCTGAACCGCAACCGTCTCCGCAGGGCGGCCGACCACAACACACGCAGTCGTGCACTCTCTGAGCTCCAGGAGCTGCTCGGCCTCCCGGAGGCACCCCTGCGCATCGAGTGTTATGACATGGCACACCTCCAGGGCACCGACTATGTCGGGTCGATGGTGGTGCTGGAGGACGGACTGCCGAACAAGCGCGAGTACCGGCGGTTCAAGGTGGGCATCGAGGGAAACGACGACTATGCCGCGATGGAGGAGGTGCTGACGAGACGACTGACCGCCTATCTCGAGGATCGTGACCGCGACCCTTCGGTGCAGCGCGACAGGCCCGGACGGTTCGCGTACCCGCCGCAACTCCTCCTCGTTGACGGCGGCAAGGGACAGCTCGGGGTCGCCGAACGGGTCGTTCGCGAGCTCGGTCTCGAGCACGAGATACCCGTTGCCGCCCTGGCGAAGCGATTCGAGGAGGTGTACGTCCCCGGCAGCAGCGAACCGGTGCGCGTGCCGCGCGGCAGCGAGGCGCTGTTCATGCTGCAGCGGGTGCGCGACGAGGCGCACAGGTTCGCGAACTCCTTCCATCGCGAGCTGCGCGGCAAGCGAATGGTGTCGTCGTCACTCGACGGGATACCCGGCCTCGGCGAGGTCCGGGCCAAACGGTTGGTGAAGTCGATGGGCGGGGTCAACGCCGTGAAGCGAGCGAGCCTCGATGACCTCCGCGCCCTGTCATGGCTGCCCGACCCCGTTGCCGAGGCGATCCATGCCCGGTTCCATCCTGACGCAGGAGCACAGACCGAGCGGGAGGAGCCGTGACACCCGGCAACTCGGGTTGGGACGAGCACGCCGACTGGTGGATCGAGGGGTTCACGGGCGGGGTCGACCCCGAGTACGAGGAACAGATAATTCCCCTTGCGGTGGAGGAGGCGTCCCCGGTGGAGCTCGCACGTGCGGACGGTGCACCGGTCCGCGTGCTCGACGTCGGTTGCGGCGAGGGGCAGATCTCGAGGGCGCTCGCCGCGGCGGGTTGCGCTGTCACGGGGGTCGACCCCACGGAACGGAACATCAGGACTGCACGGGCACGCGGTGGCGGTCCGAGTTACCTGCTCGCCGGGGCGGAGGAACTCCCGTTCGGGGATGCCGAGTTCGATGTTGTCATCGCGTGCCTCGTGTTCGAGCACATCGACCTGCTCGAGACGGCGGTGTCGGAGGTGTCGAGGGTCCTGCGTCAGGGCGGCCGGTTCGCCTTCTTCCTCAACCACCCGCTGCTGCAGACACCGGGCTCGGGGTGGATCGACGACCACATCATCGACCCCCCGGAGCAGTACTGGAGGATCGGGCCGTACCTCACGGAGACAGCCACGCACGAGGAGGTGGAACCCGGGGTGCGCATCCGATTCGTCCACCGGCCCCTCTCCAGGTACGTGAACTGTCTCGCGGCGCACGGTCTGTTGACGGAGAGGATGGTGGAGCCGCCCCCGCCCGACGGGTTCCTCGCCCGTGCACCCGAGTACGTGCTCGCGCACACGGTGCCCCGGTTGCTGTATCTCCGGACGACCAAACACGTGCGGTCGCAGGACCCCGGTTGACCGCACCGATAGTGTTCGCGCAGTGACCGACATCCTCGTCATCGCCGGTTTGTCCGGGGCAGGGAGGTCACAGGCGGCCGACGACCTCGAGGACCTCGGATGGTTCGTCGTGGACAACCTCCCGGTTTCCCTGCTCGACCGCGTGGTTGCGCTGTCCGGCGAGGCAGGCGGCGAGATCGAGAAACTCTGCCTCGTGCTCGGCAACTCGCGTCACCAGGCCGGCATGCTCGCGGCGGTGGGGACCCTCCGCGCCCAGGGTCACCGGGTGCGCATCCTGTTCCTCGACGCGGCAACCCGCGAGCTCGTGCGCAGGTACGAGGCGACACGGAGGCGCCACCCGCTCTCCGATGGCTCCACCGGTCTGGAGCAACTCATCGAGGCGGAGCGCACGGCGCTCGCCGAGGTGAAGGCCACCGCTGATGTTGTGGTGGACACCACCGGGCTCACCGTTCATCAACTCAAGTCGAAACTGGTCGGGTTGTTCGGGCCGGAATCGGCCGCCGACTCGCTGCAGGTGACACTCATGTCCTTCGGGTTCAAGCACGGGGTCCCGATCGACGTCGACACGGTGTTCGACGTGAGATTCATGCCGAACCCGCACTGGGACGAGGAACTCCGACCGATGACTGGTCTTGAGCCGCGCGTGCGCGAGTACGTGATGTCACACGGGTCCGCGGGGGAGTTCATCGAACGTGTCGACGGACTCCTGTCCCTCGTGCTCCCGGCGTACGTGGCCGAGGGCCGCAGCTATCTCACGATAGGTGTGGGTTGCACCGGCGGCAGGCACAGGTCAGTGGCGGTGACCGAGATCCTCGCAGAGCGGCTGAAGTCGGCGGGGTGGTCACCGCGCGTGTCCCACAGGGACCTGCCCGACTGACCGGGACGGACGTCCGCGTCACAGGGGACGGGGAGTGCGCGACAACTAGTGTGGTGTCCGCACCGTCGTGCCCCGGACGACCGAAAGGACCTCGAGAATGACTGTCAGAGTGGGAATCAACGGGTTCGGCCGGATCGGCCGCAACTTCTTCCGGGCAGTGACCGCACGGGGTGCGGACGTGGAGATCGTGGCGGTGAACGACCTCGGGTCGCTCAAGACCATGGCGCACCTCCTGAAGTACGACTCCGTGCTCGGCGTCCTCCCGAACGACATCACGGCTGTCGATGGAGGCATCAGCATCGACGGCAAGGTCCTGAAGGTCCTGTCCGAGAGGGACCCGAAGGCCCTGCCGTGGGCATCGCTCGGCGTCGACCTCGTCATCGAGAGCACCGGATTCTTCACCGACCGCGAGAAGGCCGCCGCCCACCTCGAGGCGGGGGCACCCCTCGTCATCGTGTCGGCACCGTCGAACGGCGCGGACGCAACCTTCGTGTACGGCATCAACCACAACGACTTCGACCGCGCCAAGCACAAGGTGGTGTCCAACGCGAGCTGCACGACCAACTGTTTCGTCCCGCTCGTGAAGGTGCTCGACGACGCTTTCGGGGTGGAGAACGGTCTCATGACCACGATCCATGCGTACACGGGTGACCAGCAGCTGGTCGACGGGCCGCACAGCGACCTGCGCCGCGCGCGCGGGGCGGCCATCAACATCACGCCGACCAGCACGGGCGCCGCACGAGCCACGAGTCTCGTGCTCGAGGCGATGAAAGGTCGTCTCGACGGAACGTCATTGCGCGTCCCCGTGCCGACCGGATCGATCACGGACTTCGTGGCGAACCTGAGGAAGCCCGCAACGGTCGAGGAGATCAACGCCGCATTCCGTGCGGCGGCATCGGGCCCGCTGAAGGGCGTCCTCGAGTACACCGACGCACCGATCGTCTCCAGCGACATCGTGACGAACCCGCACTCGTGCGTGTTCGACTCTGACCTCACGATGAGCATGGGCACACTGGTGAAGGTGCTGGGTTGGTACGACAACGAGTGGGGCTACTCGAACCGCCTCGTGGACCTCGTTCTGCACGTCGGCAAGTGAGCTTCGCCTGATGGCACGCATTCCGGTCCTCGAGGACCTCGGCGACGTCGCGGGCAAGCGTGTCCTCGTGCGCACCGACTTCAACGTCCCGATGGAGGGGCCCGACGATGCACGGGTCATCACGGATGACTTCCGCATCAGGGCCGCCCTGCCGACCATCGAATGGTTGACCGGTCGCGGGGCCCATGTCGTGTGCGCGAGCCACCTGGGCCGCCCGAAGGGCGCGCCGGAACCGAGGTACTCGATGGATCCGGTCCGCCGCCGGCTCGCCGAACTCGCGCCCGGGGTCGAACTGCTCGAGAACCTGAGGTTCGACGCGGGCGAGGAGAGGAACGATGATTCCTTCGCAGCCTCACTGGTGCGCGGGATCGACATGTACGTGAATGATGCGTTCGGTGCCGCCCACAGGGCGCATGCGTCGATCGTGGGACCGCCGCGCACGCTTCCGTCGGCAGCGGGGAGACTCCTGCAGCGGGAGGTGGAGGTGCTCTCCGGTCTGCGCGACAAGCCGAAGCGGCCGTTCGTGGCGGTGCTGGGCGGCGCGAAGGTGAGCGACAAGCTCGGGGTGATCGAGTCCCTGCTCCAGGTGGTGGATGCGCTCGTCATCGGCGGAGGCATGTGCTTCACCTTTCTCGCCGCGCAGGGGTTCCCGGTCGGCGACTCCATCTGCGAACTCGACCAGATCGCCACGTGCCGGAGATTGCTCGGAGGGGGCAAGCCGATCCACCTCCCCGACGACATCGTGGGGCTCGATGCGACGGGCAACTTTGCGACTTTCGGCCAGAGACTGCCGGAGGGGGCAAAGGGTCTCGACATCGGCCCGGGCAGTGCGGCTGCGTTCAGCGACGTGATCATGGACGCGCGCACTGTCTTCTGGAACGGCCCGATGGGGATGTTCGAGGACGCGAGGTTCGCCGCCGGGACTCGCACGGTCGCGGAGGCCGTCGCCGCCACGAAGGCGTTCACTGTCGTGGGCGGCGGGGACAGCGCCGCTGCACTCGCGCAGTTCGGTCTCGACGATGAGGTCGACCATGTGTCCACGGGCGGGGGAGCCTCGCTCGAGCTGCTGGAGCTGGGGGACCTCCCCGGTCTCGCCGCACTGAGGGGAGCCCCGAATGCCCGTTGAACCGCGCCGACCGCTGATCAGCGGCAACTGGAAGATGAACCTCAACCATTTCGAGGCGATCCATCTGGTGCAGAAGCTCTCCTATCTCGTGGGGAACGACGACTTCGATGCGGTCGACGTGAGCATCCATCCCCCGTTCACGGACCTGCGCAGCGTCCAGACCCTGATCGACGCGGACAAGCTGCGGTTCTCGCTGGGGGCCCAGACATGCCATCCCGACGACAAGGGGGCGTTCACCGGAGAGGTGTCGGCTGCTTTCCTCAACAAACTGAACGTGCGGTACGTGATCGTGGGCCACAGCGAGCGGCGGGAGCTGTTCGGCGAGAGTGATGCGGATGTGCGTGCAAGGGTCGGCGCGGTGCTGAAACAGGGCATGACACCCATCGTGTGCGTGGGGGAGACCCTCGTCGAGCGGGAGGAGGGGTCGACTCTCCCCAAGGTCACCGGCCAGGTGAGGGCCGCCCTCGAGGGCTCGTCACCGGCGCAGGTCGGGGGGCTCGTGATCGCCTACGAGCCGATCTGGGCGATCGGGACGGGCCGCACCGCCACCGCGTCGGATGCCCAGGAAGTCTGTTCGGCCATCAGAACCACCGTCGGGGCGGTGTCGGGCCAGGAGGCGGCCCGCAGCGTCCGCATCCAGTACGGGGGTTCGGTGAAGGCGGGCACCATCAAGGAACTGATGTCCCAGCCCGACGTGGACGGCGCCCTCGTGGGCGGTGCGAGCCTTGAGCCCGAGGAGTTCGCCCGGATCGTCCAGTACAGGCTCCTCGAGTCCTGACCAGGCACTCCCGGGCGGGACCGGGAGGATTTTGGGGGTTCCTGCGGGCCCGAGTGCTAGTTTTGGAGCGCCGTGCGATTCGGGGAGGGACGCCGGTCGGGTTCGCCCGTGACCTCCCCACAACCTGACCAGGAGGTCACCAAGTGAGGAACAGCAGGAGAAGCAGCAAGCTTGCCGCCGGTCTTCTGGGCACAGCGCTCCTTCTCGCCGCATGCGGCGGCGGGAGCGACAGTGGCACCGAGGACACATCTGCCGGAGGCGGTGGTGCGGCGGGAGACGCCGCGATGACCATCACCTATGACGTCGCCGACGAGGCGGTGTGGGACGACGGCACGCCGATCACGGTTGCCGACTTCCAGTGCACCTTTGACGCCATCATGAAGACCCCGGGCTCGCTCGGCACGACCGGCTACGACAAGATCATCGCCGTCGAGGCCGGTGACTCCGACAAGCAGGTCGTGGTGTCCCTCAAGGAGACCTACGCGCCGTGGCGCGGGCTTTTCGGTGGACTCATCAAGAAGGATGCCGTCGCGAACTGCTCCGACATCTCTCAGGACCTCCAGACCAGCTGGAACTTCTCCGGTACCGAGTGGAAGATGGAGTCGTGGAGCACCGACCAGGTGGTCTACGTGCCGAACGACAAGTACTGGGGCCCCCGCAAGGTGGCCGACGGTCTGAAGAAGCTCGTCATGGTCTCGCGCGCCGAGACCGAGATCACCGACCTGAAGGCCGGCTCCGTCGACTTCATCTACCCGCAGTTCTACGCGGGCATCACGGACGAGTTGAAGGACCCGAACGTGAAGACGGTCCTGAACTTCGGTGGCGACTACGAGGCTCTGTACATGAACCTCGGCATCGACGGGAAGAACAGCACGCCTGACGGCGAGAAGACCCGCGCATTCGCCGACCCGGCGTTCCGCGAGGCGTTCTACAAGTCGATCGACCTCGACGCCCTGTTCAAGCAGATCTACATCCCGATCGCCGCGGACGGCACCCTGCTGACCTGCGGACCGATCGTGCCCGGCGACTACTGCCCCGAGGGAATCTTCGGCAACAAGTACGACCAGGCAGCCGCCGACAAGATCATGGAGGACGCCGGATACGCGAAGGACGGCGACGGGTACTGGGCCAAGGACGGCGTGACGCCGAAGGTCGAGTGGGTCATCAACACGGGCAACACCCGTCGCGAGAGCACCCAGGCGTACCTCATTCCGCTGCTGCAGAAGGCCGGCTTCAATGTGGTCGCCTACAACTGCGATGCAGAGTGCTACTTCCAGAAGCGCCTGCCCGGCATGGACTACGACCTCGCCATGTACATCAGCACCGCGCCGCCGGACCCGAGCTACCTCGTGGGGGGCTTCGCCGGTGACCAGGTGCCGACCGAGGCGAACAACCAGCAGGGCGGAAACTTCCAGGGTTGGGTCAACGACACGGCCACCAAGGCCCTCCACGACTCCGACAAGGAGACCGACCCCGCGAAGCGCGCCGAGCTGATCAAGTCCGCCATCGTCGAGATGGACAAGGACTACATCATCGTCCCGCTGTTCCAGTTCCCGAAGTCGGGCGCGTACCGTACCGACCGCGTGGACAACGTGGAAGGTGAGCTGAACAACAACGCGGCGTTCAACGACACCTACCAGTGGAAGGACCTCGACGGTGACGGCCAGATCGTCATCGGTGCGGAGCAGTGGCCGGGTTGTCTCAACCCGATCACTGAGTGCGCCAGCTCGTCGTGGTACGTGTGGACGGTTGCGCAGGTGCTGATGCCCGGCGCCTACCGCACCACCAACGACGCCAAGTACGTGCCGACCGAGCTCCTCAAGGGCGAGGCGAAGGTCGAGATCAAGGACTGACCGGTCCTCCTCTCGGCCCGGCCGAAGGGACACAATGTGGGTGCGGGGTCTTGGACCCCGCACCCACATCCCTTTGTGGGGCAGAATCTCGTGCAGACGTGCCGCTGCAGCAGTGACGGTGGGAAGGTGAACAGGTGCTGAGATACGCGCTGCGCCGTGCGGTGTGGCTGATCCCCACGATCGTGCTCGTGACATTTCTCGTCTACGTCGCGCTGCGCCTCGGCACTGACCCGGTGGCGAGCTACCGGCGCACGAACATCCGTGTGTCGAAGAAGAAGATCGACCAGTACATCGCGGCAAACGGTCTCTACACCGGGGCATTCGGCTACATCCGCGGGTATTTCTCCTGGTTGTGGGGGTTCGTGACCCTCGACTGGCCGCGGTCCATCAAGGGGAGCCGCGACGTTTTTGCCACCCTGAAGGACGCACTGGCGAACTCGTTGCGACTCGGGATCATCGCCTCTCTCGTGGGGATCCTTCTCGGCAACATGCTCGGTGTCTTCGCGGCCCTGCGCCCGGGCCGGCTGCGCGACACGGTTGTGAACTCGAGTGCACTGGTGGGACTTGCGGTGCCGCCCTTCGTGTCGGCCCTCCTCCTGCAGTTGCTCTTCGCCGTGTACTGGCAGAAGTGGTTCGGTTATGCGCTCTTCCCCGTGTCCGGGGTGTACCCGCCCGGCCACCAGGGGTTCAATCTGTTCCTGATGCTCAAGCACATGTTCCTTCCCGTGGTGGTGGTGTCGATCCAGTCCATAGCGGTGTACTCGAGATACATGCGGGCGTCCCTCCTCGACGTCCTGAACAGCGAGTACATGCGCACCGCGCGTTCGAAGGGGATCTCCGAGCGCCGGGTGCTCGTGCACCATGCACTCCGGAATGCACTGATCCCTGTGACCACCCTCGCGTTCCTCGACGTGGGTGCCGTCGTGGGCGGTCTCATCATCACCGAGGGGATGTTCGAGTACCCCGGAATGGGTCGTTTCTTCCTCATTGCGTACGGGAACGGCGACTTCCCCGAGATGATGCCGTGGATGGTCGTCATCATCGGCTCCGTGGTCGTGTTCAACCTGCTGGCCGACATCGCGTACGCCAAGCTCGACCCGAGGATCCGCCTTGCCTGAGCAGTCATCCCTCGACCAGGCGGTGGGTCTGTCGACCGAGAGCCTGTCGCCCGGACGTCTCGCGTACCGACGGTTCCTGACCCACAGGGGCGCGGTGGTGTCCGTGTTCGTGCTGGCACTGCTCGTCCTGTGGGTGCTCCTCTCGCCCGTCACGGCCCGCTACGGGGTGAACGAGCAGGTGTTCGACATCTCGCAGGGGGCAAACCAGAACCTCCCTCCGTCTCGGATCGCGTGGTTCGGTACCGACATCATCGGCAGGGACGTCTACAGCCGTGTGCTGTACGGGGTGCGTGTGTCGCTCGTGATCGGGATCGCCTCGGCCGTGTTCTCGCTCGCCCTCGGCGCTGTCGTCGGTGCGATAGCGGGCCTGAAGGGCGGTCTGTTCGACGACATCGTGATGCGGGTGACGGACATCTTCCTCGCGTTCCCGTTCCTCGTGGCGCTGCTCGTCATCCGCAACGTGTTCGGCAAGGTTGGCTGGATCACGTGGGTCGTGGGCACACAGGGATCGTTGCGGTTCATGGTGTTTCTCTTCGCGATATTCGGCTGGATGAGCGTGGCACGGGTGCTGCGGGCCCAGGTCCTGTCGCTGAAGGAGCGGGAGTTCGTGGAGGCCGCGAGGGCACTCGGTGCGTCCAACACCCGAATCATCATGAAGCACCTGCTGCCGAACTCGATCGGCCCGATGCTCGTGTCCCTCAGCCTGGGTGTTGTCGGTGCGATCGTCTCCGAGGCGACCCTCTCGTTGTTCGGGTACGGGCCCGACCCGGGCACAGGTGCCACGTCGCTCGGCCTGTTGGTCTCCGGCTCGAAGTCCGCGGTGCGGGCGGGCTACTGGTGGCTCGCCCTGTATCCGTTCGCGGCGCTCCTGATCATCACGCTCTGTGTGTCGTTCATCGGCGACGGCCTCCGCGATGCGTTCGACCCCAAGCACGGTGGCGGCAGGGCATGAGTGCGGTGCTGTCGATCCGCGACCTGAAGGTGGAGTTCTCCACCCCTGCAGGCGTCGTGCAGGCGGTGCGCGGGGTCAACCTCGACGTCGAGCCGGGGGAACTCGTCGGGCTCGTGGGGGAGTCCGGCTCGGGCAAGTCGGTCTCGTTCCTGTCGATCATGGGACTGCTGCCCGACACTGCGCACGTGTCCGGGTCTGCGAAGGTCGCGGGCACCGAACTGATCGGCGTGCCCGCACGCCAGGTGCGCGAGCAGCGCGGCAAGAAGATTGCCATGATCTTCCAGGACCCGCTGTCGGCGCTCAACCCCGTGCACCGTGTGGGGACCCAGATCGTGGAGATGATCCGCGCCCACCAGGATGTCTCCAAGGAGGCCGCCCACAGCAGGGCCGTGGAGTTGCTCGATCTGGTCGGGCTGCCACAACCCGACGTGCGCGCCGTCCAGTACCCGCACGAGTTCTCGGGTGGCATGAGGCAGCGCGTGATGATCGCCATGGCGATCGCGAACGACCCGGAGGTGCTCATAGCCGACGAGCCCACCACCGCCCTCGACGTCACCGTGCAGGCGCAGATTCTTGAGGTGATCGAGAACGTCCGGAGCCAACTGCGTACGGCGGTCGTGTTCATCACCCACGACCTCGGCGTTGTGGCGAGGGTGGCCGACCGTGTGGAGGTGATGTACGCCGGGAACACCGTTGAGCGGGGCCTGGTGAACGACATCTTCGCCGAGCCGCACCACCCCTACACGCAGGGTCTCATGTCGTCCCTGCCGGCGTCCGGCAAGGAACGGTTGCGGCCCATCATCGGCGCACCACCGAACATGATCTCGCCGCCGTCGGGCTGCGCGTTCCGGCCTCGTTGCTCCCATGCGGTCGACGGGTGCGCCTCGGCCCCCGCCACGCTCGTGCGGGTGGGCAGCACCGAGACCTCCTGCATCAGGGCCGCCGAGCTCCCGGAGAGGCCTGCGTGAGTGCCGAGCCGCTTCTCTCGGTCTCCGGCCTCGTCAAGGAGTTCACGGTCAAGGCCGTGACCGGCCTTCGTGCGGTCGACCAGACCGTGCACGCCGTGTCCGGCGTGTCCTTCGAGGTGGGCAAGGGACGCACGCTCGGGCTCGTGGGGGAGTCCGGCTCCGGAAAGTCCACTGTGGGACGCTGTCTGCTCCGTCTGCTCGAGCCCACCGCGGGCTCAGTGCGGTTCGATGGTGACGAGCTCACCACGATGTCCGCCGCCGACCTGCGGCACCTGCGCCGTCGCATCCAGATCGTGTTCCAGGACCCGTACGCCTCGCTCGACCCCCGGCTCACCGTCGGCTCCGCAATTGCCGAGCCGCTCGAGATCCACAGGGTCCCGGGCAACCACCAGGCGCGTGTCGCTGAGCTGCTCGAACTCGTCGGTCTCTCGGCCGACCACGCGAGCCGCTTCCCCCATGAGTTCTCCGGTGGTCAGAGGCAACGCATCGGCATCGCCCGTGCGCTCGCGCTCCGTCCGGACTTCCTGGTGCTCGATGAACCGGTCTCCGCGCTCGACGTGTCGATCCAGGCCGGTGTCATCAACCTCCTCCAGGACCTGCAGCGCGAGATGGGGCTGTCGTACCTGTTCATCGCCCATGATCTCTCCGTTGTTCGCCACATTTCCGACACCATCGCGGTGATGTACCTCGGCAAGATCGTGGAGATGGCGGGTGCCGAACGACTCCATGAGGTCCCTGCTCATCCCTACACCGAGGCATTGCTCTCCGCTGTTCCCGTTCCCGATCCGGTGGAGGAGAGGCGCAGGAACCGCATCGTGCTGACGGGGGATGTTCCCAGCCCGATCAACCCGCCGTCGGGTTGCCGCTTCCGCACCCGCTGCCCCCGCGCAGAAGCCCTGTGTGCCGCCGAGGAGCCCGCTCCGCAGCAGATCGCCCCGGGTCACCTGGTTGCATGCCACTTTCCCGACACCGCACCTGTCGCGGTGAGGGGAACGAACGCCGCCCAGCGTTAGGCTCGGGTGCCGTGCGAACCGTGGTGATGTACCTGGCCCTCGTGGTGAACGTGGTCTCGATGATCTCGATGATCGTGGGTGTCCTGCTGCACAGCGGACAAGGTGGCGGGCTCTCCGACATGTTCGGTGGCGCGTCCGGGGCGGGTCTCGGTTCCGCAGCCGCGGAGCGGAACCTGAACCGGATCACGGCCGTTCTCGCCACCGTGTGGATCTTCACGGTGGTGGCGCTCGCGTTTCTTTTGGCTTCCTGAGCGACCCTCGGTAGCCTGATCCTTCCTCGTCGAAGTGGCGAAATTGGCAGACGCACCAGCTTGAGGGGCTGGCGCCCGTTAGGGCGTGGGGGTTCAAGTCCCCCCTTCGACACGAGATGGCCTGCGGGGTTTGCTGGCGCCGGGTGCCTTTCACGAGCCAGCAACCTCTGTCCTGATTAGTCTCGCGGGGTGCGCAAGACCAAGATCGTGGCCACCATCGGCCCGGCCTGCGACACCGATGCCGGGATCGGCGCCCTCGTCGACGCGGGTGTCGATGTGTTCAGGATCAACTGCTCTCATCTCGACACCGACGGGCTCGCGCGCTCCATCGAACTCGTGCGTTCCGCGGCGCCGCAGTGCGCGGTCCTGGTCGACATCCAGGGCCCCAAGATGCGGTATGCGGGCGAGGAGACCACCCTCGCGGAAGGTGAGACGGTCACCTTCTCGATGGAGTCTCTCGGTCTCGACAACGGAACCAGGCGGTCCTCTGACCTCGGCCTGCAGACCGGCCATCGTGTGCTCCTCGATGACGGTCGGCTCGAGTGCCGCATCACGCGGCTGGCCGCCGATGCCATCGAGGCTGTCGTGGTGCGGGGAGGCCTCCTCCGGGTGAGGAAGGGTGTCAACCTGCCCGACACGGAGGTTCTGGGAGGTGTGCTGTCCGACAAGGACCTCGCCGACCTGGAGGTGGCGCGCCGGATGGAGGCCGACATCGTGGCGGTGTCGTTCGTGCAGCACCCCGACGATGTCACCAGGGTCCGCGCACTGGTGGGAAAAGACGTGCTCGTGTTCGCAAAGATCGAGCGTCCGCAGGCGCTCGCCCGGCTTGAGTCGATCTGTGCCGTGAGCGACGGCGTCATGGCGGCCCGCGGGGACCTGGGGGTGGAACTGCCCTACGAGGAGCTTCCGGTGTCCCAGCGGGGCATCGCCCTCACCGCGCTTCGTGCCGGTGTGATGAGCATCTGTGCAACAGAGATGCTCGAGTCGATGATCTCCCAGACACGGCCGACGCGAGCGGAGGTGGCTGACGTCAGCGGGGCCGTGCGGGACGGTTTCGATGCAGTGATGCTGTCCGCGGAGACTGCAGTGGGGCACGACCCGTCACTCGCGGTGCGTTCAATGGCACGGATCGCAGAGGTCGCAGAACGGGACGTCACCATGCCGAACCATTTCGCGGATTCACACCCGGAGACGGCGGCAGTGACCGCCGCCGCTGCGGCACTGGCGCGGCGCATCTCGGCCGACTGGATCGTGTCGCTCACGTTCACGGGGTACTCGGCGAGGCTTCTTGCGGCCTGCCGGCCTTCCAGCCCGATCCTGGCGGTCACGCCGGAGGAGGAGGCCGCGCGGCGCCTGAGACCGGCACGCGGTGTGTTCCCTGTTGTCCAGGCGAGAGACGGCAATGTCGCCCGCGCGATCGAGGCGGCCGTGCGGGCGGGGCGGGCAGCGGGCCTTCTGCACGGTGGTGACACCGTCGTGGTGTGCGCGTCGCGGCTCAACCCGCGGTCTGACGCCGACACGATTCTTCTGCACACCGTCGACTGATCCCGGTGCGGCGTGTGCGTCAGGACAGCGGGCGCAGATGCCGGTGGAAGGACAGGAAATACACCGCGGACAGCAGCATCAGGGCGCCGCACGCCGTGAAGGTGGCCGGCGCATTGTCAACGGACCGGGCCACGAACCCCACGAGCAGAGCACCGACCGGGGCGAGACCCGACATGAGGAGCGACTGGAGTGCCATGACCCGTCCCATCACAGCCGGAGGCGTGTTGTTCTGGATGAGTGTCTGGTTGAGGTTCGTGTAGAGGCCGCCGCCGAGACCCCACATGAAGAGAAAGAGCCCCATGGACAGGAGCGAGAAGCTCTGGCCGAGGAGCATCTGCACGCACGAGCCCCAGCAGAGGCCGCACATGAACCACAGACCCTTCTGCCGCAGGACGTGGTTCCACCGCATGATCGCCATCGACATCACGAACTGACCCACGCCGAGCATCGCAAAGAGCAGCGTCGTCTGCTCGCCGGTCGCACCGACCTGTTCGCGGGCGATCTGGGGACCGAGCACGATCCACGGGCTCATCATGAACAGCACCGAGCACGAGAGCAGCACGAAGAACGAGCGCACGGCCTCGTGGCCGGACACGAACCGGACGCCGCCGAGCAACTCCTCGCGGATGTCCTTGCGCTCAGGGATGTCGCGTTGGGGGAGCTGCAGGGGGAACAACAGGAGCAGCCCCAGGGCGTACAGGGCAACCTGGAGCCAGAACGCACCCTGGATGCCCCAGGCACGGATCGCCGGTCCGGCCGTGGCGGGGCCCACGATGAGCGCGAGGTTGTTGCCGATGGTGCTCACCGCGACTGCCCCGACGAGCCTGTCGCGGTCCACGAGGGTGGGCACGATCGCCCCGCGCACGGGCGTGCCGAGCGCGATGAAGATGCCCGAGACGAACGACAGGAACACCGTCCAGGGGATGGCGATCGTCCCGGTTGTCACCATCACTGCGGTCGCCAGCGCCACCGCAAGGGCCCCCACCTGACTGGTGAGGAGCATCCTCCTGCGGTCGAGCCGGTCCGACATGACCCCCACGGGGAGCGAGATGAGCAGTGCGGGAATGCCCATCACGAAGAGGATCAGTCCGCTGATGTTGGAGCGGGCCCCGAGATCAAGTGCCAGCCACACGAGGGCGAACCGTGAGGTGCTCTGCACGAGGACGAAGAGAAAGGTGTTGCCCCACAGGAGCCGGAAGGGCTTGATCCGCATGAGCTCACCCGGACTGATTGCGCCTGCTCTCCCCACCCATCAATCGTCCCACACGGGCCGTTGTGTGACTGCGTCAGAGAGAGTCGGTTCACAGGCAGGAGTACAGGGCGTCGATGAGTCCCCTGTTGCGCGGGTTCTGCCAGCCACGGCCCATCTGGTTCATCACGTACCCGAACGAGATCCGTCGCACCGGGTCGACGAAGCCGAGAGACCCTCCCGCGCCGAAGTGACCGAAGGAGGCGGGCTCTGGGCCGAATCCGCGCTCCGGGATCGGCAGCTGGAACCCGCACCCGAAGCGCGTCGTGCGGCCGAGCAGACGGTCGGTCCCCATCGACACCTCGGTGGTTGCGCGTGCGAGCGGTTCGTGTCCCACGGAACCGCCGCAGAGAACGGAGAATGCGGAGCACACGCCGCGGGCGGTGGCGTGCAGGTTGGTGCTCGGAAGGACGGCTGACCGCCACCGCGGCGTGTTCACGATCCCCACCCCGGAGATCCCGGGCGGGTTCGCATGAGCCTTGCGGTACATCTCGGTCTGCTCGTCGTCGCCCACCGCAGTGTCCGGCGCACGTGGCCCGTCGTTCCACAGGAGCGTCGCAACGGAGCCGTGCAGCGGTGCCGGGACGCCGAACCACAGCCCGTCGGCCGAGGCACCCGGAAGCATGTCACGGAGCAGGCTGCCCGGGTCCTTGCCGGTGACGCGGCGCAGCACCTCGCCCGTGAGGAACCCGAACGTGTTGACGTGGTATCCGTGAGCAGTCCCCGGTTCCCACCACGGCGTCTCGACGGCGAGCATCGAGCACATGTGGTCCCAGTCGAAGAGCACCTCGTCGGTCAGGTCACTGCGCAGGGCGGGCAGTCCCGCACGGTGGCCCAGCAATCCAGCAACTGTGAGGTCTGACGAGGTGAACCCAGGCCACCGGCCCCTCACCGTGTCGTCGTAGGAGAGAAGACCCTCGTCCACGCACAGGAGCGCGAGGAGGGCTGTGATGCCCTTTCCCACACTGAAGGCGTTGACGAGGGTGCCCGGGCCCCATGCACCGCCCTGGGGCCCTGTCGTCCCGCCCCACAGGTCGACCACGGGGCGCCCGTCGATGCGGATGCACAGGGACGCGCCGATCTCGCCGTGATCGGCGAAGTTGCGCCGGAACGCGTCGTGCACGGCCCCGAAGGCGGGGTCGCACGTGCCGTGTGTTGTGTCCGCGGGGCGGATGGCGGTCAGAGTGCGGACTTCTCCAGGATGTGCACGCCGCACGCCGAACCGAGGCCGATGACGTGGGCAAGGCCCACCTTTGCGCCCTCGATCTGGCGGTCGCCGGCCTCTCCGCGGAGGTGGTGACAGATCTCCCAGATGTTCGCGATGCCTGTGGCGGCGATGGGATGGCCCTTGGACTCGAGCCCGCCGGACACGTTGACGGGCGTCGTGCCGTCGCGCCAGGTGGCACCGGAGTTGAAGAAGTCCACTGCACCGCCCTCGGGGCAGAGCATCAGGTTGTCGTAGTGCACCAGTTCGGCCGTGGCGAAGCAGTCGTGCAGCTCGACGAGGTCGAGGTCCTCGGGGCTGACTCCTGCCTGCTCGTATGCCTTCTTCGCGGCGATCCTGGTGAGGGTGTTCACGTCGGGGAGGACCTGGCAGGCCTCCTGGTAGGGGTCGCTCGTGAGGACCGAGGCCGACACCTTGACGGCCCGGCGCTGCTGGTCCTTCGAGAGGGTCTTCAGGCGCTCACCGCTGACGACGACCGCCGCGGCGGCGCCGTCGCAGTTCGCGGAGCACATCGAGCGGGTGTTCGGGTAGGCGATCATCACGTCGTTCATGATCTCGTCGAGCGTCATTCGCTTGGTGTACGCGGCGAGGGGGTTCAGCGTGGAGTGGGCGTGGTTCTTCTCGGCGATCTTCGCGAACAGCTCGAACGTGGCTCCGCCGTACTTGTGGCCGTACTCCATGCCCACCTGGGCGAATGTGCCGGGCATGTTGTCGGTGCCGATGCGGCCGTCGGTGCCGGTGACGGCGCCGAAACGCCCGGACGGCGTCCACTCCTTGTTGTTCGATGCGGGGCGGGCGCCGAGCAGGCCGACTCCGGCGAGCTTCTCCACGCCGACGGCAAGACCCATGTCGGTCTCGCCGGCCTTCACGGCCATGATCGCGGTGCGCAGAGCCGTGGCGCCGGTCGCGCATGCGTTCGACACGTTGTAGGCGGGGATGCCGGTCTGGCCGACCTGCTTCTGGATCTGCTGGGCGATGCCGCCCTGGCCCATGAGGCAACCAGCGGCGAGCACGCCCATGTCGCCCATCGTGACGCCGGCGTCCCTGAGCGCGCCCATTGCTGCCTCTGATGCGAGGTCAACCGTGTCCTTGTCGGGATGCTTCCCGAACTTCGTCATCACGATGCCCAGGATGTAGATGTCGTCTGCTGCCATGTCGATTGTCTCCTTGTGTGTGGTGGTCGATGTGGTGGTCGATGTGGTGGTCGTCGTGGTGGTTGGTTCTCGGGGATCAGGCGGGCTCGAAACCGAAGCCGATGGCCTCGACGCCGTTGTCATCCTTGCCGAGCGAGTATGTGGCCAGGCGGACCTTCATGCCGAGGGTGACTCTTTCGGGGGTCGGGTCGACGTTGATGAGGTTCCCGCGCACGCTCGTGCCGCCGCAATCCACGATCGCCGCCACGAAGGGCACCGGGACGCCCGGCGAGGCGAATGTCACGATCGTGAAGGACCTCACCACTCCCTCGGTTGCGATCGCCACCTTCCTGAAATCCGAGGTGAAGCAGCTCGCGCAGGCGTTCCTGCGGTCGAAGAACCGGGCCTTGCACTTCGTGCACTCGTTCGCCTCGAGGTGGGGTGTGTCGCCGAGCACCAGATAGTTCACGTGGGGGACCTGGGTGGTGGTCACTGTTCCGCCTTTCGTCAGTGGCTTCACCCTATGCCGTTCTTGCGCCGGGGTCCTCACCGGGCCGGGCCAGGGGCCACAATGGGTCCGTGAAGTGGCGCAACTGGGCGGGCAACCAGACGGCCAGACCCGAGACCGTGCTTGACCCCACGTCCGGCGCCGAGGCGGCCGGGATGGTTCGTTCGGCACACGCGGACGGCAGGGCTGTGCGGGTCACCGGGTCGGGGCACAGCTTCACCGGGGCGGCAGTGGCAAACGACGTCCTGATGAGGCTCGATGGGCTCTCGGGGATCCTGGAGATCGACCGGACGAAGATGACCGCCCGTGTGGGCGCGGGAACCCCCCTCTGGCGGCTCAACGAGCTTCTGCACGCCGAGGGTCTCGCCCTTGCGAATCTCGGCGACATCGCGTACCAGACCGTGGCGGGTGCAGTGTCGACCGGGACCCACGGAACAGGTCTGGCGCTCGGCGGTCTGGCTGCGCAGATCCGCGGGCTGACGATCATCGACGGCCGCGGGAGGGTGCACGAGTGCCGGCCGGGGGAGAACGAGGAGATCCTCGACGTCGCGCGGGTCGCGGTGGGGGCGCTCGGGGTCATCACCGAGGTCACGCTCGCCGTGGTGCCTTCGTTCCTGCTTCACGCCACCGAGATGCCGATGCGTGTCGACGCCGTCCTGGGGGGAATCGACGAGCTCGTGCACTCGAACGACCATTTCGAGTTCTTCTGGGTGCCGCACACCGGGTGGGCGCTCACCAAGCGGAACAACCGCACGGACCGTGAACGCGAGCCCCTGCCGCGGGTGCGCGGCTGGATCGAGACCACCTTCATGGAGAACGTCGCGTTCGGAGCGGTCTGCAGACTCGGTCGGATGGTCCCCTCGGCGATCCCGCGCCTCGCGAAGGCCCTGCCGTCCTCCGGGGAACGCTCCTACGTCGATCACAGCCACAGGGTCTTCGTGAGCCCGCGCCTGGTGCACTTCTACGAGATGGAGCAGGCAGTGCCGATCGAGGCGATGCCGTCGGCACTGAACGCGGTGCGGTCGATGGTGGAGCGGAAGGGTTACATGCTGAACTTCCCTGTCGAGGTTCGCTTCACAGCCGCCGACGACATACCGCTCTCCACCGCACACGGACGAACATCGGCCTACATCGCCGTGCACGTCTACAGGGGGATGGAACACGAACCGTTCATGCGTGACGTCGAGGACATCATGCGCGACCACGGCGGCAGACCGCACTGGGGGAAGCTCCATTGGCGGGACGCCGACGAGCTGTCCCGGCTCTACCCGCGCTGGGGGGAGTTCATTGCTGCGCGCGACAGACTCGATCCTGACCGCACCTTCCGCAACGACTACGTCACGCGCGTGTTCGGGGCGTGACGCAGCTCAGAGACAGATGTCCTGCGGCCGCACCGGCACCCTGTTGATGACGCGACCGGTGGCCGCACGGATCGCGTTCGCGATGGCGGGGGTGACCGAGATGCACGGCGGTTCGCCGACGCCCTTGGCCCCGAGCGGCGAGAGCGGCTCGGGAACCTCGACGAGACGCATGTCGACCACGGGGGAGTCGAGGATGGTGGGAAGCAGGTAGTCGGTGAAGCTCGGGTTGCGCACCCGGCCCTCGGTGACCACGATCTCCTCCATTACCGCGAGTCCGAGACCCTGGGCGATGCCGCCCTCGATCTGTCCCGTGACGGAGAGCGGGTTCAACGCCTTGCCCACGTCCTGTGCGGTGGCCACCTGCACAACTTTCACGAGACCGAGGTCGACGTCGACATCCACCACGGCACGGTGCGCAACGAACGCGAACGCGACGTGGCAGTTCCCCTGGCCGTTCTCGTCGAGCGGCTCGGTGGCGCGGTGGTGGTGCTCGAACGTCTCGTCGAAGGAGAGGCCCTCTGCTGCCTGCCGGACCGGCATGCGGAACGCCCCGGAAGAATCGACCACCTCGTCGTCGCGGACGGAGAGGTCGGCGGGCCGCAGCCCGTGACGGGTGGCGACTGCTGCGAGGAAGGCGTCTCTCACTTTTTCGCATGCCCCGAGCACCGCACCGCCGCTCATCCACGTCTGGCGCGACGCCGATGTCGAGCCGGCTGACCCGACGCCCGTGTCGATCGTGTCGAGGAGCACCTCGTCGACGCCGAGAACCGAGCGTGCGATCTGCGGAGCGAGCGTCACGAAGCCCTGGCCAACCTCGCTGGTGGCGAACTTGAGCGTGACGACGCCGTTCTCCATGCGGCAGCGGGCGGTGGCGAAGTCGTCGAAGCCCTCCGAGTACATGATGTTCTTGATGCTCACGCCCCAGCCGACGCCGCGAACGATGTGGCGCGCCTCGGCGGTGAGACCGGAACCGCCCGGCAGGGAGAGTTCGTGCGGGTCGGTCCCGAGCGGGGGAGGCATCGGGATTGCATCGGTGAGCCTGATGCACTCCGCGACAGGCGCCACGCTGTCCATCACCTGACCGGTGATGATGCGGTCCCCGGTCTCCATTGCGTTCACGAGCCTGACGTCGACCGGGGACATGCCGAGCGCCGCCGCAAGTCTCTCCATCTGGCTCTCGTGGGCAAAGCACGCCTGCACGACACCGAAGCCGCGCATGGCACCGCACGGTGGGTTGTTGGTGCGCACGGCCCACCCCGTGACGGAAGCGTTGGGACACTTGTACGGACCCTGCGCGTGGGTGATGCCGTTGATGAGCACGGCCTCTGATGTGGAGGCGTACGCACCGCCGTCGAAGACGAAGCGCGCCTCGATGTTCACGATCCGGCCGTCGCGGGTCGCGTGGTGCCTCATCCAGACACGGGCAGGGTGGCGGTGCACGTGGCCGAAGAACGACTCCTCGCGGCCGTACTGCATCTTCACCGGTCTGCCGGTGCGCAGCGCCAGGAGGGCGGTGTGAACCTGGAGGCTGATGTCCTCGCGCGCACCGAATGCTCCGCCGACGCCGCCGAGCGTGAGTCGCACCCTGTCGGTGGGCAGTGCGAGGCACTGGGCCATCTGCTTGCGGTCCTCGTGGAGCCACTGCGTGGCGACGTACACCTCCACGCCACCGCCGTCGTGATCGGGCACCGCGAGCGCTGCCTCCGTGCCGAGGAACGCCTGGTCCTGCATGCCGACCTCGTACTCGCCCTCCACAGTCACGTCGCCGGTGACGGTCGGGTCACCGTGGATGATGCGCTGCGTGCGGAAGATGTTTCCCTCGGGGTGGATGCTCGGCGCACGCCCGGCGACGCACTCCTCGGGATCGTGGACTGTCGGGAGCACCTCGTACTCGACCACGATCGCGGCGAGGGCCCTGCGGCACGTCTCCGGGTGGTCGGCGGCCACGGCCGCGACCGGCTCGCCCATGTAGCGCACGACCCCGTCCGCGAACACCGGCTGGTCCTCCGAGATGAGCCCGTAGGTGAGCTGTCCGGGAACATCATCCTTCGTGACCACGGCCGACACTCCCGGCACGAGCAGCGCGGGCGAAGTGTCGATGCGCACGATGCGCGCATGCGCGTGGGGTGACCTGAGGGTCGCACCCCAGAGCATCCCGTCGTGCCACATGTCGGAGGAGAAAGCGAACTCCCCGCGGACCTTCGCGGCACCGTCGGGTCTCAGGGTGGACTCGCCCAGTGTTCCCCTGCGGGAGGTGACGGACTGGCTCATGCGCGCGACCCCTTCCGGACCTCGACGACCCTGTCGACCGCCGCGATGATGCGGCCGTACCCGGTGCAACGGCAGATGTTGCCCGACAGCGCCTCCTTCACCTGCATCGCGTCGGGCACAGGGGTCGAATCGAGGAGGTGGTGCACGGCGACGACGAGGCCGGGAGTGCAGAACCCGCACTGCACGGCTCCCTCGTCCACAAAGGCTTGCTGGACGTCGGTGAGCGAGCCGTCGGGGTTCAGGCCCTCCACCGTGGCGACCGACCTGCCGACAGCGGCCGCCGCCATGACGAGACAACTGCACACCGCCTCTCCGTCGAGAATCACGGTGCAGCTTCCGCACTCTCCCTGCTCGCACGCACCCTTGGCGCCCGGGAGACCGAGACGTTCGCGCAGCACGTACAGGAGGCTCTCTCCGACCCACGCATCGTGCACGGGCATGTCGGTGCCGTTCACGGAGAGTGTGTACGTCTCGTTGTTCATTCGCGTGTCCCCTTCTCGAGCAGGCGTGATGCAATCACCGACACGGCGTGCCGCCGGTACGCAGCGGTGGACCGGTGATCGTCGATCGGGCGCGCCTCCTGGGCGACCCGCTCGCCGAACTCGCGCGCAACTGACGCGTTGACGGCACGGGCGGGCACGGCATTGATCCCGTTCAACCACGCCTCGGCCTCTGTGGCCCTGATGATCGTGGGGCCGACGGACCCGAGTGCCACGCGCACGGAGCCGCGGTCGATGACCAGGCACGCCGATGCGATCGAGATGACCATCGCGTTGCGCACGCCGACCTTTGAGTAGCCCTGCCAGCCTTCGGTCTTCGGGATGCTGACGCCGGTCACCAGTTCCGAAGGGAGACGGACGCTGCGCTTCGGGCCGGTCATGAACTCCGCGAACGGGACGCTGCGGGAACCCGCTGCGGACCGAAGGACGACCGAGGCCCCGAGAGCGGACAGAACAGGCAGCCCGTCGCCGGCGGGGGAGCAGGTACCCAGGTTCCCGCCGATCGTTCCCGCTGCCCTGATCTGGGGTGAGCCCACCGTGCGCGCCGCCTCGGCGAGTGCCGGGAGTGCCGCGGCAAGCGGGCCGGACTCGAGCCGTGCCCAGGTGACGCCCGCACCGATCTCCCACGAGGTTGGCGTCTCGCGCCACTCGCGCAGTTCGGCAACACGGGCGAGCGAGAGCACGTTTCGGGGGTGGCGGTGGTTGAAGTTGACCTCCACCATGAGGTCGGTCCCGCCCGCGAGGACATGCCAGTCGTTCCCGTCGCCGAGAATGTCGACAGCGTCGCCGAGAGTGGCAGGTGATGCAACGGTCATGGTCCTCCTCAGAGCCTCGCGTGGAGCCGTGCGGCCGCCTCGGTCGCCTTGCAGCGGATCTCGTCCAGGTCGAAACCGGTGGGAACGCCGTTCCTCACAAGCTCGTTGCCGTCCACCGACACGTTGACCGCCCTCACCGATGTCGTGAACGCTGCGTGCCACGGGCTGTCGGCGTGGTCGTAAGACCATTCGACCCTGTCTCCTGCCACCTCGGGAAAGAGGATCTCGCCGTTGGCCAGCCAGTTCCACGCTGTGTCCGGTGTGGCGGTGATCTCGTCGTTCCTCTGGCACACGTACGCGAGGCGCGCCTCGTCCATCATGTCGGCACCGATCCCGTCGGTGCCGAGCACAACAGTGTTCGGCCTGGCGGCGGGTCGTGCGTAACCCACGGCGTTGTTCATGTTCGAACGGGGATTGTGGGCGATCGTGCCCGGGAGCTCGCCCCGGAGGTTGACGCAGTGCACGAGGAGCCAATTGTCCCTCGCGAGACCCGACAGCCGCTCGCCGGCGTCTGCATCGCCGGGTCCCTCTGCGACATGTATGTGCACGCCGGTGCCGAGATCGGAGGCGAGTCCCGCGGCCGCCTCCAGTGTCTCGTCGGAACACGTGAAGGCGGCGTGCACGCCCACCATGCCCCGGCCGCCCGCACGCAGGTACCGTTCGTTCTCCGTGAGGCCGCGACGTGCCGCATCCGTCATGGCGGACCCGCGCGCAACGTTCTCGGTCATGCCGTCCTCTGTCCACCGGTCGGTCACCCCGTAGCAGAGGCTGTGGCGGACCCCGACCATCTCGCACCCTTCGCGGACCGCGTCCAGGCTGCCCTCGATCGCCGACGGCGACTCGTGGTGGTCGATGATCGCCGTGGTGCCGGAGAGAAGTGCCTCGGCCGCACCCAGCGCCGCGGACCAGCGGATGATGTCAAGGTCGAGCGCCGCGTCGAGTCTCCACCACACGTTGCGCAGGATGGAGACGAAATCCACGGGAGTCTCGGGAGGTGCGGGCATGCCCCTGGCGAGGGACGAGTACAGGTGGTGATGGGCACACACGAGCCCGTTCGTCACGTTCCCCATGTCAGTCGGTCTCTGCCCCGCGCTGCGAGGTGATGGGGCCGTACACCTCGGGCCTGCGGTAGCGGTCGAAGTCAAAGAGCGTGTTCTTGTAACGCAGGCACCAGTCCAGGTCGCAGTCGGCCACGATCAGTTCGTCGTCGGTGGTGAGCGTCTGGGCGACGATCTGGCCCGACGGAGCCACGATCATCGACTGGCCGAGGCTGTCGACACCCTCTTCGACCCCCGCCTTCGCGACACCCACCACCCACGTGCCGTTCTGGTATGCACCGGACTGCATCACCAACGCATTGTGGAATCCCTGGAGGATGTCCTGGCTCGGGTCGGGCACGTAATGAATCGGCGTGTTGTACCCGCAGAGGATCATCTCTACGCCCTTCAGGCCCATCACGCGGTACGTCTCGGGCCAGCGTCTGTCGTTGCAGATCATCATGCCGACTCTTCCGCCGAAGGCCTTCCACACCCCGAAACCCTCGTTCGAGGGCTCGAAGTAGTAGCGCTCTGCATGCTGGAACGGACGGTCCGGTTCGTTGTGCTCGTGACCGGGGATGTGCACCTTGCGGTACTTCGCCACCACCGCACCTTCTCTGTCGACCAGGATCTGGGTGTTGAACCTGTGTCCGTCTGCAGTGAGCTCGGCGTACCCGAGGGAGAAACCGACACGCAGGCTGCGCGCCTCCGCGAACAGTGGCGCGGTGACGGGGGAGGGCATCTCGGTCTCGTACCAGTGGTCGGCCTCGCTGATGTCCTCCACGAACCACCTCGGGAAGAACGTGGTCAGGGCGAGCTCGGGGAACACGACGAGGTCACACCCCCGTGCGGCCGCCTGTCGCAACAGCGCGAGCAGGCGCTCCACCACCTGTGCGCGCGTGTGGTCCCGCTGGACGGGGCCCAACTGTGCGGCTCCCACCACGATCCGCCTGCTCACTGAGGGGCCTCCGCGCCTGCAAGGTCGGTGATCACACCGAGCAGGACGTTGCAGCCCGCAACGAGGTGGTCGGCGTCGGTGTGCTCGGCGGGATTGTGGCTGATGCCGTCCCTGCTCGGCACGAACACCATGGCCGTCGGGCAGATCCTCGCCATCATCTGCGCATCGTGACCCGCGCCGCTCGGCAGTCGCATGTGGCTGAGGCCGAGCGACCCCGCTGTCCGCTCGACGAGAGCGACGACTGTCTCATCGAAAACGACCGGTTCGAACCTTGCGAGGCGACGTACCGAGATCTCCACGCCCTCCGACTCGCGCAACGCGTCGATCCTGCGGGCGATCTCTTCCTCCGCGGCCCGGAGGACCGACTCGTCGGTGTTGCGGACGTCGAGGGTGAGCACGGCACGGGCGGGAACCACGTTCACGAGGTTCGGGTGGAGCTCGACACGCCCGACCGTGCAGACCTGGTGCCCGCCGAGGCGCGTCGCGAGGTTGCGCAGGAAGACGGTGAGATCCGCGGCGACGAACGCCGGGTCGTGCCGCAGGGACATGGGGGTGGTGCCGGCGTGATTCGACTGGCCGTGGATGATGACCTCCTGCCAGCTGATGCCCTGGACCCCCGTCACTGCCCCGATGACGTAACCCTCCTTCTCGAGGACGGGGCCCTGCTCGATGTGCAGTTCCACGAATGCGTGCGGTGCAACGCCCGGGCAGGGAACCGACCCCGAGTAACCGATGCGCGAGAGTTCATCCCCGACGCGCGCACCGTCGATGCCCACCGTGTCGAGCACTTCCTCCACGGGGATGCCCCCCACGTAGGCAAGAGAGCCCATCATGTCGGGAGCAAAACGTGCACCTTCCTCGTTGGTGAAGAACGCAACCGCGATCGGTCGCGCGGGCCGGTGGCCGGCCTCTTGGAGCGTCTGGATGATTTCGAGCCCGGCGAGAACACCCAGGTTGCCGTCGAACTTTCCGCCGGTGCGGACCGTGTCGATGTGGGAGCCCGTCATCACCGGTGCCCCTGTGCCCGTGTTCCAGGTGCCGACCACGTTGCCGACGACGTCCACGGTGACCTCCAGATCGAGGTCGCGCATCCACGAGACCACGAGATCGCGGCCGGCCCTGTCATCATCCGTGAGGGCCAGGCGGGCGCATCCGCCGCCTTCGATGGCCCCGATGTCGGCAAGGGCCATCAGACGTTCCACGAGCCGGTCCCCGTTGACCCCGAGTTGAGCGGCGCTGCGCACTGCTGTCACGCAGTGAAGTGTACGAAAAGTAAAACTGAAACCCTTGTATGGGGCGGAAACCCTGTCGGCCCAGCGACCGGACCTAGGGTTTGTTCCTCGTGGGCACAACGATCGACAGGACTCGTCTGGCCGAGCGCCACGCATCGGAACTCGACGTGTTCGAGCGACGCAACCCGCGGTCCCGGGACCTGGCCGACAGGGCGCGGGAAGGTCTCCTCTCAGGGGTCCCCATGCCGTGGATGACCCGTTGGCCGGGCCGGTTCCCGCTTTTCTTCGACGAGGCATCCGGTGCCCGCTTCACCGATGTTGACGGTCACGAGTACGTGGACTTCTGTCTGGGCGACACGGGGGCCATGACCGGTCACGGTCTCGCGACCGTCGCGGATGCGATGCACTCCAGGGCACGGCGCGGGATCACGACCATGCTCCCGAGCGACGACGCGCTGTGGGTTGCGGGGGAGCTCGAGCGTCGGTTCGGCCTGCCCAAGTGGCAGTTTGCGATGACCGCGACCGATGCGAACCGGTTCGTGCTGCGATTCGCGCGGGCTCTCACCGGCAGGCCGAGGATCGCCGTGATCGACTGGTGCTACCACGGCACGGTCGACGAGACACTGGCCGTGCTGGATTCTTCCGGTGCCGTCATCAGCAGGCCGGGCGCGATGGGTCCACCCGTCGACCCCAGCCTCACGACGAGGGTCGTGCCGTTCAATGATGTTGCCGCACTCGACCGGGAGCTGGCGCACGGTGACGTTGCGTGCCTTCTCATGGAACCCGCGCTCACGAACATCGGCATCGTCCTCCCTGACGACGGCTACATGGACGAGGTGCGACGGGTGACAAAGCGCCACGGCGTGCTCCTCGTCATCGACGAGACGCACACGATCTGTGCCGGTCCCGGGGGATGCACCGCGGAGTGGGCGCTCGAGCCCGATTTCTTCGTCATCGGCAAACCCATCGCCGGCGGGATGCCCGCGGCCGTGTACGGGATGTCCGCGGAGGTGGCCGCGCGTCTGGAGAACCTGCTTGCGTCCGGTTCGGTGGACGTGTCCGGTGTGGGAGGAACGCTCACCGGCAACGCACTGGCGCTTGCGGCGATCAGGGCGACTCTGTCGACGACCCTGCGCGATGTGGATTTCGCACGGATGATCCCGCTGGCCGCCTCGTGGACCGAGGGCGTGCGGGAGGGATACGGGTCGCGTGGGCTCGACTGGCATGTCCAGCAGTTGGGGGCGAGGGCCGAGTACTGGTTCTGTCCGCCGCCGCGCAACGGCGCCCAGGCGGCTGCCGCCTGCGACCATGAACTCGACGCGTACATGCATCTGTTTGCCCTCAACAGGGGCATTCTCCTCACGCCGTTCCACAACATGGCTCTGTTCTCGCCGTCGCACGTGCAGACGGATGTGGACCTCCACACAGCGGTGTTCGCCGACGCAGTCGGGTCGTTGACGGCATGACGTTCGCTGCCGCCGAGACGGTCGGCGTCCTCTGCGTCGTTGCCGTCGCGTCGTTCGTGTCGCGGCTGTCGGGCTTCGGTTTCGGGCTGGTGGTCGTTCCGGTCATGTCGCTCTTCATCGGACCGAGGGACGCCGTGGTCATCTCAACGCTCGTGGGACTGTGTGCGACGATGGTGCAGTCCTGGCAGGAACGCGAGCATGCGAACCGAGAGCTGGTGCGAAGGCTCTTCGGGGCGGCCTGTGCCGGCATGCCCCTCGGTCTGGCGGTGTTCGTGCTCGTCCCCGAACGGGGACTGCGTCTGGTGCTCGGGGCGACGGTGGTGGCCGCCGCCGCGGTGCTGGCCCGAGGTTTCGTGATTGCTCGAGCGTCGGTGCGCATGGAGCTTGTTCTCGGCTTCGTGAGCGGCGTGCTGAACACATCGGTCTCCACCAACGGGCCGCCGCTCGTGTTCCTGCTCCATGCAAAACGGCTGGCCCCCGACGAGTTCCGGGGAACGATCTCGCGGGTGTTCTTCTTTTCGAACGTCGTGTCGGTGTCGTTGTTCGCTGCCGCGGGAAAGGTCCACGGTCCGGCCCTCGTGATGTCGGTGGTCGCGCTGCCCGTGATGTACGCGATGCAGTGGGCCGGTGCCCGCTTCACGTCCCGCGTCGGGCCGGAGCGGTTCCGTGTGCTCGTGCTCGGGCTCCTGTTCCTCTCGGGGGTCAGTGCGGTTGCTTCGGCCCTCGCCTAGCGGCCGAACATCATTAGCCACTGCTCCCTGGTGCGCGGCCGGAACACGTAGTTGTTCGCACGGACATCATCGAGACGGGCCGCAGGCGACGGTGAGTACTGATGGCCGGGCAGGACGACCGTGTCGTCGGGAAGCCCCGCGAGCATCGAGAGGCTCTCGTACATCTGCTCCGGGTTGCTCCCCGGGAGGTCGGTCCGGCCACAACCGTCGAGAAAGAGCGTGTCGCCCGAGACGAGGCAGCCCATGGTGAGGAAGCACTGGCTGCCGGGTGTGTGTCCCGGTGTGTGCACCATCGTCACTTCGACCTCTCCCGCGAGGACGGTGTCGCCGGATTCGTGTCCGACAATCTCGTCCTCACCCAGCCCCGTGGTCCGTGCCACCCACGGCACCTCGTGCTTGTTCACGTGCACGGGCACGCTCGTGCGCTCCAGGAGCCGTGCGATGCCCTCGATGGTGTGGCCCATCATGCTCCCGCCCACGTGGTCGGGGTGGTAGTGGGTCGCCAGAACGCCGGATACGCGCATGCCGTCGGACTCGACCGCGTCGATGATGTCGTCGACGGCGTACGCGGGGTCGACGAGCAGGCACTCACCGCTCCGCCGGTCCCCGATGGCGTAGACGAAGTTGACCATCTGTGCGGCCATGGGGTCGTTCGTGGCGAAGTCCCTCCCCGACAGAAGCTGGCGGAAATACACGTGGTCTGTGGTTTGGCCGCTCACATCGCACAGAATAGGGAAGTGACAGACGGCAAGCGTCTCCGGACGGGCGACAGGGTACTTGTGGGCGGCACCATGCTCGAAGTGGACGGTGATTTCGCCGCGGTCCTGGAGGACGGCGACAGCGTCGTGGGCACCGCGGAGCCCCCGGCCCTCAGGCGCATCCCGCGTGATGTCTCGCGCACCGTGGACTCTGCCCTGTCGGCGGCCGCTGACGCGTTCGCGGTGATGAGGACCGTTCCCGCCGTCGCTGTCGACATGTTCTACGGGGAAGCCGCCCGGCGGGTGCGGGACGACGCTGTGTTCGGCGCCGTGCTGGCCGCAAACGCCGTGGACGTGGAGACCGCCGTGCAACGGGGGCGCAGCACGACCCGGCTCCTCCTCGATGGTTCGATGCGCAACGGGATGGCCGAGGCGCTCGACATGTGGCGCGACACCCCGCACCCCGGGTCCGCGCCGGTGGCGACCGTGCGTCACCCGGGTTGGGTCGTGGAGGAGCACCGCGCGGCGCTCGGTGTGATCGGTTTCGTGTTCGAGGGACGTCCGAACGTCTTTGCAGACGCAACCGGGGTCCTGCGCGGGGGCAACACGGTCGTTTTCCGCATCGGCAGTGATGCCCTCGGCACCGCCCGGGCGTTGATGGAGCACGTGGTGGAGCCCGCTCTCTCGAGTGCCGGACTGCCGGTGGGCGCCGTTCGGTTGGTTGATTCCGCGGAGCATGCCGCCGGATGGGCGCTCTTCGCGGATACCCGTCTGGCGCTCGCGGTCGCGCGCGGGTCGGGCCCTGCCGTTGCCGAACTCGGCGCGATCGCGCGGCAGGCCGGGACGCCGGTGAGCCTCCACGGAACCGGTGGTGCATGGATGATCGTGGGGGAGAGCTTCGATGCGGACCGGCTGGCCCTTTGCGTGGAGCACTCACTCGACAGGAAGGTGTGCAACACGCTCAACACGGTGTGTGTGGCGAGAGGGTCAGCTGCCACGTCCGTCCCGTTGATCCTCCGTGCCGCCGCCACGGCCGCCGCACGGAGGGGATGCGACGCCGTGGTCCACGCGACGGCGGAGGCGTTCGGTCTGTGCGGCACGACTCGAAAAGTGTCCGTTGCACGTGCCGGGGGTTCCGGGGAGGAGGACTCTCCCGTGATGTGCGCGGTGGACGACCTCGGGCACGAGTTCGAGTGGGAGAACAACCCCGAGTTCCACCTGCACGTCGTCGCCGACGTCGCCGAGGCCGTCGACTTGTTCAACAGGCTTGCCCCGCGATTCATCGCGTCGTGCATCTCGGATGACCAACGCGACCACGAACTCGTGTGGGAGGGATGCGACGCCCCGTTCGTGGGTGACGGCTTCACGCGTTGGGTCGACGGTCAGTTCGCACTCCTGCGGCCCGAACTCGGTCTCTCCAACTGGCAGGGTGGGCGTCTGTTCGCGCGTTCGGCGGTCCTGAGCGGTGATTCCGCCTTCACTGTCCGCCTGAGGGTCCGCCAGCAGGACCCCGGCGTGCACCGCTGAGGGCGCCTGCGGGGACGTTCTCCCGTCAGAAGAGACGCATCAACGGCTCGAGAAGCCTCGACGAACGCCCGGTTCGCCCTTCGTGGGCATCGGCCATCCGCGTGGCGAGAAGGCCGGTGTTGATTCCGACCCAGCGCAGTGGTTCGGGCTCCCACTGTCGCGGGCGGTGGTCGTTCATCGGCAGGGACAGGACGGCATCATCGACGCGTGCGATTCGGTGCGCTGCGATGCGGCCGGCGAGCCAGGAGAGTGCGACCCCGTCGCCCGTGTACCCGCCCACGACCGTCGCGCCGGTGCGTGCATCAGTGTGCACCGACGGGTGCCAGTCCCGCGGGATGCCGAGCGGGCCACCCCACCGATGGGTGATCCTCGCCCCGGATGCGGCCGGGAAGAGTTCGTGCATCGTCTCCACCACAGCCGAGTGGACGCGAGCGTTGGTGTCCCTCGACGAGTGGATGTCGCTGCCGAACGCGTACGGGGCGCCCCGTCCACCGAACACGATGCGGCCGTCCGCGGTCCGTTGTGCGTAGGTGACCATGCGTCGACCCTCCGACAGGGTCTCGCGTCCGTGCCAGCCGATCTCCCGCCATGTCGCCTCGGGCAACGGCTCGGTTGCGACAACGTAGGAGTACAGGGGCACCACGCTCCGCTTGCGGCCCTTGAACCCGGAGTTCCACGCCTCGGATGCGAGGACGACATGTCGTGCAGTGACCCAGCAGTGCCCCCCGTCGCCCTGCGTCTCGACATACCCGTTGCCGATCGCAGTCACGGACGTCGAGCCATGGAGGCGGACGCCGGCGCCGGTGACCGAACCGACCAAGCCGTTGACGAGTGCCTGGGGATCGAGCGCGGCGCAGTTCGGGTCGAAGACGGCACCGAGTGCACCTGCCACCTTCACCCTCGCCGCCAGCTCCTCCTGCTCCAGCCAGCGGACCTCGGGGCCGGATGAGGCGTTCTCGGATGCGGCGTTCTCGGATGCGAGGTCCGATGTGAGCCGCTCGACCTGGGCCTCGTTCGTGGCGACGGTGAGCGTGCCCGCCTTCGTCCATCCTGCATCGATCGAGTGGACCCTCAGGAAATCGCCCACCGCATCCACTGCACCGACAAGGGCCGCCTTCTGGGCGAGTGCCGCTTCGTGACCGTGCATCCGCACGAGATCCGGCAGCGGAACGGGGAAGATTGCGCTGCACCAGCCGCCGTTCCTGCCGCTTGCACCGAAACCAGGCTGGCGTGCGTCGAGAACGAGGATGTCGAGCGAGGGGTCGAGTGTCGCGAGGTGGTGGGCGGTCCACAGGCCGGAGAAACCCGCGCCGACGATGACAACGTCGGCGTCACTGTCACGGGAGAGCGGGGGCAGATGGGCCCCCGGGGACCGCTCGCGCCACAGCGGCGCGGACCAGTCCATGCGCGATCCTTCCCGCCGCTGTGCCCTCGTCTCCCGTTTCTCGGTCGGGATCTTGGTGAAGAGTTCCCTCACGCGAGATGAAGCGCCACGAGCTCGCCCTCGGGGTCGTGCTCCAGCACTCGTTCGGACCCGAGAACCATCGTGGGTCTGGCGTCGCTGGAGTACTGCTTCCATGACGGGTGCCCGTGGGTTGCGAAGCGGACGATCTCGTCGGCGAAGTACGTGTGGAGACCCGCCGGGTCGGAGTCCCTGCCCATGAGGCCCCGGGCACCCGGAGCATCCAGGTTGTCGAACGCGAACGGGATGTCGAGTGCATGGCAGGACCCGAGCGCGCCACCCATGGCGGTGGAGGCCCATGTGAACCAGTACGACCAGGTCGGGTTTGCCGCGGCAGAACGCGCGTCGGCGAGTCGCACTGCGTGGGCGCGGAAGGACACGTCGGACTGAACGGCCGAGATCAACTGCCCCGGCGTGTGACCGGGTCTGTGACGCTCGTACAGGTCCCGGGCGGTTCCCGCGGCATGTCCGAATGTCTTCTCGAGGTGGGACACCCAGTCGTCATCCGTTTTCGTGGCAGCGGACGGGTCGAACGCGGACCACAATCTGCTCTCGTCCCTGTTCGTGCCGATGCAGAAGGGAACGCCGCACTGGGCGGCGGTGGCGAGCATGTCGCCGGTGACTCCGGCACCGCCGTGCGTCGGGGCGAAGTGGTCGGGTGATCCCATTCGCTCGGACACGAACTTCGTCTGGGCAGACACGAGGTCGGATGCAGGAAGGGACATCGCCGCCCGCGCGTCGGCCACGCCGAGGGTCGCAAGGTACTCCCTCTCGAGTTGCGCCGCCCGCTCGCCGCTGCGGAACTGCCCGATGCTCGGGCTCATCGCCCATGCCCGATGGAACAGGCCGGCCGCGAGGGGGCTGGCCATGATGCTGACGGTGCCCGACCCACCTGCGGACTCGCCGAAGACCGTCACGTTCGCGGGGTTCCCGCCGAATGCCGAGATGTTCCGCGACACCCAGCGGAGCGCGGAAACCTGGTCCAGAAGCCCGAGGTTGCGGTCACCGAGGTAGCCGAAGACCCCGAGTCGGTAGTTGATCGTGACCACCACCGCGCCGCGAGCGGCGAGATTCGCGCCGTTGTACCAGGACGCCGATCCGGAGCCCGTGAGGAAACCGCCGCCATGCACCCAGAAGAGCACGGGCAGCGCCGCATCACCGGCGGCGCCTTCCGGGGTCCAGATGTTGAGGAAGTGGCAGTCCTCGCTCATGTCGTCGGGGCCGAAACCGTCGTTCGACTCGAGGAAGCCCGGGGTTTGGTGGGCGATCTTGCCCCATGAGGTTGCGTCCTGTTCTCCGAGGTCCGTCTCGACCGTGGCCGGAGCCCCGAAACGGGACGCGGTTGCGTACCTGATGCCCTTGAACTCCCGGCATCCGTTCGCCGCCGTGCCACCGGTGTACGTGCCTGTGGGTGTGCTCACTCGTGTGCTCATGTGCACACGGTAGTGCGGCGGGGGTTAGTTTCTGTCGGTGCTGAGACGACGACTCGGGCTGTTGTGGGCACGTGCCTCGGTTGCTCTCGACTCGTGGGCGGCGATAGGCCCGGATGACCCGAGGGGCAGACGGTTCGGGAGTTTCGGGGAACACAGCATCATCATGTGGCCGCCTGTCACTGTCTTCAACGAGCGCTACATCCACATCGGCTCGGGGACGATGATCGGCCCCGGTGTCGCGTTGTCTGCGGGCATGGTGCCCGGCCAGGAGTGTCTCACGGACAGGGTCGTGGTGATCGGGGACCGTTGTCTGATCGGCAGGGGGAGCGGGATCGTCGGGCACTTCAGCATCGAGATCGGCAACGACGTGTGGACGGGACATCACGTGTACGTCACCGACCAGAACCACGGTTACGAGGACGTGAGCCGTCCGATCTCCGACCAGACCCAGCCGGAACGGGCCGTGAGAATCGGCGAGGGGTCGTGGATCGGTCACGGGTCGGTGGTTCTTCCCGGTGCCGACATAGGCCGGCATGTCGTCGTGGGGGCGAACTCGGTCGTCACCGGACGGCTCCCCGACAACTGCGTGGCGGTGGGCGCGCCGGCAAGGGTCGTGAAGGAGTGGGATGGCCGGGGCTGGGTCGACAGGCGTCAGGCCTGAAGGTCTCGGGGCGGCTGGCAGGACCTCATCCGGTTCTCGCGTGCGAACTTCGCCAGCCGTTCGCTGATCGGCACTCCCTCGACCTGGGTCTCGGAGAACTCCGAGATACGGCCCGAACGGAGCGTTCCCGCGTACGCCCTGCGGTCGTTGATGTACGTGCGGTAGTCCGCGATCCACATGGGGGCAAGTGCACGACCCTTCTCGGTGGAGGGAGGGTCCTGCGAGATCGCCTCGACGGCTGCCTCCAGGACATCGGTCGCCTTGTCGATGATGTCGGCCTTCTTCCGGAGCTCGACGGGGTCGTTGACGTCGATGCGTCGCACCTCTGCGAGAGCGCTGATCTCTTCGCGCACCTGTGCGCATCTCTTCTCTGAACGTGCGGACCACCGGGCGTCGGCGACGTTGTTGAAACTCTCGCGCGGAGCGAGGACGAACGCATAGAACCACATCGCGGCGATCAGCAGGGACACCACCACCTGGGTGGTCCGGGCGACTGCGAAGCGGCGGGTGGTCATCCTGCGTCGCCTCCCCCGGGCGGGTCGCGATCGGGACGCCACGCAAGTGCCAGGTGGGCGGCCGCCAGGAGCGGGCCACCGGCGACCGCCAGTGCAATCCCGGCACCACCGTTGGTGGCACCGAGCAGGTGGTCGACCGACATCTGGCCGGGACCGGCGATGCCCACCGCCACGGAGACCGCCGCTATGGAGGCGCAGTATTCCCAGCCGCCTTCGGGCAGGAAGATGAAGAAACCGACCTTCATGTGGACCGTGACGATCGCGACCAGCATCACCGCGGTCACAGCTGCCGATGCGAGTGGTGTGGCGATTCCTGCGGCGAAGGCGACACCGCCGGCGGTCTCGACCGCTGCCGCCAGACGGGCCTGGAGTCGCGGGTGGGTCATGCCGATGGAGCCGAACCAACGTGCCGTGCCGTCCAGTCCGCTGCGTACCTTGTTCACTCCGTGCCACGACAGGAACAGACCGAAGACGGCCCGAAGGACAAGGAGAGCGACATCGATTTCCTGCATGTGGCCGTCCTCGTGGGCAGTGGTGGACTTTGACACAATAGACGGGTGACCACGCAGAACGACCGCGTGACGGCGCGCTCACGTCGCGGGGCGGGCCTCATTCTCGAGCTTGTGCGGAACCAGCCGCGGACATTCGCCGTCGCAGTGTCCGGAGCGGCCGTGTTCGCTGTGTGCACCGCGGGCTCCTCGCTCGGTGTGCGGTGGATCATCGATCACGTCATCATCCCGCGTTTCGACGAAGGCGACGTGGCGTGGACCACCGTCCTCGCGGGATGTCTCGTGATCGTGACTGTCTCTCTGGTGAGGGCCACGGGGGTCGTGGTTCGCCGTGTCTATGCCGGCAAGACGGAGTGGGGTGTCGCAGAGAAGCTCGGCATGAAGGTCGTCGGGAGACTGGTCGATCAACCGGTGGTGTGGCACAGGCAACGGCCTGACGGTGATCTGGTGGCTCGGGCGGGCGTCGACGTGGAGGCCTCGGTGGCTGTACTCGCACCCCTGCCGTACGGAAGCTCCGTGGTGCTGCTCCTCGTGGTGAGCGCAGCGGGAATGCTGGTTCTCGACCCGGTGGTGGGTGCCGTTGCGTTGGTCGCACTCCCGGCCCTCGTCGCGATGAACATCGGCTACCAACGCCTGGTGGACACGTACTTCAACGAGGCCCAGGGGCACATGGGTCGACTGAGTGAGGCAGCCCTCGAGAGTTTCGAGGGCGTCACCGTGGTGAAGGCCTTCGGCGCGGAGGACCGCGAGACCGAGCGGCTCTCGCTCATCACCGCTGCACTCCGTGACGCGCGCGTGAAGGCGATGCGGGTCCGCGCAACGTTCGAGATGTTGCTGGACACATTCCCGTCGCTCGCGAACCTCGCGGTGCTGTGTCTCGGGGCCGTCCGCGTGCGCGACGGACACATGACCGTCGGCGACCTTGCCGCCTGCATGTACCTGTTCACTCTCCTCGTCATCCCGATGCGCCTGATCGGTTACGTCTTCTCCGAGTTGCCGCACTCGGCGGCTGGATACGGACGTGTCATGGAGATCGTCAATGACCCCACCGTGGAGGACCCCGCGGCGTCCGTGCGGGACGCACCCCGTGGCGTGGCGCTCCGCCTGACAGATGCGACCGTTCGGCACATCCGCGAGGTCGACGTGTTCAGGGGGGTGAGTCTCGTGGTGCGCGACGGAGAGACGGTTGCACTGGTCGGGCCGACCGGGTGCGGGAAAACGACGCTTCTCGAGGCGGCTGCCGGTCTGATACCCCTCGCCACCGGCTCCGTGGAGGTCCACCCCGACGGGGCTGCCTTCGTGTTCCAGGAGCCCTTTCTGTTCTCTGAGTCGGTCCTGTTCAACATCACGCTGGGCAGGGACGTGGACGGGGCGACACTCCGTGAGTCGATCGATGTCGCCGACGCCGGATTCCTCCTGGCGCTCGAGCAGGGTCTCGACACCCCATTGGGCGAGAGGGGTGTGAGTCTGAGCGGCGGCCAGCGCCAGAGGCTCGCTCTGGTGCGGGCCCTGGTGAGGCGGCCGGGGCTGCTGCTCCTCGACGACACGACATCAGCACTCGACCCCCCGACCGAGCTGCGGGTTCTCGCCGCGATCCGGGCGAGCAACCTCGTGCGGTCGGTCCTCATGGTCGCTTCCCGTCCGTCTGCGATCTCCACCGCCGACTCGGTCGCTTTCATGGGCGGTGCGCTGCCGGACCATGCGGGACGGGAACGAGTGGTGCAGGGCACGCACGCAGAGCTCGCCCGTGACGTGGCTGAATACCGGGAGCTCGTGGAGGCTTTCGAGAGCGACCGGGGCCCGGGAGCCGCCACATGACCGAACCGGAGCAGCACCGCGGAGCACTGGGTGTCATCGGCCGGGGAGTCGAGATTGCGCCGTCGCTTCGCCAGGGTTTCCTGGCGACTTTCGGGCTGGCGGCCGTCGGCGCGGGAGCGCGGGTGGCGATTCCGGTGCTGCTGCAGCAGGCGGTGGACAACGGCCTGGGCGGCGGAGAGGTGCGGGTCGATTACGTCGTGCGACTGGCCGGCATCGGCGCACTGCTCGTGGCGTTGACGAGTGCCTGCCAGCGTGCGGCCGTGGTCCGTCTGGGACTGCGGTCCGAGGCGGCATTGTTCACGTTGCGCGTGACGCTGTTCTCGCACATCCACCGTCTCAGCCTCGCCGACCACAACGAGGAGAAGAGAGGTGCGCTCGTCACACGGGTGACCAGCGACATCGAGACATTGCAGCAGTTCTTCGGGTGGGGGGCACTCGCCTTCCTCCTCGACGGAACCCTGATGGTGGTCGTTGCCGCCGTGATGATCGCGTACGACTGGGTCCTGAGCCTCGTGGCTCTCCTCATTGCGATGCCCCTCGCCCTCGTTCTGAAGTCAGTGCAGAGGAGGCTCGTGTCGGCGTGGACCGAGACGCGCGAGGTCACCGCTGACGTTCTCGGCGCTGTGGGCGAGATGGTCAACGGGGCCGAGACTCTCCGTGCGTACGGCGCATCATCCCTGCCTGCCGACCGGATCCGCGACCTGATGCGCGTGAGGACGCGCAAGTACGTGCGCGCCTCGATGCTCGGTGCGTTCCTCTTCCCTTCCGGCGAGGTGTTCTCGGTTCTCTGCGTGAGCGGCGTCGTTGCTGCCGGCGTCGCACGCGGGCCGGGCGCAGGGCTCACGTCGGGCGCCATGATCGGCTTCATCTTCCTCACGTACCGTTTTCTCGAGCCGGTCGGCGAGTTCACAGAGGTCTTCGACCAGACCCAGAGTGCAGTGGCCAGTCTGCGGCGTGTCCTCACCGTGCTCGACACGCCCGTCGGCCCTCCCGAGTCGCATGCCCCCACGGCGATCCCCGACGGTCCCCTCGCAATCGACGTGCGTCACGTGTCCTTCGCGTACAGATCGCGTTCAGCCGAGATCACCGAGGAGACCGTGCTCCACGACATCAATCTCCACGTTCCGGCCGGACAGGTGGTCGCTCTCGTGGGAAGAACCGGATCGGGCAAGACGACGCTCGGAAGGCTCCTCGCCCGGTTTGCCGATCCGGTCAAGGGTTCCGTGTTGATCGGTGGAGTCGACCTCCGGGAGGTCTCCAACGACGACCTGCGCAGGCGGCTCGTGGTGGTCCCCCAGGAGCCGTTCCTTTTCGACGAGACGATTCTCTACAACATCCGGTTCTCCTCTGCAGAGACGACGGATGGAGAGTGCGAGGCGGCACTCGCCGCGCTCGGCCTTGCCGATTGGGTGGAATCACTCCCGGAGGGTCTCTCGACACGCGTCGGCCAGAGAGGTTCGTCGTTGTCGGCGGGTGAGCGTCAGCTCGTGGCACTCGTGAGGGCGTTCCTCGCTGACCCCGCCGTGCTCATCCTCGACGAGGCGACATCGTCGGTCGATGCACTCACGGAGGTGAGACTGGCCCGCGCTCTCGAACGACTGTCGCAGGGCCGCACCACCATCGCGATCGCGCACAGGCTGTCGACCGCGTCGCGGGCCGACAGGGTCGTGGTGCTGGAGGCCGGGCATGTGGTCGAGGACGGCACGCACGACGTTCTCGTGGGAAGCGGGGGTCTCTACCGCGCGATGTACGACGCGTGGGTGACAGCGACCACGATGGAGCCATGAAGCGCCCGGAACACCACAGACGGATGCGATCGCAGTTGGTCCTGGTTGCGGTGCTCGCCGGCACGGTCACCGGGTGCGGTGGCGCGGAACCCGGGGCGCTGTGCCGTGGGCGCGTCTCGGTGGCCGACTTCGTGCTGCAGTTCGGGCAGGGTCTCGCGAACTTCGACGATGTCGCCGCCACGGAACTCGAGGCAGACAGCGTGTCGACGCTCGATGTCGTGCTCGCAGCGCGGGATGCGGACCTCGCGGGCACCTCTGCAGAGCAGTTGTCGGTTCTCGTCGCCGACTTCGTGGCGGTGATGAACACCCACGATTGGTCCGTTTCCGGCGCGCTGGACGACTCGCGCGCGGTCACAGCCGCCGACGCGCTCGGCTCCGAGGACGCTCTGCGTCTTGCGAACGCCGTGGAGGCCTCCGTCCTCACTGAGTGCGGGACGGTTCCCACGTTCGCACAGCCTTCTGACACCGCCGAGACCCTGCCGTTCCCTTCCGTTCCTTCACCCACCGCTACCGATCCGGAATCCTCGCCGCCGCCCGAGGTCAGCGAGGCGCGTGCTCTCGGGTCGGCAATCGGGTCGGCCTACGGTCTCACGCTCTCCGACGAACAGGTCGTGTGCCTCGGCACCGAGCTGAACGGTGTCACCGATGCCACGGGGGCTCTGGCCGGTCCGGGTCAGTACCAATCCCAGTTCCAGGCCGCGTTCGATGCCTGCGGCATTGCGTTCGAGGTGCCTGCGTCGTGACGGGGGACACCACATGGGAGATCGTCCTTCTGCGGCATGCGGAACCCGAGTGGGTCCGTTCCGGGCTGAATGTGGACGATCCGTCTCTCACCCCGCGCGGGAGAGATCAGGCCCGCCTCGTGGCGGAACGGCTCGCGCCGGAGACCTTCGACGAGGTCCTCGTCTCTCCGCTCGTGCGCACCAGACAGACGGCGGAGCCGCTGCTCGCTGCGACCGGAAGGGAACTCGTCATCGAGCCGTGGCTCGAGGAGATACGCAACCCGGTGTGGCACGGCACCCCGGAGGAGAAGGCCGCCGAAGCGTGGAGGGCCGAACGCGGGAAGGCGTCCCACCAGCGCTGGACCGGACTGGATGGCGGGGAGCCCGTGATCGAGTTCGTGGAGCGGATCAACGTCGGTTGCTCGTTGTTCCTCGAGGAGAGGGGAGTCACGCGGTCGGACACCGACCTCCCGGTGTGGGCCACCAACGGATCGTTCGTGTCCGGACGAAGGACCCTTCTCGTGGCGCACGCCGGGACGAACAGCGTGACGCTCTGTCACCTTCTCGGGTTGGTCCCGACACCGTGGGAATGGGAGCGATTCGTGATCGGGCACGCGAGCGTGAGCACTGTGAGGATGCTCAGCCTCGGAGACGGCGTCACCTTCTCGGTGTCGAAGCTGTCGGACAACGAGCACCTGCCGGCCGACCTGCGCACCTACTGAGCACGTGACCGTCACGTGATGGGCGCCGACGGACGTTGACCTATCCTTCGGCCATGGCTGACAACAACCTCAATCCCGACGCCCTGAAGATGATGTCGTTCACGGTCTTCAGCAAACTCGAGGGGGCCGTGACCGCCGGCATGATCCACCTGGGCGACGCCCTCGGCCTGTACGCGGAACTCAGCAGGAGGAACGCTCCCGTCCCCGTCGGGGGCCTGGCGGCGTCGCTCGGGCTGCATGAGCGGTGGGTGCGGGAGTGGGCGAGCAACCAGGTTGCGGCCCGCATCGTGTCGTGCGACGACCTGTCCGACCCCGAGCTCCCGGTGTACCTCACCGCCGAGGCCAAGTGCGTTCTCGCGGACCCGTCGCACTCGGCGTTCGGCATGGGCATGTTCCACCGGCTCCCGCAGACAATGGACTCGCTGCGCAGGATGCCCGAGAGTTTCCGCTCCGGGGTGGGTCATGACTACGACTCACACGGTCCGGAGGGCGCCGTGGGGATCGAGCGCAGTTTCGAGCCGTGGAACCAGAACCATCTCGTGCCCGACGTCCTGCCCGCACTCGACGGGGTGCTCGAGCGGCTCGGGAGCGGGGCGAAGGTCGCCGACATCGGGTGCGGGGCCGGTGGTGCCGCGATGCTCATTGCATCCACATACCCGGCCTGCACCGTGGACGGTTACGACATCTCGCGCCATGCCCTCGAACGTGCGGAGTCACGGCGCGTCGAGGCCGGCATCCCGAACGTGAGGTTCCTCGACCCCCGCGACGAGCCGATTCCTGCCGACGGTCGCTACGACCTCATCTGCACGTTCGACTGCATACACGACATGACCAGGCCCGCCGAGATGATGCGCACGATCCGCAGGGCTCTCGCAGCCGACGGCACGTGGCTCCTCGTCGACATCAAGGCTCTCGACACGCTCGAGATGAACGTGTCCCGCAATCCCATGGCGCCACTCCTGTACGGCATCTCCGTGCTCAGTTGCATGTCCTCGGCCATGTCGGAACCCGACGGCGCAGGTCTCGGCACCCTCGGACTTCCCGAGGGCAGGGCACGGGAGATGGCCGCCGCGGCGGGATTCAGCAGGTTCCGGAGACTCGACGTGGACCACAGCGTCAACGCGTTCTATGAGGTGCGCCCCTGATCGTTCCGTGACTCACGGACAGTGGAATCTCTGCTGCAAGGTCACGGTGCGGGGCGCGGCGCTGTGATGTGGCAGGCATCGACCATCTTGGTCATCGGGTAGGGGTTCACGGCCTCGCCGCCGCGCGGATGCACCTCGAAATGGAGGTGAGGGGTGTTCGTGTCGCCGGTCTTTCCCACGGTGCCGAGCACCTGGCCTGCCTTGACGGCCGAACCCACGCCGATCCCTGCGGCGAGTTCGCGCATGTGGCCGTAGAAGAAGTACGTGCCGTCGGCGGTGGTCAGCCTGACGCCGTTGCCGGCCAGCTTGTCATTGCCGGTCGAGTAGGTCTTCGTGATTGTGCCGTCAGCCACCGCGTAGAGAAGGTTGCCCTCGGGCGCGATGATGTCGACGCCGAGGTGCTGACGGCCGTTCCCGCGCGGTGCGTGCCACGTATCGACGAAGTTGCACTGACCCTGGACAGGGAACACGGCAATCTGGACCGCAGGGGCGTCGATGAGTCCGAGCTTCACCGCAGTTGCGATGTCGGCGAGACCCGTCGGGTTCAGACCGTTCGCCGTCTGGTAGGCGCGGAGAGACATCGTCGTTGCCACACCGAACACGCCGTCCACCCCGCCCTTCAGTGTGGTCCCCGCGGCGACCAGTGCGTTCTGCACGGCCACCACCGCGGCACCACGCTGACCGCGGGTCGGGAGGTTCTCCGAGGTGAGAACTGCCGTGCTCGCGGAGGCCGCAACCGGGGCGGGCACCGCGACCGGTGCCGGAGCGATGAGATTGAGTGCGCGTGCCGTTGCCGCATCAAGAAGGCCGGACGGTGCAAGGGCCCTGGCGGCCTGGAACTGCTTGAGGGACTCGGTCGTGCCGCTGCCGAACACGCCGTCAACACCGCCCTTCACGGGGATGCCGGCTGCTGCGATCGCTCGCTGGAGCACGATGACGGACTCACCGCGGTTGCCCCTCGCCGGAAGTGTCGCCTCGGTGAACGGGTATGCGGCGGCGACTGTCGTGGTGGGTGCGACGGTGGTTGTGGGCGCGATCGTGGTCGGTGCGGGGACGGTCGCGGGGGCAGTGGTGGTCGCCGATGTGGCCAGCTTCAGGACGCCGGCGGTGGGGGCGTCGACGACGCCGGTGACCTTGAGGCCCACGACCTTCTGGAAGGTCTTGAGCACGCGCAGGGTTCGGGAATCGAAGTTCCCGGTGGCGCCGCCCTTGAGAGTGAAACCGTTCCTCATGATCGCGGTCTGGAGCGCGACCACCATGGGTCCGCTCTCGCCGAAGCGCGGCATGCCGGGGGCAGTCTTGGCCGAGACGGGGGACACGGCCGCGGGCAGGGTTGCGGCGGCTGCGGACCCCGCGGGCGCGAGGGTTGACAGGGCGGCCCCGGTGAGTCCGGCGAGAACTGTGAATGTGATGGTGGCGGTGCGGTGTCCCATGACGGCTCCTTGTTCGGTCCGCCGAAGGGATCGGCAGGCCGGAGCCGCGACTTGAGAAAAATCTCACGGAAAATGCTGTTGTGGTCACTCAAAGTGGTCAATGTGGTCGAATCGCCACGACCAGTGGGCAATGGACGGGGAATGGCATCGATGCGGCCCTGTCGGGGACCGTGTGCCGTCTGGGTGCTAGACGGTCAGGTGTGGGGACAGAGATGTCCCGACCCGCACCGTGGGCACCAATGGACCCGCTGTTCGGGCCCGTGTCCACGGATCGCGTCGTCGTCCGGGTGGGGGGCA
>JBEGQL010000043.1:0-125007 GCA_041181005.1 Actinomycetota bacterium
CGAAGCTTGCGAAGTCGCTGAGCGGCAAGAAGGGCACGAACACCTACGTCACGACGTGGAAGACGGGGTACGTGTACATCGTGCGCAGCAGCAAGGGAACCACACTCGCCACACTGAAGTAGGGGTCGCGGCGCCGATACCCTCGTCGTGTGACCACGATGCCGGCAGCGTTCATCGGCCACGGGAGCCCGATGAACGCACTCGAGACGAACCGGCACACCGCCGCATGGTCTGCGTTCGCAGCGTCGAGCCCGCGGCCGACGGCAGTCCTGGCAGTGTCCGCACACTGGTGGATCGGGTCCACGCTCGTCACCGCGATGAACCGTCCCCGCACGATCCACGACTTCCACGGCTTCCCCGAGGAGCTGTTCGCCTTCTCGTACCCCGCGCCGGGGTCCCCGGAGCTCGCGCGCCGAGTCGCAGAACTCGTCTCGCCGGTGTGGGTCGGGGAGGACCGCGACGGCTGGGGGCTCGACCACGGGACATGGTCGGTGCTGGCCCACATGTACCCGGGTGCCGATGTGCCGGTGGTGCAACTGTCGCTCGACGCCACCAAGCCGTTCGCCGCCCATGTCGCGCTCGGTCGTGCGCTCGCGCCGTTGCGTGACGAGGGTGTGATGATCGTGTGCAGCGGGAACGTCGTGCACAACCTCGGCATGCTCGACTGGGGTGCAGGACCGGTGGGTCTGCCGTGGGCGGTGGAGTTCGACGCGCACGTCGCGGCAGCGCTCCGCTCCGCGCCTGCATCACTCGCAGACGCACCCGACCATCCTGCGTGGCACCTCGCGTCACCAACGCCCGACCACTTCGTGCCGGTTCTCCATTTCGCCGGGCTCGCCGCGGCGGGCGGCACGGTACGCACGCTCACGGAGGGGTGCGTGATGGGGACGCTGTCCATGTCGAGCTGGGTGCTCGACTGACTCAGATCTCGACCCGGGTTCCCACCTCGAACACCCGGTCGGCCGGCAGGTTGAAGAACCGCACGGCGGAGTCCGCACCGCGGTTCAGCAGCACGAAGAGCTGTTCGGCGAGGGGGTGCATCCCCGGCACCTTCCCGGCCACGATCGACTCGTGGCCGATGAAGTACGTCACGTCCTCGGGGTCCCACATGATGTCGCGGTGGCCGAGGCCCGCGAGCATGGCCGGAACGTTCGGCTCCTCCATGAAACCGTGGGCGAGCTGCACCTGGAACACGCCGGGCGCGACCTTCTTCACGGTTGCGCGTTCCTCCTGGGGCACGCGCGGCCTGTCGTCCGGGTCGACGGAGACGATGAGGGTGGTGCGGTGCAGGACCTTGTTGTGCCCGAGATTGTTCACGAGGGCGGGCGGAGCCTTGTCGATCTCCTTGAACAGGAACACCGCGGTGCCGGCCACCCTCGTGATCTCCTCCGTCGAGTCGAGGAACTCCACGAGTTCGCGCTCGCCACGGTGGATCCGTGCCGCGACCAGCATTCGGCCGCGGCGCCAGGTCTGCATCTGCACCATGAGAAGCACCCCGACGGCGAGGGCGAACCATCCGCCGTGGGGGATCTTCACGACGTTGGCGCCGAGGAAGCCCGCCTCGATGAGGAGGAGTGGCACACACAGTGCGAGGGCGCGTGCCTTCGCCCAGCCCCATCCGTCGACGAGCACCCTGTAGAAGATGAGCGTGGTGATTGCCATGGTCATCGTGACGGCGATGCCGTACGCGGCGGCGAGGTTGCTCGACGTGCGGAAGCCGAGCACGAGGCCGATGCACGCGATCATCAGCACCCAGTTCACGAGCGGCACATAGATCTGTCCGGAGTGCTGCGACGAGGTGTGGCGGATCGCGATGCGCGGCAGGTAGTCGAGCTGCACCGCCTGGGCAGTGAGCGAGAACACGCCGGAGATGAGGGCCTGGGAGGCGATGATCGTGGCGAACGTGGCGAGGATGACCACCGGGAGGAGCAATGCCTGCGGGACCATGTGGAAGAACACGCTCTCTACTTCCGCGGGGTGGTCGAGCAGGAATGCGCCCTGGCCCCAGTAGTTCAGCACGAGCGACGGGAGCACCATCGCGTACCAGCCGACCGCGATGGGCCGACGGCCGAAGTGGCCCATGTCGGCGTACAGTGCCTCGCCGCCGGTGACCACGAGGAAGATGGAGCCGAGCGACAGGAACGCTTTCTTCGGTTCGTGGGTGAAGTACCGCACGGCATTCACCGGGTTGACCGACGAGATGATCCCCGGGTGGTCGAGGATGTGCCGGATGCCGAGGAGGGCGATGGTGGCGAACCACACCATCATCACCGGGCCGAAGACCTTGCCCACCGCGCCGGTGCCACGGCGCTGCACGATGAAGAGCCCCGCGATGATCACGACCGCGATCGGGAGGACCCATGACTCGAATGCGGTCGAGACCTGCTCCAACCCCTCCACGGCAGAGAGAACGGAGATGGCCGGGGTGATGACGCCGTCGCCGTAGAGGAGCGCGGTGCCGAAGATGCCGAGTGTGACCAGGATGCCGGCCTTCGCGGCGCGGTTGCCCTTCGGTCCGATCACCTTCGAGGTGAGCGCGAGGATGCCGCCCTCGCCGGAGTTGTCCGCCTTCATCACGAACATCAGGTACTTCACCGAGATGATGACGATGAGCGCCCAGAAGGCGAGCGAGCAGATTCCGTAGATGTTCGTCTGGTCGACGAGCATCACGTGGGACTTCTCGGTGAACGCCTCTTTCAGTGCGTACAGGGGGCTGGTGCCGATGTCGCCGTACACCACGCCGAGGGCCCCGAGGGTGAGCGCCGCCGTGCCGATCTCCGAGACGTGGTGATGATGGCCGTGTCCGTCGCCGTGCTCCCCGCCGGCTGACGATTCGTCCCGGGAGTGCGCCTCCTCGAGCCGCGGAACCGCCTCGGCACCCACTGTGTTGTCGGAACCCACGGGCGCACACGCTAGTGGGGTGCACCGCACGGTCCCCTGACCGGGTTGACATGGCGCGGGACGCCCCCGGTACGCCATGATGTGCGCCGTGATCGAGCATTACCGCGCCGCCCGTGAGGAACTCACCGCCCCGGGGGCCCCGTTCGCCCTGACCCGCATCGACGTGAGGGGAGCGGACACGCTCGCGTACGCGGCCGCCCCACCCCACATGCGCTTCTTCTGGGAGGCCACCGCCGCCCACGGTGACAAGGACTATGTGGTGTACGAGGACGAGCGTTACACCTACGCGGAGATCCACTCCCAGGTCCGCCGGCTCGCCGCGTACCTCGTGGGCAGGGGAGTCGGACGTCACTCGCGTGTGGCGCTTGCGATGCGCAACTACCCGGAATGGGTCGTGGGCTACTGGGCAACGGTGTGTCTCGGCGCCGCGGTCGTGGGGATGAATGCGTGGTGGACCGCGCCCGAGATGGAGTACGCCCTGAACGACAGCGACCCGTCGGTGTTCATCGGCGACGACGAGCGTCTCGAACGTCTGGCCCAGCTGCCGGGGCGGCCGGGCATGCATGTCATTGCGGTCCGCTCCTCGCGAACTCTCCCGGCGAACGGCGCAGTGTGGGCGGATGTTCTCGCCACTGCCGACCCCGGGACGCTCCCGCCAGCCGAGATCGACCCCGACGACGACGCCACCATCTTCTACACGTCCGGCACCACCGGGTTCCCGAAGGGCGCACAGCTCACGAACCGCGGGTCGGTGACGAACATCCTGAACCTGGTGGCGATGACAACCACGGTGCAGGTCGCCGAGGCGAAGGCAGTCGCCGCGGGTGACATCCCCGCACCGTCCGCACCGACGACCACGCCCCCCGCACAGAACTGCTTCATGGCGCCCACCCCGCTCTTCCACGTGACGGCGTGCAACTGCATCCTCCACCCCGCAACTCTGTCCGGGGCGAAGGTGGTGTTCACTTACAAGTGGGACCCGGGCCGTGCACTCGAGTTGATCGAGCGCGAGAAGGTCACGAGCTTCAGCGGGGTCCCCACGATGAGCCGCGAGCTGCTGCTCCACCCCGACTGGGCGACGCGCGACACGTCGTCGCTGCAGGGGATGGGCGGCGGCGGTGCCGCGCTCCAGCCCGACCTCGTGCCCAAGATCGCCGATGCACTGAAGAAGTCGGGCGGCCAGCCGAGCACCGGCTACGGCATGACCGAGACGCACGGCATCATCACCGCGAACTCCGCGCGCTGGTTCCTCGCCAAACCCGCGTCGTGCGGCCCGCTCGTGCCCACCCTCGAGAGCAAGCTCGTGGACGAGGACGGCAACGACCTCCCGGCCGGCCCCGACACCGTGGGCATCCTGTGTGTGCGCGGGGCGGTCACCATCAAGGGATACCTGAACCGGCCCGAGGCGACCGCCGAGACCATCAAGGACGGATGGCTCAACACCGGGGACGTCGCGCGCATCGATGACGACGGTTTCGTGTTCCTCGTGGACCGCGCGAAGGACATGGTCATCCGCGGCGGCGAGAACGTGTACTGCAGCGAGGTGGAGACCGCGATCTACCACCACCCGGCGATCGCCGAGGCGGCCGTGTTCGGCATCCCCGACGAGCGACTCGGGGAGGAGGTCGCGGCCGCGATCGTGCTGCAGCCCGGCGAGTCGGTGGGGGAGGACGAGCTGCGCGAGTTCCTCGGCAGGTCGCTCGCGCGCCACAAGATCCCCTCGCGGATCTGGTTCCGCACCGAGGCACTGCCCCGCAACGCGAACGGCAAGTTCCTGAAGAGGGAACTGCGCAAGGAGCTCACGGGCGAGTGAGGGGTCCGGGCCGCCCGCGCCGGCGGCCCACCACCTTGGCGACCTCGAACCATGCAACGCCCGCGGCTGCGGCCGCGCCGGCCACCGACACCTCGAGCGGGCTCACGGATCCCAGATGGAAGGCCGAGCGCAGCGACCCGACAGAGAGGAGCGCGCCGACCACGAACAGATTCGCGACGACCGTCCATGCCACGGCGGGATTCCTCCTGGTGAGGACCGTCCCGAGGGCCGTCAACCTCCATGACCTGTTGACGAGGATGAGCATGAGGTTCGATGCAGAGAGCGCCACGAAGGCGAGTGCGCGGACGGAGTCGTCACCGTCCCCCCGGGATGATCCCCATACCCACACGGCACATACCGCGACGAGGCTCACCGCACCCTGGGCGACCGACACCGCTGCCCGGCGCACGCCGAACATCCGGGATTCCCGGCCGCGCGGCGGACGTGTCATCAGCTCCGGGTCATGTGGTTCCATCTGGAAGAGGATCGAGCAGGCAGGGTCGATCACGAGCTCGAGCATCGCTATCTGGAGCGGGAGCAGCACCACGGGGAGGCCCGGGGCGGCAAGCGGGACGAGCGACATGCCGAAAACGAGCACATGCACGGCGATGAGGTACGAGGTGGTCTTCGCGAGGTTGTCGTAGATGCCGCGGCCGCGGGCAATGCCGCGCGCGACCGAGGAGAGATCGTCGTCGGTGACGACGACCGAGGCTGCCTCCCGTGCAACATCGGTCGCGCGCCGGCCGAGTGCGATCCCCACATCCGCGGCCCTCAGTGCCGGCGCGTCGTTCACCCCGTCGCCCGTCATCGCCACCACCTCACCGTTCGCCTGGAGGGCGCGCACCATCCGGAGCTTCTGTTCCGGCGTGATGCGCGCGCACACCGACGAGACACGCAGCCTGTCGGCGAGAGTCCGGTCATCCATGGCCGAGACCTCCTCACCGGTGATGCACCCACCTTCGGTCTCGATGCCTGCCTCTGCCGCGATGGCAAGGGCAGTTGCGGGATGGTCCCCCGTGACCATCACCGTCCGCACCCCGGCGCGCGCACAGGCGTCCACGGCGTCGCGGGCGCCGGGCCGGAGCGGGTCCTTCAGTCCGGCAGTGCCGACCAGACGGAACGCGAACCCATGGTGTGCCGTCGGCAGCGGGACGTCACGGGGGTGCGAAGCGAGCGCGACCGCGATCATGCGGAGGCCTCTCGCTGCGGCAGTCTCGACCGTGTGCAGGTAACGGCGCCTCTCGTCCGGGTCGAGCCTGCACAGCGCGGAAACCGACTCCGGCGCACCCTTCATAGCGACGACGAACAGGTCCTCTCCGCCCGTGTCGACCACCTGCGCGTGGGCGAGCACCCCCGGCGCGAGCGGGTAGGTCCGTACCGGACGTCGCGGGGCACCCGACTGCGGCGCACGGACGAGGAACGCGCGGTCCATCGGGTCGAACGGGTCGTCAGGGACGGCGAGAACTGCTGCCGCCGCGACCTCGGCCGTCGAGAACCCGGGCTCGGCGAGCACCTCGCTCACCGTCATCGAGTTGGTGGTGAGTGTGCCCGTCTTGTCGGTGCACACCACGGTCACCGCACCGAGCGCCTCCACCGCCGCGAGCCGCCGCGCGAGCATCCTCTCCCTCGACATGCCCAGCGCGCCGAGAGCGAGGAAGATGGTGAGCACCACGGGGAACTCCTCGGGCAGGAGTGACATCGCGGTCGCGATACCCATGATCGCCCCGTCGGCCCATCCGCCCCGGGTCAGTGCGTAGGCGACCGTCACGGTGAGCGCCGCCGCGACACCGACGGCGCCGAGGACCCTCACGACGAGACGTATCTCGCGCTGGAGCGAGGAACCCGCGACCGTGATCGATGCGAGTGACGCGCCGATCGACCCCAGCCGTGAACGGTGCCCCGTTGCCGTGACCAGCGCGGCCGACTGGCCGGAGGTGACGAGGGACCCCGACCAGAGGCCCCGGTCACCGCCCGCTTCCTTCGCGACCGGCACCGACTCGCCCGAGAGCACCGATTCGTCAACCGTGAGCACGGAATCGGCCGCGAGCACGGAATCGGCGGGGATCCTGTTGCCCTCCGCGAGGAACACGAGGTCACCACGCACCAACTCGCGGGCCGGAAGCGCGAGGCGGACCCCGTCGCGCTCGACGGCAACCGGGGGCGACGTCATCTCCCGCAGCGACCGGACCGCGTTCTCGGTGCGCTGACCCTGGATGACGGATGTCGCAACCACCACGACCGTGGTGGAGAGAAGCAGCACACCGTCGAGTGTCTCGGCCACCGCGATGCTGATCGCACCTGCCGCCACGAGAAGAAGCAGCATCGGTTCCGACAGCACGTCGATCACCCGGGAGAACCAGCCGGTCGGTCCGTCGCCGGGCAGTTCGTTCGGGCCGTCCTGCGAGAGACGGCGGGCAGCCTCAGAGGAGGTGAGTCCGCGCACGCGTGTCTCTCCGGACGCAGGTACCACCGTCACGGGGACAGTGTGCGGACCGGCCGTACCGTCCAGCCACATGCGAAACCGAATCACCACATTCGTCGCCGTCGTGCTGCTCGTGTCATGCACGAAGACGGCGACGGGCCAGCACCCGACACCCGCCGACATCTCAAATGCACTTCCCACCATCACCGAGATGCCTGGCAAGTGGAACGAAACCCAGCGCCAGGTCTTCCAGAAACGGGCGAACGAGAACCCGTCCCTCGACCCGTCCGTGTGGTGCACGGAGGCGTCCCAGGTGACGGCCGAACTACCCTCTCTTGCCGGCGGATCGGGTGCAGACGTCGAGATGCAGTCGGATGACAGCAACGATGGCGCGCGGATGATGCGGCTCCAGGCGTGGTCGAACGATGACGTGGCCGCCTACTTCACCAACGCGGCGGAGGCGGCCCGGATCTGTGACGGCAAGTCCGGAGTCGATGCCGACGGGGTGGGTAGGTCCTGGAGCCTCGTGGAGAACCGCGACATCGGTGACGAGTCCGTGAGCTGGGTCGACCGGACAGTGCCGCCTGCGGCGACGCAGGGTGACAAGTTCGAGAGCATCGGGCGCACGACGATCGCGAGGTTCGGGGGGATCCTCATGGTGATGCAGATCGGGGACGCGAACTGGACCGGCACCACGAACCAGTTGGCCGAGGATGACTGGTGGGCTGTGGTGGAACTGGCCGGACGCAAGCTGGCGATCCTGGACGCCCAGGTCCACGACTGAAAATGGCGGAGGGGGAGAAACGTCCCTGCACCCAATAGCCTCTGTCGTCCTGTGACGACACTGCCCACCGCCGCCTTCTCCATCGCCCTTGACTGCCAGCTCGACAACGTGCCGGGCACCCTCGGCCGGCTCTGCACGGCCATCGGAGAGGCGGGCGGCAACATCGGGGCCCTCGACGGCTTCGATGTGCGCGGTCCCGTGCTGCGGCGCACCGTGGTCGTGCACTGCCGCGACGAGGCGCACCAGCTGAAGGTGGTGCAGGCGGTGAACGACCTGGGCGGCGTGACCCTCGTCGACTGGTGGGACCGCACGTTCCGCATGCACGAGTCAGGGAAGATCCACGTTCTCTCCACGGCGCCCGTGAACGACCGCGACGACCTTTCCATGGCCTACACCCCCGGCGTGGCGCGCATCTGCACCGCGATCGAGAAGGACCCGCTCCTGTCGCACCAGTTCACCATCCGCAAGAACACCGTGGCGATCGTGAGCAACGGCACCGCCGTGCTCGGTCTGGGTGACATCGGCCCCGAGGGCGCAATGCCGGTGATGGAGGGCAAGGCCCTCCTGTTCAAGGAGTTCGGCGGGGTCGACGGGTTCCCGGTGTGCATCAACGCCCGTACCGCCGACGAGGTGGTTGATTTCGTGCAGCGCATCGCCCCCACCTTCGGTGGCATCAACCTCGAGGACATCAAGGCCCCCGAGTGCTTCGAGATCGAGGAGCGCCTCCGTGCCAGCCTTGACATCCCCGTGTTCCACGACGACCAGCACGGCACCGCCGTCGTCACGCTCGCGGCACTGTGGAACTCGCTCAAGATCACCGGCAAGAAAATGGAGGACCTGTCCGTCGTCATCGCCGGCATGGGCGCGGCAGGCGTGGCCATCGGCAAGATCCTGATCAACGCCGGCGTCGGCGAGATCGTGGGTTGCGACCGGGAGGGCGCCATCTACAGCGGTCGCGGCGCGATGAACTCCGCCAAGGAGTGGTTCGCCGTCAACACGAACCCGTCGCGGAAGATGGGCACCATCGGCGAGGTGATGAAGGGTGCCGACGTCTTCGTGGGCGTGAGCGGGCCCGATCTGATCACCGCCGCAGACGTTCGCTCCATGGCGAAGTCGCCGATCGTGTTCGCCATGGCCAACCCGAACCCGGAGATCCGTCCCGAGCAGGCCGACGGGCTCGCCGCGGTGATGGCAACCGGCCGCAGCGACTACCCGAACCAGATCAACAACGTGCTCGCGTTCCCCGGCATCTTCCGCGGCGCGCTCGATGCCGGTGCCAATGACATCACCGAGGGCATGAAGCTCGCGGCCGCCGTCGCGATCGCGCAGTCGGTGTCCGACTCCGAACTGTCACCCGGGTTCGTGGTGCCGTCGGTGTTCGACCGCAGTGTGGTGGAGCGCGTCGCTCCGGCCGTGGCGGCAGCCGCCGTCGCCGACGGCGTCATCCGCAAGTCCTGAGCACGTCGCGCGGCGTCGTCTAGGTTCGGGGACGTGACGGCGCGGCAACTGGCCACCGACGAGGGTGTCTTTCTCCTCATCGCGGTGGTGGGCACCGTGGCATTCGCGACATCCGGCGTGATTGCCGCCGCAGACGCCGGCCAAGACTGGCTCGGCGCGGCCGTGCTCGCGGTCGTGGTCTCCACCGGCGGTGGAACCCTGCGCGACCTCCTCATCGGAAACGAGGTCACGTGGGTGGCCGACGAGTGGCCGGTGCTCGTCGCGCTCGCCACCGCGGTCGTCGGGCTCACTGTGCTGCGGGTCCGTCCCGGCACCGACCCCAGGCGTGCCCTGTGGTACCTGGCGAGTGACGCAGTGGGACTCGGGGCGTTCGTGGTGCTCGGCACGTCGATCTCGCTCGAGCACGGCACGTCGAACTTCGTGGCGGTCTTCATGGGCGTCATCACCGGCGTGGGCGGTGGCGTCATCCGCGATCTCTTCACCGGCCGCACCCCGATGGTGTTCGTGGGCCAGGTGTACGCCGTCGCCGGCCTTGCCGGCGCCGCCGCCCATGTGGCCCTGGTGGAATCAGGTGCGGGCGAGGGCCTGCGTGTCTGGGCGCCCCTCGGGTTGGTCGTGGCGGTGCGCGCCGCGGCGATCAGGTTCGACCTCCACCTGCCGCGCGCGTCGGGTCGGTAGTTCCGTTCCTGTTCGCGGCACCGGGGTCGGCGCAGGCTCGGTGAATGACACTCGGTTGGCGGTTCGTCGTGGTCGCGTCCCTGGTCGCGATGTGTGCCACCGTCCTGCCGAACGTGCGGTTCGCGACCGCGGGCGATGACCCGGGCGGCACCGGGGGTGCACCTGCTCCTGCGCCGTTGATGTTGGTCGTGACGAACAGGTGACCCGTGGTTCAGCCGCACATTGCAGGTGTTGTTAGAGTCGGCTCCTCATGGCGGCGAGATCGGGTGACAGGACGGTTCACTTCCCGGCGATCGAGAAGAAACACGGCAGGCCCGTCGCGTTCTGGCTGGGGGAACTGAGGTCCCTCGGTGATGCGAGGTACGCCGACCAGATTGCCTTTCTCCGGGAACGGCACGGTTTCAGCCAGGCACACGCCAACGCGGTGGTGATGTACGCCCGCGGGTCCACCACCACGCGTCGTGTCGACACCCCGGAGGCGTACTTCAGTGCGCTCGGCGGCGACCGCGAGAGGCTGGCCCGGGCCATATTCGCGGTCATCACGGAGAAGTACCCGAAGCTCGAGGCCGTGATCGCGTGGAACCAGCCGATGCTCAAGAGCGGGAAGGACTACGTGTTCGGACTGTCGGCGGCGAAGAACCACTTGTTGATCGCCGCAGTGGGCGGGAACGCAGTCGAACTCCTGGGTGAACGCCTGGCGGGCCTCGAGGCCAACAAGAAGACGATCAAGGTGCCCCTCGACTGGAAGGTGGACAAGAAGCTGCTCCACGCTCTCGTGCGTGCCCGCCTCGCCGAGACCCGATGAGGGGGATGGGTACATCCATCCGCAGACAGTCATGTGACCGTTCATTACGGTCCCGTCATGAGCACCACATCCAGACCCCGACTCCCCGCCGCGCACCGCCCCACGGGGCACGCGTCCGCACTTGCCTCGCTGTGGACACTGGCGCTCGTGCCCGTGGGCGTCGTGTTCGCCGCGGCGTGGTCCATCTATGTCGACACCAGTCCGGTGCTCTCCGACGAGGAACGCATCCGGGGGTGGGGCACCGTGGTGCGTGAGTTGCCGGGGACCTTGTCTCTTCTCGCGGTGGTCGGCGCCGGGCTCGCGCTGGCCGTGCGGGCGGGTCGACTCGGCGACAAGAGGCGGGCCGCCTTGGCGATCGGACTGCACGGAGCGGCCCTCTTCGTCGTGCTGCTCATCGTGATGAACGGCAGCGCGGAGAACATCATGACCACGCGACCGTCCACAGTGAAGTGGCTGTTGCTGCCGGTGCAGGTGGCGGCCGCGGGAGCGGCGGTGTGGGCAGCGCGCCGCTCAGCCGGCGTCAGTGCCCAGTCCCAGCCACGCTGAGAACACGTCGGCACAGAGCAACAACTGGTCGATTCCCACCCACTCCACTGCGGTGTGGGCGTTGTCAATGGATCCCGGTCCGAACACCACCATCTCGTCGGCGAAACCGGAGTACCGCAGCGCGTTCGTTCCGTAGGAGGCGACCTCCGGCTGGGTGCCCGCCCACGCCGCCAGTCTCCGCACGAGCGGCGTGTCGGGGGACTGGTAGAAAGCCGGCGCACCGAGATAGACGAGCGGGAACTCCACGGGAAGCGGGCACTCGCGCCGCACCAGTTCGCACAACTGCTCTGCCACCTCCTCGTTCACCTCACCGGGCACGATGCGCCTGCCCACCGCCACCGTGCACGACTCGGGCACCACGTTGCCGCCCGTGCCACCCCTCACCGACGTCACGGTGAGGGTGCCGTTGCCCACCTCGGTGGCGGGCACGAGCGTCTGCAGCCGTTCATGCTCCCGCTCGAGCGCGAGGATGAGTGTGGAGGCGCCGGTGATCGCGTTGCGCCCGAGGTGCGGATTCGCCGAGTGCGCGGCCACCCCCTGAACCCTGATCTCGAGTGCCACGGCCCCTTTGTGTCCGTGCACCGGCGCGCACATCGTGGGTTCTGCCACGATCACTTCGCTCGGGCGCAGCCCGCGGGACTCCGCCCACCTGCGGAAGCCGCGGGCACCCAGCATCCCGCCCGCCTCCTCGGAGATCGAGCCCACCACCACCAGGTTCGGTTTCGGCCGGCGACCTGCCGCGCGTGCGGTCTCCAGCACCGCCATCATCACGCCGAGCGAGGCCTTGGTGTCCACCGCTCCACGCCCGTACACACGGCCGTCAGCAATGCGACCGTCGAACGGGTCGCCCTCACAGTGCTCGACCGTGACGGTGTCGGTGTGGACGTCGAGCACCACCCAGCGGTCCTCGGTGCCCTCCCAGATGCCGTACACGTTCGGCCGACCGTCGGTCACCTCCACCAGCTCCACCGTGTCGGCGCCCAACTCGCGGAAGTACCCGGCGAGCGCGTGCGCGAGACGCGTCTCGCCCGGTTCCCCCGCGCGCGGCCCGGCGTGCATCGGGTTCACGCTCGGGATCTGCACGAGCCGGCTGACCCACGAGGCGAGGTGCTCACTGCGGTGGGTCATCTTCGGCAGTCTCGCACAAAGGGGACAGTCGTCCATGGGCCAGGAAACGGTTGCTCCCTAGCGTCGGCCCCATGTGTCGGTGGAAGAGTGTGCTCCTGGTGTCGCTGCTTGCGACGACGTGTGCGGTGTCGGGATGCAGTGACTCCTCGACGGGCGACGACACACAAGTGATGACCGGGGCGGAACTCGCGGGTTTGTTGTTGTCGCCGGGTGATATCCAAGGCGAATGGACACTCAACAAGGGCCCGGAGGGCGGTGGGCTCCCCGAGTCGGGCGAGATCACCGACGCCGACCGCGACCAACTGCCCCAGGTTCAGGTGTGCGACAAGGCGAGCGCCGCGGCCAAGGAGGCCATCAGCAACCTTCGCTGGCAGGCCTACCGCCAACTCGACAGAACCGAGAACGACCCGCTCGACCCGCCGAAGGACCGCGAGGGTCACATGGAGTTCGTGCAGCAGTACCTGATGTCGGATGAACCCTCGCGGATCACAACCCTGTACGGGGATGCCGCCCCCGGTTTCATCGAATGTCTCGGGGACATCCCCGCCGGTGAGGAAGGCCCTGGTACCTCGACGGAGGTGCAGATCGGCCAGGTCGGCGACGAGAGGGTCGCGGTGCTGTCGCGTTTCGAGGAGGCCGGTGGAACCGGCATGTGGAACATCTATTCGGTGCTCGTGCGCAAGGGTGCTGTGCTCGTGTCGGTCACGGCCGTCGACATCGTCATGGGTGACCTGGAAGCAGAACTGACACTGTCCGACGTGAGCGACATCGTGGAGACGGCCGTGTCGAAACTCTGATCGGTGAGGTGTGTGCCCTCACTGCGGCGTCGGCTTTCAGCAGGGTCGTGGGGAGGGCGGAGTGAATCGTCCGCCCGTTCAGCCCCGGGTCACCGCGAACCAGCGGTTCTCGTTGTCGGGGAAGGCGAATGAAGCGACGCCCGAATGCTGGCCCACATCTGTCGCCGGCACGCCTCTGGCCACGAGTGCTGCACGGGCCGCGTCCAGGTCGTCGACATGGAAGGCGATCGACGGCGTCGCGAGGTCGAGGTTGTTGGGGTTGTCCTTCATCAACGCCAGGGGAACGAGCTCGAACGCGAACTGCTGGTCGGGGAACCCGACCTTCGTGATGGCGAACGGCCCGGCCTGCACGCGGCTCTTTTCCACCATGCCGACCTTCTCCGTCCAGAAACTCAGGCACGCCTCGGCGTCGTCCACGTACAGCACCACGTACCCAACACGCATCGGTGATCCTCGTCTCTTCGATGTCCGGAACCCGGCTCGGGCACCGCGGCCGGTTCAAGTATCTCAGAAAGTAAGTTCGTGGCCGTGGCTGGGTCACAGGGCTTCGCGGGACTGGGCAGACAGGCGCAGGTCGCCCGGATGCGAGCTCTTGCCGGCGCGGTTCTCGCCCGGTACCCGATCGGAGTGGACAAGTTCACTCTGCTCCAACACGGATTCAACACCACCTTCCGGGTCGACGCCCGTGACGGGCGCAGGTTCGCGCTCCGGCTGAACGTCAACTCCCGCCGAAGTCCCGCAAACGTGGAAGCCGAGGTGGCGTGGGTCGCCGCCGTGTCCCGCGACACCGGTCTGTCGGTGGCGTGCCCTCTCGCCAACAGGGCCGGGGAGTACGTCACGACACTTCCCTCCGTCGAGCTCGATCGCGACGTGCACGCGGTCGTCTTCTCCTGGCTGACCGGACGCGATGCCGGCCTTGCGCCGACGGTCGAGAAGGCAACCGCGATGGGCAGGGCGATGGCGACATTGCACGACCACGCACGGCAGTGGAGTCTCCCCGCCGGCTCCGCCCTGCCGGCGCTCACCGACGTGTTCTGGAACATGCCCGACCGACTCGATCACGCCCATCTCGAACTCGGAGCTGCGGAAATCTCTGTTCTGCGAGAAGCAGTCGACATCGTCAGCGCGGCGACGTCCCGTGTGGTGACCGGGCCGTTGCGGCCGATCCATGCCGATCTGCACTTGTGGAACGTCAAGTGGAACCGCGGTCGGCTCGCTGTCCTCGATTTCGACGACTCCGGCATGGGTGCGCCGGTGCAGGATCTCGCGGTGTCGACGTTCTATCTGCGTCCCCGGCACGACCTTGTCGAGGCGCTCCGTGAGGGGTACACATCAGTCGCCCGGCTGCCGCAGGCGACTGACGAGGACTTCGAGACCCTGGTCGCGCAACGGAACCTGCTGCTGTTGAATGACTTGTTGGCCACGACGAATGCAGAGCATCGCGGGCTCGTGCCGCGTTATGCCAGGAACACGGTGCTGAAGGTCCGCAACTGGTTGGACACCGGCACATTCCGGCACGACATCGACGGCCTGTTGCCGCTCGACTGACGGTGCAGGCGAGCGTGAATAATGGTGGAGCTGGGGGGAATCGAACCCCCGTCCATCAGGCGTTGCGCGCCCGCGATACGACCATTCCCGCTTCGGCGCTCACGCAACGCCACCGGCGGGTCGACTGCTCATTTCTGAGCCGCGTGCCGTCTTTCCGTCATGTCAGCGTTCTTTCCTGCCGTCAGCTGTCTTTCCCGCCGTCATCCTCCGCTTCTGTTGCCGGGCTGCGGTGGATCGGCCCCGTGCGCCATTGCTGGTCACGATGTCTCTCTACGACGGATTAGGCCGCGAGAGCGAACTGCTCGTTGGCAATTCTGTTGGTTGCCCCGTTTAGGGAGTCTGAGCAACTCCGGTCGCACGTACGAACAACGAAACTGGTGTCGAAACCTGTCAGCCCCGTGATCGGTTGTGTTCCTTCAGTGTACGGCAGGGGAGTACGGGAACGGTTCTCACTGTGCTCACGCCGTGCCCTTGCGGGCCCGACGTGCTGTTACGCCGTGCCCTTGCGGGCCCGACGTGCTGTTACGCCGTGCCCTTGCGGGCCCGGCCGAGCGCCCGCTCGATCTCGCGCTGGCTGTCACGCTCGGCGATCGCCTGGCGCTTGTCCTCGCGCTTGCGTCCGCGTGCGAGCGCCAGCTCCACCTTCACCCTGCCCTCCACCAGCCGGAACGAGAGCGGCACGAGGGCCAGGCGCTCCTTCGCCACACGGGCGGCGAGGCGGGTGATCTCCTCGCGGTGCAGGAGCAGCTTTCTGGCCCGGTCAGGATCGTGCGAGCCAACGCCCACGGCGTACTTGTACGGGGGAATGTGCACGCCGTCTAGCCACACCTCGCCGTCGATGATGCGCGCGTAGGAGTCCACGATCTTGCCCTCGCCGGCCCGGAGGCTCTTCACCTCGCTCCCGTGCAGCACGATTCCCGCCTCGACCACGTCGAGAATCGCGTAGTCGTGGCGTGCTTTCCTGTTGCTCGCGAGCACGGTGTCGGGGGCCTTGGCCATAGGGCTGAATGAGCGTAGCGGTAGCCTGAAAGAGCGATGCCCGGCCCAGATGCACCGATTTTCCGCGTTCCTTCGGACGCCGTTCACGCAATGGGGGTGCACGCTCTCGAGTGCTTCCCCGAGGAGTGCTGCGGACTGCTCGTGGGTGTGCGTGCCGAGAACCGGGCAGTGAGGTTCGTTCCGCTCACGAACGCCGCGCACTCGGCCCGTGTGTACACGCTGGATCCGAAGGAGCATCTGCGCGCCGAGCTCGCGGCCGAGGCCGACGGTCTCGAGGTGGTGGGCGTGGTGCACAGCCACACCCACACCGAGGCCTACCCGAGCCCCACCGATGTCGCCCAGGCGGTCGACCCCGGCTGGCACTACGTCATCGTGACGCTCACGCGCAACGTGCCCGAGCCCCGCAGTTTCCTCATCTCCGACGGCACGGTCACCGAGGAGACTCTCGCCATCGCCTGACCGGCCCGCCTGTGCCCCGCCGGAGACAGGGGGTGACTTCGCCCCGCCCGATGGTTACAATCCCGACAGGATTCATCAGGAATACCCCCCGGCCGGCCACGGTTGCACCAGGGGCAGGTCCACACACCCACCGGAAGGAGGACCCATGTCGATCGCAGATGTCCGTCGCAACGGCGGGTCGGTCTTCGTGCTGGACGGTGCCCTCGACCTGATCGGCAACACACCGATGGTGGATGTGTCGATCCTGTCGCCGAACCCCAACGTGCGCATCGTCGCCAAGCTCGAGAGCCAGAACCCGTTCGGCTCCGTGAAGGACCGGATCGCGAAGGCGATGATCGAGGACGCCGAGCGCACCGGGCGTCTTGTGCCCGGCCAGCGCATCGTGGAGCCCTCGTCGGGGAACACCGGAATCGCGCTCGCCGCCATCGCGCGCATGAAGGGTCACCCGATCACCATCCTCATGCCCACGTCTGTGTCGATCGAGCGGCGCCAGATGCTGCAGGTGTTCGGTGCCGAGATCATCCTCACGCCCGGCGAGGAGGGCTCGAACGGTGCGGTGCGCCGCGCCCAGGAACTCGCCGCGCAGCACCCCGAGTGGTGCTTCCTCTACCAGTACGCGAACGATGCGAACCCGCGTGCCCATTACGAGGGCACCGGTCCCGAGATCTGGCGCGACTGCCCCGAGATCACGCACTTTGTCGCGGGTCTCGGCACGAGCGGCACCCTCATGGGCACCGGTCGGTACCTGAAGGAACAGAACCCCGACGTGAAGGTGGTGGCAGTGGAGCCCCCACTCGGCGAGCGCGTGGAGGGCCTGCGCAACCTCGATGACGGCTACATCCCGCCCGTGTTCGACAACTGGCACGGACGCGAACTGCTCGACCGCAAGCGCGTGGTGCGCCCGCGCGAGTCCCTCGAGTGGACGCGCCGTCTCGTGCAGGAGTGCGGCATCTTCGCAGGCATCTCCTCGGGTGCATCGCTTGCCGGCGCGGTGAAGGTGGCTTCCGAGATCGACGAGGGAACCATCGTGTTCATCGTGTGCGACGGCGGGTGGAAGTACCTCTCGACCGGCGCCTACACCGACGACCTCGACGAGGCCGAGAAGGCCGCCGAGAAGATCATCTACTTCTGACGCGTCACCGGTCTCAGCGGCCCATCACCAGGACCACGAGCCCCAGCACCACCACAGTGGCAGCCGTGACGCGCCGGCGCATGCCCTCCTCTCCGAGATAACGGGTGCCCACGAGCGCCACGATCACCACGCTCGACTCGCGCAGAGCCGTCACGTACCCCACGGGAGCCGAGCGCACCGCGATCATCACCATCCAGTAGGTGAGCGCGCTCGCGGCGCCGGCGAGGCAGAACTGGCGCCACTGCAGCCTGAGCGCTGCCGTCATGTCGGCCCTGCGGCCGGCCATCAGGCCGTGCAGTGTGGTGAAGCACGCAGTGGTGGTGAAGATGAGGAGTGCATACACATGCCCGTCGTTCGCGCGCGAACCGTGACTGTCGACGAGTGAGTACGACGCGATGAACGCCCCCACGATCACCGCGGCGCGTGCGTGCGCGTTGTCGGCGTGTCCCGCAAGCAACATGATCCCGCCGATCGCCACGAGGATTCCGACCACCATCAACGGGGACAGGTGGTCGTCGAGAAACACCACGCCGCCGACTGCCGCGAGCAGCGCACCCGTGCCGCGTGCAATCGGGTAGGTCACGCTGAAGTCGGCGAGGTCGTAGGAGCGTGCGAGTGCCGTGATGTAGTAGAGGTGGATGAGTCCGCTCGCCACCGCGGGCCACCACACGAAACCGTCGGGGATCCCGACAATCAGCGACACCAGGAGGCCACCGGTGCCCGCGGCGAACATCTGGCCCCACAGCGCGATCCAGCGGTCGCCGCTCTGCTTCACCCACAGGTTCCATGCCGCGTGCAGGACCGCGGCACCGAGGGCGAGGAACGTGGCTGCGAGCACGAGGTTCGACTCTACGCACGCCCCGCGGTGCGCACGAATAACCTGACGGCATGCCTCCGCACGAGCGACAGCCCATCGGCATGTTCGACTCCGGTTTCGGGGGGCTCACCGTGGCACGCGCCGTCATCGACCTGATGCCGAACGAGGACCTGGTGTACATCGGCGACACCGGCCGTTACCCCTACGGTCCGCGGCCCGCCGACGAGGTGCGGGGGTTCGCCCGCGAGATCGCATGGAGCCTCGTGCGCGACCACGACGCGAAGGTGATCGTGGTGGCGTGCAACACCGCGGCCGCCGCCGCCTTCCGGGAACTCTCACAGGAGCTGCCGGTGCCCGTGATGAGCGTGGTGGAGCCCGGTGCGCGCGCACTTGCCCTCGCCACCCGCAGCGGCAGGGTGGGTGTCATCGGCACCGTGGGCACGATCTCATCGGGCGCCTATCAACGCGCGGTGTCCGGGGTGAACCCCGGCCTTCGGCTCACCGCCACCGCGTGTCCGGGTTTCGTGGAGTTCGTGGAACGCGGACAGACGAGCGGCGACGAGGTGGTGCTCCTCGCGGAACGTCTGCTCGCGCCGGTGGTGGATGCGGGTGTCGACTCGCTGCTGCTGGGGTGCACCCACTATCCGTACCTGTCGCGCGTCATCGGGGACGTGATGGGTCCCGGCGTCGTTCTCGTGAGCAGTGCCGACGAGACCGCGTTCGCGCTCGCGGCGTTGCTGCGCGACAGCGGACTCGGTGCCCACCCCGCGGGCCGCGGCACCCACGTGTTCCTCTCGTCGGGGGACGTGGAGTGGTTCGCCGAGTTCGGCAGGCGGTTGCTCGGCCCGGAACTCATGCGGGCCGGGCGCTGGGGCGCCGACCAGGACCGTTGACCAACTAGACAGGAAGCCATGACGAGACCCGACGGACGGATGCCCGACCAGCTGCGACCCGTGTCGTTCCAGCGCGACTTCACGGAGATGGCCGCAGGCTCGGTGCTGGTCAGTTTCGGGCGCACCCGCGTGCTGTGCACGGCATCGGTCGACGAGGACGTGCCTCGCTGGATGAAGGGCTCGGGCAAGGGCTGGGTCACCGCCGAGTACTCGATGCTCCCGGGGTCCTCGCCCGAGCGCGTCGACCGTGAGGCTGCGAAGGGCAAGCAGAGCGGGCGCACCGTGGAGATCCAGCGCCTGATCGGCCGCTCGCTTCGCGCCGCGTGCGACATGCGTGCGCTCGGTGAGCGGCAGGTGCTCGTGGACTGCGACGTGCTGCAGGCGGACGGGGGCACCCGCACGGCCAGTATCTGCGGGGGCTTCCTCGCGCTGCACGACGCGCTCACGCGGCTCGTGCAGGCCGGCTCCATCCCGCGGCATCCGCTCCATTCGTACTGCGGCGCGATCTCCGTCGGCATCCACAACGGAACGCCGGTGCTCGATCTCCCGTACGCAGAGGACTCCACCGCCGAGGTGGACATGAACGTGGTCATGCTGCGGCCAGTCGCCGGCGGTGACGCGCGCTTCGTGGAGGTGCAGGGCACAGCGGAGGGTCTCTCGTTCTCCCGCGGGGACATGGACAGCCTGCTCGACCTTGCGCACTCCGGGCTCGACCGCATCTTCGACCTCCAGTCCGGCCTCGTTGCCACGCCGCCCGAGGCGCGCCCGCCCGCCCGCTGAACGATGCGGATCGTCTGCGCGAGCGCGAACCCGCGCAAGGTGGAGGAGATCGCGCGCCTCATGCCGGGAAGGGTGGAACTGCTGCCGCGTCCCGACGGGCTCGGTGACGTGGAGGAGACTGCGCCCACGCTGGTGGGCAACGCGATCATCAAGGCGGTCGAGGTGGCGAACCACGCCGAGGCGTGGGCGATCGCCGACGACACCGGGCTGGAGGTGGATGCACTCGGCGGAGAACCGGGAGTCCGGTCCGCCAGGTACGCAGGCGAACCCGCGGATGATGCCGCCAACAGAACGAAGCTGCTCGCCGCGATGGAGGGCGTCACCGACCGGCGCGCGAGGTTCCGCACCGTGGTCGCACTGGTGTCGTGGCAGGGTGACATCCACTACGTGACGGGGGAGTGCGCCGGAACGATCGCCACAACCGAACGGGGCTCGAACGGTTTCGGCTACGACTGCGTGTTCGTGCCCGACGACGGGGACGGCCGCACGTTCGCGGAGATGTCCGCCGCCGAGAAGGACTCCGTGTCGCACCGTTCGCGCGCGATGTCGCAGCTGCCCGGGCTCATCGCCCGGATCACGGGCACGCCGCCCGGGTAGTCCCGGCTACCAGCCGCGGAGGTCCACCGGCCATGTCTCCACGATGTTGCCGTACTCGTCGGCCACGTGCACCTCCTCGTGCATCGCCATGGTGGGGTCGATGTGCGCCGGCACCACGAACACGCGGTCGCCCACTCGGGGCCGGGGAGTGTCCTCGTCCGGGGAGAACGTGATGTGCTCGTCGCTGCAGAACCACACGGAGTGCCCGGCGATCGTGGGATTGCCGTGGTCCATGCCGAGGGACTTGAGCCCCACGTCGCACACCGCCCACCTGTCGTTCGCCGAGATGACCGTTCCGAGCACCCACGCCGCCTGTGCGAACGGGATCCCGAGCGAGGAGTACTGGCTGTCCATCAGGGCGTAGCTGCCGGCCTGCACCTCGTTCACCGTGGTGCCCGCGAACATGTCCCAGGTGCCGGTACCGCCCGCCGACACGATCTCGCCACCGACGTCGTCGTGTGCCCGGGCGAGCAGTGCCATCGCCTCGCGCACCTTCGCCTTCTTCTCCTCGCGGTCGCTCACCATCATGAGGTGACCCTCGTAGCCCATCACCCCGCGCACCTCGATGCCGCGCACGCGCGCAGAGTCTGCGAGAACGCCGGCCTGCAAGGGGTCGCAGCCGCAACGGGGCAGACCGACGTTCACGTCGATCACGATGCTGCGGATCCCGGCGCGCTCTGCCGCATCGAGCGTGTCGCGGGAGTCAACCGCCACCGTGACACGTGCGTGCTCCACCGCGGCCAGCGCGCCGAGGCGGCCGGCGTCGAGCGTTTCGTTCGCGAGCAGGTAGTCGTCACCGACACCCGCGGCGACGAGGCCGAGGATCTCGCGCGGCGTCGCGCACGTGAACGCGGTGTGGCCGCGTCGCTCCTGCTCGGCGGCGATGCCGGAGCACTTGTGCGCCTTGACGTGGGGGCGCAGTCGCGTGCCCGGGTGGGTGCGCGCCATCGTGTCGAGGTTCCTCGCGAGGAGACCCTTGTCGATGACGATTGCCGGTGTGGGAAGTTCACTCGTGTACACGTGCCGGCGGAGGGACTCGAACCCCCAACACGCAGGACCTAAACCTGCTGCCTCTGCCAATTGGGCTACGCCGGCGTGACGGTCAGGGTACTGGCGGGGCAACCCATCGCTCCCGGTTGCGTGGGTGGCAGACTGGAACGGTGACAGCGACAGAGACGACACTCGACCCGCACGCCCTCGAGACCCAGCTCGGTCTTGCCGACAGTGTGGTGGACGCGAAGTCGCTCGAGAACAGCGTGCGCAGGTTCGCGCAGCAGAACATCGTGCTGCCCACGTTCGCCGAGCTGGGAGAGCCCGCCCGCATCAACCCCGCGGTCACCGCCGGCGTCGACAAGGACGCCGCTGACCCCCGCAACCTCTTCCGCGTCCACTGGTACAACGACCTCGCGGGCAACCGCGTGGATGTTCCCGACCACGTGGTGCTTCCGTCGTCCCTCACCGGTGTCGACAGCCCCATCATCGTGGTGTTCGGGGACAGGTTCCCGATGATCACCGCCCACAAGGTGCTCGCCGCGTACTCGTGCTTCGCCCCGCGCGTCATCACCGGCCAGTTCGACCCCACGCGCCACCGCGCCGTGTGGCCCTCGACCGGCAACTACGCCCGCGGCGGCATCGCGATCAGCCGCCTCATGAACTCACGCGGCGTCGCCGTTCTGCCGGCAGGGATGTCGCGGGAGCGCTTCGAGTGGCTCGAGCGCTGGGTGACCGACCCGTCCGACATCGTGCGCACGCCCGGCACCGAGAGCAACGTGAAGGAGATCTACGACGCCTGCAACGAGATGGCGAAGGATCCCGGCAACTTCATCCTCAACCAGTTCTGCGAGTTCGGCAACACCGTCGGGCACTACGAGGTAACGGGCCGCGCCCTCGCCCACGTGTTCGAGCACGTGAAGGCGAACGGACACTCCGGCCTGCGTCTGGCGGCGTTCACCTCCGCCACCGGGTCCGCGGGCACGATCAACGCCGGTGACCGCCTGAAGGACATGTACGGCACGAAGATCGTGGCCGTAGAGGCTCTCGAGTGCCCCACGATGCTCGAGAACGGCTTCGGCGAGCACAACATCCAGGGCATCGGCGACAAGCACATCCCGCTCATCCACAACGTGATGAACACCGACGTTGTCGTCGCGGTGTCCGACCGCGCCACCGACGAGCTCGACGTGGTGTTCAACACGCCCGAGGGCCAGAAGTACCTGGCTGACCGCCACGGTGCGTCGCCGGCGCTCATCGACGCACTCACGCACTTCGGGTTCTCGTCGATATGCAACACGCTCGCGGCCATCAAGACGGCCAAGCTGCTCGGCCTCGGCGCCGACGACGCGATCATCACGGTGGCCACCGACGGCAGCGCCCTCTACCCGAGCGAGCGCGAGAAGACCCTCGCCCGCCGGTTCGCGGGCGGGTTCGGGACGATCGACGCGGCCGAGGTGGTGTCGGAGCACCTCTCATCTGTCGACACCGACCACATGATCGAGTGCACCCAGCAGGACCGCAACCGGATCTTCAACCTCGGCTACTACACATGGGTGGAGCAGCAGGCAACGCCGCTCGAGGTGTTCGAGGCGCGGCGTTCGCAGACCTTCTGGAAGGGTCTCCATCACTATGCACCCGTGTGGGACGGGCTCATCACGGAGTTCAACGCGCGGGTCGCCGCGGCCCGTTGACGCGCGCATGACATCCAGCGCCGCGCCGACGGTGACCGGCATGCGCTGCGCCGCGTGCGGCACCCGGGTGCCGGTCGGCGCGAACGTGCTCGTCTGCCCGCGCTCCACGCCCGCCGACCGCCGCCACGTGCTCCACTTCGAGTCCTCCGTCGAGCCGTTCAGGCCGGACGACTCCGACAACCCTTTCCTCGCGTACCGCCGCTGGCTCGCGGTGGATGCGTTCGGGGAGGCCGTGGGCGTCCCGGAGAACGGGCGCATCGCCCTCATCGAGGAGCTCGACACGCAGGTTGCGGCAGTCGCGGGAACGGGCTTCGAGAAGACGCCGCTCGCACGCATGAACGCGCTCTCCGACGAGCTCGGCTTCAGCGTCTCGGGCGGAGTGTGGGTGAAGGACGAGACGCACAACGTTGCGGGTTCGCACAAGGCGCGTCACATATTCACCGAGCTGCTCCAGTTGCTCCTTGCCGAGCGTGGCGGGGTCAGCGTGTGGTCGGGCGGTCGGCGCCCGCGGCTCGCCATCGCATCCTGCGGGAACGCCGCGATCGCCGCCTCCACCCTCGCTCGCGCCGTGGAGTGGCCGATCGACGTGTTCGTCCCGCCGTCGGCTCCCGGGACCGTTCTCGCGGAGCTCGAGCGCCTCGGCGCCGACGTCCGCATCTGTCCCCGCAGCGACACCGACCCCGCCGGCGACCCCTGCGTGCACCGGTTCCGCGAGGCCGTGGCGCACGGCTCGGTTCCGTTCGGGGTGCAGGGAACCGAGAACGTGTGGTGCCGCGACGGTGGCCGCACGATCGGCTGGGAGATCACCGACGTGATGGACCACCGCGCCGACCGCGTGTTCGTGCAGGTGGGCGGGGGTGCGTTCGCGGCGTGTGTGGGTGATTCGTTCCGCGCGTCGGGACTGCATCCGCGGCTGCACGCCGTCCAGGCAGAGGGCTGCGCGCCGCTCGCGCGGGCATGGGAGCGTGCGCTCGCCACGGGCGGTGCCGCAGGGGCGGGGGCACGGTGGGCGGAGTGCATGTGGCCGTGGGAGAACGAGCCGCGCTCGATGGCCGACGGCATACTCGACGACGAGACCTATGACTGGGTGGGCGTGGTCGAGTCGATGGCAGCGACGGGTGGGTCGCCCGTGGTCGCATCTGAAACTCACATCGCGGCGGCGCACCGCATGGGTCGGTCGCTCACGGGCGTGAACGTGAGCGCCACGGGCACGGCCGGTCTCGCCGGAGTGATCGCCATGCGAGAACAGATTGCCGACGACGAGAACGTCGTCGTGATCTTCAGCGGCGTGCAGCGCTGACGCGGAATCAGTCGAGATGACGCGGGTCGGGGTCGACCTCGTGCAGTGCACCGGTCTCCACGTCGTACACGAAGCCCCGGATGTGCGCCTTCTGGCCGATGAACGGGCTCGAGTGGAGCCGCGCCATGCTCTGGCGCACGTCGGTGAACGGGTCATCGAAGGTCTCGATGGCCCACCACGGCTTGATGCCCGTCTCGCGCTCGATCTCGGACTTGAAGTCGTGCTCGTTCGTGGACTGCAGACCGCAGTTCGTGTGGTGGATGAGGATGATCTCCTGCGTCCTCATGAGGCGCTGCGACACGACGAGCGAGCGGATCACGTCGTCCGTCACCACTCCGCCCGCATTGCGGATGATGTGAGCATCACCGTGGCTGAGGCCGAGCATCTGGAAGATGTCCATGCGGCTGTCCATGCATGCCACGATCGCGAGGTGCCGGCGCGGGGCCAGGGGCAGGCCGCGGTCCGCGAAGTTCGCCACGAACGTGCGGTTGTGTCCGACCAGCTCGTCGGTGCTGGGGGTGAAGTCTGTCGGTCCGGCCACGCACCCATCATTGCCCAGCCGGGCGCGGGTAGCCTGCCTCGCATGACGATTCCCGGACTGCCCGCATCCTTCGAGGGCGGGAACGACCCCGCCGCCAACATCTTCACCCGCCTGCTCAAGAACCGCGTGGTGATGCTCGGCACCGACGTGAACGACGACATCGCGAACCAGCTCTGCGCACAGCTCCTGTACCTCGAGGGCGAGGACCCGAACGCCGACATCTGGCTGTACATCAACAGCCCCGGCGGCTCCGTCACCGCGGGCATGGCCATCTACGACACCATGCAGTTCGTGAGCTGCGACGTGGCGACTGTGTGCATGGGTCTCGCTGCCTCGATGGGCCAGTTCCTTCTCACCGCCGGTGCGGCAGGCAAGCGCTACACACTGCCGAACGCGCGCATCATGATGCACCAGCCCCTCGCGGGCCTGCGTGGCCAGGCGAGCGACATCGCGATCCAGGCGGAGCAGCTGCGCTACACGAAGAAGCGCATGGCCGAGCTGATCGCGCACCACAGCGGCCAGAGCATCGAGAAGATCCAGGCTGACAGCGAGCGCGACAACTGGTTCACTGCCGACGAGGCGAAGGAATACGGCCTCGTCGACGCCGTGATCGTGCGCCGCGGCCAGATCGTCTGACGCTCAGGGCGTCGAAGCCGGCACAGTCTCGGCCGGCACAGTCTCGGCCGGCACGGAGGTGACCGGAACAGTGTCCGACGGTGCCGTGGTGGGCGGTGCCGTGCGCGGCGGGTCGATCTGCAGGCCTGTGCTGATGTCCACCGCGCACGTGCTCTTCGTCCAGTCCCGCACATTCAGTGCCGCCTGGTTCGCCGCGTAGGACGCATCCGCGAGCTTCTGCATCTCGGCTTGGTCGGTCGTGTCGACCGTGGCGGCGAGCCGGAGCAGGTCCACGAGCGTCCGCATGTCCTTCTGCACCGAGAGCGGGGACACCTCGAGCAGCCGCTCGTAGCGAGCCACCATCGCGTTCGCCTCGGTTTTCGTGGTGATCTGCGCCCCGATTGCGGGCGTCTCCCTGCCGAGCTGGCGACAGTACGCCGTGCCGGTGCGGTCGTTCCCGCAGGAGACGAGAACGAGCACTGCGGCGAGCGCTGCCGCGAACCGGGGGAGCCGGGCACACATGCACGCGATTCTTCCAGAACCGTCCGTCCCCGGGGGCACCACATGTACGCAGCCATCTCCTCCGCCACGCTCCGCGGTGCGTTCGGCTCGCCTGTCACCGTGGAGGTGCACATCGGCAACGGCCTGCCGGGCTTCACGGTTGTCGGCCAGCCCGACGAGGCGTGCAGGGAGAGCCGCGACCGCGTGCGTGCCGCGCTCCTCTCGAGCGGGCACGAGTGGCCGAACCGGCGCATCACGGTGAATCTCGCCGGAGAGGGTGACAAGAAGGGCGGCGCCGCGCTCGACCTCGCGGTCGCAGTCGGTGTCCTCGTGGCTGGCGGTGCGGTGCCGAAGGAGGCGGTGGAGAACATCTCGTTCGTGGGCGAGCTCGGTCTCGACGGCGCGTTGCGCCCGGTCGCAGGCGCGGCACCGCTCGCGCATGCCGCCGAGGGCACGCGCGTGGTGGTGCCGGTCGGTTCTTTCGCCGAGGCCGATGTCGCCGGTCGCGGCCGCGCGAGCGCGGTGGCGGACCTCGCGTCGCTCGTGTCCGTGCTGCGCGGTGACGAACCGTGGCCCGGGAATCCGACCGTCCCGGAACCCGTCGTGCGCGCGGTGCCCGACCTTGCCGATGTCGCCGGCCATCCCGTGGCCAGGCTCGCGCTCGAGGTCGCTGCGGCGGGCGGGCACCATCTCCTCATGGTCGGGCCCCCCGGATCGGGCAAGTCGATGCTTGCGGCCAGGCTGCCGGGCCTCCTGCCGCCCCTCGGACAGAAGGAGGCACTCGAGTGTGCGTTGATCCGTGGTGCGGCGGGTCTCGCGGCGGAGGTGCCTCCGTCCCCGGTGCCTCCGTTCCGCGCCCCGCATCATTCCTCCAGCCTCGCCGCCGTCGTGGGCGGCGGCAGCCCGCACGTGCGGCCCGGCGAGATCTCGCTCGCCCACAACGGGGTCCTCTTTCTCGACGAGATGAGCGAGTTCGCGCCGTCGGTTCTCGACGGCCTGCGCCAGCCTCTCGAGGACAAGGTGGTGCGGATCGGCCGCGCGCGCTCCGCGGTGGAGCTCCCTGCTGGTTTCCTCCTCGTTGCCGCCACCAATCCGTGCCCGTGCGGCGACGAACGACCGTCCGGCTGCGGGTGCACCCCGCAGAACAGGCACCGCTGGCTGAGGCGCATCAGCGGGCCGCTCCTCGACCGCTTCGACATACGTGTGTGGATCACGAGGCCCACGTCGGTCTCGATGCTCGACGGGCAGCGCGGCGAGCCCACCGTCGCCGTCGCCCGGCGTGTCGCAGCCGCACGTGCGCTGGCCGTGTCCCGGCAGGGCACCGTGAACGCGGGCATCAGCGTGGAGCATCTCGATGTGCACGCCCCGATGACACCGGCAGCAATGGAGGTCTTCGCCCGGGCGCTCGACTCCGGCACGCTCACGGCACGGGGATACCACCGGTGCAGGCGTCTCGCGCGCACCGTCGCCGACCTGCGCGACGGGGACGTGACCGTCGACGGTGATCATGCGCGGGTCGCACTGCAGCTGCGCCGCGAACCCGGGACGCCGCGCGGGTGACCGCCGCGGCGCTCGCGGCACTGCCGCTCATGACCCGCGTGCGGCTGTCACGTCTCGTCGCGTGCGGCGAGCCGCACCACACGTTCCGTGCCGTCGTGTCGGGGGAACGACCCCTCGCAGGTGTCGACGAGCACGTGTGGGAGGCGTGGGAGTCGTGCGCCGGACTCGATGAACTGATCGAGGAACGGTGCGCGGACGCCGCGGTGTGGGTCACGTGGCGCGGAGCCCACGATTACCCTTCCCAGTTGCTCGGTGACCCTGACGCGCCGGCGGTGCTGTTCGGGCGGGGGACCACATCCGCGCTCGACGCGCGCCGGGTCGGGATCGTGGGCACGCGCAGGTGCACGGCGGCGGGTGCGCACCTCGCCCGCAGGCTCGGTGCCGACCTCGCACTGAACGGCGTCGCGGTGGTGTCGGGGCTTGCGCGCGGCATCGACGTGAACGCGCACCGCGGTGCACTCTCGGTGGACGGGGCGGCACCGGTCGGCGTGGTGGCGAGCGGACCAGATGTCGTGTACCCGTCCGAACACTCCCGCGAGTGGTCCGATGTTGCGCGGAGGGGCCTGCTTCTGTCGGAGTGGCCGCCGGGCACGGAACCCGACCGTCACCGGTTCCCGTTGCGCAACCGCATCCTGGCGGCACTGTCCGAGGTGCTCGTGGTGGTGGAATCGCGTGCGCGGGGCGGCTCGATGATCACTGTGACCGAGGCGGCGCGCCGCGGCGCAACGGTGATGGCCGTACCCGGTGCGCCGACGCTTGCGGTGGCAGAGGGCACGAACAATCTCCTGAAGGACGGCTGCGCGCCGGTGACCGACGTGGATGACGTGCTCGTTGCCCTCGGGCTCGACAACTCCCGCACCGCGCGCCAGGTGGACACGAGACCGGTTCCGACACACGAGGAGGAGACAGTTCTCGCCGTGCTCCACGGCGTGCCCCGGACGGTGGAGGAGGTCGTGGTGGCGTGCGGAGTGGACGCGTTCGGCGCGGGCCGGCTGCTCGGCTCGCTCGAGGCGAAGGGCCGTGCGCGCCACACGAACGGGTGGTGGGAGGCGCTCCGCTGATCCCCGGTCGCCACTACCGTGGGCGTCATGGGTGGAGCCGGTGCAGCGCGCGCGGACACGGCCGCGTGGGACGTCTCGCGTCACCTCCGTTCCCTGCGCGTTGCTGACGCAGCACGGGGCCAGCGACGCGTCGATCTCGAGTCTGCGGTGAGCAGGCTGTCGCGCTCCGCCGCTCGTCCCGAGGCTGTCGACCGCGGACTCGTCGCCGCATACGTGACCGAGCTCGAGGACGCGGGCACAACGGTCGAGACCGTGTCACGTGTGCTCGCCGCGCTCAACTCGTACTTCACCTGGCACTGCCGCGAGCACCCTGCCGGCAGGCGCGAGCCGGCGCGCACGAACCCCTGCCGGGGCGTGAGAGCTGCGCACTTGCCGGGATGCGCCGACTGTGCCGACGGTGGTCCGTCCGCGCGCGGCACGAGCCTGAAGGGGAGCTGTGCGGTGCGGGACTCACGGCTCACAGGGTGGGACGTGGCCGGGTGGGAGCATTCGCTCACGGCCAGTGCCGCCAACACCCGGGCCGCCTACCGACGCGACGTGGAGCTCTTCGCCGAGTGGCTCGCCGGCAACGGGGGACCGACGGGGCCTTCGGGCACGGTGAAGGAGCACGTGCGTGGGTACCTCGCCTTCCTGCACGAGTCCGGCGCGTCGTCACGCACCGTGGCGCGGAGGGTGGCCTCCCTGCGCAGGTACTTCACGTGGGCCGTGCGCCGCGGTGCCACGACGTCCGACCCCACCGACGGTGTGCACTCCCCGGCCCCGAAGGGAAGGCTCCCGCGTCCGCTCGATGTGGACACCGCGGCGATGCTCGTGTCGTCGGAGGACCCCGCCGCCCCCGAGTGGCGCCGCGCACGTGACCGGGCGGTGCTCGAGATCCTCTACGGCAGCGGGCTGCGTGTGTCGGAGGTGTGCACCCTCACGCTGCAGAGCCCCGAACGCTCGGGGACGACGTTGAGGGTGACAGGCAAGGGCTCCAAGGAGCGCATCGTGCCCGTGAGCGGGCCGGCACGCGACGCTCTCGCACGCTGGCGCAGGGTGCGCAAGGAGGTCGCGACCGACTCGTCCGGCGGCACGATGTTCCTCACGGCGCGCGGCCGCGCGCTGAGCAGGCGGGATGTCGCGCGCCTCCTCGATGACGCATGCGAACGTGTCGGTCTTGCCTCCGGCACGCACCCGCACGCGCTGCGTCACTCGTTCGCCACCCACCTCATGGACAACGGCGCGGACACGCGTGCAATCCAGGAGCTCCTCGGGCACTCCGATGCGAGCACCACTCAGCGCTACACACACGTGAGCAAGGAGAAACTCAGGCTCGCATACTCGGAGTCCCACCCCAGGGCATGAACGCACTACGGGCATGAACGCTCAACCGCACCGCTTCGGCCTCGAGTCCGCATGGGCCACATGGAACGGCTCCCGCGACGCCGGTGCGCGCGACTGGCTCGTGGTGCACTACGCCTCCCTCGTGAAGTTCGTTGCCGGCCGTCTCTCCGCCGGGCTGCCGCGCAGCGTGGACACGGGTGACCTCGTGAGTGCGGGCGTGTTCGGCCTGATGAACGCGATCGACCGCTTCGACCCCGCACAGGGCGTGAAGTTCGAGTCGTACGCGATCCCGCGAATCCGCGGCGCGATCCTCGACAGCCTCCGTGCGCTCGACTGGGTGCCGCGCACTGTCAGGTCACGGTCGCGCGCCGTGCAGGACGCGATCGGCACACTCGAGGGTTCGCTCGGCCGCGCACCCGCCGACGAGGAGATCGCGGCTCACCTCGGCATCGAGACGGCGGAGCTCGGTGACTGGCTCGCTGACATCGCGGCCGGGTCCGTCGGGCCGCTCGACCACGTGGCGATCGACTCGGCCGCCGCCGATGACACCCACGAGACCCAGCCCGGGCTCGCGCTGGAGCAGGCCGAGCTGCGCGAGGCCATGCGTCGCGAGATCGGGCGCCTCCCGGAGCGCGAGCAGGCCGTTCTCATCCTGTACTACGACGACGGCCTCACGCTCGGCGAGATCGGCGAGGCGCTCGGCGTCACCGAGAGCAGGGTGAGCCAGATCCACTCGAAGGCGGTGCTGCAGCTGCGTTCGCGCCTCGCCGGCGCGGGCATGTCGTGAACTGACTGCGCGCCGTTCGTCGCGCGCTGCACTCATGGGGGCGTGCCGGTTCCCGTTGTGATTCTCCTCACGACGATGTTGTCCTTTCCCGCATCGGCACGCTGCATCCCTCTCGCACCGTCCGTCCCGTTGCCCGGGAGAGTCGTGCGGCCGTTCGTGGCGCCGTTGTGTGCGCGATGCCCCGGTCACCGCGGCGTGACGGTGGCGGTGCCGGCGGGGCGCACGGTGGCGGCCGCGTTTCCCGGCTCCGTGCATTTCGCCGGCGAGGTGGCGGGGCGCCCGTACGTGGTGCTGGATCTCGGCAGTGCGGTGCTGCTCACGTACGGTGGGCTCGCCGAACCGGCGGTCGCGCGCGGTGCGCGGGTCGCCGCGGGGCAGGTCCTCGGCTACTCGCAGGGTGAGGTGTACGTGGGGGTTCGACGCCACGGTGTCCCGGTGGAACCGACCGTCCTGTTCGGCGGAACCCGCGTCCGGCTCGTGCCCCCGCCGTCATTCACGTGCCCGGTGGGACCGGCGACCCCGCCCCGATAGCCTCGCACGAGGCCCCGGGACTTCCCCGGAGCCGGGAAACACAAGCACACCGGCCATCTGCGGTCGCTCCGGCGCCGGCCCGGTGTGTGGTCAACCGCAGAAGGAGAGAACCATGGCAGTCGTCACCATGCGACAGATGCTCGAGGCAGGTGTCCACTTCGGCCACCAGACCCGCCGCTGGAACCCCAAGATGAAGCAGTTCATCTTCGGCGAGAAGAACGGCGTTCACATCATCAACCTCGACCAGACACTCGAGCGCATCGAGGTCGCGTACGCGTTCGTGAGGGACCTCGTCGCCAACGGCGGCACCGTCCTGTTCGTGGGCACCAAGAAGCAGGCCCAGGACCCCATCCGCACCCAGGCCGTGGCCTGCGGCATGCCGTACATCAACGAACGCTGGCTCGGCGGCATGCTCACGAACTTCGAGACCATCTCGAAGCGCGTCGGCAAGATGCAGGAGTACGAGCGCATGCGTGCCACGGGCGAGTTCGAGGCGATGCCGAAGAAGGAGGCCCTCCTGCTCACACGCGAGCTGGAGAAGCTCCAGAAGAACCTCTCCGGCATGGCCACGATGAACCGACGCCCCGATGCTGTGTTCGTGCTCGACACCATGAAGGAGCACATCGCCGTCACGGAGGCGAACAAGCTGAAGATCCCCGTGGTGGCAGTGGTCGACTCGAACGTCGACCCCGACCTCGTTCAGTACCCGATCCCGGGCAACGACGACGCCATCCGTGCAAACGAGCTCCTCACCCGCGTGATCGCGGAGGCTGTGCTCGAGGGCCGCTTCATCAACCAGAAGCGCGTCCCCGCCGCGCCCGCGGGCGCGGCGGCACCTGCCGATCGCACCCCCGAGGAGATCGCCGCTTTCGAGGCCCAGCAGGCCGAGGCCCGTCGCCAGGCGGCGGCCGCGGCAGCAGAGCGCGAGGCACGCGTGAAGGCCACGAAGTCCGGCGACGAAGCGACGGAGTGACCACACCATGTCCGTGACAGCGAAAGACGTAGCAAGCCTGCGTGCCGCGACCGGCGCGGGGATGATGGAGTGCAAGAAGGCACTCGAGAACTCGGGCGGCGACATCGAGGCCGCCAAGCAGTGGTTGCGCGAGAAGGGACTCGCGGCGTCGGCCAAGCGGGACGACCGCGAGAACGCACAGGGCGTCGTTGCGATAGGCATCGACGGCAACCGCGGCGCGATCGTGAAGCTGAAGTGCGAGACCGACTTCGTCGCCTCGAGCGACGGGTTCAAGGATGCCGCCACGAATCTGCTGAAGGCCGTGCTCGCCGGCGGCGAACAGGCCGTCGCCGACAACGCAGCGATGGTGGACGACCTCAAGATCTCCCTCAAGGAGAAGATCGAGGTCGGTGAGGTGGTCCGTTTCGAGGCCGCCGCAGGCAACGTGCTCGACCTCTACGAGCACGTCCAGGGTGGCCGCGGCGTGAACGGTGTGCTCGTCGAGATGTCCGGCGCCTCCCAGGAGCTCGCCCACGACATCGCGGTGCATGTGGCGTTCGCCCGCCCGAAGTACCTCACCCGTGACGAGGTGCCCGCCGACGTGGTGGAGAAGGAGCGTCAGACACTCGAGACGATCACCCGCAACGAGGGCAAGCCCGAGCAGGCGGTCGCAAAGATCGTGGAGGGCCGCCTGGGCGGGTTCTTCAAGGACGTGTGCCTGCTCGAGCAGGCGTACGCGAAGGACGACAAGGTCTCCATCGAGAAGTTGATCGGCAGCGCCAGAATCGTGCGTTTCGCACAGGTGGAGATCGGCTGACATGCCCGAGAGGCCCGCTTGGTCACGCGTCGTGCTGAAGCTCTCGGGTGAGGCACTCGCCGAACCGAATGGATCGGGCCTCGACAACGCGGTCCTCGAGCAGGTCGCGCGTGAGGTCCACGGCGCACGCGCCGACCTGGGTGTCGACGTTGCCATCGTGGTGGGCGGCGGCAACTTCTGGCGCGGCATCAGGGGTGCCGACCAGGGCATGGACCAGGCCCAGGCCGACTTCATGGGGATGCTGGCGACCGTGATGAACGGTCTCGCGCTGCAGGACGCACTCGAGCGGGTCGGCCAGCACGCGCGAGTGATGAGCGCCATCGAGATGCCGAAGGTCGCCGAGCCCTACATCCGCCGGCGCGCAGAGCGTCACCTCGAGAAGGGGCGCGTGGTCATCCTCGCGGGCGGCACCGGGAACCCGTTCTTCACGACCGACACCGCGGCCGCGTTGCGCGCGGCGGAGATCGGTGCGCAGGCAATCCTGAAGGGGACGCACTCCGGTGTCGACGGCGTGTACACCGCGGACCCGAAGAAGGACCCGAATGCGACGCGCTACGACCGCATCAGTCACATGGAAGTGATCACGAAGGGTCTCAAGGTGATGGACTCCACCGCGATCACTTTCTGCATGGAGAAGAACCTTCCCATCGTTGTGTTCGACCTGCTCGCGGGGGGCAACGTGAAGTCCATCCTGCTCGGCGAGCGAATCGGTACGCTGGTCGGGTGACAGAAGAGACGCTCCTCGACGCCATCGACAAGATGGAGAGGGCGGTGGGGCACGCGCAGACGCAGTTCGCCACGGTGCGCACCGGTCGTGCGAACCCTGCACTCGTCGAGAAACTCACGGTCGACTACTACGGCGCGCCCACGCCGCTCCAGCAGCTGGCCGGTTTCCAGGTGCCGGAGGCGCGCATGCTGGTGGTGAAGCCGCACGACCGTGGCTCGATCGCGAACATCGAGAAGGCCATCCGCGAGAGCGACCTCGGACTCCAGCCGTCGAACGACGGCATCGTCATCAGGCTCTCCTTCCCCGCACTCACCGAGGAGCGCCGCAAGGAGTACGTGAAGGTCGTGAAGAACATGGCCGAGGACGCGAAGGTCGCGGTCCGCAACATCCGCCGTGACGCACGGAAGGTCCTCGAGACCGCCGAGAAGAACTCCGAGATCTCCAAGGACGATCTCGACCGGGCCGAGAAGGAGCTCGAGAAGCTCACCCACGACCACGTCGAGCTGATCGACAAGGCCCTTGCCCGCAAGGAGCAGGAACTTCTCGAGGTCTGAGCCCGCCACGGGCCCGTCCGCACCGCATGACCGGGGCGGTCCGTGTGCCCGCACTAGTTTTGACGGGGAACGACAGGGGGAACCCATGAGCGACGACATCTGGCGCAGGCGCGACGACTCGGGCGACGACCGGGACAAGGGCTACGGCACCGACTTCGGCTCGGACTTCGGCACCATCCAGTTCGCCGATGACCCCACCGACGAGCCGCCACTCACCTTCGGTGAGGGCAGCGGTTCGCTCCCGCACTGGACCGAGCCGCCCACTGGCGAGGTGCCGAGCACGTCGGAGGACGACACCGACGTGTGGGCCACGTTCCAGCAGCCGAGCCAGCCGACCCGCCGCACCGAGCGCATCACGATCGGTGGCGAGTCAACCGGCGAGCGCGGACGCCCCCGGGACATCACCTCCGAGACGTTGCGCGACCCGAGCCGCGACGACAGCAGGGAAGTGGTGCGTGACATCACGGGCGGCACCAGCCGGCCCACGTCGCGCGGGCCGCAGGTCCGACGCGGCTCGACGCGCGGGCCGCGCGCATCCACCGGCCGTGACATGCCGACCGCCGTCACCACAGGCCTCGTTCTCATCGCCACGTTCATCGGTGCCGTGATGTGGCGGCCCGCCGCGGTGATGCTGATCGTGCTCGCGGTCGTGGGTCTCGCGGCTGTCGAGTTCTTCAGCAAGGTCACCGAGAAGGGCTACAGGCCCGCGACGTTCGGCGGCCTGCTCGCGTGCGTCAGTGCGCCGCTCGCGGCCTACTGGATCGGGGATGCCGCACTGCCGCTCGTTCTCGCACTCGGTTTCCTCGCTTCCACCATCGGCTTCCTCGGTGCGTCCGGTGTGCAGAGCGGACCGATGCCGAACGTGGCCATCACCAACATGGCGGTCACCTGGATCGGCCTGCTCGGGTCGTTCGCCGCACTCATCCTGCGCCAGAGCGTGTCGGGCGGTGTCCCCGGACATGTCGGTACCGACACCATCTTCATCCTCGTTGCGGCGGTGGTGGCGAACGACGTGGGCGCACTCTTCGTGGGGTCGGCCGCCGGTCGCACTCCGTTGCGCGAGTGGGTGAGCCCCAACAAGTCCGTTGAGGGTCTGCTCGGCGGGGCCGTGACCACCATCGTCATCACCGGGCTCGTCGCGTCGCAGAACGGGACGTGGAACAACATGGGGGAGTGGCTGGCGCTCGCCGTGGTCGTCTCTGTGATGGCCCCGCTCGGGGACCTCGTGGAGTCCATGTTCAAGCGGAACCTCGACGTGAAGGACTTCGGTACGGTGCTCGCCGGCCACGGAGGCGTCCTCGACCGCTTCGACGGGTTCCTCTTCGTGCTCCCGGCGGTGTACTACCTGCTCCAGGTGCTCCAGCCCTGGACGTCCTGAACCGGCGGGTCCGCCCGGTCCGAGTGATTTCGGTCGCGTGCCGTCCGGTGCGGGCGACGTGCTGACAGACTGCCGACCGTGACCGTCACCCCCGGACGAACATGCGGCGAGTCGCGGTAGCAGGCTCCACCGGCTCGATCGGCGTGCAGACCCTCGAGGTCGTGCGTGCCGCCGCCGGGCAGTTCCGCGTGTCCTCGCTCGCGGCGGGAAAGAGCGTGTCGAAGGTCGTGGAACAGGCGCTCGAGTTCCGACCCGACCTCGTGGTCGTGACCGACACCACGGCGCGCGCGCAGGTCGCCGCAGCACTGCCGGGCTTCACCGTGACCGGGGACCTCACGGACGTTGTCGAGCACGCCGACGTGGTGGTGAACGGCGTGATGGGATTCGCCGGTCTCCCGGTCACGATGGAGACATTGCGCAGGGGTCGCGTGCTCGGCCTGGCGAACAAGGAGAGCCTCATCGCCGCGGGCCCCGTTGTGCAGCCGCTTCGTTCCACGCCCGGGGCAGAGCTCATCCCGGTGGACAGCGAGCACTGTGCCGTGCACCAGGCCATGCGGTCCGGGAACGGTGCGGCCGAGGTCGCCCGCGTGGTGCTGACCGCGAGCGGCGGGCCGTTCCGCGGCCGGTCGGCGGACTCGCTCGCGGCGGTGACCCGCGACGAGGCCCTGTCTCACCCCACGTGGAAGATGGGCCCGAAGATCACCGTCGACTCGTCGACACTCATGAACAAGGGGCTGGAAGTCATCGAGGCACACGAGCTGTTCGGCACCCCGTTCGGGCGGATCGACGTGGTCGTGCACCCGCAGTCGGTCGTCCACTCAATGGTGGAGTTCACCGACGGGTCCACGGTCGCCCAGTTGTCCATGCCCGACATGCGCCTTCCGATCGGGTACGCGCTCGGCTGGCCGGGGCGCATCAACGTCCCGTACGGGCGCATCGACTGGTCTGCGCTCGGCTCGCTCGACTTCGAGGCACCCGACCGTGCCACCTTCCGCTGTCTCGACCTCGCGTACGACGCCGGCCGGAGGGGCGGAACCGCGCCCGCCGTCCTCTCGGCGGCGAACGAAGTCGCGGTGGAGGCGTTCCTCGACGGGCGCATCGCGTGGCCGCGGATCGCGGCCGTGGTCGAGGCCGCCGTGTCGCGCCACACTCCGTCCGTCCCGCGAGACCTCAACGACGTGCTCGCGGCCGACGCCGAGGGGCGCCGGCTTGCATCGGAGGTGCTCCCGTGACGGGCTTCTACAAGTCGTTCCGCGACGAGATCGCCGCCGGCGGGGCGGTGGAGGACGACGGCAGCCCCACCCGCAGGGGCCGCATCATGGGCCTCGTGATGCTCGCCGGTCTGGTCGCGCTCGCAGTGGTCTCGCCGTGGACGTTCGTGTTCGTGCTCGGCCTGCTCGTGTGCGTGTTCCTCCACGAGGTCGGGCACTTCTGGACCGCGAGGCGCACCGGCATGAAGGCCACCCAGTTCTTCATGGGCTTCGGGCCGCGCGTGTTCAGTTTCCGTCGCGGGGAGACAGAGTACGGGGTTCGCGCGCTCCCGCTCGGTGCGTTCGTGCGCATCATCGGCATGAACAACATCGACGACGTCGACCCTGCGGACGAACCGCGCGCGTACCGCAGCAAGTCCTACCCCCGCCGTCTCCTCGTGATCACCGCCGGCTCGCTGATGCACATGCTGATCGCTTTCGTGCTGCTCGTCGGTGTGTACGTCGCATCCGGCGGCTGGGTCCACACCGGCCGCGCCGAGGTCCGCGGCATCGCGCCGGGGAGCCCCGCGAGCGACGTCGGCCTCCGCGGCGGCGACGTGATCGTCTCGATCGGGGGGAAGGCCGTGTCCACGCACGGCTCGGTCGTCGACGCAATCATCGTGCACGATCCGGGCGACACCGTGGAGGTGGTGTGGGAGTCCTCGGGCACGCGCCGCACTGCCGATGTCACGCTCGCGGAGAGCCCGAACGAGAATGGCATCGGGTTCCTCGGGATCTACGCGGCCGACACGGACAAGCAACGTCTCGGGCCCGTCACTGCGGTCGGGCGCTCCGCCGGCGACATCGGGTCCGCGATGGCCGGTTCTGTGTCGGGCGTCCTCACCGTGCTGAACCCGCTCAACTCGATCGAGCAGATCACGAACGAGGACGCACCGGCGGAGAACCGCCCCACCACCGTCGTGGGGATGAGCCAGGTGGGCGGCTCGATCGGCCGTGACGAGGGTCTCGCCGGAGTTCTCAGGTTGCTCGCGTACGTGAACGTGTTCGTCGGCCTGTTCAACATGTTCCCCGTTCTCCCGTTCGACGGCGGTCACGCCGCCATCGCCACCTACGAGCGCATCCGTTCGCGCCGTGGCCGGGCGCCCTACAGGGCCGACGTGAACAAGATGGTGCCCCTGGCCACGGCGGTCATGGCGCTGCTTCTCTTCCTCTTCGTCACCGGCCTGTATCTCGACGTCACCCGCCCGTTCTGAACCCGTTCCCGGTCTGACACACTGATGGGCATGTACGAGCGGCGCCGGACACGGCAGATCACGGTGGGCAAGGTTCCCGTGGGCGGCGACTCGCCGATCACCGTGCAGTCCATGACCACAACGAAGACCGCCGACGTGGAGGGCACACTTCAGCAGATCTACGCGCTCGCGGCGGCCGGTTGTGACATCGTGCGGTGCACCTGCAACGAGCCCGAGGCCGCCGAGGGTCTTGCCCAGATCGTCCCGCGTTCCCCCATCCCGATCATCGCCGACATCCACCACCAGTACCGCATGGCACTCGCCGCGATGGAGGCCGGGGTGCACGGACTTCGTCTCAACCCCGGGAACATCCGCAAGCCCGAGCACATCAAGGCCGTGGCATCCGAGGCGCGCGACCGCGGGCTCCCGATCCGCATCGGGGTGAACGGCGGCTCCCTTGACCCTTCGCTGTACGAGAAGCACGGCGGGCTCACTGCGGGTGCGATGGTGGAGTCCGCGCTTCAGGAGATCGGCTACTTCGACGATGTCGGGTTCGACCTCATCAAGATCTCCGTGAAGGCGAGCAACGTCCCCCTCATGGTCGACGCATACCGGATGCTCGCCGACTCCGTCGAATACCCGCTCCACCTCGGCGTCACCGAGGCCGGTCCGCCGCCCGCCGGGCTCGTGAAGGCCACGGCCGGCATCGGGGCTCTTCTCCTCGAGGGCATAGGTGACACCATCCGCTACAGCCTCACCGCGGACCCGGTCGAGGAGGCCCGCGCGGGACGTCAGCTGCTCGAGGCGCTCGGGCTGCGCGAACGCAAGAACGTGGACCTCATCGCCTGCCCGAGTTGCGGTCGTGCCGAGATCGACGTGATCGACGTGGCGAACCGCGCCATGGCCGCGTTCGAGGACCGCAAGCTGCCCCTCCAGATCGCCGTGATGGGGTGCGTGGTGAACGGGCCGGGCGAGGCACGTGAGGCCGACCTCGGTATCGCCGCCGGCAACAAGCGCGGTCACTTGTTCGTGAAGGGGCGCAACGTCGCCGTCGTCCCCGAGGACGAGATGGTGGAGGCGCTCGTGGAGTGGGCAGAGTTCATCAACGAGCACGGCACCGACGCCGCAATCGCCCGCGCAGACACCGCCCGCGCCGAGCGCGAGGCGGCCCGTGACCGGTCTCAGCTCCTCGACGAGAAGGGCGACGACGCGAACCACGCCGCCGAGCGCATCGTGGAGATCCGCAGGACAGTGGGGGAGTAGGCGGCGGCGGGTCAGCCCGCCGCGCACACCCACACGTCGGCGTCGCCGGTGAGCGTCACCGACTCGCCCGCGAGCAGCACGATTGCTTCGTCCGGCGCGACGCCCTCGAGCGTGCCCGCGGCGCGCACGACCACCGTCTCCGAACTCGCCTCGATGGCTGTGGTCCCGTCCACCGTCACCCGGCGTGCGCTGAAGGCTCCGTCGGGGCCGATGAACACGCCGTCGGTGGCGGCGAGTTTCGGCTGCTCGAGCACACGCGTGTCCACCACGGCGAGCAGTTCGTGCACGTCGATGTGTTTCGCCGTGAAGCCGGCACGGATCACGTTGTCGGACGGCCCCATCACCTCGAGTCCACTGCCGTCGAGGTATGCATGCAGATTCCCCGCCGGCAGCGCGATTGCCTCGCCGGGCCGGAGCACGACGTGGTTGAGGAGCGGTGCCACGCGCAGGCCCCTGTCGCCCGGCCACAGGCGGCCGATCCCCTGGAGCCATCCCGGGCAGCGCCCCAGGTCTGCAGGCTGGCGTTGGTCGAATGCCCACAGCAGGTATCCGTCGATGCCGTTCGAGTCGAGGACCTCGGCCTCCTCGTTCCATCCGAACGCCTTCAGTTGCTCCACCGAGGAGTCGATGTCGTCGAACCCGCACAGCGCCTCGAACTGCGTGAGCGCCACGAGCATCTCGGGCTTCGGGTGCGGGTCGCGGTAGTTGCGCGCCGGGTCGGAGAGGGTCATGCCGGCCGAGTTCTCGCGCTCGAACCCGCGCCGTGCACGGGCGGCATCCGGGTGTGTCTGCAGCGAGAGCGGCGACGCACACGAGAGGATCTTCACGAGCAACGGGAGTTCCCCGGCGACCTCCACGAGCGGCCGGTCCGTGCCGGCCACCGTTGACGGAGCGGCAGGGTGCGTGCCGAGCCACCATTCCGCGTGCGGGCGCCCGTCCTCGGGATGGCCGATGAGGCGGGGAATGAACGACTCCGTGCCCCACGCGTAGTGCTGCACCGTGCCGTTGACGCGCACCGCCACCCGGTCAGCCCCCCGCGAGCGAGACGATGTGCGCCGCGGCCCCGGCGACGGGTACCTGCTCGTTCGTGCCCGAGACCCTGTCGCGCACCTCCACGTTGCCGTCGGCGAGGGAACGCCCCACCACCACGATGGTGGGGATGCCGAGCAGTTCGGCGTCCTTGAACTTGACCCCGGGTGACACACCCGATCTGTCGTCGATCAACACCTCGAGGCCCCGTGCCTCGAGATCAGCGGAGAGGGACTCTGCGGCCGCCGCGGTTCCGTCGTCACCCTTGCCGGCGATCACGACGTGGACGTCGGCGGGTGCAACCGCTCGCGGCCAGCGCAGGCCGAGCCCGTCGCTGTGGGCCTCGGCGATCGCGGCGACCGCGCGCGACACCCCGATGCCGTAGGAGCCCATCGTGACGGTCACCTGCTTGCCGTTCGCGTCGAGCACCTGGAGCCCGAGACGGTCCGCGTACTTGCGGCCCAGCTGGAACACGTGGCCGATCTCGATGCCGCGCGCGATCTCGAGCGGATTGCCGCACCGCGGGCACGGATCACCCGAGCGCACCTCAGCGGCCTCGATCGTGCCGTCGGAGCGGAAGTCGCGTCCGTGGACGAGATGGAGCACGTGCCTGTCCGTCGCATCCGCGCCGGTGACCCACGCCGAACCATCTGCAACAGAGGGGTCGAGCAGGTAGCGCACACCGGATGCCGATGATTCCCCGAGCACGCGCGGCCCGATGTAGCCCTTCACGAGTGCGGGGTGGGCGGCGAACCCTGCATCGTCGAGGGGCTCCACCTCGGCGGGGGAGACCTGGGCCTCCACGCGCTTCAGGTCGACCTCGCGGTCCCCCGGCAGGCCGACCACCACCGTCTCGCGACGGCCGTCGGGGTGGCGCAGCGACAGCACGACGTTCTTGAGGGTGTCGGACGCTGCCCACGCACGGTCGGTGCGGGGGTGCGCAGAGTTGAGGTACTCGACGAGCGTTGCGATCGTGGGGCAGTCGGGTGTGTCCACCTCGAGTGCTCCGGGGTGGTCGGCCGTGACCGGGGCGGGGGCGCCGGTGGCGACGGCCTCGGTGTTCGCGGCATAGTCGCAGCCGGTGCAGCGCACGAAGGTGTCCTCGCCCACCTCGATCGGTGCGAGGAACTCCTCGCTCATCGAGCCGCCCATCGCCCCGCTCATTGCCTTCACGATCACGTAGGGGAGCGAGAGCCGGGTGAAGATCCGTTCGTACGCGTCACGGTGTGCGTCATAGCTCGCACGGAGCCCGGTCTCGTCCATGTCGAACGAGTAGCTGTCCTTCATGAGGAACTCCCTGCCACGCAGCAAGCCTGCGCGCGGGCGCGCCTCGTCCCGGTACTTCGTCTGGATCTGGTAGAGCGATACCGGCAGGTCCTTGTAGGACGAATAGAGGTCCTTCACGAGGAGCGTGAACATCTCCTCGTGCGTCGGCCCGAGCAGGTAGTCGGCGCCCTTCCTGTCGACGAGACGGAACAGGTTGTCGCCGTACTCGGTCCAGCGGTTCGTGGCCTCGTACACGTCGCGGGGGAGGAGCGCGGGGAAGTGCACCTCCTGCGCCCCGATCGCGTCCATCTCCTCGCGCACGATCGTCTCCACCCTGCGCAGGACCCGCCAGCCGAGCGGCAACCAGGTGTATCCGCCCGGGGCGGCCCTGCGGATGTAGCCGGCCCGCACGAGGAGCCTGTGGCTCGGCACCTCGGCATCAGACGGGTCCTCTCTCAGGGTGCGGACGAAGAGCTGGCTGAGACGGAGCATGCGGAACGGAACCCTAGTTGCGGCTGGTAGCCTCTCTGCCGTCCCTTGAAGTTCGATGAACGCGAGGCACGGGCCGAAAGGTCCGTGCTTTTTGTTCTTACAGAGGCCGGATGACCGGCAGAAAGGCGGTGAAGCCCATGTCCAGCGTGAACGACCGGGTCACCGCCTTGGTGGGCCCCATCCTCGCCGACCTGTCGCTCGAGCTCTACGACGTGGACTTCGCGGGCGGCGTCCTGCGCGTCACGATCGACACCCCGCCGGGTTCGCCCGGCGGCGTCGACATCGACAAGATCTCGCTCGTCTCGCGCCTCCTCGGCCGCGAACTCGACCACGACGAGACAGTCGTGCCCGGACGCTTCACCCTCGAGGTGTCGAGCCCCGGTCTCGAGCGCACGCTGCGCACGCCCGCACACTTCGCCCGCGAGGTGGGCAAGCAGGTCTCGATGCGACTGCGCGAGCAGGTGGAGGGCCGCCGCAGGGTGGCCGGCGTCCTCGTCGGCTGCGGGGACAGTGGCGTGCGCCTGCGCGAGGAGGAGGGCCCCGAGATCGAGGTTCCCTTCGCCGCCATCGAGAAGGCCCGCACGGTGTTCGTGTGGGAATCGAACCCCAAGCCGGGATCGCCCGACGCGCTGCGCGCGAGGGCCCCCAGGAACTCGACATCACACAACCAAGAAGACGACACGGAGGAGGATTCGCTGTGAGCAACCTTGACATGTCCGAGGCAGTGCGCATGCTCGCCGCAGACCGCGGCATCTCGGTCGACGCCCTGCTGCAGGTGCTGGTGGAGGCGCTCGCCACCGCCTACAAGAAGCGGCCCGGTGCCGCCGACGAGGTGATCGTGGAGATCAACCCCGAGAACCTCGACATGAAGTTCATCGCCTACGACGTCGACGAGGACGGCAACTGGGTGAACGAGCGTGACGACACCCCGAGCAAGAAGGACCTCGGCCGCATCGCCGCTGCCACCTTCAAGCAGGTGATGACCCAGCGCATCCGCGAGGTGGAGCGCGACCGCAAGTTCGAGGAGTACGCGAACCGCGAGGGCGACCTCGTCACCGGCATCATCCAGCAGGCCGAGGGGCGTTACGCGCTGCTCGACCTCGGCAAGGTGGAGGCACTCCTGCCCCAGGCAGAGCAGGTCGCCTTCGAGCGCCCCGAGGCCGGTGCGCGCGTGAAGGCCTACATCGTCGAGGTGCGCAAGACCGCCAAGGGTCCGCAGATTGTCGTGAGCCGCACCCACCCCGGCCTGATCAAGCGCCTGTTCGAGCTCGAGGTCCCCGAGATCGCCGACGGCGTCGTGGAGATCAAGTCGTGCGCGCGCGAGCCCGGTCACCGCACCAAGATCGCCGTCGCCTCGAACGACCCCAACGTCGACCCGGTCGGTGCGTGCGTGGGTGCCCGCGGCGGGCGCGTGCGCATGGTGGTGAACGAGCTCCGCGGCGAGAAGATCGACATCGTGAGCTACTCGGAGAACCTCGAGGAGTTCATCGCGAAGGCGCTCTCTCCCGCCAAGGTCACCGAGGTGCGCGTGTCCGAGGACGGCACCCAGGCCGACGTCATCGTGCCCGACTTCCAGCTCTCGCTCGCCATCGGCCGCGAGGGCCAGAACGCCCGTCTCGCGCACCGTCTCACCGGCGTGCGCATCGACGTGAAGGGCGAGACCCAGGCGGCGAACGAGGCCGCGGGGATCGTCACGCCCATCAGCGGTGACACCGGCTACGCCGCCGGCGAGTGGCGCACGAACGACGAGACCGGCGAGATGCAGTTCCATGCCGCCGACGGCACCGTCGTGAGCGAGAAGGAGTGGGCCGGCGGGTCCACGACCGGCGAGAGCACGGAGGCCTGAGCACTTGGCAACCAAGAAGGTCAAGATCGTCGACCTGGCGAAGGAGCTGGGAACGAGTGCCGAGGGGGCGTTCTCGCTCGTGCAGGCACTGGGCATCGACGCGCGCTCGAAGGCGGTCTCCATCGAGGAGCAGCAGGCAGACCGCGTCCGTCGGCATGTGAAGAAGAACGGCCTGCCGGATGTCAAGGACGAGCCCGAGAAGCCGGCAGCAAAGAAGGCACCCGCGAAGAAGGCTCCTGCGAAGAAGGCCGCGGCCCCGAAGAAGGCTCCTGCGAAGAAGGCAGCGGCGAAGAAGGTGCCCGCGAAGAAGGCGGCCGCCACGAAGACCGAGACCGACGGAGACGACACTGCCAGCGTCACCGTGGAGCCCACACCCGCACCGCAAGTCATCACCCCCGAGCCCGTCGTGGAGCCCACGCCTGCGCCGGAGGCACCGGCCGCGTCGGGTGAGTCACGCATCATCTCGAGCGGTCGGCCCACCGGCGCGATCCCGCGCCCCGGCGTGCCGCCCGTCGCTCCTCCTCCCGCGCCGCCCGTGTCACGCCCCGCACCCCCGCAGGGCGGTGCACCGTCACGCCCGGTTCCTCCCGGGATGCCACCTGCACGTCCGCTGTCGCCCTCGGGCCGTCCGATCCCGCCGCCTCCCGGTGGCGGCCGTCCGCTCTCGCCGACCGGCCGTCCGATCCCGCCGCCTCCCGGTGGCGGCCGTCCGATGGGTCCGGGTACACGTCCGGGTCCCGGTGGCTCGCGACCTGGTCCCCGTCCCGGCGGCCCCGGCGGCTCGCGACCTGGTCCCCGTCCCGGCGGTCCGGGTGGCTTTGCCCCTCGCCCCGGCGGCGGTCCCGGTGGTCCCCGCCCCGGCGGATTCGGTCCCCGTCCCGGCGGCGGTCCCGGCGGTCCCCGTCCGGGTGGCCCCGGTGGTGGTCCAGGCGGCCCCGGTGGTGGTCGTCCGGGTGGCGGCCCCGGCGGTCGTCCGAGCGGTCAGCGCCGCGCACCCCGCAAGAAGTCGCGCGCCCGCCGGCGCCGCGAGTTCGACGAGTTGCAGCCCCAGTTCACGAACTACACCAACTCGAGCGAACCGGTGCCCGAGGGCACCGTCATCGTGGAGCGCGGTTCGTCGGCGCAGGACTTCGCGCCGAAACTGAACCGCACCGCGGCTGACGTCGTTCGGTTCCTGCTCGAGCACGGCGAGATGGTCACCGCCACCATGAGCCTCGGTGACGAGCAGATGGAACTGTTCGCGCTCGAGGTCGGTGCCGAGATTCTTCTCGTCGACCCGGGCCAGCAGGAGGAGATGGAGCTCCAGGCCCTGTTCGACGACAGCGACGACGAGGACGAGGCACTCCAGCAGTCACGGCCGCCGGTCATCACGGTGATGGGCCACGTCGACCACGGCAAGACAACCCTGCTCGACCGCATCCGTTCGGCGAACGTGGTCGCGGGCGAGGCCGGTGGCATCACCCAGCACATCGGCGCGTACCAGGTGGAGAAGGACGGCAAGCGGATCACGTTCATCGACACCCCGGGCCACGCGGCGTTCTCCAAGATGCGCATGCGCGGTGCCCAGGTAACCGACATCGTGGTGCTCGTGGTGGCGGCCGACGACGGTGTCATGCCCCAGACCATCGAGGCGATCAACCACGCAAAGGCGGCCGACGTGCCGATCATCGTGGCGGTGAACAAGATCGACAAGGACAACGCCGACCCCCAGCGCGTGCTCACCCAGCTCACCGAGTACGAGCTGGTGCCCGAGGCTTGGGGCGGGGACACCATCGTGGTGGAGATGTCGGCACAGCAGGGGCTCGGCATCGACGACCTGCTCGAGCAGCTGAATGTCGTGGCCGAGCTCGAGGACCTCACAGCGAACCCCACCGGCCGCGCCAAGGGCATCGTGCTCGAGGCGAATCTCGACGTGGGCCGCGGCCCCGTTGCCACCGTGCTCGTCGACAAGGGCACCCTCAAGGTGGGCGACCCGATCGTGGCCGGCGCCGCATGGGGCCGTGTGCGTGCTCTCGTCAACGAGCGCGGCGAGCAGGTGAAGGAGGCAGGTCCGTCCAGCCCGGTGCAGGTGCTCGGCCTCAGTGCCGTGCCCCAGGCCGGCGACGAGTTCCGGGCCGCACCCGACGAGAAGACGGCGCGCACCGTGGGCGAGTCCCGCGAGCACCGCCAGCGCATGCTCAACCAGCGCGGCGACGCACGCGTGCAGCGCGGCGTGAAGCTCGAGGACATCTTCACCCAGATCCAGGCCGGCGAGGTCGCCACGCTGAACCTCGTCATCAAGGCCGACGTGCACGGCTCGCTCGAGGCCGTCACCGAGTCCCTCCGCAAGCTGGAGCGCGACGACGTGAAGGTGGCGTTCGTGCACCGTGCGGTGGGCGGCATCACCGAGAACGACATCACACTCGCGGCCACCACGAACGCCACGATCATCGGCTTCAACGTGCGGCCGGACCGCAAGGCCCGCGACCTCGCCGAGAAGGAAGCAGTGGAGATCCGTACCTACGAGATCATCTACAAGCTGCTCGAGGACATGGAGAAAGCCATGCTCGGTCTTCTTGCGCCCGAGTTCGAGGAAGTGGTCACAGGCGAGGCCGAGGTGCGCGAGATCTTCCGCGTGCCCCGCATCGGCGCCATCGCCGGCTGCTTCGTGCGCACGGGTGTCATCACCCGTGGCACGAAGGTGCGCTTCCTCCGCGAGGGCACGATCATCTGGAAGGGCAGCATCCAGTCGCTGCGTCGCTTCAAGGACGACGTCCGTGAGGTGCGCGAGGGCTTCGAGTGCGGCATCGGGCTCTCCGACTTCCAGGACCTGAAGGCCGGCGACATCATCGAGACCTTCGAGGAGCGCGAGGTCGCTCGCACCTGACATGGCCGATCTCGACTTCTTTCTCGACCCCGTGTGCCCGTGGGCCTGGATCACCTCCCGGTGGGTGGTTGAGGTGCAGTCGCAGCGCAACTACGAGGTGGACTGGCGGTTCATCTCGCTCAAGTTCCTGAATGAGGGCAAGCTCGACTACTCGAAACTGCCCGCCGGGTATGCGGACGTGCACATGGCCGGCACGCGCGGTCTGCGTGTGGCGGCGCGTGCGCGTGCCGAGCAGGGCAACGACGCGGTCGGCCGGGTGTACACGGCGCTCGGCACCAGCCTGCACAACAGGGGCGAGCGTGATGCCTTCACCGCGGACACGCAGGGTCACGTTGCGGCGTTGCTGAACGCGGCCGGCCTGCCGGATGCATGGGCGGAGTCCGTCGACGACGAGTCGTTGGATGACCTCATCCGGGCTGAGACCGAGCTCGCGCTCGAGCGCACAGGCAAGGATGTGGGCACGCCCATTCTCACGTTCCATCCCGGGGCCGCCGACGAGGCCAGCTTCTTCGGGCCCGTCATCGCGCGCATCCCCCGCGGGGCCGACGCGCTGAAGCTGTGGGACGCGGTGGAGACCGTGGCCACCACGAGCGGCATGGCGGAACTGAAGCGCTCCCTGCGCGAGCGGCCCGTCTTCGACTGACACGCCTAATGTTGCGGCGATGAAGGTCGTCTACACGCCGGCGCACCTGCGCCACGATCCCCACGTGGAACTGGAGCGGTCCGTTGCGCACTCGCCATGGGAGCACGTGGGGCGCGGCGAGGCCATCAAGGACGTTCTCGCTGCCGACGCACGGTTCGATGTCGTCCCGCCGCAGGAGTGGGGCACGGCGCCGATCACGGCAGTGCACGACCCCGGGCTCCTCTCGTTCCTCAACGGCGCCTGGGACGAGTACCAGAAGGTGGTCGGTCCCACGCGCGAGGTGGTGCCCGAGGTGTTCCAGATGGACGGCCTGCGCAACAAGATGACCGCGGCCAAGGAGCCCCGCGCCATCCAGGGCCGGCTCGGGTGGTGGAGCTTCGAGATCACCACCCCGCTCACCGAGGGCACATACGAGGCCGCGAGGGGAGCGGTGGACACCGCGCTCACCGCGATGAGGTTCGTGCTCGACGGCGATCGTGCCGCGTACGGGTTGTGCCGGCCGCCGGGGCACCATGCGACCACGTCGCTGTACGGTGGGTACTGCTTCTTCAACAACGCCGCGATCGTCGCCCACCACGTGGCGGCCACCACCGGCGTGAAGGTGGCGGTGCTCGATGTCGACTACCACCACGGAAACGGCACCCAGGAGATCTTCTACGACCGTGACGACGTGATGTATGTCTCGCTCCACGGCGACCCCCAGCGCGCGTACCCGTACGCGATCGGCCACGCCGACGAGACCGGAAGCGGGCGGGGGCTCAACTCCAACGTGAACGTGCCGCTTCCCGCCCGCACCGACGACGACGCCTATCTTGCGGCACTCGCCCCCGCGCTCGATCGCATCTCGAGGTTCGGCGCGCAGTTCCTCGTGGTGTCGCTCGGGCTCGACACCTTCGTCACCGACCCCATCTGCGACCTGTCGGTCACCACTGCCGGCTTCAACAGGTGCGGGGCCGCCGTTGCTGCGCTCGGTCTGCCCACCGTGGTGCTGCAGGAGGGCGGCTACGACGTGGCGAACCTCGGCATCAACGCGCAGTCCTGGTTGACCGGCCTCGGGGCCGGCTGACCCGCGGGATCAGCCCTTCTTGATCGCCTCGATCACGGGCCGCCAGCGCTCGGGGTTGCTCTTGTAGGGCGCGTAGAAACTGATCCGGCTGATCACGTCGCCGTACCGGCGGTGCAGCTCGGGTGCGACCGCCTCGGGCTCGCCGACGACCGCGAACGTGCTGAGGATGTCGTCGGTGATGAGGTTGCCCATCTCCACCCACTTGCCCTGCTTGGAGAGCGTGTTCAGTTCGTCCTGCAGGCCGCCCCAGCCATGGATGTCGAGCACGCCGCGATAGGCGGGCGTGGAGCCGTAGAACGCGATCTGCTGGCGGGTGCCGGCGGAGGCCGCTTTCATCTCGTCCTCGTTGTTCCCGGTGACGACGAAGCTCGGGCCCACGATGTCGAAGCCCTCCATCGTCTTGCCGGCCTTCGCGCGGCCGCGGGCGAGCGCGGGGATCGTGACCTCGCGAAGGTACTTCTCGGTGGTGAAGCCGTGGCAGAGGAAGCCGTCGCACACCTCTCCGCACACCTCGGTCATCTTCTCGCCGACACCGGCGAGGTAGATCTTCGGGCGTCCGAAGCCGGCGATGTCCGCGCGGTCGGGCGTGAAGAACGGAGTCATCAGGGTGTGCTTGTAGAAGTCGCCGCGGAAGTCGAGCTTTGTGCCGTTCTCCCAGGTGTCCCAGATCGCGTGGATGGCCATCACCATCTCGCGCATGCGCGCGGCCGGGTGGCTCCACTCCATCGAGAACCGCTTCTCGATGTGGGGCTTGATCTGGCTGCCGAGCCCGAGGATGAAACGGCCCTTCGAGAACGCCTGCAGGTCCCACCCGAGGTTCGCGAGGAGCATCGGGTTGCGCGCGAAGGCAACAGCGATCGACGTGCCGAGCTCGAGCGAGTCGGTGTGCTCGGCAGCGACCGCGAGCGGCAGGAAGGGGTCGTGTGCGGTCTCGGCCGTCCAGGCCCCGGAGTATCCGGCGGCCTCCACCTCCTTTGCTGCCTGCGCGGCCTTCGAGAGGTCAGCGGGGATTCCTCCGTCGACTTTCATTGTGTTCCTCCTGGTCCTTGTTCCCTGAGGAACTGTTCCACCTCCGCCGCCAGCTGCTCTGCGCTGGGCAGGTCGGATGCGATGTCGATGGCCGTCTGCGTGCGGATCGCGTCGTAGGCGGCCTCCATCTTCGACAGCATTTCTACGTGCTCGGGGTTGGACCGAACGAGTTGGTCCAGCCGCTCCCGCTGGGCGGATGCCTCCTTCGGGAGGTCCCCCGTGTCGAGGGCGAGCCCGGCCTCGGCGCACACCGCCTCGATCAGCGCTGCGCTCCCCGCGGGATAGGGCATCGTGGCGACGTAGTGGGGGACCTGGGCCCAGAACACCATGGCCTCGATGCCACGGGAGTGCATCTCGTGCTCCAGCACCGCGGCGACACCGGCCGGCGCGTCGAGCGAGTTGCGCACGAACGGCAGGCGCGCCGACACGTCACGGTTCGGGGTGGTGGCGGTGATGCCCACCGGACGGGTGTGCGGGGCGGCGAACGGGTACGCGCCGAGCCCGACCATCTTGCTCACGCCCATCTCCGTCGCGAGGTCACCCACGGTGCGTGCAAAGAACCTCCAGGCGGCATCGGGCTCCGGTCCCGTGAGGATGAGCAGGTCCTTGCCCCTGGCATCACGGCCCACACGGATCTCCGGGGTTCCCCACACGATCCGGGTGTTGACCCCCTCGCGCAGCTCCATCACCGGCCGGCGTGCGCGGTAGTCGATGAAGGTGTCGGCGTCGAAGGTGATGAGGGTCGTCGCACCGGTGACCTTCGCGACCGTGTCCATCGCGGTGGACGCCGCCGCGCTCGCATCGATCCAGCCGGTGAGGTTCACGAGCAGAACCGGTTCGTGCAGGTCGGGCAGCCTGCCGTCCACGGTGAAGGGGAGGCCGCCGCCCGGTGTCACGCCAGACGCTCCAGGAGCGCGGCCGCCTTCTGTGCGGCGCCGTCAACCTGCACCTTGAACGGCTCGAGCTCGGCGGGGTCACGCTCGCCGAGCGCACCGCCGAGATAGCGCGCGTACACGCCCTCGATGATGCACGCCAGCTTCCAGAATGCGAAGGCGGTGTAGAAGTCGAGCTGCGAGATGTCACGGCCCGACTTCTCGGCGTAGCGCCGCGCGAGGTCCCCGCGGTCGAGGAATCCGCCGGCGGTGCAGACGGTGTTCGACCACGCACTCGCGTCGTCATTCGGCCCGTTCCAGTACACCATGAGGAGACCGAGGTCGGCCATGGGGTCACCGAGCGTGCAGATCTCCCAGTCGAGCACTGCGATCACGTTCCCGTCACTGTTCACCATGCAGTTGTCGAGTCGGTAGTCCCCGTGCACGATCGAGACCTCCCTCTGTCCGGGGATGCGCCTCACCAGTTCGTCGTGCACCTGCTCCACGAGGGGAAGGTCACGCGTGCGCTGGTTGGTGATGTTCTGGTTCCAGCGCTTCAGCTGCCTGGCAATGTATCCCTCGTGCTTGCCGAGGTCGGAGAGCCCGACCTTCTCGATGTCCACCGCGTGGATGGCCACCATGGTGTCCACGAGGGACTCGCTCGCCCTCCTGCGTGCCGAAGGTGTGAGCACCTCCTCTGCGTACGCGCGGTCCCGCACCACGAGACCGTCGACGAAGCGCATCACGTAGAAGGGGAGCTCGTTCACCCCGGGGTCGTCGCAGAACCCGAGCGCGGGTGCGACGGGGACGCCGGTGCCCGCGAGCGCGGCGATGATGCGGTGCTCGCGACCCATGTCATGCGCGCTCGCGAGGCGGTGGCCGAGCGGCGGCCTGCGCAGGACGAAACGGTTGCCCACGGCGTCGGTGACACTGAACGTGAGGTTCGAGTGGCCACCGGCGATCTGCACGTACTCGAACGGTGCGGTTGCGCCCGCGACGTTGTGCACCAGCCACGACTCCACGTGTTCGCTGATTCCGTTCGGCAGGACCACGCCAAGAAACTACCTGTATCGTGCCCCCGTGGCCCTAGACGTAACTGACGCAACGTTCGAGGCTGACGTCATCGAGAGGTCCGTGACGACGCCGGTGCTTGTGGATTTCTGGGCGCCGTGGTGCGGGCCGTGCCGTCAGCTCACCCCCATCCTCGAGAGAGTCACTGATGCGACGGGCGGCAGGGTGGTGCTCGCGAAGATCAACATCGACGAGAACCCGCAGATCGCCGGCGCGCTCGGCGTCCAGTCCATCCCGTTCGTGGTGGCGTTCAAGAACGGCCAGCCGGTCGACGGTTTCGTCGGTGCGCGTCCCGAGCACGAAGTCCAGCGCGTTGTTGCAGCTCTCCTGCCGGACCCCACCGAGCAGCGTGTGCTCGATCTTCTCGCCGAGGGTACCGAGGCTGCCCTGCGCGACGCCGTGGCCCTGATGCCCGGTAACGAGGACGCTGTGTGTGCGCTCGCAGATCATCTCGTGCGCACCGGTGGGGCAGAAGAGGCACTCGTCCTGCTCACGCGCCTTCCCGAGACCGAGCGGGTCCGCCACATCGCTGCCGCCGCGAGACTGGCACTCAACCCCGTGGATGACTTCGACGCCACGCTCGGTGCGTTGCTTCCGCGCGTGAAAGCCGACGAGGACGCACGCCGCGAGTACCTCGACATCCTCGAGACGATGGGGCCAGCCGACCCCCGCACCGCGAAGTACCGGCGCATGCTCAGCTCGCACCTGTACTGACCCGCGCCCGTTCCCGTGCCGTCGGGCCGCCGCCCACATGGGGGCATGTCCCAGGCCACACGTGACCGTGTTCCCGTCGACCGTGTTCCCGTCGGCCGTGTTCCCGTCGACCGGGATGCCCGGCAGGGTCCACCATCCGTCATCGCCGACTGGAACCGGCGTGTCCTCCTGTGGTGCCGCTTCGTCGGGTGGCGCCGACTCGTGGGGTCGAGCATCGCGGTCTGCGTCCTCGGCACCGTGGCTGTGTGGCTGTTCCTGCCGTCACCGCCGCCTGTCGACCCGCTCGTGCCCCGCTCCGCGCCATCCGGTGTTGCAGTGACGGCCCCGGCCGGGGCTCCTGCCATGGTGCGTGTGCACGTCACCGGGGCGGTGCGCCGTCCGGGTGTGTACGAACTCTCCTCCAGCGACCGTGTGGTCGATGCCGTGCGGGCCGCCGGTGGCGCAACACAGGGCGCCGACCTCGAGGCGATCAACCTCGCCCAGACTCTCCTCGACACCGAACAGATCCTCGTGCCCCGCCGCACGGCATCCATCCCCGTGCGAAAGCCCGCACCACGACTGCGGCCGACACCGGTGACCCACCCGCCCGCCGGCACGGCGCCCGTCGTTGCACCGCCGTCCCCGCCGTCGACGTTGCTCCCTGCTGTCGTCGAGACGACCGTGCCGGCGCGCGAGAAGGTGAACATCAACACCGCCACGCTCGCCCAGCTCGACACTCTTCCCGGGGTCGGACCCACCACGGCACGCGCGATCATGGAGTACCGCCGCACCAAGGGCCCGTTCAGGCGCATCGAGGACCTCATGAACGTGCCCGGCATCGGCCCCACACGGTTCGCCCGCGTGAAGACATTGATCGCGGTGTGACGCGAGGGGGATCACTGCGGAGCGGGGACGGGGCGGTTCAGAGCGCGCCGAGCGCGATTGCGGCGAGCACGACCGCACCCACGGCACCGAGCCACAGACCCGAGCCCATCACGGCGAACTCGCGGCCCCACTCGCGCCAGCCCGCGACCGGCCTGCGGGTCGCGCGCGCGGCGGCCATCTGCCCGAGCACCCACCAGATGGCGAGACTCGCGGTGATCGCCGTCATCAGCCGTGCCGATCCATCGGCGGCGGGAACCCCGAGCACGGGCATCACGGGGAACGCAGCCACGAGCGCGACGAATGCGAGCGAACCGCCCGCTGCGCCGCCGATCACGAACCCCATGACCCGGCCCACGAGTGCCACCGCCAATGCGAGACCGATGGCAGTGGCGCCACCCCGGCGCCGCACCGTGTGGCGGGTGTGAACGATGCCCCCGGGAAAGGATTCTCTCGCGGAGGAAGCATCGGCGGGCACCGCACGATCGTACGGCGCGGGCCGCACACACGAGCGTCACCGTGCATCCGTGGTCGCCGCCGCGGTGGTTCTGTGGCTCGCCACCGTTGCGGGGCGCAGGGGGGCCGCGGTCGCTGGGCCGTTGCCTGTGGCCGTGCCGTTCGCAGTCACTGCGTGCATCGCGTCCGTCGCGTGGGTGACGAGGGCGAGGAGTGGGTCGCGCGCATGGATGTTCGTGCTGCTCGCGGTGGCCGGCGCCTGCGGCGGTGCGCGTGAGTGGTCGGCGGTGCCGGTGCCCACCGGTCCGTGCGGCGGCTGGGTGGATGTCGTGACCGACCCTCGAGGTCAGGGCGCCCATGCGTCGGTGGTGGTGCACACCGATGGCCACAGGGTGAGAGCATCCGCGCACGGGCCGGATGCGTTCGTGCTCGCCTCGCTTCGTGCGGGGGAGCGGGCGTGGGTGGAGGGTGACTGCGGCCCGGTGGAGGGCGGGTGGCGCCCGCGCGAACTGGTCAACCACGTGACCGGACGGATGGCGGTGCATCGTGCGGGCGGTCTCGTCCTGGAGGGTGGTGCGTTCGCGCGTGCCGCGAACCGGGTGAGGGACCTGGTGGCGAGGGGGACCGCGCGGATGGCCGCCACCGACCGGGCACTCTTCCTCGGCCTCGTGATGGGGGATGATTCCGCCCAGTCCCGCACGATGATCGACGACTTCCGCGGGAGCGGGTTGTCACACCTGTGCAGCGCGTCGGGGCAGAACGTGGCGTTCCTGATGGCGGCGGCCGGACCGTTGCTGCGCCGGCTCACCCCCGCGTGGAGGCTCGCTGCGACTCTTCTCGTGGTCGCGATGTTCGTCTTTCTCACACGCGCCGAACCGTCCGTGCTGCGCGCAGCGGCGATGGCAACAGTGGCGGCCGTGAACATGCACGCGGGCCGGCCCTCGAACGGGCGCCGTGTCCTCGCGGTCGCGGTGTGCGTTCTTCTCGTCATCGACCCGATGCTCGCGTTCAGTGTGGGTTTCATGCTCTCCGTGGGGGCCACCGCAGGACTCGCGTGGCTGTCGGCGCTGATCGCCCGTCGTCTCGGAGTTCCGGCGGTGGTCGCCTCGACACTTGCCGCACAGGCCGGGACTCTCCCTGTCGCACTCGCCGTGTTCGGGAGGGTGCCGCTCATCAGCGTGGTGGCGAACCCGCTCGCTGTTCCCGTGGCGGGTCTCGTGATGCTCGTGGGTCTGCCGGTCGCGATCGGGACTGCGTTCCTGCCGGACCTGCTGCACGTCCCGGTGTGCGCCCTGCTCACCGTGCCGGTTCGCTTCGTCGCATGGGTCGCTTCGACCGGGGCGGATGTCGAGCCGCACGGGACGGCGGCGCTCGTCGGCTGGTGCGTGCTGTGTGTCGCCGGTGCGGTCAGGTGGTTCCGGTGCAGGCGTGTGGCAGGGTGGGGGCATGGCGGTGTGGGTCATCACGGGTGAGGAGGCCCTCGCGGGGCTCGAGCTCACCTCGCTCGTCGACCGACTCGTCGGCGACAACGACCGGTCCATGATGGTCGACGACTTCGACCTCGCCGACTCGCGCACTGAGGTCGGTGCCATTGCGGACAGCCTCGTCACCATGCCGCTCTTCACGGAGCGCCGTGTCGTCGTGATCCGGAACCTGCATGCCGTGAGCGCCGAGAACAACGACCCCGGACTTCTCGCCTCGGTTGTCGCGGCGCTCGACAACAGGGCGGAGCAGGTTGACGTGGTGATCACAGCCACCGGCCGCCAGCCGAAGATCTTCACTGACGCCGTGAAGCGCGCGGGGGCCGAGACCATCGGCACCGATGTCGGCACCCGCCAGGGCGACCGCATCGTCCACGTGGAGGAGCACCTCGTGGCCGCGGGTTTCACGTATGCCCCTGACGTTCCGCGGCTGATTGCGCAGTGGATCGGCGGTGACTTCGCCCGGCTCGCCGGTGTGGTCTCGGTGCTCGTGTCGACCTACGGCGAGAACGCCAAGTTGACACGCGGCGACGTGGAGGTGTTCCTCGGTGAGGCGGGGAGCGTCCTGCCGTGGGACCTCACCGATGCCATCGATGCAGGGGACACCGCGCAGGCGCTGAGGATGCTGCACCGTTTCCTCGCAAGTGGGCACCCGCTCCAGGTGCTCGCGCTTCTCGGCAACAGGTACGCCCAGATGATGAAGCTCGACGGCCGCGGGGCACGAACGGGCGCCGACGCCGTCGCGGTCCTCGGGGGCAAGGAGTTCACTGCGCGAAAGGTGCTCGAGCAGTACCAGCGGCTGGGTGGCGGCGCCGTGTCGCGTGCGGTGTCGCTCATCGCGGCCGCGGACGTCGACCTGCGAGGGGGCAGGGACTGGCCGGCTGAACTCGTGATGGAGGTGCTCGTCGGGAGGTTGTGCCAGCTGGTGCCGGCTGGGACCGTGCGGAGGTCCGGCGCGAGAAGGTGAGTGCGGCTGAGAGAGAGGCTGCCGCTTTACTTCGCGGCGGCCTTCTTCATGAGGCGCGACTTGCGGCGGGCGGCGGCGTTCGGGTGGATGATGCCCTTGGCCGCGGCCATGTCGAGGCGCTTCACTGCGGTGCGGAGGGCGGCGTCGGCACCGTCGGTGCCGACGGCATTCTCGGCGTTCTTCACCCTCGTGCGCAGCTCGCTCTTGACCGCCTTGTTGCGCTCGGCGGCCTTCGCGTTCGTGATGATGCGCTTCTTCTGGCTCTTGATGTTTGCCACGGGTGACGATGCTATCGGTACCCGGAGCCGTGCCCAACCGGCACCTGCCCGTCGGTCGCTGTGCGGTGTCAGACACCCCGATCGGGTGCGGGGATAGAGTCGGCGGTGCCCATGGACCGCGCAAAAATCCGCAATTTCTCGATCATCGCGCACATCGACCACGGCAAGTCCACCCTCTCTGACCGCATCCTCGAGCTGACCGGCGCGGTGGAGGCGAGGGACATGAAGGCCCAGTACCTGGACACCATGGATCTCGAGCGCGAGAGGGGCATCACGATCAAGGCCCAGAACGTGCGGGTTGCCTGGAAGGGCCACACGTTCCACCTGATCGACACGCCCGGTCACGTGGACTTCGGGTACGAGGTGAGTCGTTCGCTCGCCGCGTGCGAGGGCGTGGTGCTCGTGGTGGACGCTGCCCAGGGGATCGAGGCCCAGACGCTCGCGAACTGCTACCTCGCCCTCGAGCACGACCTCGAGATCGTGGCAGCCCTGAACAAGATCGACCTTCCCGCCGCCGAGCCCGACAAGTACGCCGCCGAGATCGAGAACGTGCTCGGCATCCCCGCCGACCAGATCCTGCGCATCTCGGCCAAGACGGGCGAGGGTGTGCCCGAGCTGCTCGATGCGATTGCCGAGCGCATCCCTGCACCGCAGGGGGACCCCGACGCGCCGCTGCAGGCGCTCATCTTCGACAGCCAGTTCGACCAGTACCGCGGGGTGGTGTCGAGCGTGCGCGTGATGAACGGCCGTCTCACGCCGGGGTCGCGCCTGTTCTTCATGCAGGCCCGTGCAACCCACGATGTCGTGGAGATCGGTGCGCGCCGGCCCGCCACGACGCCGGTGCCCGAGCTCGGCCCCGGTGAGGTGGGTTATCTCATCGCGGGGGTGAAGGACGTCGCCGAGGCACGCAGCGGCGAGACCGTGACGATGTTCGACCGCCAGGCGCCAGAGCCCCTCCCCGGCTACCGCGACCCGAAGGCGATGGTGTTCTGCGGGCTGTACCCGATCGACGGTGACGACTTCGAGAACCTGCGCGAGTCCCTCCAGAAGCTCAAGCTGAACGACGCCTCGGTGACATACGAGCCGGAGTCCTCGGGTGCGCTCGGGTTCGGGTTCCGTTGCGGCTTCCTCGGGCTCCTGCACATGGAGATTGTGAAGGAGCGCCTCGAGCGCGAGTTCAACCTCGCCCTCATCGCCACCGCTCCGTCCGTTGCCTACAGGGTCACCCGCACCGACGGCGAGACCGTGGTGATCGAGAACCCCACCGACCTCCCGCCCACCCAGAACATCAACTTCATCGAGGAGCCGTACTTCAGGGTCGGCATCATCACCCCGAAGGACTACACGGGCACCCTCATGGACCTCTGCCAGTCGCGCCGAGGCGAGATGGAGAAGCTCGAGTACCTCTCGCCGGAGCGAGTCGAGCTGCACTACCAGATCCCGCTTGCGGAGGTCGTGGTCGACTTCTTCGACCAGATGAAGAGCCGCACGCAGGGTTACGCGAGCCTCGACTACGAGCTGAGCGGGTACCGACAGTCCGACCTCGTGCGCGTCGACCTGCTCCTGAACGGCCAGCCCGCAGATGCGTTCAGCACGATCGTGCACCGCGAGCGCTCGTTCGACTACGGCCGCCGCATGTGCGAGAAGCTGAAGGAGCTCATCCCGAGGCAGATGTTCGACGTGCCGATCCAGGCTGCGATCGGGGGCAAGATCATCGCCCGCGAGACGGTGAAGGCGAAGCGAAAGGACGTGCTTGCCAAGTGCTACGGCGGTGACATCACCCGCAAGCGCAAGCTGCTCGAGAAGCAGAAGGAAGGCAAGAAGAAGATGAAGGCCATCGGCCGCGTCGAAGTGCCGGGCGACGTCTTCATCAGCGCACTGAAGCTGGACGACTGATGTCCGCGTCAACGGGGGAGACCGCACCGGGCACCGGGAGCCCGGCAAAGGGTGCGGAGAAGGGGGCAGTGTTCCGCTCGCTCCGCCACCGCAACGCCCGCGTCTACCTCTTCGGGCTCCTGCTGTCGAACATCGGAACGTGGCTGCAGTTCACCGCCACTTCGCTCCTGATCTACCGCATCAATCACAGGGCCACCGACGCGGGGCTGAACACCATGTTCCAGTTCCTTCCGATGCTGCTCCTCGGGGCGTGGGCGGGCGGGTTTGCCGACCGTCACGACCGCCGCACCGTCACGCTGTGGACCCAGACCGCCCTCGGCGCGCAGGCGGCACTCCTCGCCGTGGCCGACTTCACCGGGCACATCTCGCTGCCGATGGTGTACTCGCTGTCGCTCGTCCTCGGCGTCGCGAACGCGATCGACAACCCGTCGCGGCGCGGGCTCGTGACCGAACTGGTGGAGCCCCACGACATCCCGAACGCGATGTCGCTCAACACCACCGTGATGACGGGCTCCCGGATCGTGGGACCGGCGCTCGCGGCGGCACTGATCGGTCCGCTCGGCACGTCGTGGCTGTTCCTCATGAACGCACTGTCGTACGTGGCGGTGATCTCCTCGATCCTCATGCTCCGCCGGGACGAAATGTTCACGCCGGCGCCCGCCCCGCGCACGCCGAGGCCCGTGCGCGAGGCCATGGCGTTCGTGTGGTCGGATTCGCAGCTGCGCTGGGCCTTCGTGGTGTTCACCGTGGTGAGCACGTTCGCGTTCAACTACAGCGTGGTTCTCCCCAAGTTGAGCGATGTCGAGTGGGGCCAGGCGAACGGCTACCCGATCCTGCTCACCGTGGTGAGCATCGGCAGCATCGCGGGCGCAATGGCGACCGCGAGGTTCACCCGTGTGTCGATCGGCTGGTACTCGGCACTCGTCCTCGTGAACGGGCTGGCGTGCATCGCCCTGTCTGCGGCCCCGAACTTCCCGCTCGCGATGCTCGCGTGCCTGCCGCTCGGCATGGGAGGAACGGGGCTCGTCGCGTCGATGACGGCAATCAGCCAGCAGAAGACCTCGCCCGAGATGCGCAGCCGGCTCCTCGCGCTCCAGTCCGTTGCGTTCCTCGGCTCGACACCGATCGGCGGACCGATCACCGGCTGGATCGGGGACAACGTGGGCATCAGGTGGTCGATGGCCTACGGCGGCATCATCACCCTCCTGGTCCTGCCGTTGCTGGGGAAGGCCAAGTGACCTCCCGCTGTTGCACCCCAGCATGAGCACTGCCGTCTGGTGGGTGAGGCGGGACATCCGCCGCACGGACAACGGGGCGCTCGTCTCTGCCGCCTCGCGCGGTGAGGTGGCGCCGCTGTTCGTGTGGGAGGACAACCTGCTCGCCGGCGCCGGCAGTTTCAGGCGGTCGTTCCTGTTCGATGCGCTCGAGTCACTCGATGACTCCGTCGGCCGTGCCCTCATCTACCGCGACGGGCCGGCCGAGTCCGCGGTGCCGGATTTCTGCAGGCTCGCCGGCGCCGACACCGTGCATGTCACCGAGGACTTCGCACCGTGGGGCCGGGAGCGCGACGCGCGCGTGGAGAAGGCCCTCGCCGCCGCGGGGATCGAGCTCGTGCGAGCCGACACGCCGTACGTGGTCCGGCCCGGCACGGTGCGGAAGGACGACGGGACCCCGCTCAAGGTGTTCACGCCGTTCTACAAGAGGTGGATGACGCACCCGTGGCGGTCGTTCGACGACCCCGACGTCACGTTTGCCGACAGACGGGACCTGTGCGTCGGGTCGCGGCGCGTGCCCGGGGCGGCTTCCTCGCTGTCTGCGGGTGAGGCGGCCGCGTGGGAGCGCTTCGACGAATGGTCGGCCCGGGCGATGAACCGCTACAGGGACGACCGCAACGACCCCTCCGTGGACGGCACGTCGATGATGTCGCCTTACCTCAAGTTCGGCGTTGTGCACCCGCGCCAGCTCCTCGCGCGGCTCGACGGATCGGCCGGTTCCGACCACTTCCGCTCTGAGATCGCGTGGCGCGAGTTCTACGCCGACGTGCTCTTCCACCAGCCGCGCACCGCGTGGGAGAACCTGCAGCCGAAGATGGATGCCATGCGCATCGACACCGATGGTGCCGCGCGCGGGAGGTTCGAGGTGTTCTGCCGCGGCATGACGGGGTTCCCCATCGTGGATGCAGGCATCCGCCAGATGCTGACGACGGGGTGGATGCACAACAGGGTGCGCATGATCGTGGCGAGCTTCCTCGTGAAGGACCTGCACCTCCCGTGGCAGTGGGGTGCCCGCTTCTTCATGGACCACCTGCTCGACGGCGACATCGCCTCGAACAACCACGGGTGGCAGTGGACCGCCGGCACGGGCACCGACGCCGCGCCGTACTTCCGTGTGTTCAACCCCGTGTCGCAGGGACAGAAGTTCGACCCGACCGGGGCGTACGTGCGCAGGTTCGTGCCGGAACTCACGGCGGTGGACGCAAAGCACGTCCACGAGCCGTGGACCCTCGGCCTGCTCGCCCCCGAGGGTTACCCTGCGCCGATGGTCGATCACTCCGCGGAGCGGGAGGAGGCGCTGCTCAGGTACAAGCAGGTGAGCGGTCAGTAGGATTCGTCCGCGATGCTCGACGAGAGAAAGACCGCGATCCTGCGCGCCATCGTGCAGGAGTACGTGACCTCGGGCCAGCCCGTGGGCAGCGGCCACATCGCGAAGGACCCCTCGGTGCAGGTCTCCTCGGCCACGGTGCGCAACGAGATGGCGGTTCTCGAGCAGGAGGGTTACCTCGTGCAGCCGCACACCTCGGCCGGCCGCGTGCCCACCGACAAGGGGTACCGCCTGTTCGTGGACTCCATCGCGCCCGACGGCGTGCTGAACACCGCGGATGCGTCGCGCGTGGGGGACTTCTTCAGCGCCGCCCACGGCCGCCTCGAGGACCTCCTGCGCCAGACCACGAACCTGCTCGCGAACATCACCCATCATGCCGCCGTGGTGGTCGGCCCGGAGGTGGAGGCCACCACCGTCCGTGACGTCTACATCAGCAGGGTCACCGACCGCACCGCCACCGTGGTGGTGTTCCTGTCGAACCACGCGGTGGAGAACGAGACCATCCAGATCTCCCAGGACGTCGCCGACGAGCACATCGCGTCTGCCGTGGTGCACCTGCGCAGGACGCTCGTGAACCGTTCCCTCGGCGACGTCGACACGGTTGCGTCCACGAACGACTCGCGGGTCGATGCGGTGTGCTTCGCGACGCTGGCGGCCCTCGCCCGGCACCGCAAGGACAAGCCGGTGTTCGTGGGCGGGGCGGCATCCCTCGCGAGCGCATTCGACGCCGTCGACGTGGTGCGCAACGTCCTCGCCACCATCGAGCAGCAGTTCGTGGTGGTGTCCCTCGTGCAGGACCTCCTCGACCGTGGACTCTCCGTCGCGATCGGTGCCGAGCACGGGGTCGAGCCGCTTGCGGCGTGCTCCGTGGTGGTGGCACCCGTGGTGGCAGACGGCGACGTGATCGGTTCGGTCGGCGTCCTCGGCCCGACGCGCATGAACTACCCGCAGGCGCTCGCCACCGTGGAGGTGGTGGGCGAGCAGCTGGGCCGGCGCATCTCGGAGGCCGGCTCGTGAGCGGGAACTTCTACGACCTGCTCGGCGTCGACCCGTCCGCCGACCAGGACGCGATCAAGAAGGCGTACCGCAGGCGTGCGCGCGAGCTGCATCCCGACGCGAACCCCGGTGACGCGGAGGCCGAGGAGCAGTTCAAACTCGTGTCGCGTGCGTACGAGGTGCTGTCGGACCCCGAACAGCGCGCCCGCTACGACAGGTTCGGCGAGTCCGGTCTCGGAGGTGCGTCCGGCGGGGACCCGTTCGGAGCGGGAGGTCTCGGCGACATCTTCGAGACGTTCTTCGGCGGCTCGCCGTTCGGCGGGCGCCAACAGTCCGGCCCGCCCCGCGGCGCAGACGCGGAGGTTGTCGCCGAGATCACGCTCGAGGACGTGTTCGAGGGCTCCGTTGCCACCGTGGAGGTGGACAGCGCGTCCCCGTGCGGCGACTGCGGGGGGTCCGGCGCAGGCTCGGGTACCCGGCCGGTCACGTGCTCGGACTGCAACGGCACGGGCCAGGTGCGCCGTGTGCGCCAGAGCATGCTCGGCCAGATGGTCACGAGCGGTCCGTGCGCGAGGTGCGCGGGGATGGGACAGGTGGTCGTCACCCCGTGCGCGACGTGCCGCGGTGACGGGCGGGTGCGGGACCGCCGCACGCACACCGTCGACGTGCCTGCGGGCATCCGCGACGGCCAGACGCTCCGGCTCACCGGTCGCGGCGATGCAGGTCCGCGCGGAGGCCCGGCCGGGGACCTGTACGTGCACATCCGGGTCGCACCGCATCCGTTGTTCGACCGGGAGGGCGACGACCTCGTGGCACTGCTCGTGCTGCAGGTGTCGCAGGCGGCGCTCGGCACCCACATCGTGCTGCCCGCACTCGACGGGGACGTCGACCTCGTCGTTCCCCCCGGCACACAGCACGGACGCGAGTTCGTGGCCCGCGGCCGCGGCCTGCCCCACCTGCAGGGCAGGGGAAGGGGACACCTGCGTGCGCGGGTGGCGGTGCAGGTCCCCGTCGATCTCGACGAGGAGTCCACGGCGTTGCTGCGTCGCCTCGCCGAGATCCGCGGCGAGGACGTCGCGCCGGCCGACAAGGGACTGTTCGCCAGGATCAAGTCGGCGTTCTCGTGAACGAGCATCTGCGCCGGTCCTCGGCGCACGTGTTCGTGGATGACATCAACGCACCGGCGGTCTCTCCCGACGACATGCACCATCTCTCGCGGGTGCTGCGCCTGCGCGACGGCGAGACGGTGTCGGCGAGCAACGGGCGTGGCGCGTGGCGCGAATGCACGTGGCGGGCCGGTTCGCTGTCCCCCGCAGGCGATGTGCACACCGAGCCGGAGCCGTCCCCGCGTCTCGCGGTGGCGATCGTTCCCGTGAAGGGTGACCGCACCGACGACGCAGTGGAGCGGTTGGTCGAGACAGGCATCGACGAGGTGATCGTGCTCGCGCCCACCGACCACAGCGTGGTGCGCCGCGACGCTCAACGCGGCGCGGCCGGGGTCGAGCGGCTCGGCAGGGTGGCGCGGGCGGCCGCGATGCAGAGCAGGCGCGTGTGGCTGCCCGTCGTGACGGGGCCGGTGGGTCTCGACGAGGTGCTGTCGCGTGACGGGGCCGCGCTCGCCGAGCCGGGAGCCGACGGGTCGCTCGCGGGCGTCACCACACTCGTCATCGGCCCCGAGGGCGGGTTCTCCGCGGCGGAGACCGCGCGGGCGCGCCGGACAGTCGGACTCGGCGGCACCGTGCTGCGCGCCGGCACGGCCGCGGTGGCAGGGGCCGCCCTGATGGTCGCACACCGCAGGCGGTGAATGCACCACACTGGGTGGTGCCATGCCCCAGTACTCAGACGACGAACTGCTGAAGGACTCGCCCTACACGCGGCTCGTGGGGGAGCGCCTGCGAAGGATCCGCCAGCAGAAGCAGATGTCGCTCTCGGACGTCGAGGCGAGCAGCGACCAGGAGTTCAAGGCGAGCGTGCTCGGCGCCTACGAACGGGGAGAGCGGGCGATCTCCGTGCCCCGACTGGAGCGACTCGCCCGCTTCTACGGGGTGGGGATCGACCAGCTCCTCCCGCGCGACCCGCAGAGGCTGGACGACGCAGGAGACCAGTCGGGCGCGCCGAAGAAGCTGCGCATCGACGTGGCGAAACTCTCCACCATGGCGGGCCAGCAGTTCGAGATGCTCGAGCGCTTCCTGCGGATGATCCAGGTGCAGCGCCAGGACTTCAACGGCAAGGTCATCACCGTGCGGGCCCACGACACCCGTGCGATCGCGGTGATGCTGGACGTGCCGGTCGACCAGGTGGGCCAGCGCCTCGGCGACCTCGGGCTCCTCTTCGTGCCGCCCGCTTCGTAGCCTGCACGCATGGCCGAGTTCGGCGTCTACGTCCACATCCCGTTCTGCCGCTCCAGGTGCGACTACTGCTCGTTCGCAACATGGACCGACCGCGGGCACCTCGTCGAGGAGTACGTCGACGCGGTCATCACCGACATCCGCTCGGCCGTCGAGGCCGGCATGCCGGTCGCGGACACCATGTTCGTGGGAGGCGGGACGCCCACGCTGATCGACCCCGCGCACATCGCCCGCATCATCGCTGCTGTGCCGCTGTCACCGGCTCCCGAGGTCACGGTGGAGTGCAACCCCGACGACGTGACCGGTGCGCTCATGGACGCCTACGCAGCCGGCGGCGTGAACCGAGTGAGCATCGGCGTGCAGTCCATGGTGCCGCACGTGCTCGCATCCTTGGGCCGGGCGCACGATCCTGCGAACGTGCGGACCGCGGTGGAATGCGCACGCGCGGCGGGAATCGACCGTGTGAACCTGGATCTCATCTACGGCGCGGCGGGGGAGTCCGCCGATGACTGGCGCGCCACGCTCGAGGGGGCACTCGAGCTGTCGCCCGGGCACGTGTCGGCATACGCGCTCACCGTGGAGGCCGGCACACCACTGGCCGACGACCCGGCGCGCCACCCCGACGACGACGAACAGGCAGACAAGTACGTGATCGCCGACGGGGTGCTCGGCGCGGCCGGGCTCGCGAACTACGAGATCTCCAACTGGTCGCTGCCCGGCCACGAGTGCCGGCACAACATGGTCTACTGGGACCAGGGCAACTACCGCGGGTTCGGGTGCGCCGCGCACTCCCACGAGGACGGCCGTCGCTGGTGGAACGTGCGCACACCCGACCGGTACGTCGACCTCGTGCGCACAGGCGCGTCGGTGACGGCCGCCGACGAGCATCTCGCACCGGAGGTCCGCGAGTTCGAGCGCCTCGAGCTGTCGCTTCGCACGCGCAGGGGCGTGCCCCTGGGCGCCCTCGACCACACCGACGAGGTGCTGGCAGGGCTCGTGGAAGTGCACGGCGACAGGGTGGTGCTCACCCGGGCGGGCCGGCTGCTTGCGAACGAAATCAGCACCCGCCTCGGCGGCTGATTGTCGGAACCGTACCCACCTGGTTACGGTCCCGACAGATGAGTACCGGCTCCCCGTTCCGCAGAGGTGACGTTCTCACCGGCGAGATGTTCCGTGCCCGAACCTTCGATGGTGCCGATTTCCGCGGTGTGCAGGTGGTGGGATGCACCTTCGAGGGCTGCGCATTCGTGGACTGCACCTTCAACGACGAGGCCGTCACTGATGTGACGTTCTCCGGCTGCTCGTTCGTGCGTGTCGACTTCGACGGGGCCAACCTCACCGACACCACGTTCGCCGGGTCCACCTTCGCCGGTTGCACCATGAGGGGGTCGTTCGCGGAGCGTGTCGACCTCTCGGAAACGCGGTTGCTCGACACCGGTCTCGGAGAGGACGATTTCTCGGTGACGTCGCAGGATGGCGACGACGCGCTGTGGGAGGAAGTGTGCGGCCTCGACTCAGCGGGCGCCCTCGATGCGAGCGGGTGCACGTGGTGGGATGCCGAACTGCAGGGGTGCGTGGCAATCGGTGCGAGGTTCGCAGGTGCGACTCTCGTGGGGGCATCGTTCGAGCGTGCGGTGCTGATTGACACGTCGTTCCGTGACGCGCTCCTCCTCGACTGCTGGCTGGCCGGTGCCGTGTTGACCTGGCCGACCGCCTTCGGCACATGGCGACCGTACGCAACGGGCGACGGCGAGGGTTTCGAGACCACGCTCGGATGGGACGACATCCGCGAGGGCGGTAGCAATCTCGGCACGTGCCGAGTCGACTTCTCGGGTCTGCGCCACAACACCGACGAGGAGCACGAAGGCAGTGAGCCGTGCGACGAGGACGGTTGCCCGTTGCGACCGCCCGGAACGGTGTGGCCTGCCGGGTTCGAGCCCGGCCCCGCCAATGCCGCGCGCGACGAGGTGGCTCTCGGCGACCTGTGACGGCGCGGGAGCCCGGCTGGTAGCCTGCGTGTTCCCTAGTTAGGGCGCGTAGCTCAGTTGGTTAGAGCGCCACCATGACACGGTGGAGGTCCCGGGTTCGAGTCCCGTCGTGCCCACCAGATGGCCGTTCTGCTCGCACTTCTGACGGCAGTCACGTACGGCACCGCCGACTACTTCGGGGGTCGGGCCACCCGTCATCACCCGGCCATCGTGGTCACATTCATCGGCCAGATCGCGGGGATGCTCGTGCTCATCGTTGCCGCCCTTTCCTCGGGGATCGGCGCGCCCGGGGCCGCAGACTGGGGCTGGAGTGCGCTCGCGGGGCTGGCGGGGTCCACCGGTCTTCTTGCCTTCTACACGGCGATGAGCTCGGGTCACATGACGGTGGTTGCACCCGTCACCGCCGTGCTCAACGCGTCGATCCCGCTCGCGGTGGGTCTCGTGATCGGCGAACGCCCGGCGGCGTGGGCGCTCGCGGGCGTCGTTCTCGCGCTCGTGGCAATCGCCCTGATCAGCGACGTTCTCGGGCCCGGTCACCATCGCGCCCCCGGGAAGGTGGTGTTGCTCGGTGCGGCGGGCGGCACCGCGTTCGGCTTCATCCTCGTGTTCCTCCACCAGACGGGGGAGGGCAGCGGGGTGTGGCCGGTGCTGATCATGCGGTTCGTGTCGACCCCGTTCGTGGCGGTGCTCATCCTCGCGGTGCGGCCGTCGTTCGGTGGCCTCATGCGCCGCAGGACACTGGTGTTCGGCTCGGGAATCCTGGACAGCCTCGCGAACTGGTTCTACGTGCTCGCCGTGCGCGAGGGCCTGCTGTCGGTGGTGTCCGTGATTGTCACGCTGTACCCGGCAGCGACAATGGTGCTCGCAGTCACTATCGACCGGGAGAGGATCCACCGCGCCCAGATGCTCGGCATCGTCCTCGCCGCTGTGGCGCTCATGATGATCGTGCTGGCCTGACGGCGGGTGTAGCCTCAGCGCTCCTGCGCGCGCCTCACCACGGCCTCGGACTCGCGGGCGGCACCCTTGAAGATGCCCTTGGCCATCAACGAGCTCTCTGACTTCCGGCGCATCTCGTAGATGGCGGCACGCATCTCGTGGATCTCGGGGTCGGAGGGTTCCGCCCAGCCGGCGAAGTCGGCGAGGTGGCATGCGAGCCGCAGGTCGCCCGCCAGCGCGATCTCGTGCGCGCGACGGACGAGCACATCCGCCCCGCCGGCAAGGGCGGCGAGCTCTGCACCGACCTGTGCATCGCGTGCCGGCTTCAGTCGTGACGGCGCGCCGTCCCACCAGCCGCCGAACTGGCGCCACACGCCGCGCACCACGAACTCGGGCTCGTCGTACAGCGGGCGCAGGTACGGCTTCGCGAGGGTGTCAGCGGGCACGCGCACGGTGTGCACGATCTCGTCCAGGGTCGCGCCCGCGTTCATCATCCCCAGCACGTCCCGCACGAGGTTCTCGAGCGCCGTCGCGATCTCGTCGAGCACGCGCGCGATGCGCTCGCGACCGGCGATGGGCAGGCCGTGCGCAGGCAGGAGCAGTTCTGGCTCCTTCGCGATGATGCGCCGCAGTGTGGCGGCCCACTCGATCGGCCAGCGCTGCACCTTCTGTGGGTTGCCGGCATTCGGGAAGTTCCAGATCACGAAGTCGCCCGTGGCGACCCACTTCTTGTCCGGGAACCACGTCCACAGGTGGTCGTCGGTCTCACCCTTGCCGTGGTGGTACTCGACCGCGGTGCCGCCGATTGTCTCGCTGCGGAAGTCGCCGACAGTCACGCCCACGTCGAGAGTGTCGGGCGGGAGGAAGAACCCGAGCCGCCCGCCGCCGGAGGCCGGCCGGAGGTCGTTCACCATTCCGAGGTCGTCGCGCACGCCGCCGAACTGGCGGGCGTTGATCAGCTGGTTCCATGCGTCGGTGGCGCGGTAGCGGTCGAAGCGGCGCTGCACGTTCTCGTGGCCGACAACGCGCAGGGCACCGTGGCCGTTGTCCCGGTTGTGCGCCGCGAACGCGCCGCTGCCGCCGACGTGGTCGATGTGACCGTGCGTGTACACGAGTGTGTGGATGGGACCGTGACGCCACTTCGCGAGTTCCGACACGATCTGTGCGCCCGAGTTGTAGTGGCTCGCGTCGAAGCACACGAGCCCTTCGCCGGAGTCCCACGCCACGGTGTGGCTGAATGACTCCACCATGGCGAGGCCGTCGGCGACCTCCGACAGTTCCCCGGTGGTGCGGTTCACGGGGCCGTCGGTGACGCCCGAGTCGACGACCTTCGCCGACAGTGCCAGCAGATCGGCCATGTTGCCCCCGGTGCGGGGTCAGCCCTTCGCGAGGCCGAGCACGCGCTCGCCCAGGATGTTGCGCATCACGTTCGAGGTGCCGCCCATGATCGTGTAGCCGGGGAAGTAGAGCCAGTCCTTCGTCCACTCGGTCCAGAGCGTGGTCTCCATGCCGAGCACGCGGGAGGCGAACTGCGCGACACGCTGCTCGTGCTCGGTGCAGAAGCATTTGGTTGCTGCCGAGAAGCCGGCGGGTGCCTGGCGCAGCACCTCTCGGATCACGAGGATCCGTCCGATGATGTAGCCGGCCTCGATGGCGGCGATCTCCTGGCGCACAGACGGGTCGGAGGTGTCTGCATGTGCCTTCGCATGCTCGAAATAGGCGTAGTTCGACACCAGGCGGTCGACACCGCCGCGCTCGTGCTCGAGCTGGCGCATGGTCTGGCCGAACGCACCACCCTCGCGGCCGACGAGGTTCTCCTTGGGCACCCGCACGTCGGTGTAGAACACCTCGCAGAAGTGGCGGTTCGTCGTCATGTCGGTGATGCGGCGCACCTCGATGCCGGGGGTGTCCATCGGCACGATGATCTCGCTGATGCCCTGGTGGGGCGGCCCGTCGTTAGAGGTGCGGCAGATGAGGTAGCAGTAGTCGGCGTCCGCCCCGAAGCTCGTCCAGATCTTCTGGCCGTTGATCACCCACTCGTCGCCGTCGTCGCGCGCGCTCGTCTTCAGTGACGCGAGGTCACTCCCTGAGTTCGGCTCGGACATGCCGATGCACCAGGTGGTGTCGCCGGAGAGGATCTGCGGGAGGAACCTGTCCTGCTGTTCCTTCGTGCCGTACTGGATGAGGGCGGGACCCATCTGGCGGTCGCCGAACCAGCTGGCCGCAATGGGGGCACCCGCCTTGATCATCTCCTCGCCCACGATGAGCCGGTCGATTGCGGGCCGTCCGCCGCCGCCGAACTCCTTCGGCCACGTCATGCCGATCCATCCGAGGGCGGCGAGTTCGCGCGAGAACTCCTTCGAGTAGCCGTTCATCCAGCAGTCGTTGTGGCGTCCGTAGCGGGCGACCGCCTCGGCCGCCACCTTGCGTGCCTGGTCGCGCAGTGCCTCTTGTTCGGGGGTCCAGGCGAAGTCCATCGGCGCCAATCGTAGGAGTCGTCCCCGACGCCTGCGCTATTGTGTACAAGTCTGATACAAGTTCCCCCGGACACTGCGAAAGGGTTCCCCGTGGCCAAGATCAAGGTTGACAATCCGGTCGTCGAACTCGACGGCGACGAGATGACCCGCATCATCTGGAAGTTCATCAAGGACAGGCTGATCCTGCCGTACCTCGACGTGAACCTCGAGTACTACGACCTCGGCATCGAGCACCGCGACGCCACCGACGACCAGGTCACCGTCGACTCCGCGAACGCCATCCTGAAGCACGGCGTCGGCGTGAAGTGCGCCACCATCACCCCCGACGAGGCCCGCGTGGAGGAGTTCGGCCTGAAGAAGATGTGGAAGTCGCCGAACGGCACCATCCGCAACATCCTCGGCGGAGTCGTGTTCCGCGAGCCCATCATCTGCTCGAACATCCCGCGCCTCGTGCCCGGCTGGACCAAGCCGATTGTCATCGGCCGTCACGCCCACGGCGACCAGTACAAGGCCACCGACTTCAAGGTGCCGGGCGCAGGCACCGTCACGATCACGTACACCCCGTCCGACGGCGGCGAGCCCGTGCAGATGGAGATCGCGAAGTTCGGGAAGGACGGCGGCGTCACCATGGGGATGTACAACTTCAACGACTCCATCCGCGACTTCGCGCGTGCGTCGTTCCGCTACGGCCTCGCCCGCAACTACCCGGTGTACATGAGCACCAAGAACACGATCCTGAAGGCCTACGACGGCCAGTTCAAGGACCTCTTCGAGGAGGTGTTCGAGGCCGAGTTCAAGGCAGAGTTCGAGAAGGCCGGGCTCACCTACGAGCACCGTCTCATCGACGACATGGTGGCGTGCGCCATGAAGTGGGAGGGCGGCTACGTGTGGGCATGCAAGAACTACGACGGCGACGTGCAGTCCGACACCGTCGCCCAGGGTTTCGGTTCGCTCGGCCTCATGACATCGGTCCTGATGACTCCCGACGGCCGCACCGTGGAGGCCGAGGCCGCGCACGGCACCGTCACGCGCCACTACCGCGAGCACCAGAAGGGCAACAAGACCTCCACCAACCCCATCGCGTCGATCTACGCGTGGACGGGCGGCCTGAAGCACCGCGGCAAGCTCGACAACAACCCGAAGCTGATCGATTTCGCCGAGAAGCTCGAGCACGTGTGCGTGGAGTCGGTCGAGGCCGGGGAGATGACGAAGGACCTCGCCATCCTCATCTCGCGCGACCAGCCGTGGCTCACCACGGAGGACTACCTCGAGGCGCTCGACCGCCGTCTCCAGCAGAAGATGGCCTGACGCCGTGAGGGCTGTGGTGCTCACGGAGCACGGCGGGCCCGAGGTGCTCGTCATCAGGGAGGTGCCGGACCCCGTCCCCGGCCCGGAGGAAGTGCTCGTGCGCGTGCACGCCACCGCGCTCAACCGTGCGGACCTCCTCCAGCGAATGGGCATGTACCCGAACCCGTTCCCGTCGGAGGCGGAGGTCCCGGGCCTCGAGTTCGCGGGCACAGTGGAGTCCTGCGGGCCGCGTGTCACGATGTGGCGGCCGGGAGACCCGGTGATGGGCATCGTGTCCGGCGGTGCGTACGCGGAGAAGCTCGTGCTCCCCGAGCGGCAGGCAATGGCGGTCCCGGCGGGGATGGACCTCTCGCATGCCGCGGCGATCCCCGAGGTGTTCATCACCGCGTGGGACGCACTCGTGCTGCAGGGCGGCCTCACCTCCGGGCGCTGGGCAATGGTGCACGCGGGCGCATCCGGCGTGGGCACGGCCGCCATCCAGATCTGCAGGGCGATCGGCGCGCGCGTCATCGTCACGTGCTCGGCCGGCAAGGTGGGGGCGTGCAGCGACCTCGGCGCAGATGTGGTGGTCGACTACGCCAGCCGGGATTTCGTGGAGGCCGCACGCGAGGCCACAGGCGGTGCGGGGGTCGACGTGATCCTCGACGTGGTCGGCGGCGACTACGTGGAGCGCAATGTGGCGGCGCTCGCGGTGAAGGGCCGGATCATCCAGGTCGGCGTGATGGCGGGCAAGCCCGTTCCGTTCAACGTGGGCGCCCTGCTCGGCAAGCGCGCCACCATCACCGGCACGGTGCTGCGGGCACGTCCGCTGGAGGAGAAGATCGCCGTGTCACGCCGGTTCGCGGCCGAGATGCTGCCCCTCTTCGGCGACGGCACGCTGCGGCCCGTGGTGGACAGCACCTACCCGCTGGAGTCGATCGGGGATGCGCACGTCCACATGGCGTCGAACGCCAACGTGGGCAAGATCGTGGTCACCGTCGCGGCCGGCCAGCCGCGTTGATTCCGGACGGTCAGCGCTTCGCGGGTTCGACCCAGTCGCGCGCGTCGGGTCCGATGTACCACTGGCGCGGCCGGCTGATCTTCTGCTCCTTGTCGGAGAGCAGCTCCTTCATGTGGGCCAGCCATCCGACGGTGCGCGGGATCGCGAAGAGAACTGTGAACATCTCCACGGGGAACCCGAGCGCCTGGTAGATGAGGCCGGAGTAGAAGTCCACGTTGGGGTAGAGCTTGCGCGACTTGAAGTAGTCGTCCCTGAGGGCGACCTCCTCCAGTTTCAGGGCCACGTCGAGGAGCGGGTTGCGTCCCGTCACGTCGAACACCTCGTAGGCGGTCTTCTTGATGATCGTGGCGCGCGGGTCGAAGTTCTTGTACACGCGGTGCCCGAATCCCATGAGGCGGCCCGAGCCGCCCTTCACCTCCTCGATGAAGGCGGGCACGTTGTCGACGTGGCCGATCTCGGTGAGCATCCGCACGACCGCCTCGTTCGCCCCGCCGTGGAGCGGGCCGTACAGGGCCGAGGCCGCCGCGGCGGTGGCGGTGTACGGGTCGCTGTGGGCCGAGCTCACCACGCGCATCGCGGTGGTGCCGCAGTTCTGCTCGTGGTCGGCGTGGAGGATGAAGAGGATGTCCATCGCACGAGAGAGGACCGGGTTCACCTGGTAGTCGTCGCCGATCTTGAACATCATGTTGAGGAAGTTCTGGGCGTATGACATGGAGTTGTTCGGCAGCACGAAGGGAAGGCCCTGGCTGAACCGGTGGCACATCGCCGCGATGGTGGGCACCTTCGCGATGAGGCGCATGGTCTGCTTCTCGAGGGTTGCGGCGTCGAAGATGTCCTTCGCGTCGTCGTAGAACGTGCCGAGTGCCGCCGTGGCGGAGACGAACATGCCCATCGGGTGCGCGTCGTAGTGGAACCCGTCCACGAAGCGCTTGCGCATGTTCTCGTGGATCATGGTGTGGTGGGTGACGTCCTTGACCCACCTGTCCATCTCGGCCTGGGTGGGCAGGTTCCCGTTCAGGAGGAGGTACGCGACCTCGAGGAACGTGGACTTCTCGGCGAGCTGCTCGATCGGGTAGCCGCGATAGCGGAGGACTCCGTTGTCGCCGTCGAGGTAGGTGATCGCACTGGCGCATGACGCCGTGGAGAGGTACGCCGGGTCGTACATGAACAGGTTGGGGTCGAGCTCCCGAAGGGCCGAGGACGAGAACGTCCCCCCGTTGATCGGCACCGTGACCTTCTTTCCGGTTCGGTCATCGATGATGGTGATGGTGTCAGCCACGTGGGATCCCCTTCATTACTGACTATGTGGTGCGGGGCCGTTTTCCCCACGGTTCACACTAGGCGATGGGGTCCCGTATGCCACAGTTCCCGTGGCGAACCGTCGACGGTGCGTCGCGACGTCAGAGCGGGGTGTTGTCGTGCTTGCGGGACACGAGACGCTCTCTCTTGTCCCTCAGCATGTGCAACGCCGCACAAATCTCCCTGCGCGTGTCCGACGGCTCGACCACGGCGTCCACGAAGCCCCGCTCGGCCGCGACGTACGGGTTGAGGAGGCGTTCGGCGTAGTCGCGCTCGAACTCCGCCTTCTCGTCCGCCGATGCGCGCCGCTGGAGGATCGCCGACGCCTGCCCGGCACCCATCACGGCGAGCTCGGCCCCCGGCCAGGCGAGACAGAGGTCGTTCCCCATCTTCTTCGAGTCCATCACGATGTATGCGCCGCCGTACGACTTGCGCAGTATCACGCAGATGCGCGGCACCGTCGCACGTCCGTACGCGAAGACGAGCTGGGCGCCGTGGCGGATCATCCCGCGCCACTCGAGGTCCTTGCCCGGGTAGAAGCCGGGTGTGTCCACGAGGGTCAGGATGGGGATGTTGAACGCGTCACAGAAGGCCACGAAGCGGGCCGCCTTCTGGGAGGCGGGGATGTCGAGTGTTCCCGCGAGCGACATCGGCTGGTTCGCCACGATCCCCACGGGGTACCCGGCCACGGTGGCGAACGTGGTGACGACGTTCGTGGCCCAGCGCGCCCTCGTCTCGAAGTGGTAGCCGTCGTCCACGATCGCCTCGATCACGCGGCGCACGTCGTAGCTGCCCGTCGCGGAGTCGGGGAGGAGGTCGCCGGCCTCCGGAGTCGGGCGGTCGTCGGGGTCGGCGGTCTCGGATCGGGCGGCGAGTTCGTTCACGTTGTCGGGGAGGAACGCGAGCAGTTCGTCGACCCATGCGGCGGCGGCTTCCATGTCGGCGACCACTGCGTGCGCCGCGCCACTGTGGCGCGCGTTCGCCGCAGCGCCGCCCAGTTCGTCGTTGGACACGGCGATCCCGGTGAACTCCTCCACCATCGTTGGTCCGCTCACGAACGCGTATGCATCCTCGGTCATCACCACGAAGTCGGCGAGTCCGATGAGGAGCGCCGGTCCCGACACGGCCGGTCCGTTCACGATGCACATGACGGGCACCGCGCCGGAGCAGTCGGCGAGGGCCTTCGCCGCGGTTCCCCAGCCATGCAGTGCCGGGATGCCCTCACGGATGTCGGCACCCGACGACGCGAACTGCCCGACCAGCGGCAGACCCTTCGTGAGGGCTGTCGAGGCCGCCGCAGCGATCACCTGTGACGCTGCGGCCGACAGTGCACCGCGGTGTTGGGACCCGTCGACCTCGAGCCACACGACCCGTCGACCCGACGGCAGCTCGCGCACCTGGGCGATCGCCGCGCCTGGGACGCCGTGCTGCAGGTCGAGAACCGTGCGCCCCGTACCGTCCATGCGTGGAGACACTAGGTCGTGCCGGGAAGGCGGTCTCAGTTGCGCGGCGCGCGCTGGCCCGCGGCCCGCACAGACAGCGAGATGCCCGGCTGCCTCTCCGCCTCGCGTTCGACCACGGCGATCGTTGCGTCACGGAGGGCGAGCGTGGCCCGGTTCGGACGGGGGCGGTGCTTCTGCACCCAGCCGACCACTCTCTGGGGAAGCTCGGGAACCGAGACACGCACGAAGTCGCCCTTCAACCATCCCGGCACCGCTGATGCGGGCACGATTGCGGGTCCGTGCCCCTCGAACGCGAGCGACGCCATCAGGCGCACGCCGTCGATCTCGGCCATAGAGCGGAGGGTCACGCCGCGGGTCGCGGCCGCACGGTCAATGATCCTGCGCTGGGCGGTGCCGCGCGGTGCGAGGAGAAGTGGGTGCTCGGCAAGGTCGCGGAGGCTGACCTCGTCACGTCCGGCGAGCGGATGGGATGCCGGGCACAGGAGCAGCAGGTTCTCGGCGAAGAGCTCCCGCACCTCGTGGTCGGCGGCCTGCACGGGGAGATGGACGATTGCTGCGTCGATGTCCCCTGCGGAGAGAAGCGAGAGCAGCGAACTCGTGGTGGCCTCGGTGACCGTGACGCGCACGCCGGGGTGGTGTCTCGCGACGGAGCGCAGCAGGCGGGGCATCAACCATCGTGCGGTGGTGCCGATCGTGCCGAGCCGTGCTTCGCCCACTGCCGTCTCGCCGAGCGAGTGGATGTCGGTGTCGATGTCCTCGAGTTCGTGGGTGATCCGGCGCGCCCGCGCGGCGACGATGTCGCCCTCGTCGGTGAGCCGGCCCGAATGGCGGTCGATCAGCATGACCCCGAGCTCCTTCTCGAGGCGCGAGACATGGGCCGACACGTTCGACTGGACCGTGCCGAGGGCGCGCGCGGCGGCCGAGAACGAGCCGTGGTCGGCGATCGCGAGCAGGCTCTGCAGTTGCTTGAACTCCATGACGCGACCGAACCTATCATAAATAACGATAGCAAGTATCATTCCGTTCAACTTGAGTGTTCACACGTTCACAGACAAGAATGTCACTCACATAGTCGGTGTCGGAGCCCCCATATATCCGGCACTGCGATCCGAACCGGAACCCCCCTTCCGTGGATCAGGTTGAGAGGCCCCGCTCCGGCGGGGCTTCTCCCGTTCCCGGACTGAGTCCGGCCGACCAGGTCCAGCTGTCAGGTTCGCCGGGACGGTCGGGCGGACCCTGGAACGGACCCGGGAGTCACGCCCGCCCGTCCGCCATAACCTCCCCCCATGACCCGCGAGGCAGCGTTCTTCGACCTTGACCGCACGTTGCTGTCGGGTGCATCCGCGCACGTCGTCACCAAGGTGCTGCGCGAGACCGGCGTGGTCACGCGTGACATCCCGGGCGAGTCGTTCCTGTACCGCGTGTTCGAGGTGTTCGGCGAGAACCTGCCGTCGATGGTGCTCGGTCGCCAGGCAGTGGTGGCGATGAAGGGCCACAGGCGTGACGCGGTGCTCGCTGCGTCCGGGGGCGCGGTGGAGGGTCTGCTCGCGCTCGTGCAGCCGTACGCACGCAACGTGATGCGCCGCCACTCCGACGAGGGACGTCTCGTCGTTCTCGCAACCACCACGCCGCGCGACTTGATCGAGCCGTTCGCACGTGCGATGGGCTTCGACGCAGTCATCGCCACCACCTACGCGGTCGATGCAGACGGTGCGTACACCGGCGAGCTCGACGGCACGTACGTGTGGTCGAAGGGGAAGCGCGACGCGGTGCGCGCATGGTCTGCCGCGAACGATGTCGACCTTGCCGGCAGCTGGGCGTACAGCGACAGCGTCTACGACGAGCCGCTGCTGTCGTCGGTGGGGAACCCCGTGTGCGTGAACCCCGATGCGCGCCTGCGCATCATGGCTGCGGCACGGCGCTGGCCGGTGACGAACTTCGACGTCCCCGAGGGCGTGGCGAAGGTGCCCGTGATCGGCCTCGAGGCACAGCAGCTGCTGCTCAAGCTCGCGCGCCCCGAGACCTTCCCGTACGCGAAGTGGGACATCGCCGGCACCTCCAACATCCCCGCGACCGGCCCCGCCATCATCGTGGGGAACCACCGCAGCTATTTCGACGTGTTCGCGGTGTCGATGGCGGTTGCACGCACCGGCCGCGCCGTGCGCTTCCTCGGCAAGAAGGAAGTGTTCGACGCGCCGGTGATCGGCCCGCTCGCGAGTGCGCTCGGCGGCATCCGCGTCGACCGGGGCACCGGAAGCAACGAACCGTTGCGTGCCGCCGAGGAGGCACTCGCCGCCGGGGACATGGTGGCGCTCATGCCACAGGGCACCATCCCGCGCGGCCGCGCGTTCTTTGACCCCGTGCTGAAGGGTCGGTGGGGTGCCGCGCGGCTTGCGCAGGCCTCCGGTGCGCCGGTGATCCCCGTGGGCATCTGGGGCACCGAGAAGGTCTGGCCGCGCAGTGCGAAGGTCCCGAACATCACGAACGTCACCTCGCCGCCGCACGTCTCCGTCACGGTGGGAGGGCCCGTGGAACTCGCCCGCACCGACCTCGAGGCCGACACGTTCGCGATCATGGCGGCGATCAGCGCCCTGTTGCCGCCCGAGGCACGCGAGAGGCGCGAGCCGAGCGCCGAGGAGCTGAGAATGTCGTACCCCTCCGGTTACAAGGGTGACCCGGAGGCCGAGGACGAACGGCGCCCCGGCTTCGACACCTGATCCGCGTCAGCGGCCCTCGGCCACCTTCCGGCGCACGATGTTGAGTGCTGAGCCGGCCTTGAACCACTCCACCTGCTCGTCGCTGAAAGTGTGTCGCGCCTCGAAATCCACGGTGGAGCCGTCGGGCTTCGTGATGCGGCAGCGCACCGGCCGGTCGGGGACGGGCGGGAGGTCCAGCACGCTGATGCGGTCGTTCTCGCCGATCCCGTCGTACGTGGCGGGGTCGACGAACGTGAGGGGCACGAGCCCCTGCTTCTTCAGGTTGGTCTCGTGGATGCGCGCGAACGAGCGGGCGAAGATCACGACGCCACCGCGGAACCTGGGTTCCATGGCGGCGTGCTCGCGTGACGAGCCCTCGCCGTAGTTCTGGTCACCGATGGCGCACCACCTGATGCCGGCCTCGCTGTAGCGCTTCGCGATGTCGGGGAACGACCGACGCTGCCCGTCGGTGATGTCGAGGCCCTCGCCCACGGCGTCGTTGTGCGCGTTCACCGCGCCTATGAACAGGTTGCCCGAGATGTTCTCGAGGTGGCCGCGGTAGGTGAGCCACTTGCCCGCCGCCGAGATGTGGTCGGTGGTGCACTTGCCCTTCGCTTTCATGAGCACCGGCAGGTCGATGTAGTCCTTGCCGTCCCACGCAGGGAAGGGCTCGAGCAGCTGCAGTCGGTCGCTGGTTGGGCTCACCTCGACGGTGACGCCTCCGCCGTCGGACGGCGGGGCCGTGAACGTGTCAACGCCGGGGTCGTATCCGCGCGCCGGCACGATCTCGCCGACCGGCGGGTCAAGGCGCACCTGCGTTCCGTCGGGGGCCGTGATCGAGTCGACGGTGGGGTCGAAATCGAGACGGCCGGACAGCGCAATCGCCATCACGGTGTCGGGGCTTGTCACGAACGAGAGCGTGTTCGCGGAGCCGTCGGCACGCTTCGGGAAGTTGCGGTTGAACGAGTTCACGATGCTGTTCGGCTTCGCGGTGCGGTCGGCGGCGCGCTCCCACTGGCCGATGCACGGCCCGCACGCGTTCGCGAGCACCGTGGCACCGATCGCCTCGAGGTCCGCGAGGAGACCGTCGCGCTCGATGGTCGCGCGGATCTGCTCCGACCCCGGCGAGACGAGCAGTTCGGTGCGGGCCTTCAGCCCCTTCGCGGCGGCCTGGCGGGCGATTGATGCCGCGCGGGTGATGTCCTCGTAGGAGGAGTTGGTGCACGAACCGATGAGCGCGGCCGACACCTCGATCGGCCAGTCGTTCTCGCGGGCCGCCTTGCCCACGCCGTCGGCGCCCACGCGGTGGGCACGGTCGGGGGAGTGGGGTCCGTTGATGAGGGGCTTGAGCGCGGAGAGGTCGATCTCCACCAGTTCGTCGTACAGCGCGCCGTCGTCGGGACGGAGATGTCCCGCCACCTTGTCGGCTGCGTCGGCGATCGCCTCGCGTCCGGTGGCCTTCAGGTAGGTGGACATGTTGGCGTCGTAGCCGAAGAGCGAGCACGTGGCACCGATCTCGGCGCCCATGTTGCAGATGGTGGCCTTGCCGGTGGCGGAGATGGAGTCGGCGCCCGGGCCGAAGTACTCCACGATCGCGCCGGTGCCGCCCTCCACCGTGAGACGGCGTGCCACCTCGAGGATGACGTCCTTCGGGCTGCTCCAGCCGGACAGGGTGCCGGTGAGCCTGATGCCGATCACCTTCGGCCAGCGCACGTTGAACGGGAAGCCCGTCATCACGTCGACCGCATCGGCGCCGCCGACCCCGATGGCCACCATGCCGAGACCGCCCGCGTTCGGCGTGTGGCTGTCCGTGCCGATCATCATGCCGCCGGGGAACGCGTAGTTCTCGAGCACGACCTGGTGGATGATGCCGCTGCCGGGCCCCCAGAAACCGATCCCGTACTTGGCGGACACGCTGCGCAGGAAGTCGTACACCTCGCGGTTCACGTCGTTCGCGTCGCGGAGGTCGAGTTTCGCGCCGGTCCTGGCGAGGATGAGGTGGTCGCAGTGCACGGTGGAGGGAACCGCGGTGCGGGGGAGGCCGGCGGTCATGAACTGCAGCAGCGCCATCTGCGCGGTTGCGTCCTGCATCGCGACCCGGTCCGGGTTGAAGTCGGCGTAGCTGCGGCCGCGCTCCATCTCCTGTCCTCTCGGGTCGACGAGGTGGTTCACGAGGATCTTCTCGGCGAGCGACAGGGGCCGGCCGAGGCGTTCGCGGCCGAGACGCACATTGTCGGGAAGTTTCCCGTACACGGACTGCACGAGTTCGATGGGGGTGCCTGCGGTGACGGCCATGGGTGCCTTTCGGTCGGCAAGCGGGGGACTTGCGTTTTTCCTCTGTGTAGACAACTCTAATACAAGTGCGCACCATCCGTTACCACCACATCGCCGAGGAACTGCGTGCACGCGTCACATCGGGTGAGTACGCGGCGGGCCGTCTCCTGCCGAGCGAGGCTGAACTGTCGGGCGAGTTCGGGGCGAGCAGGGTCACGGTGCGCAAGGCGCTCGAGTTGCTGCGCGAGGACGGTCTCGTCGATGCCCGCCAGGGCTTCGGGTGGTTCGTGGCCGGCGAGCCGGTGCGCCAGCCGCTCGCGCGTCTCTCCACGATCGAGGACCAGATGCGTGCATCGGGTGTGAAGCCCGAGAGACGGGTGCTCGAGTTCGCGTTCGAGCGGGCGCCGCGTGCTGTTGCCCGCGTACTCGGCAGCACGCAGACGCTGCGCGTGAGACGTCTGAATCTCGCCGACGGGGAGCCGTTCGCGATCGTCACCGTGTGGTGCGCCGCCGACCTCGCCCAGAATCTCTCTCGCGCCGACGTGGAGCGCTCGCCCTTCTACGAACTGCTCGATGTGCCGCTCTCCGGTGCCACCCAGACGATCGGCGCCGACGCCGCCACGCAGGAGGAGGCAACGCTCCTCGGCGTGCCGGCGGGAAGCCCCGTGCTGCGCTGCGAGCGTGTCACGAGCGGCACCGACGGGCGCACCGTGCTCGTGAGCAGGCACGTGTTCCCCGCGCACCGCACGGAGTTCGTGGTGGACCTGCCGTTCGCCGACCAGTCGATCGCACCCAGCGGTCTGCGCCTCGTCGACTGACCGGCACGGTCCGGCTCAGGCGAGGAACTGCTTCTGCCAGCCCTCGAGGTCGCGCTCCAGCCCGTCGCGCATCGCCGACAGCAACGGCGCACGGAGGCGCTTCTTGCTGGCCGCGTGGGCGTGGCTGTCGAGGGACGCGAGCGAACGCGCGAACTCGACCGCACGCGGGAGCAGGTTGTCGGGTTCGGCGGTCTCGTCCAGCAGGCCGTTCGCCACGGCGTTGTCGGGTGTGAACACCTCTGCCAGCAGCACGGCTCGGGGGAGGGCGGCCGGGGTCACGCGCTGGCGGAGCAGCTCGATCGTGCTGAACGGCATCGCCATGCCGATGGCGACCTCGTTCGCCACGTAACGGAACGGCCCGCGTGCCCCGATGCGGTAGTCGCCGCACAGCGAGAGGAACACACCCATCGCGATGGCATGACCCGGGGATGCGACCACGACGGGCATCGGGTGCGACAGCAGACGCATCGCGAGGCTGATGCCGCCGTGCAGCATGTCGACCGCGGGCTGGCCCCCCGCCGCCAGCACCTTCAGGTCGAAGCCCGCGGAGAAGAACCCGGGCCGGCCGGTGAGCACCACGGGAAGACCGTGTCCGGTGGGCGAGTCGAGCGCCGCGTTCACGCCGGCCTGCAGTGCGGGTGACACCGCGTTCGCCTTGCCGTCGTCCATGGTGATCACCGCGACGCCGTCGACGACGGCGTGGGTGACTGGGTCGCTCACCACTTGTCCCAGTGGAGCACCTTCGAGAGCGGCTCGCGCTTGGCGGGCTTGAAGTCGGTGCCCTTGGTGTAGGCGATGGGGAAGAGGCCACCCTGGCTGATGCGCTCGTGCGGGATGCCGAGCAGCTTCGCTGCCTCCTCCTCGCCGCCGTTCATGAGGTGGATGGTGGTCCATGCCGACCCCATGCCGCGCTCGCGAAGGGCGAGCATGAAGCTCCACACAGCCGGAAGCAGCGAGCCCCACTGGCTCGCGGTGGCGAAGCTGGGCAGGTTGTCGAGCCGGCCCTCGATCGCGGGGATGAGAAGCAGCGGCGCGCGCTCGAAGTTGTCGGCGAGGTAACCGGCCGAGTCGCGAACCAGTTCCATGCGCTCACCGCGGCTGTCGCCGTCGGCGTACTCGCGGCCGGGCATGCTCGCGTACAGCGCCCAGTTCTTGCGGTAGATGTCGGCCAGTGCCTTCTTCTTGGCGGCGTCCTCCACCACGATCCAGTGCCAGCCCTGGCTGTTCGAGCCGGTGGGGGCCTGGAGGGCGATGTCGAGGCACTCCTCCACGATCTCGCGCTCGACCGGACGGTCGAAGTCGAGGCGCTTGCGCACGCTGCGGGTCGTCTTCAGCACTTCGTCTGCGGAAAGGTTCAGTCTCATTGGGGCAGTCTGCCACGGTCCCGGTGACGGACCCAATGCCGTGCCGTGACAGACTGCCGGCATGGCAGAACGCGTGATTATCAACATCTCCGACGGCATCGCCGACGTGAAGTTCAACAGGCCCGACAAGCGGAACGCCCTGGACGGCGAACAGTTCCAGGCAATCGTCGACGCCGGCGAGTCGCTGAAGTCCAACAAGAGGATCAATGCCGTGGTGGTGTCGGGAGAGGGCGCCTCGTTCTGCGCCGGTATCGACCTCGCGTCCCTCGGGGGCATGGCCTCGGGCGAGCGGGGCAACGGCGAGCGCCAGCCCTCGGCGGGCGACATGGTGGACGGCCGTATCACGCACCTCGGCCAGCAGTCCGCGTGGGTGTGGCAGGAGATCCCGGTGCCGGTCGTGGCGGCGGTGCACGGGCATGCCCTCGGCGGTGGCTGCCAGATCGCCCTCGGCGCCGACATCCGCATCGCCCATCCCGACACGAAGTTCTCCGTGCGCGAGGTCTACTGGGGGCTCGTGCCCGACATGGCGGGCACCGTGCTGATGCAGGGGCTCGTGCGCCCCGACGTGATGAAGGACATCGTGATGTCTGCGCGCATCTTCGACGGCCGCGAGGCCGCCGAGATCGGCATCGTCACGCGCCTCTCCGAGACCCCGTACGAGGACGCCCACAAGTGGGCGCAGGAGATCTGCAGGCGCAGCCCCGATGCGGTGCGCGGCTCGAAAGAACTTCTCAACCGGCTGGCCGCCGAGATGGCGGCACAGCAGTTCGCCGCGGAGCGCCGCATCATCGGCGGGTTGATCGGCGGGGCGAACCAGCGCGAGGCCGTGATGTCGGACTTCGAGAAGCGCGCTCCCGCCTGGGCCGAACCGCGCTGACACGGGACAGGCGGCACCTCGGGCCGCTCTGTCCATCAAACCCTTTGCCGCGGGAGTCACCGCCCGTTAGCCTCATCACGAGTTCGGGCCAGCGTCGTCCCGGGTGACACACCAAGTTTCCTGTCCCGTGCCCCGGCACGGATCCCCGGAGGACGAACGACGCCATGAACCCTGACCTGCCCGCGCGCCACGGTCTCTACGACCCCAGGTTCGAGCACGACGCCTGCGGCGTGTCCTTCGTGGCGAACGTGAAGGGTGCAAAGAGCCGCTCGATCGTGGACCTCGGTCTCACCGCGCTCATGAACATGGAGCACCGCGGCGCAACGGGGGCCGAGCCCGACACCGGTGACGGAGCGGGCATCCTTCTGCAGGTCCCGGATGCGTTCATGCGCGCGACGGCCGGGGTGGCACTGCCGGCTGAGGGTGCATACGCCGCCGGCATGGCGTTCCTGCCTGCAGAACCGGCTCGCTGCGCCGAGGCGATGGCGACGGTGGAGAGGATCACGGCGGAGGAGGGTCTTCGGCCTCTCGGCTGGCGCGAGGTGCCGGTGAACCCCGACTGCCTCGGCGCCTCCGCGCGCGCCGTGATGCCGGCGTTCCGCACGTACTTCGTGGACGACCCGGCCGGAGCGTCCGGGATCGACCTCGACCGGAAACTGTTCATCGTGCGCAAGCGCATCGAGCACGAGCTGACCGACGGCATGCGCACGTACTTCCCGTCACTGTCGGCCCGCACCTTCGTCTACAAGGGCATGCTCACCACACCCGAGCTCGGCCAGTTCTTCCCCGACCTCTCCGACCCGCGGATGGAGTCCGCTCTCGCGCTCGTGCACAGCCGCTTCTCCACGAACACGTTCCCGTCGTGGCCGCTCGCGCACCCGTACCGCTACATCGCCCACAACGGGGAGATCAACACTGTGCAGGGCAACCGCAACTGGATGCGCACCCGCGAGGCACTGCTCGCGAGCGACCTCATCCCCGGGCTCGAGCGCGCGTTCCCGGTCTGCACGCCCGGCATGTCGGACTCCGCGAGCTTCGACGAGGTGCTCGAGCTGCTGCACCTTGCGGGGCGTTCGCTGCCGCACGCGCTCCTCATGATGATCCCCGAGGCATGGGAGAACAACGAGCGGATGGACCCGCGCAAGCGCGCGTTCTACAGGTTCCACGCCGCTGTGATGGAGCCGTGGGACGGACCGGCCGACGTGTGCTTCACCGACGGCACGGTGATCGGAGCCGTGCTCGACCGCAACGGACTGCGCCCGGGCAGGTACTGGGTGACGAACGACGATCTCGTGGTGCTCGCGAGCGAGGCCGGGGTCCTCGACATCGAGCCGTCGCGCATCATCCGCAAGGGCCGTCTGCAGCCCGGCCGCATGTTCCTCATCGACACCGAGCAGGGCCGCATCATCGACGACGAGGAGATCAAGCTCGGACTCGCCGCCGAGCACCCGTACGCCGAGTGGACCGAGGCGGGCATGACCCACCTCGACGACCTGCCGGACCGCGAGCACGTGGTGCACAGCCGCGGCAGCGTCCTGCGCCGCCAGCAGATGTTCGGCTACACCGACGAGGAACTGAAGATCATCATCTCGCCGATGGCGCGCAGCGGCGCGGAGCCGGTCGGGTCCATGGGCACCGACACCCCGATCGCGGTCCTGTCGGAGCGCTCCCGCATGCTGTTCGACTATTTCCAGCAACTGTTCGCCCAGGTGACGAACCCGCCGCTCGATGCGATCCGCGAGGAGGTCGTGACTGCGGTCGGCACGAGCGTGGGTCCCGAGGCGAACCTGCTCGCGCCGGGCCCCGCCAGCTGCCGCCAGCTGCAGCTTCCGTTCCCGGTCATCGACAATGACGACCTCGCCAAGATCATCCACGTCAACGACGACGGCACCCACCCGCATCTCGCCGCGGTCGTGATCAGCGGCCTCTACAGGGTGGCCGACGGTGGCGACGGGCTGCGCGATGCCCTCGAGAACGTGCGGACGCTCGCCTCGGATGCGATCGCGCGGGGCGTGCGGATCATCGTGCTGTCCGACCGGAATGCCGACGAGGTGTTCGCCCCGATCCCGTCGCTCCTCCTGACGAGCGCGGTCCATCACCACCTCATCCGCGAGAAGACCCGCACGCAGGTCGGCCTCGTCGTGGAGTGCGGCGACGCGCGCGAGGTGCACCACATGGCCCTGCTCGTCGGCTACGGCGCGGGTGCCATCAACCCTTATCTCGCATTCGAGTCGATCGAGGACATGATCTCGGCCGACGAGGGACGCGGCCTCCACCAGATGGGCGGCATGGACCCGCACAAGGCCGTGAAGAACTACATCAAGGCCGCCGGCAAGGGCGTGCTCAAGGTGATGTCGAAGATGGGTGTGTCCACCGTGGCGTCGTACACGGGCGCACAGATCTTCGAGGCGATCGGACTGTCCGGGTCGGTCGTCGACGAGTACTTCACCGGAACGGTGTCGCGCCTCGGCGGCATCGGGCTCGATGAGGTCGCACGCGAGGTGGCGATGCGTCACGCAACCGCGCACCCGACCAGGCCCGAACTGCGCGCGCACCGCACGCTCGACCTCGGGGGGGAGTACCAGTGGCGCCGTGAGGGCGAGCACCACCTGTTCAACCCCGAGACCGTGTACCGGCTGCAGCACTCCACCCGTGCAGGTCGCTACGACGTCTTCAAGCAGTACACGCGCGACGTCGACGACCAGTCGAGACGCCTCGCGACGCTCCGCGGCCTGTTCGAGCTGCGGACCGGGGCGCGTCCCGCCGTCCCGATCGAGGAGGTGGAGCCCGTCAGTGCGATCGTGCGCCGGTTCAGCACGGGTGCGATGAGCTACGGATCGATCTCCGCCGAGGCTCACGAGACACTGGCCGTTGCGATGAACCGCATCGGAGGGAAGAGCAACACCGGCGAGGGCGGCGAGGACCCCGAGAGGTTCGTGCCGCTCCCGAACGGGGACTCGAAGCGCAGCGCGATCAAGCAGGTGGCCTCCGGCCGGTTCGGCGTGACGAGCGAGTACCTCGTGAATGCCGACGACATCCAGATCAAGATGGCCCAGGGCGCCAAGCCCGGCGAGGGCGGTCAGCTGCCCGGGCACAAGGTGTACCCGTGGGTGGCACGAACGCGTCACTCCACGCCGGGCGTCGGCCTCATCAGTCCGCCACCGCACCACGACATCTACTCGATCGAGGACCTGAAGCAGCTGATCCACGACCTCAAGAACTCGAACCCCGCCGCGCGCATCCACGTGAAGCTCGTCGCGGAGGTGGGCGTGGGGACCGTGGCCGCGGGCGTGAGCAAGGCCAAGGCCGACGTGGTTCTCATCTCGGGTCATGACGGCGGCACCGGTGCGTCGCCGCTCACGTCGCTCAAGCATGCGGGCGGACCGTGGGAGCTCGGCCTCGCCGAGACCCAGCAGACCCTGCTTCTCAACGGGCTGCGCGACCGCATCGTCGTGCAGACCGACGGACAGATGAAGACCGGCCGCGACGTCGTGATCGCGGCACTTCTCGGCGCCGAGGAGTTCGGTTTCGCCACTGCGCCCCTGGTGGTGAGCGGCTGCATCATGATGCGCGTCTGCCACCTCGACACATGCCCGGTCGGTGTTGCCACCCAGAACCCCGTCCTGCGGCAACGGTTCAGCGGGAAGCCCGAGTTCGTCACCACGTTCTTCGAGTACATCGCGGAGGAGGTGCGCGAGCATCTTGCCGCGCTCGGGTTCCGCTCGCTGCAGGAGGCGATCGGTCACGTGGAGATGATCGACGCACGCATGGCGGTCGACCACTGGAAGGCACACGGACTCGACATCTCCCCGATCCTCGAGGCGCCGCGCAACCCCTACGGCCAGACGTTCCATTGCTCGGTCTCCCAGGACCACGGTCTCGGTGACGCACTCGACAACGAACTCATCGCGGCATCGCGCCCCGCGATCCTCGAGGGCACGCCCGTGTCGATCCGCAGGCCGATCCGCAACGTGAACCGCACGGTCGGCACGATGCTCGGCCACGAGGTGACCCGTGCGTGGGGCGGCGAGGGTCTGCCCGACGGCACGATCACCATCCACTTCACGGGCTCGGCCGGCCAGAGCTTCGGCGCCTTCGTGCCCCGCGGAATCGAGCTGCGTCTCGAGGGCGATGCGAACGACTACCTCGCGAAGGGCCTCTCCGGCGGCAGGATCATCGTGCATCCGCATGCTGACGCTGCGTTCGTCGCCGAGGAGAACGTGATTGCTGGCAACGTGATCGGGTACGGCGCCACCGCGGGAGAGATCCTCATCCGGGGCACCGTGGGTGAGCGCTTCTGCGTGCGCAACTCCGGCGCGACCGCCGTGGTGGAGGGTGTGGGGGACCACGGCTGCGAGTACATGACCGGCGGTCGTGTCGTCGTGCTCGGCCCGACCGGCCGCAACTTCGCCGCGGGCATGTCTGGAGGGATCGCGTTCGTGTGGGATCCCGACGGTGTGTTCCCGTCGAATGTCAACTACGAGATGGTGGACCTCGAGCACGTGAGCGGTGCGGACGAGGAGTGGTTGAGGGCGACGGTGGAGCGCCACCGTGAACTCACCGGCTCGGAGGTGGCGGGGCGGATCCTCGACGCGTGGACCGTGGAGGTCCCGCATTTCCGCAAGGTGATGCCGCGTGACTACCGCACGGTGCTCCAGGTGTTCGCGGAGGCGGAGAAGAACGGCTGGTCGGAGGAACGGACCGCCGAGCGCGTGATGGAGGTTGCCCGTGGGTGAGACGACAGGGTTCATGAAGTGGAACAGGCAGGGGCCGAAGCGCCGGCCCGTGGCACTGCGTCTCCTCGATTGGAAGGAGGTGTACGAGCCCTTCGCCGCCGACGACCTGCGCACGCAGGCCGGCCGTTGCATGGACTGCGGCATCCCGTTCTGCAACAACGGGTGCCCGCTCGGCAATCTCATCCCCGACTGGAACGACCTCGTCTACCGCGACCACTGGAAGGACGCAATCGAGCGGCTCCACGCCACGAACAACTTCCCCGAGTTCACCGGCCGACTGTGCCCGGCGCCGTGCGAGTCGGCGTGCGTTGTCGGGATCAACCAGGACCCCGTGTCGATCAAGCAGGTCGAGGTCGAGATCATCGACCATGCGTGGGAGAACGGATGGGTCGTGCCCCAGGTCCCCGCAACACGCACCGGCAAGCGCGTCGCGGTGATCGGCAGCGGGCCGGCCGGCCTGGCCGCCGCTCAGCAGCTGACACGTGCAGGCCACGACGTGGTGGTGCTCGAGCGCGCCGACCGCATCGGAGGACTTCTGCGTTACGGCATCCCCGAGTTCAAGATGGAGAAGCGCCACCTCGACCGTCGCATCGAGCAGATGCGCGCCGAGGGCACCGAGTTCCGCACGGGCGCCGACGTGGGCGGTGCGGTCGACATCGACGTGCTGCGCGCCAGCGTCGACGCGGTGGTTCTTGCGTGCGGCGCGACGGCATGGCGTGACCTCGACGTACCTGGCCGCGCGCTCAAGGGCGTCCACCAGGCGATGGAGTACCTGCCGATAGCGAACAAGGTCCAGGAGGGCGACCTCGCTTCGCCCGGCATCGACGCACGCGACAAGAACGTGGTGATCATCGGTGGTGGTGACACCGGTGCGGACTGTCTCGGGACCGCGCTGCGCCAGGGCGCGCGGCAGGTCGTGCAGCTCGAGATCATGCCGCGGCCACCCGAGGAAAGGTCGGGCGGCAACCCGTGGCCGCAGTACGCGATGATCTACCGGGTGTCGTCGGCCCACGAGGAGGGCGGCGAGAGGGTCTACTCGGTGAACACAGAGCGTTTCGTCGACGACGGCGCGGGCAACGTCCGTGCGCTGCTCGTCCACGAGGTGCAGATGGTGAACGGGCGATTCGAGAGGGTCGAGGGCACCGACCGCGAGATCCCCGCCGACCTCGTGTTCCTCGCGATGGGTTTCGTGGGTCCCGAGAAGGGATCCTGGCTCGAGCAGATGGGGGTTGCGCTCGACGAGCGCGGCAACGTCGCCCGTGACCTGAACTATGCGACCAACGTGCCGGGCGTGTTCGTCGCCGGCGACATGGGCCGCGGCCAGAGCCTCATCGTGTGGGCGATTGCCGAGGGACGTTCCTGCGCCGCCGCGGTGGACAGCCACCTCATGGGCTCTTCTGTTCTCCCCGCGCCGATTCCTCCCACTGCTCGCCCGCTCGTCTGACGTCGCCAGGGGGTGCCACGCCGCACGCGGCCGCCACAACTACCGTGTTTCCTCGTGAAGCACGGGTCACTGGCAGCGTCGGCGAGGGTGCTCGCCGCATCGGTGTGCGCTGTCATCGCCGTGCCGTCACTTGCCTCGTGCGGTGGTGACACCCTCGGTGTGGCCACGACTGTCGTCGCCGTGACACCCACCGCCTTCGCGACCATCCCGCCGGTGGCGAGCACGATGCCCGGCACCACGACCACGCTCCCCGCGAACGCGGTCGGCCAGGAGACCACCTACACCGTGCAGGCCGGCGACTCGCCGATCTCGGTCGCCACGAAGTTCGGGATCACGGTGAGCCTCCTTCTCTCCTACAACGCGATGCTCAGTCCGTCGGAGTTCCCGTACCCGGGCCAGACGCTGCGCATCCCCGCGAACGCCACGGCCCCGGTGAACAACGGGTCATCCGGCGGAGGTGCCACAACACCCAGCACACCGGCGGGCCCTGTCGGCCCCGGCTGCGGGACCAGGCCGGCCGGCACCTACACGATTGCCGACGGTGATTCCGTGTGGGCAATCACGAAGAAGTTCTGCATCACCCAGGCGCAGTTGTTCGCGGCCAACCAGTGGCCGGACGCCGGCGTGACACTGCTGCCCGGACAGGTGATCAACATCCCCGCCGCCGGCGGCTGACCGTGCTGACTGCGGCAACGGAGGGTTGATCGCAGGAGCGTACGTTCAGCGACCGGTGTCGCGACGTCTCATGGTGTGGCGCTCGAGCGCGAGGGAGACGAGTTCGTCCACGATCTGCGCCTGGGTGAGGCCGCTTGCCTCCCACAGCCGCGGGAACATCGAGATGGGCGTGAAGCCGGGGATCGTGTTCACCTCGTTGCACAGGAAACCCCTGCCGTCCTCCTCGAGGAAGAAGTCCACGCGGGCCATCCCCTCGCAGCGCAGCGCCGAGTATGCCCGGAGCGCAAGCTCCCGCACCTCGTCGGCGCGTGCGGGGTCGAGCCGTGCGGGCACGCTCAGCTGCGCCGCACCGTCCTCGTACTTGTCCGCGTAGTCGTAGAACTCGCGCGCCGGTGTGATCTCGCCGGGCACCGACGCACGCGGTGACCTGTTGCCGAGCACTGCCACCTCGATCTCGCGGCCGCGCACTCGTTCCTCGATCACTATCCACGAGTCGTACCGCGCCGCCGTGAGGCACGCCCCGAGCGCATCGGTGCCGCCCACGACACGGGAGACGCCCACCGACGAGCCCATGTTCGCGGGTTTCACGAACACGTCGCCACCGAGGTCCGCAACAATCGCATCCACGGTTGACGCCGACACCTCGTCGGCATGCACGACGGTGTGGCGCGCCTGCGGTATCCCTGCCGCGCCGAGGAGTCTCTTCGCGATGCCCTTGTCCATGCACACCGCGCTCGCGAGCACCCCGCTGCCCACGAACGGGACGTCCATCGTCTCGAGGAGGCCCTGCACGGTTCCGTCCTCGCCCATCGGGCCGTGAAGCATCGGCACGAAGACCGTTCCCCCGCCGGCAAGCGAGTGCGGGTCGACAGGTTCCCCCGAGACGGTGAGCACGTCCGGGACATCGCGCGCTGACGGGCCGGAGAACGACAGCGAAGGGTCGCGCAGCCATTCGCCGTTGCGCGTGATGGCAACGCCGGTGACGTCGTAGCTGGAGGGGTCCGCAGCGCGCATCACGTGCGATGCCGACACTCGGCTCACGTCGTGCTCGGCGGAGCGGCCCCCGAACAGCACCACAAGGGTCCGTCTCGGGGCGTCCATTCCCTCGAAGGTACTCGCCGCTACTCTCGCCGCATGCGCATGACGGCCGCCGAAGTCGCGTCGTGCACCGGGGGAACGGTGACCGGCCCGGACACCGTCGCCGACGGGGTGTGGATGGACTCGCGGACGATCTCCCCGGGTCAGGCGTTCGTCGCGCTCGTCACCGAGAACGACGGTCACGGGTACGTGGGTGATGCGTTCGCGAAGGGTGCGCCGTTCGCGATCGTGGAGAGGGGACGTGCGGTCGCGGGCGGCACGTGCGTGGAGGTCGACGACACGGCAGTCGCCCTCACGGAGATCGGTCGGATGTGCGCCGGCCGGTTGCGCACCACGGCGGCCGGACGGGTCGTTGCCGTCACGGGTTCGGCAGGGAAGACATCGACGAAGAACATGGTCCATGCGGTGCTCCTCGCGCGCTACCCGTCGGCTCACAGGGCCCCCGGTTCGTTCAACAACGACTACGGCGTGCCGATGACGCTCGCGGGTGCACCCGACGGGTGCGAGGCGATCGTGCTCGAGTACGGGATGAGATGGGAGGGGGAGATTGCCAGGCTGTGCACGGTGGCGCGGCCGGACATCGCGGTGGTCACCATCGTGGGCGACGCACACAGCGAGCGCGTGGGCGGAATCGAGGCGGTTGCGCGAATCAAGTCGGAGATCGTGTCGTCGCTCGGCCCGGACGGCACGGCGGTGCTGAACGCCGATGACCCGCGAGTGTCCGCGATGGCGTCGCTGGCCCCGGGTCGCGTCATCACATACGGCACCTCGGCCGACGCCGAGGTTCACATGGCGGTCGCGGGCACGGACGACCGGGGGCGGGTCACCGCGAGGTTCGCATGGGGCAATGCGTACGTGTCTACCGAGCTCGAGGTTCCCGGTGAGCACATGGCGATGAACGCCGCCGCCGCCGTGGCTGTGGGCGTGGTGGCCGGTGTGCCCTTCGCCGATGCCGTCGACGCGCTCCACCGTGCCGAACACGCCCCGATGAGGATGGAATGGTCGACTGCGCCCGACGGAACGCGCGTGCTCGACGACAGTTACAACGCGAACTCCTCCTCGATGGAGGCCGCGCTGCGCACCCTCGCGTCGGCACCGGCGGCCCACCGGCTCGCCGTTCTCGGTGCAATCGCGGAGGTGTCCGACCCGGAGGCCGTGCACCAACGGATTGCATCACTCGCATCGACGCTCGGCATCACCCTCATCCCGCTCGAGACCGACATGTACGGCCGGCCGGGGGTGACACTCGACGATGCCCTCGCGTCCGTCGAACCGCGCGGCAGGGACACCGCGGTGCTCGTGAAGGGCTCGCGCGCGGCCCGCACCGAGCGCGCGGTCCGGGGACTGCTCGCGTCCCCGGGTGACTAGGCGCCCTGCTCGGGTGTCGTCGCCGGCCCCGCCGGGGACGGAACCGACTGTCCCGCGGCAAGGAACTCCCCGTCCTCGGCGGCGGCCCTGTCGAGCTTGTGGATGTTGCACCACCACGACAGCACGAGTGCCCACGCGGCACCGAAGTACAGAACCGGCCTCGCCCCGACCGAGTCCATCACCGGGCCGAAGATCATGTTGCCGAGCGGGATGGTCCCGCCGAATGCCATGAACCAGAGCGACAGGACCCGCGCCCTCACTGCGAGCTCGAGCCGGCTCTGCAGCACGGTCATCAACGCCGTGGTGGTGGAGAAATAGGTGGTGCCGAGGAGGAAGCCGGTGACGAAGGCGAGCGGCACGTTCGGGGCAGAGGCGAACAGCGAGAGTGCGACGGCGAACAGAACGAAGCCGCGCCGCGCCGTGGTCCGCTTGTCCTCGGTGGCGAGCACGGTGCCCACGGCGAGTGCGCCGAACATCGCGCCGAGACCCCACACCGCGTACAGCCACTTGTACATGGCTGTCTTCGGTTGGATGCCGAACGCGAGGTCGGCGACGGCGGGGAACAGACCGACGAAGGGCAGGCTGAACAGCGAGAACGAGAACATGGTCAGCAGGACCCGTCCGATGACGGGCCGTTCGCGTGCGACCCTGAACCCGAGCGTGAGCGATCGCAGTCCCGACTCGTTCGTCTTCTCGACCTTCGGCATCGTGATGCGCAGCACGGCCGACATCACGATGAGGTACGCGCACGAGTTGATGAAGAAGATGTGCTCGGTCCGCAGGCCAGCGTTCATGAGCACGGCCGCCACGATCGGCCCTGCCACACGGGAGGCGTTCACCGACACCGACGAGAGGCTGATCGACCCACCGAGGTCCTCGGGCGGGACGAGGCTCGGCAGCACCGCCGAGAACGCGGGCGCGTTGCAGCTGTTGCCGATGCCCACGACCAGCTGGGCGAGGAAGAGCGAGGGGATGGCGGCGTCCATGGTGGCGAGCACACCGAGCGCGAACGAGCCGGTCATCTGGGTGATCTGGGCGAACACCAGCCACCTGCGACGCTCGAACTTGTCGGCCATCACCCCCGCCGGGATGGAGAGCAGCAGCAACGGTCCCATCTGGGCGATGCTGAAGATCGCGACCGTTGAGGCGCTCTGCGTGCGCGAGTACACGTACGCGGGCAGGACGACCTGCTGCATCCAGACACCGATGCTGGACGTGAAACTCGAGAGCCACATCACCCGGAACTCACGGTGGGCGAGGGCCGACCGGGCGGAGCCGGGCACGGGAGGCTTGCGGGTGCGGGCGGTCGACGTCATGGGGGCGTGACCACAGTAGTGGTGCGCCCGATGAATGTTCGGGACGGAGAGTGTGGCGTCAGCCGCGGGTGTCGAACGCGAGCGGCATGCTCGCCGGCCCGAAGATCGCGGTGGTCGCCGGCTTCATCACGGTGTCACCGTCACGGCGGAGACCGGGCATCACACCCGGGAGGATGGCGAGGGCCTCCTGCAGTTCGGCACGCGCGAGCGAGGCCCCGAGGCAGTAGTGGATCCCGCTGCCGAAGCTCATGTGGGGCGACCCGACCGGTTCGCGCGTGATGTCGAACGTGGTGGGCTCGGGGAACACCTGCGGGTCGAAGTTCGCGGTGGCGAGGCTGGTGCTCATGAACGTGCCCTGCGGGAACAGGATCCCGTCCATCTCGATGTCCTCGCTCGCGAAACGGATCGTGCCGTTGACCGCACCCCAGTAGCGCATGCACTCCTCGACCGCGCGCGGGGCGAGCGACGGGTCCGACGCGAGGAGCGCCCACTGCCCGGGGTGGTCGAGGAACACAGCGAGGCAGAGCCCGAGCTGGTTGCGGGTCGTGTCCGTCCCGCCGACGATCACGGCCTCCACCATCATCACCAGTTCGTCGTTCGTGAGACGGTCGCCCTGTTCCTCGGCCGCGATGAGGTCGGTGAGGAGGTCGTCGGCCGGGTGTGCGCGGCGGGCCTCGATGAGGCCGCGCACGTAGTCGCCGAGCTCGTCCTGTGCCTTCATGATGACCGGCAGGTCCTCAAGGAGAGTGCCGTTGAAGACGCGCAGGATGTCGGTGGCCCACACGCTGAAGGACTTCCAGTCCTCCTTCGGTGCGCCGAGCAGCTCGCAGATGATGGGGATGGGGTACGGCTCGGTCACGTCGGCCACGAACTCGGTGCGCCCCGACGCGAGGCGAGGGCCGATGAGCGAACGGATGACCTCGCGCATGAACGGACGCAGCCTGTCTGCGCTGCGCGGGGAGAACGCGGGGGCGACGAGCCTGCGCAGGCGCACGTGGGTGTCACCCTCGGCGTTCAGGATGCTGATGCGCCGTCTGGACAGGAACTTCTCGTCGGTGACACCCGCGAACTGCGCTGCGAATCCCGTTGCGCTGTGCCAGCGCTTGTCGCGCAGCACCTTGGTCACGGTGTCGTAGCGCAGCACCGCGTACCCGATGTCGGTCCGGGCGATCGGGGTGAGACCGGAGAGCTCGCGCATCACGGAGCGGCGCACCTGGCGGTCGCCGTCCTGGAAGACCGGCACGTGGGGGAGATCGAGTTCCGCTGCGGGGACTGCCATGCCCTGACCCTATGACGCGCGCAGTGCGGTGACGGGATCGAGATGCCCGGTGCCCATCGCCTCGGCGACAGCGGCGAGTGTCACGGACCCCGCGTGGGTGTTGAGGCCGGGTGCGAGCGCCGGATTGTGCTCCACCGCGGCCAGCGGGCCCTGCGAAGCGACCTCGAGCACGTACGGAAGGGTTGCGTTGGTGAGGGCATACGTGCTCGTGTGCGGCACAGCCCCGGGCATGTTGCCCACCGCATAGTGGATCACCCCGTGCCTCTCGTACACCGGTTCGGTGTGGGTGGTCTCGTGGATGGTCTCGATGCAGCCGCCCTGGTCGACCGCCACGTCGACGATCACGGAGCCCGGCTTCATCGTGCGCACCATGTCCTCGCTCACCACCACGGGTGCGCGCCCGCCCGCGACGAGCACCGCGCCGATCACGAGGTCGGCCTCTGCGATGCTGCGTTCAATCGCGCCCCTGTTGGATGCGAGCGTCATGATCCGTCCGCGGTGGATCTGGTCCACCCAGCGGAGCCGGTCGAGGTTCTTGTCGAGCAGCACGACCTCGGCCTCCATGCCCGCAGCGATCCACGCGCTGTTCCAGCCCACGTTTCCCGCGCCCAGCACGACCACCCGCGCGGGGCGCACGCCCGGAGCGCCGCCCATCAGCACGCCGCGGCCACCGTGGGTGCGCTCCATGAAATGCGCGCCCATCTGCGGGGCGAGCCGGCCCGCAACCTCGCTCATCGGGGCGAGCAGCGGCAGTGCGCCGGTCTCCAGCTGCACCGTCTCGTAGGCGAAGGCCGTGGTGCCGGCGTCGAGCAGCGCGCGCGCGACGGCCGGATACGCGGCGAGATGGAGGTACGTGAAGAGCACGAGGTCGGCGCGGAGATGGACGAACTCGGCCTCTGTGGGCTCCTTGACCTTCACGACCATGTCCCGCGCCCACGCGTCGGCCGCCGTGGGGACGATGTCGGCCCCGGCCGCCACGTAGTCGGCATCGGAGATCGACGCTCCCTCGCCGGCACCTGCCTCGACGTACACGTCGATGCCCAGGCGCTCGAACTCGCGGACACCGTCGGGAGTGAGAGCGACCCGGCCCTCGGCGGTCTTCGTCTCGCGGGGGACACCGACGGACCTGACGGGTTTCATGCCTCATTTCTACCTCTCGCCCCGGGGCTCCCCGTCGGCGCCTGTCGCGTGACGAACGTCGGTGTGGGACGATGGGGTCATGCGAAAAGTACGGAACTTCGTGAACGGCCGGCATGTGGACGCCAAGGACGGGCGGACCCTCCCCCTCGTGAACCCAGCGACGGGGCAGGAGTTCGGCACCTCGCCGCTCTCGTCGGCCGCCGACGTCGATGCGGCAATGTCTTCCGCGGCAGCGGCGTTCGGCGAGTGGAAGGACACCACGCCGTCGGAACGTTCGCGCGCGTTGCTGCGAATCGCCGACGCACTGGAGAGCCGGGCCGACGAGCTGATCGCGCTCGAGGTGGAGAACACGGGCAAGCCCGTCGCCATGACGGCGAGCGAGGAGATCCCGCCGATGATCGACCAGATCAGGTTCTTTGCGGGAGCGGCGCGGATGCTGGAGGGCAAGGCATCTGCCGAGTACATGCGCAACATGACCTCGATGATCAGGCGCGAGCCCGTGGGCGTGTGTGCACAGGTCGCCCCGTGGAACTACCCGATGATGATGGCGGTGTGGAAGTTCGCGCCTGCACTCGCGGCGGGGAACACGGTGGTGCTGAAGCCCTCCGACACCACGCCGTCCACCACGGCGTTCATGGCCGAGGTCGCCGCCGAGTTCCTGCCGCCCGGCGTGTTCAACGTCGTCTGCGGCGACAGGGACACCGGGCGCTCGATGGTCTCACACGACGTCCCGTCCATGGTGTCGGTCACCGGCTCGGTGCGGGCGGGTATGGAGGTTGCCGAGGCGGCGGCGAAGAGCCTGAAGCGGGTGCATCTCGAACTGGGCGGCAAGGCACCGGTCATCGTGTTCGACGACGCCGACATCGAGGCCGCGGCCGCGGGAATCGCCACGGCCGGGCTGTTCAACGCCGGCCAGGACTGCACGGCCGCCACGCGTGTGGTGTGCGGACCCCGCATCTACAACGAGTTCGTCGCGGCACTGTCCGAGGCCGTTTCCGCATCGCGGACGGGGATGCCCGACGACGAGGACGTTCTCTACGGGCCGCTCAACAACCCGAACCAACTCGCCAGGGTCGCCGGCTTCGTGGACCGCACCCCCGACCACGCACGTGTCGTGACCGGCGGCGCGAAGGTCGGGGACACGGGTTTCTTCTACGCGCCCACAGTGGTCGCCGACCTGAAGCAGGACGACGAGATGATCCAGAACGAGATCTTCGGGCCGGTGCTCACTGTGCAGCGCTTCTCCGACGAGGAGGAGGCACTGCGCTGGGCGAACGGCGTGGAGTACGGGTTGGCATCTTCCGTCTGGACCCGTGACTTCGGCCGTGCGATGCGGATGGCGAAGGGCCTCGACTTCGGGTGCGTGTGGATCAACACGCACATCCCGATCGTGGCCGAGATGCCCCACGGCGGCTACAAGAAGTCCGGCTACGGCAAGGACCTCTCCGCCTACGCGCTCGATGACTACACGCGCATCAAGCACGTGATGGCGAACCTCGAGAGCTGAGCGCGCTCAGCGGCTCTGCATCGCCTCCCACGCCCCGGTGAACGCAGTGCGCAGGGTCGTGCGGATGAACTCGAGCTCCTGTTCGCCCGCGACCAGGGTGGGCGACAGCACGACCACCGGGTCCGCGCGGTCGTCGGAGCGGCATATGAGACCCGAGCGGTACAGCATCGGTGACAGGTAGCCGCGCAGGAGCCACTCGCTCTCGGCGGGTGTGAACGTCTCCCGCGTGTCCTTGTCCCTCACGAGCTCGGCCACCCGGAAATAGCCGCAGCCCCGCACGTCGCCGACCAACGGGAGACCGGCGATCTCGTCCATCACGTCGTCGAACAGCTCCTCGTGGCGCAGCACGTTGCCGCACAGGTCCTCTCCCTCGAGGATGTCGAGGTTCGCGAGCGCCACTGCGCAGCTCACCGGATGCCCGCCGAATGTGAGTCCGTGCATGTACATGCGACCCTCCTCCTCCACGAACGGAGCAGCGATCCGGTCGCTCACGATCACGCCGCCGAGCGGCGCATAACCGCTCGTGACGCCCTTCGCGAACGTGATCATGTCGGGCCGGTACCCGAAGCGGTCGCAGCCGAACATGTGCCCGAGGCGGCCGAACGCACAGATCACCTCGTCGGACACGAGCAGCACCCCGTGCCGGTCACAGATCTCCCGCACCCGGCGCCAGTAGCCCTCAGGAGGCGTGAGCGCCCCGCCGGTGTTCTGGACAGGTTCCATGATCACCATTGCGACGGTCTCAGGCCCCTCGGCAAGGATGAGCCGTTCAATGTCGTCGGCACAGTCGAGCGTGCACGCATCCAGCATCGAGCATGACGTGCACCGGTACCGGTTCGTGTTGCGCACCTTGAGTGCAGCCGGCAGCAGCGGCTCGAACGGCTCGCGCAGCGCGGGGATCCCGGTGATCGACAGCGCACCGAACGATGTCCCGTGGTACGCGTAGTCGCGGCTGATGACCTTGCGCCGCCGGGGCTGGCCGATCGCGTCGAAGTACTGCATCGCCAGTTTCCACGCCGACTCCACCGCCTCGCCACCGCCCGTGGTGAAGAACACCCGGTTGAGGTCGCCCGGTGCGAGGTCGGCCAGCCTCGCGGCGAGCCGTACCGCAGGTTCCGTGCCGAAGTTCCACAGCGGGAAGTAGGCGAGGGTGCGCGACTGTTCGGCGGCTGCCTCTGCGAGCTCCGGCCGTCCGTGCCCGACATTCACCGTGAAGAGACCCGAGAGCGCGTCGAGGTAACGGTTCCCCCTGTCGTCCCACACGTATGCGCCCTCTCCCCGGGAGATGATGGGGAGACCGTCGCGCTGCACGGCCGACATCCGCGTGAAGTGACCCCACATGTGACGTCGTGCCTGTTGGTCGAGCGAGGGGTCCATCCGTCCATTATCCCCGTGACCGTCGTCTCCTGCCGTGACCTCCCGGTTGCCTATGCTCTCCGTGTCGTCGCTGAGCGGAGGTGTGCGTGACAGGGGAGCGTGGTTCGGTCCGGCTGGTCGGCGTGACGAAGCGGTACGGCGACGTCATCGCGGTGGACAACCTCGACCTCGAGGTGAAGCCCGGCGAGTTTCTCTCCCTCCTCGGGCCGAGCGGCTGCGGGAAGACCACGACACTGCGCATGCTCGCCGGGTTCGAGCAGCCCGACGAGGGCCACATCCTCGTGAACGGCATCGAGGTGCAGGGCGTTCCCCCCCACAAACGCGATGTGAACACCGTGTTCCAGCATTACGCGCTCTTCCCGCACATGACCGTGGCCGAGAACGTCGGGTACGGGCTGCGCCAGAAGGGTGTCGCGAAGGCCGAGATCGCGGAGCGCGTCGCCGAGGCGCTCGACATGGTCCAGATGTCCCGTCTCGCGGAGCGCCGGCCGCGCCAGATGTCGGGCGGCCAGCAGCAGCGCGTCGCGGTTGCGCGCGCACTCGTCAACCGTCCGAGCGTGCTCCTGCTCGACGAGCCCCTCGGCGCCCTCGACCGCAAGCTCCGCGAGGAGATGCAGATCGAGCTGAAACTGCTGCAGTCGCGCCTCGGGATCACCTTCGTGTTCGTCACGCACGACCAGGAGGAGGCGATGAGCATGAGCGACCGGATCGCGATCATGCTGGATGGTCACATCGAGCAGCTCGCCGACCCCGAGACCGTGTACGAGCACCCCTCGTCCGCCTTCGTCGCGGGGTTCATCGGCCGCAACAACTTCTGGACCGGCACCGCAAACGACCAGGGGGCTGTCGCCGATGACGGCACTGTGTTCGTGGCGACGCGACCCGAGGAGAACGTGCCAAACGGCCAGGCGGCGCTCCCCGCGGTGCGTCCCGAGTGCATCCATCTCTCGCAGTCGCAGCCGCAGAAGCCCGAGAACTCCTGCCGCGGGGTCGTGGCGGGGGTGTCCCATTTCGGTGACGTGCTCCAGTACGTGGTCACCTCCGGCGAGAGGGACCTGCTCGTTCTCACGCCGCGCCTCGAGTCGCAGCGCTTCGGCGTGGGCGACCCGGTGTGGTGCACGTGGTCAGCCGACGACGTGTACCTGTTCTCCGCGCGGCAGGCCGGTGTGGTGCTCGCCGAGGACCAGGCGGGCTAGGGACGCGGGGAACGAAGGGAACCAGACCCGGGGTCTGCTACACAATTCATGTTCGGGTCCACCGTCACCGACGGCGGACGCAAGAGGCACAGGGGGCCATCATCATGGAGAACAAGAGCGACAGGCCGATCAGGATCCTCGCGCCTCACAGCTTCAGGGAGGACCTGTCACGCCGGGCGTTCCTGCGTGCCGGCACCGCCACTGCCGGCCTCGCCCTGGTCCTCGTGGCCTGCGGGAACAGCGGCTCGGTCTCCGACGGCACATCGCCCTCCGACACATCGGGAGCCGGCGGGGACTGGACGGAACTCGACGGCACGGCCACCGGTGAGTGGAGTCGCAAGATCCGCAAGTCGAGCGGCGCGCTCGCGATGTACACCTGGGGCGATTACAACGACCCCGACCTCGTGGGACCCCTCGCCGACTCCACCCTCGGCGTCACGATGAAGGTGGATTACTACGCCAGCAACGAGGATCTCATCACCAAGCTCTCGTCCGCGTCGGGCAGCAGCGGGTTCGACATCGTGGTGCCCACGGGCCCGTACGTGCCGCAGATGATCGAGAAGGGTCTCCTCCAGAAGCTCGACAAGTCGTTGCTGCCCAACTTCGTCAACCTCGACACGCCGTATGTCGGCCAGCCGTGGGACCCGAACGACGAGTACGTGGTCTGCAAGGACTGGGGGAGCGCCGGGTTCCTCTACGACACCTCGAAGATCACGCGTGACCTCGCGACGTGGTCGGACTTCCTCGATGCGTGCACGAAGGAAGCAAGCGGCAACTGCGCGGTGATCGATGCGGCGTGGGACTTCTGCGGCCCGTGGTTCTGGGCGAACGGCAAGTCGGCCAACACGACGGAGGCGGCGGACCTGGATGCGTGCGAGGAGTTCATGGTGAACACCCTCGGCAGGCACATCAAGGCGTTCGACAGCTACCCGAGCACCAAGATCGCCGAGGGCGCGTACTCGCTCGCCGTCGCGTGGACGGGCGATGCCCGCCAGGCGTACTCGCGCATCGCGGACGCGGGCGGCAAACCGGAGAACTGGAAGTGGGTGCTGCCCGGACCGAAGACGCAGTTGTTCATGGACACCTACGCCATCCCGGTCGGGGCGCCGAACCCCGATGCGGCCCACTCGTGGATCAACTGGGAGCTCGTACCCGAGGTCTCCATCAAGGACCTCTCGTACCACGGCTACCACACGGGCATGAAGAACATGGAGCAGCTGCTGAAGGAGCTCGCGCCCGACCTCGCCAAGCCGGACATGATCTTCTTCTCCGACGAGCAGGTGGCGACAATGGAGGCGCAGGAGATGAACTCGGCGCTCGACCGTCTCGTCGACATCCTGAACAAGACCAAGGCCAAGGCCGGGGCCTGACCCGGTGACGGCGGCGCTCGGCTCCAGGCGCCGGCGGCTGAGGGCACCGAGCTTCTCGCTCGCGCTGCCGTCGATCGTCTGGTACGCGCTGTTCTTCGTCGTCCCGATCGGATACATCGTCTACTACTCGTTCGGAACGAAGGACACCTCGCTCCTCCTGCCGGTCGACCTCTCCCGGCTCACCACCGCGAACTACTCCGAGGTGTTCGACGAGACCTTCTTCACGGTGTTCAGGGCCACGCTGCGCGTCGCCGTCATTGCCACGGTGCTGTGCGTGGTCATCGGCCTTCCGGTCGCGTACTTCGCCGCATTCAAGGTAGGGGAGAAGTGGCGGGCGGCAATCCTGGCCCTCGTGGTGGTGCCCAGCTTCACCAGCTTCCTCATCCGCACCGTCGCGTGGCGGATCCCCCTCGCACCGAACGGTTCGTTCTCGCGGTTCCTGATGGACCTCGGTTGGGTCGGCCAGAACGGGATCCAACTGCTCGAGACGTCGACCGCCGTGCAGATCGCGGTGGTCTACAACTACCTGGGGTTCATGGTGCTGCCGCTGTTCGTCGCGCTCGACCGGATCGACGTGCGGATGCGCGAGGCGAGCAAGGACCTCGGTGCGGGGCGCATCGCCACGTTCGTCTCGGTCACGCTCCCGCTCGCCGGACCCGGGATCATCGCCGGGGTCCTGCTCACCTTCATCCCGATGTGCGGCGATTACGTGGCGGCAACCGTGCTCGGCGGCGCGAAGGGGAACATGATCGGTGCGCTCGTCGCGTCACAGTTCGGCGGTGCACAGAACTGGCCGCTCGGCTCCGCGATGGCGGTGCTGATGATCGTGTTCGTTCTCGCCGCGCTTGCGGTCGGGGCGGCAATCGTGTGGCTGGTGCCGCGGCTGTCGGCGCTCTTTGTCCCCGTTGTCGAACGGGTCCGCCGTGCGAACCATGCGCGTGCGATGGCTGGCGGGGCAAGGGGACCGCGGGTGAGCCTTCCCGTGGAGCCGCTCACGCTGGCGCTCGGGGCGTGGACAGTGCTGGTGCTCCTCTTTCTCTTCATCCCGATCATCCTCGTATTCGTACACTCGTTCAACAGGGGGCAGTCGTTCACGATCTGGTCGGGGCACTTCAGCACCAGGTGGTGGGGCGAGTTGTTCCGGGCGGGGACCGCGTGGCGAGTCCTGGTCGTCGGTGGGGGAATCGTCGCGGGCGGGTTGATCGCGAGGGCCGCACTCGTGCGGTTCACGAACCTCCCGAAGAAGGTCACCAACTGGTTCGGCCCGGGGGCGTTCTTTGCCGCGGTGGCGTGGAACTGGGCGACCACCGACCGCTACCGCGACGTGTTCAAGTTCTCCGGCGTCGGCGACGCCGTGCGCAACTCGTTCACGGCCGCGTTCGGGGCCACTGTGATCGCGGTGCTCATCGGTGGCCTTGCCGGTGTCGCACTCGCGCGCAGGCCCGGCACGTGGACAAAGGTGTTCATGGCGGTGCTGTTCCTCATCCTCGTGACCCCGGAGATCATGGACGCAATCGCGCTTGCCACATGGTTCCCGCGGATCCGGGACGTCCCGGTCGTGGGGTACCCGTTCAGGAACGGGTGGGGCCCGTTCGGGAGCGGCATGAACAAGTTGTGGGTCGGCCAGTCCCTGTACGCGAGCGCGGTGGTGACACTCATCGTGCGAGCCAGGCTCCAGGGGCTCGACGAGTCGCTCGAGGAGGCGGCCGCCGACCTTGGCGCCACTCCCGCGAGGGCGTTCCGCCAGGTGACGCTCCCGCTCATCTCGTCGGCGCTCGTTGCGGGCGGTCTGCTCTCGTTCACGCTCTGCCTCGACAACGCAGTGATCTCGACCCTCATCTCCGAGGCAGGGTCCACCACGTTCCCCGTTGCACTGCTCGGTGCGACGCGCAGCACCATCAAACCGTTCTGGGGCGTGGGGGCGATGATCCTGTTCGTGGTCACGATGGTCGCTCTGTGGTTCGTGGCCGTGGTGCTGCGGCGCTCCGGGAGCTCCTCGAGCGACATCGCAGCAACGCTGACGGGCACGTGAGCACGCCGGGAGGCACTGCGCGTGTCACCGTGCAGCCCGCCACCGCGCCCGAATGGGTGCGGGAAGCGGTTGTTGCGGGCGGGGGCGTGCTGTCCGAACCCGGTCATGCCCGCGCGGTGGTGTGGGCGGATGCACGGGACCCGCAGGGGCTCGGCCGTCTTCTCGAGGAGAACCCATCTCTCGAGTGGGTGCAGGTGCCGTTCGCGGGCGTCGAGAACTTCGTGCCGATCGTGGACACCACGCGCACCTGGACCTGCGGGAAGGGCGTGTATGCCGAACCAGTGGCAGAGCACGCGCTCGGTCTCGCGCTCGCCGGGATGCGTGCGATCGGCATGTACTCGCGCCGCGGGAAGTGGAGCGGTCCTGCCGGGCACAACCTCCTCGGCGCGCGCGTCACCGTCCTCGGGGGAGGGGGTATCACGGAGTCGCTCCTGCGTCTGCTGCGGCCGTGGGGATGCCACGTCACGGTGGTGCGACGGAACGTACAGGAGATGGAGGGTGCCGACGACGTGGTGGGGACGGCGAACCTCGTGGACGCACTCGCCGGTGCTGATGTTGTTGTTCTCGCGCTCTCGCTCACGGCCGAGACACGCGGGATCATCGGGCGCCCGGAGCTCGAGGTGATGGAGAATCACGCGTGGATCGTGAACGTCGCCCGCGGCGGGCACATCGTCACCGACGATCTCGTGTGGGCGCTCGAGAACGGGGCCATCGGGGGAGCGGCGCTGGATGTCACCGACCCCGAACCGCTCCCCGAGGGCCACCCTCTGTGGAACCTGCCGAACTGCATCATCACGCCGCACGTGGGCAACACCCCGGAGATGGCGGTTCCGTTGCTCGGCGAGCGCATCAGGGAGAACGTGTCCCGGTGGGTGACAGGCCGTCCGCTCATCGGGCTGATCGACCCGCACGCGGGATACTGACCGTGCCGTTCCCTCGCACCCGTCGCTAGTCTTGGGCTCCCGCAAGGGCGATTAGCTCAGTTGGTTAGAGCGCTACCTTCACACGGTAGAGGTCCCGGGTTCGAGTCCCGTATCGCCCACCATCCGTGCCGCCGGCTAGCCGTGACGCCCGGCGTCGAGATCGGTCGCGCTCCGGTCGCCGGTTGCGCCACTACGGTTTGCGACGTGCAACGACTGTGCGAACGTCCCGGTTGCGGTGCGCCCTCGGACGCGTCGTACGGGATCGACCGGCTGAACCTCGTGGTGTGGGTGGACACCGCGGCTGTCGCCGAGCGCGAGACCGCGGGCCGGCTGTGCCGTCGGCACGCGAACGCGCTGATGGTGCCGCGCGGATGGACCCTCGACGACCGCCGTGACCCCGTCCCGCGACTGTTCAAGGTGCGCGAACCCGGGGAGCAACCGGGCGACGCACCCCCGGGCAAGAAGCGGGAGAGGAAACAGACGGGCGGTGCGCGACCGCGGCGGCGTCCGCCGCCGGGCGACACCCCGGGTTTGTTCGAGTCGATCCGCCGTGAGATCGACACTGCCCCGGCCGGCGATTCGCCCGCCGCGCCCGCGACCAGGGATGCAGCCGATCCCGAGGAAACACAGGCCATGCCGTGGTCACCGAGACTCGCTTCGCAGGGAAACACCGCGGGCCTCCCGCGGCCGCAGTTCGGACGACTGCTCGGTCGGGCCTTCGGTGACGCAGCCGATGACAACACCGGCGGGGTCGATGATCCCGACGACGCGGACGACCATCCGTGAGGGCCTCGTCCTCGGTGCATCTCGACGCGCCGCCGCAGAAGGTGGTGCCGTTTCTCGCGGACCTGTCCCGCTACCCCGAGTGGATGCCGTTGGTGCACAGAGCAGACCGGGACGTTTCGGCACCTCCCGTGTCACCTGCATGGAACGTGGAACTGCGCGCGAGGGTCGGTCCGTTCGCGCGCTCCAAGCGGCTGCGCATGGTGCGCACCGAGGGGAACGACTCGCCCGGTGCTTCGGGCTTCGTCTTCGAGCGCCGCGAGGCGAACGGGTCAGCGCATTCCCCGTGGACAATGCGTGTGGTTGTTGCTCCCGCCGGCGGGGGCAGCGATGTCACGATCGACCTCCATTACGGGGGCTCGTTGTGGACTGCAGGCGTCCTCGACAGGGTGCTCGCCGCACAGATCGACGCGGGCAAGGAGGGTCTCGCGCGGGCAGTGTCCGGCTGAGCGCCGGCTGGTCGGTGGATCGGCCCCGCGTGGCAAAGTTGACCCCATGACGGCCCGCTCCGGCGACGAACTCGCGAAGGCGCTGTCGTCCGTGCTCGGCGGCGCGGAGGTCGAGGGTCTCGTGCGGCTCTCGGGCGGCGCATCCCGTGAGACATGGAGTTTCTCCGCCGGGGGACGCTCGCTCATCCTGCAACGCCAGCGTGACGGCGCGGCGCGTGGGATGGGCACAGAGGCCGAGGTGCTGCGTGCCGCGCGTTCCGGAGGTGTGCCGGTGCCCGAGCTGGTGGTGGATGGGTCCGCATCCGGCGCGCTCGGGAACCCCTTCCTCGTGGTGGCCGCGGTGGGGGGCGAGACCATCGCGCGCAAGATCCTCCGTGACGAACGGTTCGGTGCTGCCCGGCGCTCGCTCACGTCGGGGATCGGCGAGGCGATGGCGCGGCTGCACTCCATCCCGGTGTCTGCTGCTCCGTCACTCGTGGAGCAGGAACAGGTGGGGTACTACCGCGGCGTGCTCGATGCACTCGGGGAACCGCACCCGGTGTTCGAGGTGGCGTTCAGGTGGCTGGAGACGAACAGGCCCCCGGCTCGTCCCTCAGCGATCGTGCACGGGGACTTCCGGCTCGGCAACGTGATGGTGGACGAGAGCGGTCTTGCCGCGGTGCTCGACTGGGAACTGGCCCACGTGGGCGACCCGATGGAGGACCTCGGCTGGGTGTGCGTGCGGGCATGGCGCTTCGGTGGGCGCAACCCCGTCGCCGGGCTCGGGACCTACGAGGAACTGTTCGACGCCTATGAGGCGGCCGGCCGCGAACGTCCGTCCGCTGACACCGTGCGCTGGTGGGAGGTGCTGGGCACCCTGAAGTGGGGGATCATGTGCATCATGCAGGCGTCCTCACACCTGACCGGGCTGACCCGCAGCCACGAGCTCGCCGCGATCGGCAGGCGGGTGTGCGAGAACGAGTGGGACCTGCTGCGTCTCCTCGAGGGGAGGGTGTGATGGGCAACCCGCATGACGCGCCGTCGGCCGCCGAGTTGCTTGCGGCCGTGCGGGAGTGGCTCGAGTCCGACGTGATGCAGTCGGTGACCGGCCGTCTCCAGTTCCACGCACGGGTGGCCGGGAACATCCTCGCGATGGTGGAACGCGAGCTGGAGCACCCCGCCGACGACGCCGCAGACCACACCGCGAGGCTCGCCGGACTCGGCGCCGCCGATGACGCCGCGCTCGCGGCTGCTGTTCGCGCGGGTGACTTCGACGGCAGGCTCGCCGAGGTACTCGCCGCGCTCGAGCCGAGCATCCGTCGCAAGGTGCAGGTGGCGAACCCCCGGCACCTTGACGACTGACGCTGTGGTGAACCCCCGCCGCCGTCAGGACTGCCCGGGCAGAGAGTTGTCGCCGCCGGCTCGACGACCGAGCACCACCGGCTGGCCGGCCGCGAGCTGACCGCATGCAGCCGCGATGTCCGTGCCGCGGTTCCGTCGCACGGTGGCATTCACCCCGAGGTCCACGAGCATGTCGCGGAACGCGTGCACGCGTGCGCGCGACGAGCCCCTCGTGGGCCAGCCCGGCGTGGGATTCAGCGGGATGAGGTTCACGTGTGCCGAGGGTGTGAGTCCGCGCGCGAGCGAGGCGAGCTCGCGGGCGTCGCGGTCGGTGTCGTTCGTCCCTGCGATGAGGGCCCACTCGAACGTGATGCGCCTGTTCCGGTCCTCGAGGTAGGCGCGGCACGCGGCCATCAGGTCGGCGATCGGGTAGCGACGGTTCACCGGGACCAACTCGTCACGCAACGGGTCACGTGCGGCATGGAGGGACACGGCGAGATTGACGGGAAGGCGCCATGCCGCAAGTTTCCGGATTCCCGGAACGATGCCCACCGTGCTCACGGTGAGGTGCCGTGCGGAGATCCCGATGTCGTCGTGGATCCTCTCCACCGCGACCCGCGTTGCATCCTCGTTCGCGAGAGGCTCACCCATGCCCATGAACACCACGTTGTCCACCCGTCTGCCGAGGCCGCGGGCCTCGCGCGCCGAGCGAACAACCTGCTCCACTATCTCCCCAGCGGTGAGATGGCGGGTGAAGCCGGCCTGCCCGGTGGCGCAGAACCCGCATGCCATTGCGCAGCCGGCTTGGGTGCTCACGCACACCGTGGCACGGTCGTCGTAGTACATGAGCACGGTCTCGATCGGGTGGCCGCCGTCAGTGAGGTGCCACAGGAACTTCACGGTGTCACCAGAGTCGGTGACCTCGCGCCGGGCCTCGCGAAGTGCGGCCGGGTGCGCCTCGTCGAGCATCGTGCGCAGAGCCACGGGAAGGGTGGCTATGTCGGCGACGGGGAGGAACGACGAGTACAGGCCCGTCCACACCTGGTCGACCCGCCACGCGGGCTGTCCGGCGAGCGCGGCGGCGACTGCCTCACGGTCGAGGTCGTGCACGGAGGTCATGCTGGCGGCACCGTTCATGCCGGGGGGACGTCGCCCACGAAGGCGTGCTCGGTGTGGTGCGTGGCGAAGCCGAGAGAGGTGTACATCGCGACGGCGCGAACGTTGTCGGAGTCCACGTAGAGCATCGCCTCCGTGGCGCCCGCCCCTGCCGCACGGTTGATGCCCGCAACCGCGAGGCGCCGGCCGAGCCCGTGCGACACCGACGCCGGGTGCACACCGATCACGTAGATCTCCGCGGTCAGCGTCTCCTCGCGGTGGATCTTCATCCAGCAGAAGCCGTCCATCCTGCCGTCGGTGCGGTGGACGAGGAAGAGGGACGGGTCGAACCACGGCTCGCCCGCACGCGAACGGATGGTGTCGTGCGTCCAGCCGCCCTGCTCGGGATGGTCGCTGAAGGCCGCATTGTTCAGGACGAGCCATTCCTCCTCGTCGACCTCGGGGACGAACGGCGTGAGGACGAGCCCGTCCGCGGTGGCTGAGTGCTCCGGTTCGAGCGGCAGCGGCCTGCGCATCTGCAGGAGATGGCGCCCGGGGGCGAAACCGGCCGCCTTCGCGAGTTCCGCGTGTGCGTTGTTCGCCTCGAACACCCACCAGTGGACGTGGCCGCCACCCTCGGCGGCGACCACCGCAACAGCCTCGTCGAGCAGGCGCGGGCCGATCTCCTTCATGTCGTAGCGGTGGTGGGGGTGCACGACGAGGTCGATCGCCCACGAGCCGTTCCCGCGTGACACCTGGCAGTAGCCCACCACGTGCGAGTGCCCTGAGTCGCGGGCGATGACCCCGGCGAAGCCCTTGCGGCCTCCCTCGCGGAGATCGAGCCAGAGATGATCGCTCATCGGGCGGGTGCCGTCGGCGCGCCATGCATCGTGCAGCAATCGGTCCACTTCGTCCCGTTCGGAGGCATCCAGATGGCGCCTGACATCGAACGTTCGCACGCGCAGAGGGTACCTTCGTGCCGTGGCAAAGCCGAGAACGCCGGCGGGCAGGGCGCGTGAGGTCTCCGAGCGCCTCGCCGGTCTGTACCCCGCGGCAGAGTGCGAGCTCACGCACTCGAACGCGTACGAACTGCTGTCGGCCACGATCCTGTCGGCTCAGTGCACCGACGCGCGCGTGAACATGGTGACGCCGGCACTGTTCGAGCGGTACCCCACGGTCGAGGACCTCGCGGTCGCCGAGCCGACGGAGCTGGAGAAGATCATCCGTTCCACCGGCTTCTACCAGTCAAAGGCGCGCAACCTGATCGGCATGGCGAGACGTGTCGTTGATGCGTACGGCGGCGAGGTTCCGCGCGAGCTGGAGGATCTCGTCACGCTGCCCGGTGTCGGACGCAAGACAGGCAATGTTCTGCGCAGCGTGGTGTGGGACCTTCCCGGCCTCGCGGTGGACACCCACGTCGGCCGTCTCTCGCGCAGGCTCGGTCTCACCGTGGAGGAGGACCCCGTGAAGGTGGAGCGTGACCTCAACGGCTTCCTCCCGCCGGCGGACTGGGGGAGGTTCAGCCTGCGTCTCATCCTCCACGGCCGCCGCGTGTGTGATGCGCGCAAGCCGCGGTGCGACTCGTGCGAGCTCGCCGACATCTGCCCTTCATCTGCGCTGCCCGTGCGCGCGCAGAAGAAGTAGCGTCGCACCGATGACGATCGACACCGTGCGTGCCGAGCTCGCGGCCTCTGCCGAGGCGGTGGAGCGCTACAGGTCGAGGGTTGCAGGCCTCATTGACGGGCTCGGTGCCGACCAGGAGGATCTCGTCTCCGCAATGTACGAGGCAGAGCGGGCGTTGCTCGCGGCGCACCGTCTGCTGATGCGGGCACAGAAAACGGCCCGTTAGCCGGCGACGCGCTGGATAAGTTGAGCAAGTGAGCAGGCCGGCCCCGCGACCCCAGATCGAGGCGATGTCGAACTACCACTCGCCACAGGTCGACGTGCCGGTGCGTCTCAACACGAACGAGTCTCCCTTCCCCCCGCCGGCGGGGTGGACAGAGGAACTCGGCCGCATCGCAGGGTCGCTCGAGTGGAACAGGTACCCCGACAGGGCGGCGACCGAACTGCGCGCGCGCGTCGCGGCACGCCACGGTGTCGACCCCGCCAACGTGATCGTCGGCAACGGGTCGAACGAGATCATCCAGATGCTGCTGCTCGCATACGGGGGCCACGGCCGAAAGGTGGCGGTGTTCGAGCCGACGTACCAGATGTACTCGCAGATCGCGCGGGTCACCGGTGCCGAGGTGGTGAAGGGCGAGCGGCGTGCGGACTTCACGCTCGACCCGATGGAGATCGTGCGGCTCACCGAACGCGAGAAGCCCTCGGTCACCTTCCTCTGCAACCCGAACAACCCCACCGGCACGGTGGAGCCGCGCTCGAACCTCGAGACGCTCCTCGCTTCGCCGGGCGGTCTCGTCGTCGTTGACGAGGCCTACGCCGAGTTCTCCGACTGGTCAGCGGTGGACATGGTCACCGATGAGGGGAGCCTTGTCGTGACGCGCACCTTCTCGAAGACGTTGTCGATGGCGGCGCTCAGGGTGGGGTACGCCGTCGCACCGCGTGCGGTCGTGGAGGCGATGGGGATTGCCGCGCTCCCGTACCACCTGGACTCCTTCAAGCAGGCCGCAACCATCGCGGCGCTCGGTCACGCCGGTGTGATGGAGCAGAACGTCGACTTCGTCCGCACGGAGCGCGAGTGGATCGCGGGGTCGCTCGCCGAGATCGGGTGCGAGGTCTGGCCGAGCGGGGCGAACTTCGTGCTGTTCCGCCCCCCCGGCCGGAGGACTGCGGAGGTGTGGGCCGGCCTTCTCGCGAGGGGGATCCTCGTGCGGGACTGCTCCTCGTGGCCCGGTCTCGAGGGTTGTCTCCGTGTCACGGTGGGTCTCGGCACCGAGAACGGCATCTTCATGTCCGCACTCACGGAATTGGTTGCCGAATCACGCTGAGCCACGGCGAGAATGGGGGAATGAGCCGCACCGCCCAGCGCAGCCGCAACACGAAGGAGACCCGCATCGAGGTCTCCGTGGACCTCGACGGCTCCGGCACCTCGAGCGTGTCCACCGGCATACCCTTTTATGACCACATGCTCGACCAGCTGGCACGCCACGGAGGCCTCGATCTCGTGGTGAAGGCGGAGGGAGACCTCCACATCGACACCCATCACACGGTGGAGGACGTTGCCATAGCGGTGGGCGAGGCGATCCGCGACGCACTCGGCGACAAGGCCGGGGTGCGACGCTTCGCGAGCGGCATGTACCCGCTCGACGAGGCGCTCGTCGAGGTCGCCCTCGATCTCAGCGGCAGGCCCTTCGTGTCATGGAACGTGCCGCTTCCGGAGTGCCTGCCGCTCGGCAACCCCGCGTTCGACCCGTCGCTCGCGGAGCACGCAGTGTCGTCGCTCGCCACATCGGCCGGGATAACCCTCCACGTGAACCTGAAGGCCGGGCGCAACGTCCACCACATCATCGAGGCCACGTTCAAGGGCCTGGCGCGCTGCCTGCGCGACGCGGTGCGCGTCGAGTCCACGGGGGTGCCCTCCACGAAGGGCTCCCTCTGATGCCCGGCCCGCGGGTCGCGGTCCTCGACTACGGCATCGGAAACCTCCGTTCGGCGCAGAAGGCGCTCGTGCGCGCGGGTGCCGACGCTGTGCTCACCGACGACGCAGCGACCGCGGATTCCGCCGATGCGGTGGTGCTGCCGGGTGTGGGTGCCTTCGGTGCGTGCATGGACGCCCTGCGTGCGAGCGGGCTCGAGGCCTGTGTCAGGCGCGCAGTGGACGACGGTCGTCCGTTCCTCGGCATCTGCGTGGGCATGCAGATGCTCTTCGGATCGAGCGACGAGGACCCGGGCCATGCGGGTCTCGGCGTGATCCCCGGGCGCGTGCGCTGGATTCCCGACGGTGTGCCGCGCCCGCAGATGCAGTGGAACAGTCTGTCCGTGCGGCCGGACGAGCCGATGTTCGCCGGTCTCGGCGCTGCCCCGTGGATGTACTTCGTCCACTCGCTGCACGGCGTGCCCGACGACCCCTCCGACGTTGCCGCCACCGTGCGGTACGGCGGCGAGGTGAACGCCGCGTTCCGCAGGGGCAACGTGTTCGCCGTGCAGTTTCATCCAGAGAAGTCGGCCACCGCGGGTCTGCGCCTCCTCGCGAACTTCGTGGCGTCGGCGGCATGAACCTCTTTCCCGCGATCGACATCCTCGCCGGCCGAGTCGTGCGGCTGCGCCAGGGTGACTACGACGACACCACCTTCTACGGGGACGACCCGGTGGAGACGGCGCTCGGGTTCGCGACGCAGGGCGCCAGGTGGGTGCACATGGTGGACCTGGATGCGGCCCGCAGCGGCACGGGAACGAACCGGACCGTGATCGCCGCCGTGGCCTCCGCGCTGTCCGGCAGAGCCGTCCTGCAGGTGGGTGGGGGTGTGAGGACCGTCGATGACGCCCGCGAGCTGGCCGATGCGGGTGTGAACCGCGTGGTGATGGGGTCAGCGGCAGTCGCGGATCCGTTGCTCGTGGAGGAGGTGGCCGCCGTGGTGCACGTGGCTGTCGGTCTCGACCACCGCGACGGGGACGTGGCAACGCACGGGTGGACCAAGGCATCGGGCGAGCGGGTCGACTCGATGCTCACGAGGTTCCCCGCCGCGTCGGCCTTCATCATCACCGACATCTCGCGCGACGGGATGCTCGCCGGTCCCGACGTCAACGGCCTGGCCCGTGCGGCCGCGGCAACAACCGTGCCCGTTGTGGCGAGCGGTGGAGTGGGTTCGCTCGAGGACCTACGGGCACTCGCCGCAGTGCCCGGTCTCGCGGGGGTCATCGTGGGCAAGGCGCTCTATGAGCGTCGCTTCACGGTGGCCGAGGCAGTGGCGGTTCTCGGATGAGCCCCGATGTCGTCGCGCGTGTGATCCCGTGCCTGGATGTGACCGAAGGGCGCGTGGTGAAGGGCGTGAACTTCGTGGGTCTGCGCGACGCCGGTGACCCCGTGGAACTTGCCGCGCGTTACGACGAGCAGGGTGCCGACGAACTCGTCTTTCTCGACATCACCGCGTCGTCGGACCGGCGCGGCACCATGGTCGACGTCGTCGCCAGGGCGGCCGAGCAGGTGTTCATTCCCCTCACGGTGGGCGGTGGCGTGGGTGCGGCGGCCCACGCACGGGCGCTGCTGCGCGCAGGGGCAGACAAGGTGAGCGTGAACACGAGCGCGGTGGAGCGGCCGGAACTCATCAGCGAGATCGCGGCCGAGTTCGGGTCGCAGTGTGTCGTGTGCGCAGTGGATGCGAAGCGCGACCCGTCGGCGGGCCGGTGGGAGGTGTACCTCCACGGCGGCCGCACGCCCACTGGGCTCGACGCGGTGGAGTGGGCAGTGCGCGCAGTGTCGCTCGGTGCCGGGGAGATCCTGCTCACCTCGATGGACCGCGACGGGACCCGCGACGGGTACGACACCGCGCTGACACGCGCCGTGAGCGGGGCAGTCGGGGTTCCCGTGATCGCGAGCGGCGGTGTCGGCACGCTGGCACACCTCGTGGAGGGCGTGACGCAGGGCGGCGCGACGGGAGTGCTGGCGGCATCGATCTTCCACTTCGGCGAGCACACCGTGGCCGATGCGAAGAACGCGATGGCGGCGGCCGGCGTGCGGGTACGCACTCCCGCCTGACGAACCGTCAGTCGGCGCCGAGAATCGACTCGATCGCAACGCGGCACTGCTCCGTCGCGCCCGTCGCGATGAAGTGGTCGACTCCCTCGAGGACGGTCAGCGTCGTGTTCTGCCAGCCGGCGAGAAGCGCTCGCATGTCATCCACCGATGAGAACTGGTCGTGCCGGGGGAGCAGCACCCGGACCGGGCGGTGGTCTCGCGAGGAGACGGGACCGTGCCCGAGCATCGACACCGGCGGTGCGACGGCGAGCCACCCGGCAACCGGTGCGAGCGAGACGTCGAGCGCGACGGCCCCGCCGAAGGAGTACCCCGCCATCACGACGGGCAGGGACTCCTCCACCGTGTGGGCGAAGTCGCACGCCGCCGCAAGGTCGAGTCGCTCCGCGACGCCTCCGTCGTGCTCGCCCGGGCTCTCGCCGGCGCCGCGGAAGTCCGGGGCGATCGAGTGGCAGCCGCTCGCTGCGGCGGCCTCCCGGATGGAGCGCACCACGTTGTTCCATCGGTCCCCGCCGTGGAGTGGGTGAGGATGGCCGATCACCACGAAGCCCCGTGCGTCCCCGTCGGACGATGCAGTGTCGGCCCACGTCACATCCGCGAGAAGCGTGAGTCCGTCGATGGTGGACAGCGAAACGGTTTCGGTGCTCACCGGCAAGACGGTACCGTTCAGCGAATGTCCGACCCCAACGCACTCCCGGGGCAGGGAGCACACGGAGAGCACGGCCGGGTCATTGTTCCCGGTGCCGGCCAGATCGACGCGGTGAAGTGGAATGCCGACGGGCTCGTGCCGGTGATCGCACAGTGCGACGAGACCGGAGACGTGCTGATGATGGCATGGATGAACCGCGAGTCGCTGGAGCTCACGTTCGCGGGCGGACGGATGGTCTACTGGAGCCGCAGCCGCAACGAGCTGTGGCGCAAGGGCGACACGAGCGGCGACCGCCAGTTCGTGGTGAGCGCAAGCTACGACTGCGACGGCGACACCCTGCTCTTCCGCGTGGTTCAGGAAGGGCGCGGGGCGTGCCACACCGGCGAGCGCACCTGCTTCTTCCGCGGGTTCGGGGACGCGTGAGTTCCCCCACGCAGGTGGTGCCCGGGCCGGACGAGTTCCGGGATCTCGCATCACGCCACACGGTGGTGCCGGTGTGGACCGAGGTGCTGGCCGACCTCGAGACCCCGGTTGCCGCGTTCGCGAAACTCGTGGGCGACGACGACGGCTTCCTCCTCGAGTCAGTGGAGCATGGTGAGCGCTGGAGCAGGTACTCGTTCGTCGGGCGCAACCCGAGGGGAACGCTCACGCTGCGCGACGGGACCATCACGACCACCGGTGACGTGCCTCCGTCGGTCCCGCTCGACCGGGGGATGCTCGCCGCGATGGAGGAACTGCTGCGGTTGTACCGCGCCCCGCTCCACCCCGACCTGCCGCCCCTGCAGGGTGGTTTGATGGGGCATCTCGGCTACGACGTCGTGCGCGAGGTGGAGCACCTGCCCGACGTGCCCCACGACGACCGCGGCCTGCCCGATGCGTCGATCAGCATCATCGGCAGTCTCGCCGCGTTCGACCACTGGCGCCAGCGGGTGTACCTGATCGAGAGCGTTCCGGTGGCGGGCCTCGACACCGCGGGTGTCGACGCTGCGTACGCCGCCGCGGTCGCGCGCGTGAACGAGGCCGTGGAGGACCTCGCCCGCCCACTCGCGTACGTGCCCGTGGAGCCTCCGTCGCCGTCCGACGAACTGCCGACAGTGAGGTCATCGATGCCCGACGGCGGGTACCGGCGTGCGGTGGAGGTGGCGAAGGAGCACGTGCGCGCCGGCGACATCTTCCAGGTGGTTCTGTCGCAACGATTCGACATCGACCTCGGCGCCGACCCGTTCGATGCGTACAGGGTGCTTCGCCAGGTCAACCCGAGCCCCTACATGTACTTCGTGCGCCAGCCGGGGCTCACGATCGTCGGTGGTTCGCCGGAGCCGCTCGTGCAGGTCGTGAACGGCAAGGTCATCTCGCGCCCGATCGCGGGAACGAGGAAGCGCGGTCGTGACGACGAACACGACCGCCGTCTCGCCGGGGAACTGCGCGAGAACCCGAAGGAGGTCGCCGAGCACGTGATGCTCGTCGACCTTGCCCGCAATGACGTCGGCCGGGTGGCGCAGTTCGGCACCGTCACGGTGGACGAACTGATGACGCTCGAGCGCTACAGCCACGTGATGCACCTCACCTCCCAGGTCTCGGGGATGCTCCGGCCCGGGCTCGGACCGGTGGACGTGCTGCGTGCCACCCTGCCCGCGGGAACAGTGAGCGGCGCCCCGAAGGTGCGTGCCATGGAGATCATCGACGCACTCGAACCGGTGAAGCGCGGCCCGTACGCCGGGGTGGTTGGGTATGTCGACTTCTCGGGAAACCTCGACACCGCCATCGCCATCCGCACGATGTTCGTGGGTCCGCACGGCGCGAGCCTCCAGGCCGGCGCGGGGATCGTGGCAGACAGTGACCCCGCCGACGAGGACCTCGAGTGCCACAACAAGGCCCGCGCACTTCTCGCCACTGTCCCGGCGGCGCGCCGCATGACCGAGCGGCGGCGCGAGCGGGGCACGCGGGCGTGAACGGTCTCCACCCGTCGTGGCGGTGGGCACCGCTGCGACGCGACGTGCTTCTCGTGGAGGGCGACGACGCGCGGTGGTTCCTCCATTCGCAGCTCGCCCAGGACATCGAGTCACTCGCGGACGGCGGCTCGGCCTGGTCACTGTTGCTCTCTCCCGACGGGAAGGTCGATGCGCTCCTGCGTGTCGTGCGCCGTGACCTGCGCACGTTCACGCTCGATGTGGAGGAAGGTTTCGGCGCGCGCGTCGCCACGAGGCTGCTGAGGTTCCGTCTGCGCGCGAAGGTGTCGATCGAGCAGGTCGAATGGGAGGTGCGCGGCGTCCTCACCGAAGGTTCTGCGCCGCCTGCCGGTCTTGCGGGGATTGCAGTGCCGGGTTGGGGAACGGAGCACAGGTTCGACATCGTTGCCCCGGCGGCGCAGATGCCGCCGGGCGGTACGCAGGCGGACGATTCCGTGCTGGAGGCTGCACGGGTGGACGCGGGCTGGCCGGCGACGGGGCGCGACATCCTCGAGGGCGACGTCCCGGCCGGTACGTGCGTGCTCTCGCGCGCCGTGAGCTTCACGAAGGGTTGCTACCCCGGCCAGGAACTCGTCGAGCGCATGGACTCGCGCGGTGCGTCCGCACCGGTGCGGCTCGTTCTCGTGGAGCCGGGAACCTCCCTCGACGGCGTGGAGATCACCTCGTGCGGCACGATGCGGTGCATCGCGCGTGCGCGCAGGGGTGCAGAGGCAGGGGTCCCGCTCGGTCCCGTCACCTGAGCCGCTCGAGCGCCGCCACGAACACCGGATGACCACGCAGGCGTCCGAGCTCGTCGGCTGAGTTCAGCCGCGAGAGAGTGTCGAGATCGTCGAGCGATGTGTCGACCGCCGCCGTGACCCAGGCGAGAGCGGCGTCGTCGTTGTCGAGAAGAGAATGCGCGCGTGCCGCGACGACCGCGACCGCGGGGGTGGGACCTTCGCCCCATGCCTCCTCGCAGCGTGCCACCGCACCGTGCGGGTTCCCCGCCTCGAGGATCCTCTCCGCGGCCGCCGCGTCGATCATTGAGTACCCCGTGGGCGCCTGCACGGCGGCATCCACCGCCGCGGCGAAGACCTTCTCCGCCCGCAGCGAACGCCACTGCAGGTAGAGAATGAACGTCAGGAACAGCACGAAGTTCCCGTCGCCGAACGTGGCGGCGGCCGCGAGGCCCGCTGCCGTGATGACGATGCTGGCGCGAAGCATGATGCGCTGGCCGCGTCCCGGCGCGATGGCCTCGAGGACGCTCGCCACGACCGCGCCGCCGTCGAGCGGCACCACGGGGAGCAGGTTCACGGCCCCGAGGACGAGTCCCGTCCACCACACCGCTGACGCGGCATCGGAGGAGGCGATCTCGCCGCGGGAGAGCGGGTTGGTCCCCATGGCAAGAAGAACGACCACCGCGAGTGACATCTGTGCGGCCGCTCCCGACACCGCCACGAGCCCGCGGCGCAACTGGGTGAACCCGGGGGAGGGGGAGAACGCGGCGTAGGCCACCATGAAGTCGAGCGAGATCCGCGCCTCGCAACCGAACGCACGGGCGACGGCGGCGTGTCCCAGTTCGTGCACCACGGTGAAGACCGCGATGCAGCCCGCAACCCACACCCCAAGCGGCCACGGGTAGATGAACGCGATCAGCACGAGAAACAGGGGGAAGCCGGGACGCACGGCAGTGGGGAATCCGGCCAACGAGAACTCGCCGTGCCGGTGTCGGGAGGAAGCCACTGGGGGTGATTCTACGGGCGGTCCTAGACTCGCCCCTCGTGCCACACGTGTATGCATTCGACCACAAGCACCGACGTCCCCCGATGGAGATGAAGGACCTCCTCGGCGGCAAGGGTGCGAACCTCGCCGAGATGATGAGTGTCCTGCGTCTCCCCGTGCCGCACGGTTTCACGATCACCACCGATGCCTGCCGTGCCTACATGCACGGTGGCTGGCCGAAGACTCTCGATGCCGAGGTTGCCAGGCACGTCGCTGCCCTGGAGCGCAAGATGGGCCGCAAGCTCGGGGACGCGAACGACCCTCTCCTCGTGTCGGTCCGCTCGGGCGCGAAGTTCTCGATGCCCGGGATGATGGACACCGTTCTCAACCTCGGGCTGAACGACAGGAGCGTGGCAGGTCTCGCCCGCTCCACGGGGGACGAGCGCTTCGCATACGACTCGTACCGCCGGTTCATCTCGATGTACGGCCGCATCGTGCTCGGCATCGAGGGACACGTGTTCGAGGAGCCGCTCGAGGCCGCGAAGGCCCGCGCCGGGGTCCGCACCGACGCCGAGGTGCCGTCACCGGTGCTGCGCGAGCTGTGCGGCGCGTACAAGGACGCCGTGGCGAGACACACGGGCCGGCCGTTCCCCCAGGATCCCGCCAAGCAGCTGCGCGGCGCGATCGAGGCCGTGTTCCGTTCGTGGAACGGCCCGCGCGCCATCGCGTACCGCGTGCGCGAGAAGATCAGCCATGAGCTCGGCACCGCAGTGAACGTCCAGGCAATGGTGTTCGGCAACCGGGACGACAACTCGGGCACCGGTGTCGGCTTCACGCGCAACGCGGCGACCGGCGAGAACAAGCCGTACGGCGACTTCCTCGTGAACGCCCAGGGTGAGGACGTGGTGGCGGGCATCCGCAACACCGAGGACCTGAACGCACTGAAGAAGAAGTTCCCCGTGATCCACGCCGAACTGATGGCGATCTTTGCCCGGCTCGAGCGTCACTACCGCGACATGTGCGACACGGAGTTCACGATCGAGCAGGGCAAGCTGTGGATGCTCCAGACCCGCGTCGGGAAGCGCACCGGTGCCGCCGCGCTGCGCATGGCCGTGGACATGACCAAGCCCACCGGCACCGGAAAGAAGACATGGAAGATCTCCCGCCGCGACGCCGTGATGCGCGTCGCCGCCGAGCACCTCGACCAGGTTCTGCACCCGCAGTTCGCCTCGAAGTCGAAGTCAGTGGCGAAGGGACTCGCGGCCTCGCCCGGTGCCGCGGTGGGACGTGCGTACTTCACCGCCGACGATGCCGAGGCGGCCGCGAAACGCGGTGAGGACGTCATCCTCGTGCGCAGCGAGACGAGCCCCGAGGACGTCCACGGCATGATGGTTGCACGCGGGATCCTCACGTCCCGCGGCGGCCTCGTGAGCCACGCCGCGGTCGTTGCCCGCGGGTGGGGCACGCCCGCCGTGGTGGGAGCCGAGGCGGTGGAGATCTCCGGCAATGCATTCACGGCCGGCGGCGCAACCGTGAGGGAGGGAGAGTGGATCTCTCTCGACGGCACCACCGGAGAGATCATGGTGGGTCGGCTCGAGCTGAAGGGCTCGAAGCCGCCGAAGGAGTTCGACACCATCCTCAAGTGGTCCGACGAGATCCGCAAGGGGAAGATGGCCGTCCGCGCGAACGCCGACACCGGCGAGGACGCACGCAAGGCGCGCGAGATGGGTGCCGAGGGCATCGGGCTGTGCCGCACAGAGCACATGTTCCTCGCCCCCGACCGCCTGCCGGTCGTGCGCCGGATGATCCTCGCGTCGACCCCCGCCGAGGAGGACGCCGCGCTCGAGGAACTGCGCAAGGTCCAGAAGAAGGACTTCACCGCACTCCTCATCGAGATGTCGGGCCTGCCCGTCACCGTCCGCCTGCTCGACCCGCCGCTGCACGAGTTCCTCCCGAACGTGCAGGAGCTCGAGGTGAAGAAGGCCACGACCGGGCTCACCGCCGAGGAGGAGGCGCTCCTTCATGCGGCACACTCCTGGAGCGAGTTCAACCCCATGATCGGCACCCGTGGCGTGCGGCTCGGCGTCATCAAGCCCGGCCTGTACGCGATGCAGGTGCGCGCCCTCATGGAGGCCGCCGACGAGGTCGCCGCGAAGGGTTATGACCCCGTGGTCGAGGTGATGATCCCGCTCACCGTCACCCGTGAGGAGCTTGCGCTCGCCCGCGGATGGGTGGAGGAGGTGCTCGCCGACGTGAACTCGCGCCCGTCCGCAAAGACCGGGTCGCGCAAGCGCCGGCCGAAGGTCACGATCGGCACCATGATCGAGACGCCGCGTGCGGCCCTGCGCGCCGACGAACTCGCCGAGGTGGCCGACTTCTTCAGCTTCGGCACGAACGACCTCACCCAGATGACGTTCGGCTTCAGCCGTGACGATGTCGAGAGCAGGATGATGCCCGCGTACCTCGAGGCCGGGTTGCTGAAGCGGAACCCGTTCGAGACCATCGACCAGAACGGCGTGGGGGAGCTCGTGATGATCGCCTGCCAGCGCGGACGCAAGACGAAGCGCGGGATGAAGCTCGGTGTGTGCGGGGAGCACGGCGGTGACCCCGAGTCCATAGCGCTGTTCCACCGCGCAGGTCTCGACTACGTGTCATGCTCGCCGTACCGCGTGCCCATCGCACGGCTGTCCGCGGCACAGGCCGTGATCGGCGGAGGCAAGAGCGAGACCAAGTAGCACGCGCAAGTGACCCACGTCTCGTGGCGCCGACAGGGGGAGCTCTTCCCTGCGGGACAGGTGTCACCTAGGCTTCCGTGGCGTGACCCCCCTCGCACACTCGCTGGCCCCGTTCTACATTGCTGCCGGAGGGTCCAGCTCCTCCGGGAAGGTCGATCTCGACATTGCCGGCTGGCACTGGCCGGCACTCCTCGGGGCACTGTCGGTGCTTCTCCTCATCGACATCCTCGTAGTCCACCGTGAGGCCCACGTGGTCCACACCAAGGAGGCAGCGATCGAGTCCGCCGTGTGGATCGGGGTGGGACTGCTGTTCGGTCTCTTCATGGTGTGGGAGTTCGGTGCCGCGGCCGGAGGCGAGTACATGGGCGGCTACCTCATCGAGAAGAGCCTGAGCGTCGACAACGTGTTCGTGTGGGCGGTGCTCTTCTCGCACTTCAAGGTGCCGCCGCAGTACCAGCACAGGGTGCTCTTCTGGGGGATCTTCGGGGCGCTCGCGATGAGGCTCGGGTTCATCTTCGCCGGCGTCGCCATCATCAACACCTTCAAGGTGACCCTCATCCTGTTCGGCCTGTTCCTCCTCTACTCGGGAATCCAGCTCCTGCAGACCCACGACGAGGGCTTCGACCCCTCGAAGTCCCGGGCGATGAAGGTGTTCCGCCGGTTCGTGCCCTCCACCGACGAGCTCGACGGCCAGAAGCTGTTCACCGTGCGCAACGGCAAGCGGCTCGCCACCCCGCTGCTGGCGGTGCTGGTGCTCGTGGAGATCACCGACGTGATCTTCGCCGTCGACTCCGTGCCCGCGGTCCTCGCGGTCACCAAGGAGCAGTACATCGCGTTCGCCTCGAACGCCTTCGCCATCCTCGGTCTCCGGGCCCTGTATTTCCTGCTCGCCGACATGCGCGAGCGGTTCACCTACCTCCAGACAGGTCTCGGGATCATCCTCGCGTTCGTCGGCGTGAAGATGACGGTCTCGTACTGGTGGCACATGCCGATCGCCATCTCGCTCTCCGTCATCGCACTCATCCTCACCGTGTCCATCGTCGCCTCGCTCCGCTCCGGGGGGAAGCCGGCGTAGGTACGTACCCCACCGCGCGGGGGTGACCCACGCCCGCACTAGTGTCGGGCGCATGGGGATCGCGGAGGACGACATCCAACGGGTGCGTTCGTCCGTGACGCTCTCCGACGTCGTCAGCCCACACACACAGCTGCGTCGTACCGGACGCAGTCAGGTCGGTCTCTGCCCGTTCCATTCGGAGCGCACGGGGTCGTTCAACGTGAACGACGAGACCGGCCGTTACATGTGCTTCGGATGCGGCGCCAAGGGGGACGTGTTCACCTTCATCCAGGAGACCCAGCACCTCGACTTCGTCGCGGCAGTGGAGTTCCTTGCGGGCAAGGCGGGGATCGAGCTCCGTTACACGTCGGGTCCGGCCACGGGGGAGCGGAAGCGACGCAAGCAGCTGCTCGAGGTGATGGAGAAGGCGGTCGACTGGTACCACACGAGGCTCCTCGAGGCACCCGATGCCCGGCCCGCGCGGGAGTACCTGCGGTCGCGCGGCCTGTCTGGTGATGTCGCCCGGCAGTTCAGGCTCGGCTGGGCGCCCGACGACTGGGACGCGCTGTGCAACGCCCTCGGCGCCCCCGCCGACATGCTGAAGGAACTCGGGCTCGGGTTCGAGAACAAGCGCGGCCGGATGCAGGACTTCTTCCGCGCCCGCGTGATGTTCCCGATCTTCGACGAGAACGGGAACGCCGTCGCGTTCGGCGGCCGCATCCTGCCCGGCGTTGCCGACCAGGCGAAGTACAAGAATTCCACCGAGACGCCGGTGTACACGAAGTCCCGTGTGCTCTACGGGCTGAACTGGTCGAAAGGTGACGCCGTGCGCGCCGACCGACTGGTCGTGTGCGAGGGCTACACCGACGTGATCGGATTCCACCGCAGCGGGGTCACCACGGCGGTGGCCACGTGCGGAACGGCGCTCACCGAGGACCACGTGCGTCTCATGAAGAAGTACGCCCGCAACGTCGTGCTCGCGTTCGACGCCGACAGCGCCGGGCAGGGGGCCGCCGAGAAGTTCTATGCGTGGGAGAAGAAGTACGACGTCACGGTGTCGGTCGCGCAGTTCCCCGAGGGCAAGGACCCCGGCGACCTCGCGAACTCCGACCCCGCGAGCCTTGCCACCGCGGTGGAGGAGGCGATGCCGTTCCTCGGGTTCCGCCTGCGCCGGCTGTACGCGGCGAATCCCGGTCGCACTCCCGAGGCACGTGCCCGCACGGCGGAACTCGCGATGGACCTCGTGAACGAGCATCCCGACCCCAACGTGCGCCGCCTGTACGCGAACGAGGTCGCCGTGCAGACCGGTGTCCCGGCGAACGAGTTGATGAGGATTGCCGACCGCGGCAGGGGACGGCCTGCCGAGGTGCAGCGTCCGGTGCGCCAGGCCGCCGAGGGCGCCGGGTTCGTGGCACTGTCGCTTCTCATCCATGACTGGGACGCGATGGCGCCGTGGCTGATCGAGGAGCTCTTCGCGGAGGAGCCCTATCGCGACGCGTTCCGTGCGCTCGCCCAGACGGAGGGCGACGTGCACCTGGCACTTGCGATGGTGGAGGGCGAGGCCGCCGACCTGATCGAGCGTGCAGCGGTGCACGACACCACTGCAGATGCCGCGGTGGAGGCCCGCACACTCATCGGGGCGGCGGCGAGGCGCGCGCTCGGCGGGAGGGTGCACGTCACTGACCCCGCGGAGCTGCGCACCGATCAGGCGGCCCGCGTGGCACTCGCCGACCTCTCGCGGCCGGAGCGGGCGGCACATGCGGCCGTCACGCTCCTGCAGTGGCTGGCCGAACGGGCGGGGGCCACGGCGTGAGGCGGCGCATCCCCGCCCCGCCGCACCCCGGCATCGACGGGGGGGAGTGGATCACGCTCGTGGCCTCCGCCAACGAGGAGGGCGAGGTCGAGGCGAACAACGTCGCACACATCCTGAGGAACGTGGAACTCACGGAGGACCTGCTTCGTCAGATCGAGTCGGTGCTGGGGGAACTGAAGATCACGATCGCGGCGGCGGAGACGGACATCTCCGGACCGGTGGAGCGCCCCGCCGTCGAGCAGGCACCGGAACGACCGAGGCAGGCCGCGCGCAACGGGACAGGCCCGGACCCCGGCGATGCGGTGCGGATGTATCTGCACGAGATCGGACAGGTCGACCTGCTCACGGCCGACGACGAACGCCGGCTCGGCCGGTCCATCCATGCGATGCACGCGGCGAAGGCCGAACTCGCCGCCGGTGGCGCGGACGCGGCACGCCAGCGCGAGCTCAACCGGACGGTCCGGCTGGGCACGCACGACTACAACCACCTCGTGAAGGCGAACCTGCGTCTCGTCGTGTCGATTGCTCGCCGCTACGACGGACGCGAGCTGCCCCTCGCCGACCTCATCCAGGAGGGGAACATCGGTCTGATGCGCGCGGCCGAGAAGTACGACCCCGAGAAGGGGTTCAAGTTCTCCACCTATGCGACTTGGTGGATCCGCCAGGCGATGATGCGCGCGATGGCCGACCAGGGACGCACCATCAGGGTGCCGAGCCACGTGGTCGAGCTGATCAACCGGATGACCAAGGCCGAACGTGAGCTGGTGGTGGAACTGAAGCGTGACCCCACTGATGCGGAGGTGTCCGAACGCACCCTCATCCCGGTGGACAGACTCGAGGAGCTGCGCCAGATCTCCGCGGTCACGATCAGTCTCGACGAGCCGATGAGCTCTGAGGAGGACGCCGGCACCTGGGGCGACAAGGTGTACGACGACGACGATCCTGATTCTCCCGACAGCGTGATGCTGCGACGCCAGCTTGTGTCCGCCGTGGCATCGGAACTCCACGGCCTGCCCGAGCGCGACCGCCGAATCCTCGACAAGAGGTTCGGCATCTCGACCGGTGAGCCGCAGACCCTGGACGAGGTGGCCAGGCAGGAGGGCGTGACGCGCGAGCGGATCCGCCAGATCGAGCAGAAGACGCTTGCGCGGTTGCGCCACCCGAACAACAGCCAGCGCCTGCGGGGATTCGTCGACGGCGACTGAGCCGGTGCGTCGCCGTCCCCGTCAGCAGTCGTGGTGTGCCGCGGAGGTGCGCTGGTAGCCTTGCCCCTCGGCCCATTCCGGGGTAGCTCAGTTGGCAGAGCAACGGACTGTTAATCCGTGGGTCGTGGGTTCGAGCCCCACCCCCGGAGCCATGTCGTCCCGCCGCCGCGGGCCAGTAGCTCAGTGGTTAGAGCAGGGGACTCATAATCCCTTGGTCGTAGGTTCGATCCCTACCTGGCCCACCATC
>JBEGQL010000044.1:0-15842 GCA_041181005.1 Actinomycetota bacterium
TGGATGACCACGAGGTCTTGGCACCCCCAACGGGATTCGAACCCGTGCCGCCACCTTGAAAGGGTGGTGTCCTAGGCCACTAGACGATGGGGGCTAGGGACGACTCCGGTTGAGAGCAACATGACACTATCGGCGGGCCGCGGGGTTTGCGCCCGTCCCGCGGGCCGGCGGCGGGTCATGGCGGGAGTGTTCAGCCCTCCTGGCGGGCCTCCACCACCCACTCCAGCAACCACCCGAGCCAGTTGTAGACGTGCCACTGGGCCACCTCCGGGTCGTCCTCGTCGTCCTCGTCGAAGTCCGGCTCCCAATCGTCGTGGTCGATGCCGAGCGCGGTGCCGAGCACGAGCCGCAGGCTGTTGACCGTGATCATCAACGAGCCGAGCGAGTCGTCGGCGAACCTCGCACCGTCTTCGAGGAGCTTCTCCATCTTCTCGAGCATTGCGATGCGCGCCGCGACGAGTTCGTCGTCCATGAACCGGCGGTACTCGGAGTTCGCCTCGCTGTCGTCGGTGTAGGCGGCAGGGAAGAGACGGCGCAGCCGCGGGTCGTCACGGTCGCCGGAGAGAAGGTCGCGGTACTGGGTGATGAATGAACCGAGGACGGCGCGCTCGTTCTCGTCGAGCTCGAGCGAGAACGTGCCGTCCCCGTGCGGGACCACGGGGCCGGAACGACGGCGCGTCATGTGCCCGGGCCGTCCTTCTCCATGGTCGCCCACAGGCCGTGCTCGTGGAGCCGGAACACGTCCATCTCGGCCTTCTCGCGGTCGCCCGAGCTCACGACCGCGCGGCCCTTCTCGTGCACGTCCATCATCAGTTTCGTGGCCTTCTCGAGCGAGTAGCCGAACAACTTCTGCAGCACATGGGTGACGTACGACATGAGGTTGATGGGGTCGTTCCACACGATCACCACCCAGGGCACGTCGGGCTCGGTCCGTTCGTCGCCGTCCGTACGCACCGCCTCGTCGGGCATCACCGACGCACGAACGCGCGAGCGGGGTCGCAGTGAGGCGGGAATCACGTCGTTCATTGTGCTGGCGATTGGGCCCCGGCGCACACCCCCCGTACGATGATTCGCTGTGTCACTGCGCGTCCGCCCCGTTGTCCCGTCGCGCCTGACCCCGGGCGGCCACAACAGCGTCCACACGCCGCGCACCGTGTTCGGCGGGTACGTGGCGCTCATGAAACTGCGGGTGGTCGAGCTGCTCCTCATCACGACGGTGCCCACCATGGTTCTTGCCGAGGGCGGCTGGCCGTCCGCCTCGCTCATTCTCTGGACACTCGTCGGGGGAACGCTCGGTGCGGGCGGCGCGAACGCGATCAACATGTACGTCGACCGCGACATTGATGCTCTGATGGAACGCACGAAGAACCGGCCGCTCGTGACCGGGCTGATCGCCCCGCGTGACGCGCTCGTGTTCGCGTTGCTTCTCGAGGCTGCGTCCTTCGCGGTGCTGTGGGCCGGAGCGAACCTGCTGGCCGCGGTGCTGTGCCTGTCCGCCACCCTCTTCTACGTGTTCGTGTACACGCTGTGGCTGAAGCGCACGAGCAAGCAGAACATCGTGATCGGCGGTGCCGCAGGGGCCGCGCCGGTGCTGGTGGGCTGGGCGGCCGTGACTGGTTCCCTCGCGTGGGACCCGTGGGTCCTGTTCCTCGTGATCTTCCTGTGGACCCCGCCCCATTTCTGGGCCCTCGCCATTCGCCACTCAGACGACTACCGGGCGGCCGGTGTGCCGATGCTCCCGGCTGTCGAGTCCGAGGCCCGCGTGGTGAGGGCCATGGTGGGGTACTGCGCCGCCACGGTGGTGGCGTCCCTCATCCTCGTGCCCGTGGCCGGGCTCGGGTGGGTGTATCTCGCCACCGCGGGCGGGCTGGGCGCGGCGTTCCTCGGGGGCACAATCGCACTAGGAAAGTCACCTTCTGCAGGGGCGTCCATGAGGCTGTTCACCTTCTCGATCTCGTACCTGTCGCTCGTGTTCCTCGCCCTCACAGTCGACGTCCTGGTTCGCTGAGAACCGCCCGTCAGCGGCGCAAACGCACGAATCCCGTCACACGCGGGATTTCCCGTCCGAAGCGGGTCGGTGGATAGTGTTGGCACCGTTACTACAAGGCATGTTCACCCCCTCTGGCCCTGTGGACAGACGGGGTGCCACAGGGAGACCGTCGGGAACGATGACCACGATTGAGACTCACGCAGGGGCCACCGCCCGGGCACATGGACAGAGCCTGGTGGCGAGGGTCGGCGCCTGGATGGTGAGCAGCGACCACAAGAAGATCGGTCGACTCATGGTCGGTGAGGCGATGGTTGCCGCAGTGGCCTCGGCCGTGCTCGGGGTTCTGCTCGGACTCGAGCGCATGTCCAACGGATACGCCATTTTCCCGGGCGACGCCGCGACGCAGCTGTCCGCTCTGTTCCGTTACCTGCTCGTGTTCGGCGCGCTTGCGCCCTTCATGATCGGCCTCGCAGTTGCGGTGGTGCCGATGCAGGTGGGCTCGCGGGCAATCTCGTTCCCGCGCCTCGCCCAGTTCGGTTTCTGGGCCTGGGACCTCGGTTCGGTCCTCGTCATCATCTCGATCGTCGGCAACGGCGGGCCCGGGGGCGGGAACCCGGACCTCGTCGACCTGTACGTCCTCGGAGTGGCCCTTGCCGCCGCCGGTCTGGCTTCGGCCGCTGTGTCGGTGGCCACCACCGTTCTCACCTCCCGCGCCCCCGGCATGACCACCGACATGCTCCCCGCACTGTCGTGGGGCGGTCTCGTGTCGTCCGTGGCAGCGGTGCTCTCGCTGCCCGTTGTGATCGGCACCGTCGCCTACCTCTACATCGACCACACGTACTCCAGGTCCGCGTTCGGCGGGAACATGGCCGTGGGCGAGTGGCTCCATTTCTCGCTCACCCAGCCGATGACGTACGTGTTCGCGGTCGTCGCGGCGGCGGTGCTTGCTGACATCGCTCCCGTCTCTGCCGGGGCGCGTCACCCGTTGCGCGGCGCGGTGTACGCCGGGCTCGGGCTCATCAGCACCGGGCTGCTCGGTGCTGTCACGCAGTCACAGCACATGGTGTCCACCGACGGCAGCGCCGCCGACACGGTGAGCAGCCTCCTGCCGTACCTGCTCCTGAACGGCCTTCCCGTTCTGGGCCTGCTCGTCGTGATCGGTGCGAGCCTGTTCGTGCTCAAGCAGGGTTCGCCGAAGGTGGGTGCCGCGTTCGCGTTGTCGTTCCTCGGTGCGGGAATGGTTCTGCTCGGCATGCTCGCCTCGATGCTCCAGAACATCGAGGCAGCAGGCGTCTCGGGTACCGCCCTCGAGGAAGGTGCCACCACGCTCGTGGTGCACGGTTCGCTCATGGCGGGAATCGGAGCACTCGTTCACTGGGCACCGAAGCTGTGGGGCGTCGTCGTGTCGGAGGCCAAGGTTCTCCCGCTCGTGGGTGCCGGGCTTCTCGGCGCGATCCTGGCCGGCGCGGGCAACATCATCGCCGGCTTCTCCGACCAGCCCGGCGGTGCGGTCGACGGCTTCTCGTACGACGGTCCGCGGTCCCTGTGGAACGTTGCCGTTGTGGCGGGCCATGCCCTGTCGGCACTCGCACTCATCGGCACGGCCCTCGCGATCGTGTCCGCCGTCCGTTCCGGTGCATCCGCCCCGGATGACCCGTGGAACGGTCACACGCTGGAGTGGTCGGTGCCCTCGCCGGCCCCGCGCGACAACTTCGCGTCGCTCGCCACCGTCGGATCGGCAGAGCCGGTGCTCGACGCCAAGCCCCGCCAGGAGGTCCCGGCATGACGTTGGCTCTTCCCTCCGCCGCGCCCCGCGCCCCGCGCCGTCAGGTCTTCGTGGCCACCGCGCTGGCATCGTCCGGGGCCGCGATGCTCCTCGTCGGGATGTGCGCGATGTGGATGAAGTTCCGCGCCGCTGCTCCCGTGCGCGAGTCATCCGACGGCTTCTACATGATCAAGGACTGGCTGCCGGCCGACATCGCGATTCCCGAGGTCGCCGCGAACACGATGTTCGTGACGTTCATGGCGGCCTGCCTCTTTGCGCAGTGGGCCGTGTACTCCGCCCACCGCCGGGACTCCCGCCATGCCTCGATGGCACTGGGCATCACCGCGCTGATGGGCGTCGCGATCATCAACGCGCAGGTCGCCGTGTGGAGCCAGATGGGCATCGGTGTCGCCGATGGCGCGTACCAGTCGATGTTCTATGCCATCACCGGCACCGTGCTCGTGCTGGTGGTGGCCGGTCTCGCGTTCACCGCGGCGACGCTGTTCCGCACCGTCGGCGGCAGGGTCGACGACACGCAGGTTGTCTCCGCACATGCCCTCTATTGGTACGTCCTCACGGCGGCGTTCACGCTCGTGTGGTTCCTGGTGTACGTGCAGAAGTAGGTCACGATGTTCTCCTCCGGCTCCAAGTACCTCCTCGGCCTCTCCGGTCTGTCTCTCGTTGCGGCAGTCGTCTACGCGTTCACGGTGAACCCTTCCGACCTCGGTGCAATCGCGATCCTCGGCCTCATGGTCGTGGTCGGGTTTGTCGCCGGCATCGGTCTCCATGACCGCTCCGGCGATGTCGCAACCGTGGAGGAGGCAGTCGCTGCATCGGCGCCGGCTCCGCGGGACTCCGCGTGGCCGATGGTGTTCGCGCTCGGTGCCGCGCTCACGCTGCTCGGGCTTGCCACCGTCCCAGTGGTGTTCCTGCTCGGGATCGTCGCGATGGTCGCAGGCGGGAGCGAGTGGATCATCGGCAACTGGGCCGACCGCGCGTCCGTGGACCCCGTGTTCAACAATGACCGCGTCCGCGCCCGTGCGATCGGCCCGCTCGAGTACCCGGGTGCCGCCGCGGTGTCGCTCGGCATCATTGCGTACCTGTTCTCGCGGGTGATGCTGCATGCACCGAAGTCAGCAGGTGCACTCCTGTTCATCCTGTTCGCAACGGCAATCGTCACCGTCGGGTTTCTCGTCGGCTACCGGCCGAGGTTCCGTGGCCCTGTTCTCGCTGCGGTGCTGAGCGTCGGTGCCCTGGTTCTCGTGGGTGCAGGCGTGACCACGGGCATCCTGGGCGAGCGCGAGCAGCTGGCCGAGGCGAGCCGCGAGGACTTCTACTCCGCTGAGCACCGCGAGTGCGGCGAGGAAGAGGGCAAGCACTTCGACCACCACGCGAACAACAAGGTCAACCTCCGGTCCGCGGTGCTCGCAACGGTGTTCGTGAAGGACGGCAAGGTGTATGCCGAGGCGATCGGCCTGAAGGACAAGCTCGACACGATCACCGTGCAGCGCGCCAACAACACGAACATCATGTTCCGCAACCTCGACGAGAAGGAGCACCGCATGGTGATCCACCTCGGAGAGGCGAAGGTGGGGGACACCGGGGCGGTCGAGAAGGTGGAGACCTGCACCCAGCTCACCGGCCAGGACCAGGAGCAGGTGCTCACGGTGAACATCCCCAAACCGTCGGCGGCGTTCAAGGACGGATACTCGATCACGGTGCCGGGCGCCGAGGGTGAGGTGAAGGTGGTCGTGCCGTGAGACAGCATGCGGAGAAGAGCCAAGGAGAGGTGATGGAGCGCACAGACTCCCCGGTGGCGCACAGGGCCAACACCCGCCGTGCCGTGGTTGCGGCTGCTCTCGGCGTGTTTCTCGCCGGGTGCGCCACGAACGCACCGCAGGACGTGTTCCAGCCGAAGGGCCCGAACGCGGACAAGATCAACAACCTCCAGCTGATCGTGTTCCCGCTCGCGGGGATCGTCGGCATCATCGTGCTGGCACTCGCCACCTACATCTTCCTCAAGTTCCGCGACAAGGGCCAGGAGATCCCGAGCCAGGCGCACGGCAAGCCGGTGGTGGAGATCACCCTCACGATCGTGCCTGCACTGATCCTTGCGATCGTCGGTGTGTTCACCTTCCGCTCGGTGTTCGATCTCGCCGAGACCGCCGACACCGAGATGGTCATCAACGTGACCGGCCAGCAGTGGTGGTGGGAGTACGACTACCCAGCCCAGGAGAAGTACGGCATCAACACCCCGATCATCACGAGCGGCCAGCTCGTGCTGCCGGTCGGCACCAAGGTGTTGCTGCGCGAGACGAGCCGCGACGTGATCCACAGCTACTGGATCCCGGCGCTGAACGGCAAGAAGGACGCCGTTCCCGGCCGCATCAACATCCTGCGCATCGAGGCCGACAAGCCGGGCATCTATGCGGGCCAGTGCACCGAGTTCTGCGGTCTCTCGCACGCCAACATGCGAATGGAGGCCGTCGCGCTGTCCAAGGAGGACTTCGCCAAGTGGGTGGCGAACCAGCAGGCCGCCTACAAGAAGCCCGCCGCCGGCACCAAGGCAGCCGAGGGCGAGACCGTGTTCATGAACCAGTGCATTCGTTGCCACCAGGTCAATGGCATGAAGCGTGACGACGGCACCCCGGTGATCGCCGCAGCCGACGAGAACGTGTATGCCGGTGCCGCACCGAACCTGTCGCACCTCATGACGCGCAACACCTTCGCCGGCGCGATGTTCGACCTCCTCAGCGAGGACTGCCGCGACGACGTGTGGGAGGCGAAGCCGGAGGAGTTCGGCGCGAAGTACCTCGCGGGGGTCTCGGCGGAATGCCTGAACGAGACCAACTTGCGGGCCTGGTTGCGCAATGCACCGGGCGTGAAGCCGATGTACTCGGACCCCGCGAAGCTCGGTCCCACCGGCGGCAAGTACCGGGGCATGCCCAACCTCAATCTCACCGAGGACGACATCGACAAACTCGTTGCCTACCTTCTCACCCTGAAGTGACCGGAGAACACCATGGCGATCATTGAAAGACCCACCAGCGAGGCGGCGGTTCCCGCTCTTGCGACGCCGAGCGCGTCGCTCGGTGCGCTGAAGCGCCCGATGACGGAGTCCGGCTGGAAGTCATGGCTCTTCACGGTCGATCACAAGAAGATCGGCATCATGTACGGCACGGTTGCGATGTTCTTCTTCATCGTGGCGGGTGTCGAGGCGCTCCTCATCCGCCTGCAGCTGGCAGCGCCGAACGGCAAGATCCTGAACGCCGACGTGTACAACCAGATGTTCACGATGCACGCCACCACGATGGTGTTCCTCTTCGCGATGCCCATGGCGGCTGCATTCGCGAACTACTTCCTGCCGCTCCAGATCGGCGCCCGTGACGTCGCGTTCCCGCGCCTCAACGCGCTGTCGCTGTGGCTCTTCGTCACCGGTGGCATCGTGCTCAACCTGGCGTGGTTCCTCGGCGGCGCGGCTGACGGCGGATGGTTCATGTACGCACCAAACTCGGGCCCGATCTTCTCGCCCTCGAACGGTGTGGACTTCTGGGTGGTGGGCCTGCAGATCGCCGGTATCGCATCGCTGATCGGCTCCATCAACCTGATCGTGACGGTGCTCAACATGCGCGCGCCGGGCATGACCTTCATGAAGATGCCGGTGTTCACCTGGATGATCCTCGTGGTGCAGTTCCTGCTCGTGTTCTCCCTGCCCGTCATCACGGTTGCACTGGTGCTGCTCATGTTCCAGCGCGAGTTCGGGGCCACCTTCTTCGACGCCGCCGCCGGTGGCGACCCGTTGCTGTGGCAGCACCTGTTCTGGATCTTCGGCCACCCCGAGGTGTATGTGCTCATTCTCCCGGCATTCGGGATCATCTCCGAGGTGCTCCCCACGTTCGCGCGCAAGCCGTTGTTCGGGTATCCGTTCGTGGTGTTCTCGGGCGCGGCGATCGGCCTCGTGGGGTTCGGTGTGTGGGCCCACCACATGTTCGCCTCGGGCCTCGGACCGGTGTCGGTGGCGGTGTTCTCGATGGCAACAATGGCCATCGCCGTGCCGACCGGCGTGAAGATCTTCAACTGGTTGCTCACGATGTGGGGCGGCAAGATCTGGTACACGACCGCGATGAAGTTCGCGATCGGTCTCGTGCTGCTGTTCACCGTTGGCGGGCTCTCCGGCGTGACCCACGCTGTTGCGCCGTCCGACACCCAGCAGACCGACACCTACTACATCGTTGCGCACTTCCACTACGTGCTGTTCGGCGGCATGGTGTTCGGCCTGTTCTCCGGCTTCTACTACTGGTGGCCGAAGGTCTTCAACAGAATGCTGAACGAGCGCCTCGGCTCGTGGAACTTCTGGCTGATGTTCGTCGGCATGAACCTCACGTTCGGCCCGATGCACATCCTCGGCCTCCAGGGCCAGCCGCGCCGCATGTACGTGTGGACCCCGCAGCGCGCCGGCGAGGGGTTCTTCAACCTCGCCTTCTGGAACATGGTCGCATCGATCGGCTCGTTCATCCTTGCGACCGGCATCCTCGTCTTCCTGATCAACGTGCTGGTCACGTCACGCAAGGGCGAGAAGGCCGAGCTCGACCCGTGGGACGCACGCACGCTCGAGTGGCTCACCACCAGCCCGCCCAAGGCCCACAACTTCGACCGCATCCCGGTGGTGCACCACCTGGACGAGTTCTTCCACCGCAAGTACGTGGAGGACACCGCCACCCACACAATGAAGCGCGTCGCCGACGGAGCGGACCTCGTGCGTGCCGAGGAGGCCGCCGCCGACAAGCACATCCACCTGCCCGGGCCGTCGTACTGGCCGCTCGTGCTCGCTCTCGGAATCGGTGTGCTCGGCCTCGGCACCATCTACGGCATCCCGATCATGGTCGTGGGTGGCGTGATGATCCTGCTCGGCTCGTTCGGCTGGGTGCTCGAGCCCTCCGTGGCCGATGACTCCGAAATCGACCCGCCGTCACTCGACGGCAGCACGAAGGAGATTGCCCCCCTTGGCTGACGTTGCCGTCCACGCAGACCATGGCTCCGACCACGGTCACCACTCGTCCACCGGCCTGTCCAACAACAAGCTGGCGATGTGGCTGTTCCTCGGGTCGGAGTGCCTGCTCTTCGGCGGGCTCATCTCCACCTACATGCTCTACCGCGGCAGGGTGTCCGACGGTCCGCACCCTTCGGGCATCTACGACATCCCGTTCACCTCGGTCAGCAGTTTCGTGCTGCTCATGTCGTCGCTCACCATGGTGCTGGCGGTGTCCGCCGCGCAGAAGGGGGACGACAAGAAGACGAACCTGTGGCTCCTCGTGACCGCGCTGCTCGGCAGCACGTTCATCGGCGGCCAGGTGTACGAGTTCACCGCGTTCTACCGCGAGGGTCTCGGGTTCACCACGAGCCTGTTCGGTTCCAGCTTCTACACACTCACAGGGTTCCACGGAGTGCACGTGTCGGTCGGCATCATCCTTCTGCTGTCGCTCATGGGCATCATCCGCAAGAACCGCGTGACCGGCAACAAGGCCGAGGTCGTGGAACTGATCGGTCTGTACTGGCACTTCGTCGACATCGTGTGGATCGTGATCTTCACCCTCGTCTACCTGATCCCGTCCTGAGCGGAGGAAACACATGACCACGCAGACCGAGCAGCACGGCGCAGGCCACGACGCAGACCACGGCCACGGTCTCACCGACGCCGGCTACATCAGGATCGCGCTGATCCTCGCCGCCATCACGGCGCTCGAGGTGTCGACCTACTACGTCGACTTCGGGCCCCTGTTCATGCCCGCGCTGCTCACGATGATGGTCGTGAAGTTCGTGATGGTGGTGTCGTACTTCATGCACCTGAAGTTCGACAACCGTCTCTTCAGCCTCCTCTTCTACGTGGGTCTCGGCCTGGCGCTGTTCTGCTACATCGCCGCCCTCGCCACGTTCAAGTTCTTCATCTCCTGACCGGGAAGGACGCGTCCGCGGATGACCGCCGACGGCTACGACATTTCGCTGAACACCGATCCCTGGCGCTTCCAGCTGCACCTGGAGATCTGGCTCCTCGTCGTGGCCCTCGTGGTCGGGTACGTGTACGCCGTGCGGGTGATCGGCCCGAAGGTCGCCCCGGAGGGCCATGTGGTGACGCGCCGTCAGGTGGTCACGTTCTCGCTCATGATCGTTCTCCTGTGGCTGTCCACCGACTGGCCGATGCACGACATCGCAGAGGAGTACCTCTACTCGGTCCACATGGTGCAGCACATGAGCCTCACGATGTTCGTGCCGCCGCTCGCGCTTCTCGCGACGCCCGAGTGGCTGTTCCGGCTGATCCTCGGTGACGGGAGGGTGAGGCGTGCGGCGCGGTTCCTCGTGCGCCCTGCCGCCGCTGCACTCGTCTACAACCTGATGGTGATGGTGTCCCACATCCCGCAGGTGGTGAACCTGAGCGCATCGAACGGGCCGGTGCACTATCTCGTGCACGTCCTGCTCGTGACCTCCGCGTTCATCCTGTGGATCCCCGTGTGCGGTCCCGCCACGGACTGGAGGGTGAGCGACGGCGCGAAGATGATCTACCTCTTCGCCATGTCGTTCGTGCCCACCATTCCCGCCGGCTGGCTCACGTTCGCCGAAGGACCGGTGTACAGGCATTACGACACGCCGGTGCGGGTGTGGGGCGTGAGCGTGATCTCCGACCAGCAGGCCGCCGGCGGCATCATGAAGCTCGGCGGCTCTGTGTTCATGTGGGCAGTGATCATCTACATCTTCTTCAGGCGCTTCATGGGCGGCTTTTACCGTGAACAGTCCTACCGACAGGACACGGTCATGCCCGACGCCGCGGTGACCGGGTCCGACCAGCCGCTCACCTTCGACGAGGTGCAGAAGGCGTTCGACCGCACGCCTCCTGCGCCGGAGAACCCGCACACCACGGCGTGAACGGAACCTTCGTCATCGCCGACCTCCCGGCTGATGAGGACATCCGTCGTCGGGTGGCGCGGTGGCTCGTGGACGGGTGGCCCCATCTGTTTCCTGACGACACGGAGGACTGGTACCTGCATGTGTGGGACGAGGCCGACCGCACCGGCGCCCGTCCACCTCACGGTCTCGTCGCGACCGTCAACGGGGTTCCGGTGGGGACCGCGTCGATGGTTCTCGATGACGAGCTGCCGGGGGCAAAGGAGCCCGGGCCGTGGCTCGCGGCGGTGTGGGTGGAGCCTTCCCACCGCAGGCACGGGATCGGTGGTGCACTGGTGCGGGCGGTGATGGAGCGTGCACACGGACCGCTGTGGCTCTACACCGAGGACGGTGTCGAGTGGTACGGGGCGATGGGCTGGCACAAGGTCCGTGGGGCCGAACTCAATGGTCACGCCGTGACGGTCATGACCTGGAGTTCCTGAGATCCGGGACGCGCCTGTTCGTCAGTGCCAGCGGAACGTGCGTGCCGCAGTGACCGGTGCGAGCACCGCCCACACGGCGAGCACCACCCACGACACCCCGGGGCGGTTTCCCGTGCCGGTGAGCGAGTCGCGCAGCACGTCGGCGAGCGCGGATGACGGCAGGTACTCGCAGACCGCGCGCAGCGGGCCGGGCAGTGACGACATCGGGATCACCATTCCCCCCAGCAACAGAAGCACCAGATACAGGCCGTTCTGGGCGGCGAGGTTGATCTCCCCGCGCAATGTTCCCGCGAGTGAGAGCCCGATCCCCGAGAACGCCGCGGTGCCGAGCAGAACGGCGGGGAGCGCGAGGACAGCCGACCCGCTGCCGGTCCGCCAGCCGAGCAGGAGCCCGAGCGGCACGAGGATCGCGAGCTGCAGCACCTCCACGGCGGTCACCGAGAGCATCTTCGCGGTCACCAGTTCGCCACGTGTGAGGGGCGTCGCGCCGAGACGTTTCAGCACCGTGTAGGTGCGCTCGAAACCGGTGGCAATCCCGAGGCTCACCATTGCCGTCGACATCACAGCGAGCGCCACGATGCCGGGCAGGAGGAAATCAACCGGCTCCTGTGTCCCGGACGGCAGCACGTCGACAACCGAGAAGAAGACGAGGAGCATCACGGGGATGACGAGAGTGAGGAGGAGCTGCTCGCCGTTGCGCACGACGAGTGACACTTCGGAGCGGGTCTGCAGGAGTGTGCGTCTCATCGGTCCCCGCCCGTGATGCGTCGGTAGGCGTCCTCGAGGTTCTCCCGGCCTGCATCAAGTGACCGCAGGGGATGGGACCGCTCGCTGAGCCAGGACGTGAGGGAGGCCACCACGTGCGGGGTTCCCGCGCATTCCACCTCGTAGTCACCGTCGCCACGCGGGTTCACCCCGTGGCCGAGGTGCGCGGACAGGGCAATGGTGTCGATGCCGGTCACCGAGGAGAAGCGCACGACCGGTCGCTGCATGAGCACGGTGCCGAGGGGACCGTGCGCCATCACCTTTCCGGCACGGAACATCACCACATTGTCGGCGACTCGTTCTGCTTCGGCCAGTTCGTGGCTCGCGAGCACAACGGTGCAGCCGTCTGCGGCGAGATCGCGCGCGATCCCGCGGATGATGTCGCGGCCGTCGACATCGACGCCGCTCGTGGGTTCGTCGAGGAACGCAACGTCGGGCCTCGCCGCGAGTGCGAGTGCGAGCGACACGCGTTGCTGTTCGCCGCCGGACAGCCTCCGCCACGTGGACCCTGCACGGTGGGACAGACCCACGCGGTCCACCAGGGTTCCGGCATCCATGCCGCGGTCGTGGAGGGCGCAGAAGTGGGCGATCACATCGCGGACGCGCGCACCCGGGTACACGCCGCCCGATTGCAGCATCACCCCCATCCTGGGTGCGATCTCCCGGTGGCCCGTCACGGGATCGAGTCCGAGAACCGACACGTGTCCGGCCTGTGCGGTGCGGTAGCCCTCGCACACCTCGATGGTCGAGGTCTTGCCTGCCCCGTTCGGGCCGAGCACGGCGGTCACCTCGCCCACCGGGGCGGTGAACGACGCGCCGTCCACTGCCACCGTGTCGCCGTAGCGCACCGTGAGGTTCTCCACCACCACGCCGTTCGTGCCGTTCATGCTGGTCACGGTGTTCACGCTACGGGGAAACGACTCATCCCCCGAAAGCGGTGAGGGATAGCCTGAACACGCCGTGATCGACGTTCGCCTGCTCCGTTCTGACCCCTCCACGGTGAGGGCCGCGCTTGCCCGGCGTGGCAAGCCCGACGTGATGGAGCTGCTCGACGCGGCCGAGCGACACGACACGCGCCTCAGGGAGATCACTGCGGAGCGCGACACCATCCGTGCCCGCGTGAACGAACTGTCGAAGCAGGTGGGGGCACACCGCCGTGACGGACGCACCGCCGAGGCAGAGGCCCTCCAGGCGGAGAGCCGTTCGCTCGGGGAGACCGAGAGCGCTCTGTCCGCGGAAACCGACGCCGTGCAGGCGGAACTGCGGGAGTGCCTGCTGCGAATCCCCAACCTGCCGCATGCCGACACGCCGGCGGGCGGGAGCGATGCCGACAACCCCGTGGTCAAGGGCCCCGTGAACATGCCGTCGTCGTTCGCAGCCCACCAGCGCGTTCCACACTGGGAGACGGCGGCCGGGCTGGGGATCCTCGACAACGAGCGCGCCACGAAGATCTCCGGCGCGATGTTCACGATGCAGCGCGGCCTCGGCGCAACGCTTGCACGGGCCCTCTGCCAGTATGCACTCGACTCGAATGCAGACGCGTTCGAGGAGGTCCGTCCGCCGTCGCTCGTGACAACAGCGACGCTCACCGCCACCGGCCAGCTCCCCAAGTTCGCCGACGATGCGTACGCCATCGAGCGTGACGATCTCTGGGCCATTCCCACCGCCGAGGTGCCGCTCACGTCGATGTACGCGGGCGAGGTCATCGACGCCGACCTGCTGCCGATGCGTTTCATGGCGCACACCAGTTGCTACCGGCGCGAGGCGGGGTCGGCGGGCCGTGACACCCGCGGGATGCTGCGCGCGCACGAGTTCGACAAGGTGGAGATCCTCGCGCTCGCCACGCCCGAGCAGGCGCCGGACCTCCTCACCGAACTGCGCAACCGTGCTGAGGGGCTGATTGCGGGGCTCGGCCTGCCGTACCGCATCATCGAGATCTGCACCGGCGACATGGGCCAGAGCCACCACCGCAGTTTCGACCTCGAGGTGTACGCCCCGGGCTGCGATGCCTGGCTCGAGGTCAGCAGCGTCAGCTGGTTCAGTGACTACCAGGCGCGCCGCGCCGACATCCGCCTGAAGCGCGCCGGCCAGAAGGGCACCGAGATCGCACACACACTGAACGGTTCCGCGCTCGCCGTGCCTCGCGTGTGGGCCGCGATCTGCGAGAACTTCCGGCAGCCCGACGGCAGCGTGAGCGTCCCCGAGGTGCTGCGCCCCTACATGCGCGGGGCCACCGAGATCCGTCCCCGTTGACACCGCATGGGCATCGCTGACCGCCGCATCCAGTACGAGACCGCCGGACTGGACCGCGGTGACCTGTTGGATGACCCTGTGGAGCAACTGCGCCTCTGGTACTCGCAGGCGGAGGAAGCGGGCTGCACCGAGCCGAACGCGATGACGCTGTCGACGCTCGGCGCCGGCGGTGGACCGGATGCACGCATCGTGCTGGCGCGCGGAATCGATCAGTCCGGTGTCGTGTTCTTCACCAACTACGGCAGTGTGAAGGGCACGGAACTGGGGGCGAACGGCGCGGCGGCGGCGACGTTCGGCTGGCTCGAGATCCACCGACAGGTGCGCATCCGCGGGCCGGTGAGCCGTGCCACCGCCGCGGCGAGCGACGAGTACTTCGCGTCACGGCCGCGTGCATCGCAGATCGGGGCGTGGGCGTCCCCGCAGTCGCAGCCCATCGCGGACCGCACGGAACTGGAGCGCCGGGTGCGCGAGTTCGAGGACCGCTTCGCGGGCAGCGACGTGCCGCGGCCACCGAACTGGGGCGGCTTCGTTCTGGGTATCGACGAGATCGAGTTCTGGCAGGGCCGTCCGAGCAGGCTGCACGACAGGTTCCTCTACGTGCGTGGCGGTGCAGGCTGGAAGGTGAGCCGGCTCGCGCCGTAGGCCGGTCAGCTGCGCCAGGTGTCCGCACACTCGACGAGTGCGTCGATCAGCCGTTGTGTGTGGGGGGCCGGTTCGGGCCCTTCCCAGTCCCAGAACATCGGGCTCGCGCCGCGAACCCGTGGCGGCAGCTCGAGCTGCACCCCGGAGTGGAGCGGCACGTTCACCGGGTTGTCCTGGTGCAGACCACGCAGGTCCTTCGGGATGAGGTCGATGTCGTCGATGATGTCGTAGGCGGGAAGGTGCCGTCGCAGGAGCATCCCGAGATGGGATGCGAGCCGCCTGTTGCCGCCCCCGAGGAGCAGCGACGTGAAGAAACCGGCGCGGCCGTACCCGTGCACGGTGACCACCGTGTGCACGTGGCCGAGGAACGCGGCGAGCGCGGGGGACTGGTCGGCGGTGACCCTGTGCGAGGGCACGTGCCACTCGAGGTTGTCGGGCTGGAGCACCCCGTAGTACGAGGCACCGGCACGCTCGGCAGCGGTGCGGGCGATCGTGTCGGTGACCTCCTCCAGTTCCCCGCCGTGGAACGCCATGAACCCGAACGTGCCGCGCAGCACGTGCTCCTCGCGGACCCCGTCCATGGAGAGAAGCTCGGAGAACTGCACCGCTCAGTCCTGTCCCTGTGACTGCCTGCGTTGCAGGACAACCGCGACGGTGATCACCGCGACGAAGACCGCCGCGAGCACCCATGCACCGGTGTCCTGCAGGAACGCCGCCACCGATGACTGCCAGGAATCCACCCGCGACACCACACTGTCGCTGCCGCGTTCGGTGATCGCACCCCACCAGTACCACGTGAGGTACAGGCCGGTGACGGTGACGAGTGCAGCTGACACGGTGTCGAAGAACCGCAGACCACGCCGCAGGAAACGCACGAAACCGTTCTTTGCCAGCGCGATGGCAACGGTGAGGGACGTGACGAGAAGGCCCATCCCGAGCCCGTAGAGAACCACACTCAGCACACCGCTCACGAACCCGTGCCGGCCCACCGAGCCGAGGATCACCGAGACGAGGAACCCGATCGTGCACCCGATGGATGCCACCGCGT
>JBEGQL010000045.1:0-16649 GCA_041181005.1 Actinomycetota bacterium
TGGGGTCCTCACCCTCGCTGCGTGTGCTGACCCCTGCGACCTCGATGAGCGTGTCGTGCACGATCTTGCGGTCAGCCGAGTTCATCGGCTCCAGGCGGCGGGCCTGGCCGGTGGCCACGACTTCCTCTGCAACCTTCTGGGCGAAACGGCCGAGGGCCTCCTTGCGGCGCTCCCGGTAGCCGGCAATGTCCACCCGCAGACGGGTGTCCTGGTCGCCGAGGCGGCGCTGGCTGGCCACGCGGGTCAGGTCCTGGATGGCCATCAGGGTGTTGCCACCGGGCCCGACCAAAAGGCCGAGCTCGGTGCCGTCCACGCGCACCTCGATCTCGTCGTCCTCGCGGCTGACCGACACCTTGCCGGTGGTGCCAAAGGCCGACACGAGGCCGGACAGGAAGTCCGATGCGGCCTGGCCAACTGCGGCCGGGTCGACGTCCACCTTCTCGCGGGGCGGGCGAGGGGTCTCGTCACGCTTCTCGCGGGGCTGGCGGTTGTTGCTGCGCTCGTTGCGCTCGCCGCCCTTTCCGCCCTTGTCGCTGCGGCCGTTGCGGTCGCGACGGTTGTTGCGGTCACGCTCGCTCTTGCCACGCGGGGTGGTCGGACGAACGCGGGCGCGCACGCGGGCTTCGCCGCGGGTGCGTCCGAACAGGCCCGGACGAGGCTCTTCGAGGACCTCGAAGTCGGCGTCGTCTTCGGCAACACCGAGCTGGTCCAGCGCGGCGTTCTTGGCTTCTTCCAGGGTGTCCCCTGTGGTCTCTACCCATTCCATGATGTGGTCTCTTTCTACGAATGCCCGCGCGACTACTTGTTGCGCTTACCGGGCGGGGTGGGCCGACTCGGACGTCCACTGGGCGCGGGACGGTCCTTCGGCGCAGTCACTCTCTTGCTCTGGATCTTCGAGGGTGCTTGCGATTGTTCTTCCTTCTGCTTGCCCAGTTTTGCGGGCTTGATCGGCTCATCGTCGGTCATCTCGCGGGCCCGCTTGGAAGCCTCCTGGGCGCTGTGGCCAAGGCTGCCTTCGCCGTAGAAACGACGGGTGATGTACCACTGCTGGACGATGCGCACGATGGCCTGGACCATGTAGTACACGACAAGGCCGGTGGGCAGGAAGACCTGGAAGAACGCGAATGCCACGGGCATGTACTGCATGACCTTGGCCTGGCCGGCCGACATCGAGGGGTTGGCGGCACGGCTGGCGACCATGCGCTGCTGGACAAAGAACATGCCGGCCAAAAGGACGATCAAGAGCGCGTAGGGGAGACCCTTGGCGAACCCGTCGCCCATCGCCTGGGAGGGGCGGATGGCCAGGTCGATGCCGAACGCGCGCATCTCGGTCTTGCCCACGAGGGACTTGTAGAGCTCCGACGTGGCGGCGATGTACTTGGGCTTGAAACCGGCGCCCGGGGCCGTCTCGTAGGTCAGGCCGTGGATGACGCGGAACATGATGATGAACACGGGCATCTGGGCCAGGAGCGGCAGGCAGGAGGCGAGCGGGTTGATCTTGTGCTCCTGGTAGAGCTTCATCATCTCTTCGTTCAGCTTCTGGCGGTCACCCCGGTACTGGTTCTGGAGCCGGCGCATCTCGGGCTGGAGCTGCTGCATCTCGAGCATGCCCTTGGTGCTCTTGAGCGTGAGCGGGGTGATCAGCAGCATCACCGCGATGGCCACGAGGCCGAGCGAGATGGCGTAGTTGTGGGTCCAGCCGTAGAAGGTGTCGACGAGCCATGCGGGAAGGGAAAACACGGGGGTCCTTTCTAGTGACCGGGGCGCCGGTCGGGTACGGGGTCGACCCCGGAGGGCCCGAAGGGCCGGCACCGGGACAGACGACGGAGGGTGAGCAGTGACCCGCGGAACGCACCGTGGGTCTCGATGGCCTCGTACCCGTAGTGGGAACAGGTGGGCCAGAAGCGGCAGGGGGAGGGGCGCCCCTCGCGGGAGCGTTGGTAGAGCCGGATCCCGGCCAGGAGCACCTTCTGGGTGCGGGTGTGGGGCGCCAGCGCGAGGTCAGTTGCCATGGCCGGCCTGATGCAGTTTGCTGAGGAGACCATCCAGGTCCCGGGCGAGGTCGGTGGACGATCGGCCGGACGCCTTGGGGCTCGCTCCGAACACATAGACCCCCGGTGCCATGAGGCCAGACCGGGTTTTCACAATCTCACGAAGCTGGCGGCGCAACCGGTTACGTCGCACGGCGTTCCCGAAGGAGCGGGTGAATGCGTACCCCACAAGGGGGAGAGGGAGCGAGGAGTCAAGAACCATGGTGCAGGACAGGAGCCCGAACCGGACATGGGTGCCCTCGCTGCGGACGCGGGCGAAGGCAGACCGGCTCTGGATGCGACCGATCAAGCGCTGAGTCGGTAGCGGCCCTTGGCCCGACGGGCCTTGAGGACGGCACGGCCGGCACGAGTGCTCATGCGCGCGCGAAACCCGTGCTTGCGGGCCTTGCGACGGTTGTTGGGCTGGAAGGTGCGCTTCATGGCGCCTCCTCGGGGACGCGGCCCCCGCAAAGGGGCCTGGGACATCAGTTTCCGCTCGAGGTTCGCCTGGCGCTCACCACGGGCAGAACACACAGGCTAGGGCTCAGCGACGTCCCTCCCCACGGCTTCCCAGCGGGTTTTTTGGGCTTTCCACAGCCCTGCTACGGTCACCAATCCCAGCGGGCGGCGCAGGGAGTGCATCCACAGGCTGTGGACAGCACTGGGGACACTACGGAGGCGGAGACCAGTGAGCAACCACGAAGCAGTCTGGAACGCAACGGCACAGTTGCTGAAGGCGCAGGTCTCCGAGGGGGTCTGGTACTCGACTTTCAACGACGTCGTCGCGCTCGAGAGCGACGACGAGAGCCTCCGTCTCTCGGTCCCGAACATCCACGTCCGCGACCGCATCACCACCACCTTCCGGCCGCTCGTCATGGATGCCCTCGACGAGATCGGCGAGAGCGAGCGAGAGCTCATCATCGAGGTTGCCGACGTCACCTCCGATGACTCATCCGACATCTCCGATCTGCATCTTCCCCCGGAGGTCACAGTCCCCACGAAGCCCGCGAACACCAATGGTTCCAAGGGTTCTGCGGTGGGTCTGAACCCGCGGTACACGTTCGAGAACTTCGTGAAGGGGGCATCCAACCAGTTCGCCCTCGCCGCCGCGCTCCGCGTTGCCGAGACACCGGGCCGCTCCTACAACCCGCTCTTCATCTACGGCTCGGCCGGCCTCGGCAAGACCCACCTGCTGCAGGCGATCGGCTGGTACGTGCACGCGCACTACGCGCACTACGAGGTCCGCTACGTCAGCACCGAGACCTTCCTCAACGAATACGTCGATGCGATCCGCACCAACTCGACCGCGGCCTTCAAGCGCCGCTACCGCGAGGTCGACGTGCTCCTCATCGACGACATCCAGTTCATCGAGGGCAAAGAGGGCCTCCAGGAGGAGTTTTTCCACACCTTCAACAGCCTCCACGGGGCGAACAAGCAGATCGTGATCACCTCCGACCGGACCCCGGACGCCATCCCGACCCTCGAGGAGCGGCTCGCCAGCCGGTTCCGCTGGGGCCTCATCACCGACATCCAGCCCCCCGACGTGGAGACCCGCCTGGCGATCCTGCGCAACAAGGCCGAACGGGACTCCACGCCCCTGCCGGCCGACGTGCTCGAGTTCATCGCCTCGAACATCACCTCGAACATCCGCGAGCTCGAGGGAGCCCTGATCCGGGTTGCCGCCTACGCCAACCTCACGAGGGAGACCCCGACAGTGGAGATGGCCGAGTCACAGCTCGCCGACCTGCTCACCGGGTCCGCCCCGAAAACCCGCACCGACGAGGAACTGCTGGCCGAGATGGCGGGGTACCTGGGGTTCTCCGTGGAGGCCCTGAAGGGAAAGAGCCGCCAGCGTCCGCTGGTGAACGCCCGGCAGATTGCGATGTATGTCTTCCGGGACATGACCGAGCTCAGTTACCCCGCGATCGCCCGCCTGTTCGGCGGTCGCGACCACACCACGGTGATCCACGCAGTCGACAAGACCCAGAGGATGATGCGCGAGCACAAGGCCACTTTCGACCAGGTGACCGACATCATCACCCGCATCAAGAACAGCTGACCGCTGTGGACACGGCAGGGGACGGCATGTGGGTGGCTGCCACACCGGAGTGGACAAACCGTGTCGTTTGCCTCCGGCCGCAAATGCCACGTCTGGAAGTTGTGAAAACACATGCCCGTGGTTCCACACCCGGCTTCCGCGCCGGTGCTGGGCGGCAGTGCCCTTCTCCACAATCCACAGCACCTATTACCACTACCAATTTGAGAGAATCAGAACACGGTCGTGATAACCCGACCCTGGTTCCCCCGACACCCAACCCACGCACCGAGGTCCGATCAGCATGAAGTTCAGAAGCGAGCAAGGGATCCTCGTTGAGACTCTCGGGGCTCTCGCACGCATCGCCAGTACCCGGAACGCCGGGACGCCGGCACTGTCCGGCGTGAAGATGACGCTCACCGGTGACACCCTCGTTCTCTCGAGCACCGACAACGACGTGGCGATCCAGTTCGTGGTTGCGGTGGGTGGAGACACCGACGGACAGTCCCTCGTGAGTGCCCGCACCCTGAGCGAGATCGTGCGCGTGATGCCCCAGGGCAAGGTGACCCTCGAGGTTGCCGGCGACGTCGCAACCGTGAGCGCCGGACGTTCCCATTTCACGATCCCCACGCTGAACGCAGTCGAGTTCCCGCGTCTCACCCCGCCCGACGGAGACCCCGTCACGATCAGGTCCACCGAGTTCAAGCGCGCACTCGGTCAGGTGGTGCTCGCAGCCAGCCGTGACCCACAGAAAATGCACCTCAGCGCGGTCCTGCTCACCTCCACACCCGGTGGTCTGCGGCTCGTCGCCACCGATGGTTATCGCATGGCGATGCGGGACCTCGCAGGTGCGCCGGGCGAGGGCATCGACCAGTTCCTCATCCCCGCACGGGCACTGTCGGAGCTGCAGCGCCTTCTCGACATGAGCGACGAGGTGAACGTTCGCTTCTCCGACGTGGAGGCGGCGTTCCAGACCCCGTCGATGACGTTGAGCACGCGGCTCATCAACGCCACGTTCCCGCCGTACGTCTCGATCATCCCGAAGGACACGCCGAACACCGCCGTGGTGAACCGTGAGGAGATCCTCGACGCGCTGCGGCGCACGGGCATCCTCGCTTCCGACACCGCGCCCGTGCGCATCCGCATGTCGTCCGAGGGTGCGACGCTCACGGTGAACCTGCCCGACGGCTCCACCAGCGTGGATGACATCGACGCACAGTTCTCCGGCGACGAGATCACCGTTGCGTTCAACGCCGACTATCTCGCGAGCGGCATCGACGCGTGCGGCACCGACGAGGTCACCATCTCCACGAGTGCCCCGAACAAGCCCGCCCTCATCCGGCCGGTCGGTGACGACTCGTACCTGTACCTGCTGATGCCGCAGCGTCTGTAGCGCGGTGCACGCGTGGTCATCCACCGCATCGAGCTCACCAACTTCCGCATCTACGAGAGTGCCTCGTTCGAGCTGAGCTCGGGCATCACCGCGGTGGTGGGCAACAACGCCCAGGGCAAGACCTCACTCGCCGAGGCGATGAGCTGGCTCGCGACGCTGCGCAGTTTCCGTGGCGTGCCGAACGACGTCCTTGTGCGCGCCGGATGCGACTCCGCGTGGCTGCGCGCCGAGATCACGCGCGACGACGGTCGCGAGGTGCTGGTGGAGGCAGAGATCAACCGCGCGGGACGAAACCGCGTGCTCGTGAACCGACAACGCCTGCAGCGTGTTCGCGACCTGCTCGGCGTGGTGCGCACAACGGTCTTCGCGCCGAACGAACTGTCGCTCGTGCAGGAGGGGCCTGATGTCCGCCGAGATTTCATGGACGATGCGCTCACCGCGCTGTCACCCAGTCATGACCGGGTGCGCCAGGAACTCGAGCGGGTGGTGCGGCAGCGCAACGTGCTGCTGCGCCAGATGGGCGGCCGGCTCACACCCGACACCGAGACCACGCTTGACGTGTGGGACGACAAGTTCGTGCAGGTGGGAACACAGGTCGGTGATGCCCGCGCCCGGTTGGTTGCGCAGCTCGGCCCGTTCGTGCTGGAGGCATACGAGACCATCGCCGGGGAGGCAACACCGATCGACCTCGTCTACGAACCGGGTTGGCGGGCGCCGGGTCTGGCCGCAGCGCTCGCAGCGGCACGGGCAGAGGACGTGCGTCGCGGGGTATCCACCGTGGGTCCGCACCGTGACGACCTCGAGGTGTCACTCAAGGGCATGCCGATCCGCTCCACCGGTTCCCAGGGCGAGTCCCGCACCATGGCGCTCGCCCTGTGGCTCGCGGTGCACCGGCTCGTGACCGACAAGGTGGGTGAGGCCCCCCTCCTCGTGCTCGACGATGCCCTCTCCGAACTGGACCCCCTGCGGGTGGCTGCCTTGCTCGCATACCTGCCCCGGGGCCAGGTGATCATCACCGCTGCCCATGACCTTCCCGCGGCTGCCCGGCCCGACACCGAGATACTCCTGCACGCCGGGGCGGTGGTGCAGGTGACCCGAGGGAACACCGAGCCCAAGGACGCGCGATGAGCCGTGACCCCGCCGGCGACCTGCCGGGTGACCGACCGGACGACGCAGAAGACGAGTTCGCCCCGCTGCCCCCTGCGCAACGACCCCGCAGCCTGGGGGACCTCGTGTCGCGATGGGTGCGCCGCAACGTGGGGGTGGAGGCGACCGGTGCGAACGACATCTTCACGGCCTGGCCCCGGATCGTGGGTGAGCAGGTGGCCGCGAACGCCACCCCCGTGCGCCTCGAGAAGCGGGTGCTCACGGTGGAGGTCACCGACAACGCCTGGGCCACGCAGCTCAAGTTCCTCGAGCGCCAGGTCCTCCACACATTGCGCGAGCACGCAGGCGACATGGTCGACTCGATCACCGTGCGGGTACGTCGGTCCCGATGAGGGGGCCACGGGGGTGTCCCTGACGGGGGTGCCGTTGCCCACAGCACCTAGTAAGTAGAATAAAAATCACCATGGCAGCGCAGAAAAAGGCCTCCTCGAACACCCCCTCTGCCGACTACGGCGCCAAGGACATCCAGGTTCTCGAGGGCCTCGATCCGGTCCGCAAACGGCCCGGCATGTACATCGGTTCCACCGGCAAGGCAGGCCTGCACCACCTCATCTGGGAGGTCGTGGACAACGCAGTCGACGAGGCCATGGCGGGGTTCGCCACTCGTGTCGGGGTGACCCTCCTCGACGACGGCGGGTGCCGGGTGGACGACAACGGTCGTGGCATCCCGGTTGACCCGTACCCCTCCGGTCCGCACAAGGGCAAGAGTGCCGCCGAGGTGGTGCTCACCGTGTTGCACGCGGGCGGCAAGTTCGGCGGCGAGGGCTACAAGGTGTCGGGCGGCCTCCACGGCGTGGGCGTGTCCGTGGTGAATGCCCTCTCCACCCGCGTGGTGCTCGAGATCGACCGGGAGGGCAAGCGCTGGGGCATGGAGTTCAAGGACGGCGGCAAGCCGGTCAGCAAGCTCCAGGTCACGGGTGACACCCCGACGCGCGGCCGCAAGACCGGCACCACGGTGACCTTCTATCCCGACCCCACGATCTTTGCGTCCGAGGGCACCGAGTTCGTCGCGCGCACCGTGATGGAGCGCCTCCAGACCATGGCGTTCCTCAACAAGGGTCTCGAGGTGGTGTTCACCGACGAGCGCCCGGGTTCAGAGCAGACAGTCACCTTCCAGTACAAGGGCGGCATCGTCGACTTTGCCCGGCACCTGAATGCGAGCAAGGAGTCACTGTTCAACAAGGTGGCGTCGTACGAGGACGAGGATGAGGACGAGGGCATGCAGCTCGAGGTCGCGGTGCAGTGGAACACCGGGTACTACGAGGGCATCCACGGGTACGCGAACGGCATCAGCACCACCGAGGGCGGCATGCACGTGGAGGGCTTCAAGACCGCCCTCACGTCCATCCTCAACAAGTACGCCCGTGACAAGGGTCTGCTGAAGGAGAAGGACGAGAACCTCCTCGGTGAGGACATCCGTGAGGGCATCACCGCGATCATCTCCGTGAAGATCCGCGAGCCCCAGTTCGAGGGACAGACCAAGGCGAAGCTCGGCAACGTGCCTGCCCGGTCGTTCGTGCAGAAGAGCACCAACAAGCATCTCGCCGAGTGGTTCGACGAGAACCCCACCGAGGCGAACAAGGTCGTGAAGAAGGCGGTCGCCGCCGCCCAGGCGCGCGTGGCCGCGAAGAACGCACGCAATGCGGTGCGCCGCAAGACCGCGCTCTCGGGTGCCGGCATGCCCGACAAGCTGAAGGATTGCACCAGCAACAACGCCGACGAGAGCGAGCTCTTCATCGTGGAGGGTGACTCCGCGGGCGGCACCGCGGTCGACGCACGCGACCCGCGCACCCAGGCCATCCTGCCGATCCGCGGGAAGATCCTGAACGTGGAGCGGGCGCGGCTCGACAAGATGCTGAAGAACCTCGAGGTGCAGGCACTCATCACCGCGATCGGCGGGGGAGTGGGCGACGAGTTCGACGTGAGCAAGGCGCGCTACCACAAGATCATCGCGCTCGCCGACGCCGACGTTGACGGAAGCCACATCCGCACGCTGCTGCTCACGTTCTTCTACCGGCAGATGCGTCCCATGGTGGAGGCTGGGTACATCTACATCGCCCAGCCGCCGCTGTACTCCACCGAGGTCGGCAAGGAGAAGGTGTACTTGAAGGACGACGCCGCGAAGGCCGCGTTCCTCGCGGACAAGCCGAACCACAAGAAGGAGTTCCAGCGCCTGAAGGGTCTCGGCGAGATGGACTGGCAGGAACTGAAGACCACCACCATGTCGGCGGAGTCACGCACGCTGCTGCAGGTCACCGTGGAGGAGGCCGCGCTGGCCGACGAGATCATGAGCATCCTCATGGGCGACGACGTGGAGAGCCGCAAGAACTTCATCACCACCAACGCACGCGACGTGCGCAACCTCGACTTCTGACCCGGAGCAGGCATGAGCGACACCAACACCCCGGACACACCAGATTCCGTGCAGCCCATCCCGCTGCAGGACGAGATGGAGCGGTCGTTCCTCGACTACGCGATGTCCACGATCATGTCGAGGGCACTGCCCGACGTGCGCGACGGCCTGAAGCCGGTGCACCGCCGCATCATCTGGGACATGGACCAGCAGGGCTTCCGGCCCGACCGACCGTTCGTGAAATGCGCCCGTGTCTCGGGAGACACCATGGCCCGCTATCACCCGCACGGTGACGGGGCCATCTACGACGCGCTCGTTCGCATGGCCCAGCCGTTCTCGCTGCGCCATCCGCTGATCGACTTCCACGGCAACTACGGCTCGCCCGACTTCGGTCCGGCCGCCTCGCGCTACACCGAGACCCGTCTGCATGCACTCGCGATGCGCCTGCTGGACGGCATCGACGAGAACACCGTCGACATGATCGCCAACTACGACGGCACCTCCGAGGAGCCGAAGGTGCTCCCTGCGCGCTTCCCCAACCTGCTGGTGAACGGCAGCCAGGGCATCGCCGTGGGCATGGCCACGAACATCCCGCCGCACAATCTCGGCGAGGTGATCGACGCCACCGTCCATCTCATCGACAACCCCGGGGCCACCTCCGAGGACCTCATGAACTTCGTGAAGGGCCCCGATTTCCCCACGGGCGGCACCATCCTCGGGCGCGCCGGGATCATGGACGCCTACCGCACCGGTCGCGGCAGCGTGAAGATGCGTGCGAAGGCCTCGATCGAGGAGGGTGCGAAGGGCCGCATGGAGATCCGCGTCACCGAGCTGCCGTACCAGACGAGCTGTTCGTCGATCGCCGCGCGCATACAGGAACTGGTCGACGGTGGCGAGCTCGACGGCATCGCCGACGTGAACGACAACTCCGCGGGCGGCACCACCAACCTCATCATCGAGCTGAAGCGCGACGCCAACGCCAACGTGGTGCTGAACAACCTCTTCAAGCTCACGCAGCTGCAGACGAGCTTCCCGGTGAACATGGTTGCGCTCGTGAACGGCGTGCCGCGCACGCTGAGCCTCGCCGACGCGCTCAACGGCTACGTGAACCACCAGCTCGAGGTTGTGACGCGCCGCACCCAGTTCCGCCTCGACAAGGCGCGCGACCGGGCGCACATCCTCGAGGGCCGCATGAAGGCCCTCAACGTCATCGACAAGATCATCGAGCTCATCCGCAAGAGCGACGACGCGGCCGCCGCCAAGGAATCGCTCATGAAGAAGCCGTACGAGTTCTCCGAGCGCCAGGCGATCGACATCCTCGACATGCAGCTGCGCCAGCTCACCCGTCTCTCGCGCATCGACATCGAGAAGGAACTCGCCGACGTGCAGGAGCGCATCAAGGAGTACGAGTCGATCCTCGCGAGCGACAAGAAGCTGCGCGAGGTGATCAAGACCGAGCTCGCCGACGTGAGGGAGCAGTTCGCCACGCCGCGGGTGTGCGCCATCGGCCACGACACCGGCGAGATGGCCCTCGAGGACCTGGTGGACGACAAGGAACTCGTGGTCGTGATGACCCAGGCCCAGTACATCAAGGCCGTGAGTGCGGACTCCTTCCGGGCGCAGGCCCGCGGCGGCCGCGGCGTGAAGGGCGCCACCCTGAAGGAGGACGACATCGTGCGCCGTGTGATGTTCACCACCGCGCACGCGTACCTGCTCTTCTTCTCCAACCGCGGCAAGGTGTACAAGCTGCGTGCGAACGACATTCCGGAGCGCGAGCGCACCGCGAAGGGCATCCCGATCGTGAACCTGCTGCCCCTCCAGGCCGGCGAGACCGTGCAGGCAATCATCGACACGCGCGAGTTCCCGGGCGAGAGGTTCCTGTTCTTCGCGACGAGGAGCGGTCAGGTGAAGAAGACCGCATTCGACGCCTACAACTCGAGCCGCCGCGACGGCATCATTGCGCTCACGCTGAAGGACGGCGACGAGCTGGTGCGCGTGATCGAGACCACCGGCGACGACGACATCTTCATGTCCACCTTCAACGGCCAGGTCATCCGCTTCAGCGAGGCACAGGTGCGCCCGATGGGCCGCACGGCGGCCGGTGTTCGCGGCATGCGCCTGAGGGCCGGAGACCACGTGGTGTCGGTGGATGCGGGCCGTGGCGACGACGCCCTGCTCATCGTGAGCGACGCCGGGTACGCCAAGCGCACCCAGGTGGGCCAGTTCCCGCGCAAGGGTCGCGGCGGCCAGGGCGTGATCGGCCTCAAGATCACCACGAAGAAGGGCCATGTTGTGGCTGCGTTCATGGTGGGCATCGAGGACGAGGTGGTGGCGGTGGCTTCGAACGGTGTCACCATCCGTACGCAGGTGCGCCAGATCTCCAGCCAGGGTCGCGCCGCCACGGGCGTGCGCCTCATGAACCTCGACGACGGTGCCGTGGTGGCGTCCGTTGCGCCCATCCTCAGCACCGACGAGGACTGACGGCCGCGGCAGCATCGCACCGCTGATGGCGGTGCCGATGGCTCTCGTGGTGTTCGGTTGCCTCGCGGTGGGGCGCACCGCCGTGCAGGTTCTCGAACGCGCACGCACCTCGAACATCGCCGAGGGCGCGGCACTCGCCGTCGCGGTCTCGGGTACCGGGGACGCGCGCCTGCTCGCCGCAGCGCAGGGTGCGCGGATCGAGTCCGTGGATGACAACGGCAGCACCGTGAGCGTCACCGTTCTCGTTGACGGCAGGACCGCAACAGCACACGCCCGGCGTGTCACCGTGCCGGCCGGTGAGCCTGCGGTGCCCTGAGCACTCACTACGCTTCGTCCCGTGGCAGACCAAGCACGTGAACGCAGGGTGCGCCGTGTCACGCGCGTGGTGCGTGACGTGGATGCATGGAGCGTGTTCAAGGTTGCGATTGTGGTGCACGCGGCGCTGTACGTCGTTCTTCTTGTCACCGGTCTGCTGTTGTGGAACGTGGCGAGTGCCACGGGAACAATCGACAACGTGGAGTCGTTCCTCGCGTCATTCGGGTGGGACTCCTTCACCTTCGACGGCTCCCGCGTGTTCGTGAGTTCCGCCGTGGGCGGCGTGTTCCTCGTGATCCTCGGGGCCGGCCTGTGGGTTCTGGGTGCGGTGATCTTCAACCTCGTCACCGAGCTCGTGGGCGGCATCCGCGTGACCGTGCTGGAGGAAGAGGTCGTGGCCCGGCCCGTGGAAGGGTCCCGGGACCCCCGCTAGCATTCGTGTTCCCGCATGGGGCTATAGCTCAGTCGGTTAGAGCGCATCCCTGATAAGGATGAGGTCACAAGTTCGATTCTTGTTAGCCCCACCACCCGTGAGTCGAGTCACTTCTTGTCCTGGCTCGTGAGATGCCAGCCGTGGCACTTGGGACAGCGGTAGATCCGCCGCTCGGTCCGCTTGGCACTTGCCGTCGGTCGTGTCGTGTCGGCGAGCGCGATGAGTGCCTCCAGCCTGTCGGCATAGCGGACCTTGCCGAAGTCGCAGGTTCCCTTGGCGCGGGCCCCGCCGCGCCTCATCTGCCGTGCTCTCTGGGTTCTCGCGTTGCGCCGCGCCTTTGCCATTCCTGTCCCCCGGCGCAATGTAGACCGCGCGGCCACCCGGATCGGCCAGGCGTGTTCGAAGCGGTCCCCGTCTAGCCTGACCGTGTGAAGTTCATCCGCCGAGTTCTCCTCGTGCTCAGCATCGCCGGTTCCGTGGCGGGCGTGCTGCGCCTGCGCGGCAAGGGCGGGGTCCCCGAGCGCACGGGCGGGTGGCAGGAAGTCACCCCCCAGCGCTGACTCATGGCACTTTCACCCGAGATCGGCATCGTCGGGTCCGGTCTCGTCGGAACGCGCGTCGCGGCGATACTCGTGGCCCGCGGCGTGTCGGTGAGCATGGTTCCCCACACCCGCGCCACCGACGTGCTCGGGTGCGGCACCGCAGTTCTGTGCCACGGCGGTCGGCACGCGCCGTTGGCCGCGACGCTTCTGAACCACGGCGTTCACGTGGTGAGCTGCAGCGACTTCATGCCCGACGTGATGGCGCTGCTCGACCTCTCCGACCGTGCGACCCAGAACGGCGCGGTGCTCGTTCCCGGCGCGGCATGCATGCCGGGGCTGAGCGGTCTTCTCGTGGCCCATGCGGCTCGCGCCTTCGACGATGTGGAGGAGGTGCACGTGGCAGTGCACGGAACCGGTGGGCCAGCGTGCGCCCGCAACCACCACGAAGCTCTCGCGGGAACCTCCGTGGGCTGGCACGACGGGGAGTGGATCCAGAGACCGGCAGGCAGCGGACGCGAACTGTGCTGGTTCCCCGACCCGGTGGGCCCACGCGACTGCTACCGCCACGGCACGGCCGAGCCGGCTCTGCTTCAACGCGTGGTTCCGGGATTGCGCCGCATCACCGCGCGTGTGTCGGCAACGCGGCGCGACCGTCTCACCGCGCGTCTCCCGATGATGTCGCCCCCTCACGCAGAGGGCGGTGTGGGCGGCCTGAGAGTTGAGTTGCGCGGGACTCGCCAGGGTGCACGGCACGACGAGATCGTGGGCATCGCGGACCGTCTTGCCACCGTCGCCGGGGCAGTGGCGGCGGAGACCGCATCGGTGTTGCAGACCGAGGAGGTGGAACCCGGGGTGCAGGTTCTCGGTGCCTTGGGTCTGCCGAACGGCCCGTTGCTCGATGCGGTGCTCGCAAACGGCATCACCCTTCACCGTTACGTCGGCCACTGAGCACACCTGTTCTGGGGCATTCTCAACAATTCTCGCTAGCCTGCTCGGCATGTCCCACGACCACCCTGATGAGCAGCTGCGCGGCCGTGCTCATGAGTCGGCGGGGCTGGCCCATGAGGTGGCGGCGCGCCTCGCCACGGTGAACCAGCGGCTCACCCCCACCCGCCGGGCGATCGTGGAGGCCCTGGCAGCGGCCGACCGACCGCTGTCGATCCCCGAGATCCTCGCGTCGGGGCAGGGCCTCGCCCAGTCCTCGGTGTACCGGAACCTGTCGGTGCTGGAGCGAGCGGGAGCCGTGGCCCGCGTGGTGACCACCGATGAGTGGGCCCGGTTCGAGCTGGCCGAGGTGCTCACGGGTCACCATCACCATCTCGTGTGCTCCAAGTGCGGGGCGGTGAGCGACGTGCGCGTGCCCGACGACGTGGAGGCCGACCTCGACCGAGCGCTCGGCGTGCTCGCGGTGCGAGAGGGGTTCGAGCTGCTCCACCACCGGCTCGATCTCGTGGGGGTGTGCAGCGCATGTCGCTGAGACCCAGTACCACAGTGGACGTCCCCGATCTGCTGCCCGGCCGGATCCTCACGCTTCCCGGACGCGGCGAGATCTTCGTGCGTCATTTCCGCCATGCCGACGACACACGCCCCACGCTTCTGCTCCTGCACGGGTGGACGGCCAGCTGCGACACGCAGTTCTTCACCGCGTACGACACCCTCGCCGCCGACTACTCGATCATCGGTGTCGACCACCGCGGCCACGGTCGCGGCATTCGTCCCGACACCGCGTTCACGCTCGAGGACTGCGCCGACGACGCGGCAGACGTGGTGCGAGCGCTCGGCGTGGAGAAGGTGATCACCGTGGGTTATTCCATGGGCGGGCCGGTGAGTTTCCTCGTGCAGCGCCGCCATCCCGAGCTTGTCGAGGGAATGGTGTTCCAGGCAACGTCGATGGAGTGGCGCGCGACCCGCACCGAGCGCACCAGGTGGGCGGTGAGCCATGCCTTCTCGCCCCTGTTCCGAAGGCTCGTGACGCCGCGTTCGCTCCGCTGGGTGGTGAAGCGGGCGCTCCCGCGCGGGCATGAGCTCGCCCGTCACGCGGCATGGCTGGTCGGGGAGATCCGCCGCAACGACCAGTGGCACGTGTCGGAGGCGGGCCGGGCGATCAGCCGTTTCGATGCACGCCCGTTCGCGCCGTCCATCCCGGTGCCGACGTCAGTCGTGCTGACCACCCGGGACAGACTCGTGCCGCCGGCGAAGCAACGCGCACTCGCGTCAGCGGTGGGCGCGGAGATCGTGGAACTGCACGGCGACCACTTCGTGACGCTGGAGCAGCCGCGCGAGTATGCCGACGCTACGCGCCGCGCTGTTGCGGCAGTTGCTGGTTCCCCCGCTCGATGAGGGACTCCAGCATGCCCTCGATTCGCTCGAGGTGGGTGCGCAGGTCATCGGTGGTGACCACGTCGTTCAGTGCGAGGCGCACACCGGCGAGCTCACGGGCGAGGTACTCGGTGTCGGCCTGCGTGCGCAGCGCGGTCTGACGGTCGCGTTCGGCCTGTTCGCGGTCGCGGTCCTCCTGACGGTTCTGCGCGAGGAGAATCAGCGGCGCGGCGTACGAAGCCTGCAGCGACAGGATCAGCGTGAGGAAGATGAACGGGTAGCCGTCGAACTGGAGCGGCTCGAAGAAGTTCACCACCACCCAGGCACCCACGATGACGGTCTGGAAGATCAGGTAGCGGCCGGTGCCGAGGAAGCGGGCGATCGCCTCGGAGAACTGACCGAATGCATCCGGGTCGTAGTGGATGCCGATGCGGCGGCGTGCGCGGGGCGCGGTGAGGTCGGTGCGGCGCTTCATGACGCGGCAGCCTGGCGTCGGCGCTGGCGCCAGTCGGCGGGCAGCATGCGGTCGAGAACGTCGTCAACGGTGATGGCGCCGAGCAGCCGGCCCATCTCGTCGCACACGCCGACGGCGAGCAGGTTGTATGAGGCGAGGAACTCGGCGACCTCGCGCTCGTTCAGGTCGGGCGACACCGTGGGTTCCTTCGCGAGGCACCGCGCAAGTTCGCTGCTCGGCGGCTCACGCAGGAGGCGCTGCAGGTGCACCACGCCGAGGTACGTGCCTGTGGGTGCCTTGTACGGCGGTTGCACCACGAACACCTGTGCCGCAACCGACACCAACCACTCGGGGTCGCGCACCTGTGCGAGGGCCTCGGCAACGGTGGAGGAGGGACCCATGATGATGATCTCGGGCGTCATCAGCGCACCGGCAGTGCCCGGCTGGTACGAGAGCAGCTGGCGCACCACTTCCGCGTCGTCTTCGTCCATCGCCTCGAGAACCTCGGTGCGCTTCTGCGCGGGCATCTCGGCGAGGAGGTCGGTGAGGTCGTCGAACTCCATCTCCTCGAGCACATGCACCAGACGGTCGATGTCGAGCCCGGCGATCAGCGCGAGCTGCTCGCTCTCGGGCAGCTCCTCGAGGAGGTCGGCAAGACGGTCGTCGTCCATCTCGCGCGCGAGTTGCTGGCGCTGGGCGGCGGGGAGGTTGCGCACGAACGTGGCGACGTCGCTCGGGTGCATGTCGCGCAGGCGCGCCGCTTCTGCCGCCATCTCCGTTGCGGCGGCGAACAAGCCGGGCACCCCGTTCCACTCCACCAGCCGGTAGGTGGCCTTGGTGCCGAAGATGCCGCGTCGCGTGAGGCGGACTTTTGCGACCTCCCAGCCGTTCTCGCGTGCGGTGACGACCGGTCGCAATGCCACGTCGCTCACCGTCTCGTCGCCCTGGCGGGTGTCGATGACCCCCGCACCGAGCAGGCGCTCGCCGTCGCGGGGCTTGAACGGGTGGAGGTCGACGTCCCAGGAGCGCAGCCGCACGCCGTTCGAGTCGACACCCGAGATGCGGTGCGCGTTCACGAAGATGCGGCGGCGCTGGCTTGTGGCCACGAAACCTGACACGCGCGGGGG
>JBEGQL010000046.1:0-15752 GCA_041181005.1 Actinomycetota bacterium
GCGGCCGGGGTTGTCCACGTCGGCGGAGACACCGGGGTCGTAGCCCCCGCGTTCTGCGTGTCCCGCGAGCGCCTCGCTGTCGCCCCCCACGCAGAACGCGGGAGGAGTGCCCGTTACCACAATCGCGCGCACGGAGTCATCTGCGTCGAGAGCGGCCATCGCCAGCTTGTAGTCACGGTGCATCCGTCCGGTCCACGCGTTGTGACGGTGCGGGCGGTGGAGGAACACGGTGGCGACCGCGCCGTCACGCTCCACGAGCACTGTCGGTTCCGCCCCGCTCATCCCGGACCCGTCATTCGTTGCCGCCCCAGAGCGCATCGAGCACGTCATCGGCAACCTCGCGTCGGCACACGATGAAGTCGGGAAGCCACGCGTCGGGTCCGTTGTACTCGAGGGGAGAACCGTCGATGCGACTGACGTGCAGGCCCGCCGCCTGTGCAACAACGGCGGGCGCGGCGGAGTCCCATTGGTACATGCCGCCGTCGTGGATGTATATGTCGGCCTCGTTCATCACGATCGACATCGCCTTCGCCCCCGCACTGCCCAGCCTGTAGGCGTCGCAGTCGAGTTTGTTCGCCACGATCACCGCCGCGTACGGCGCGCGGTTGCGCGACGTCACGAGGCGCCACTTGCCATCCGGTCGCGGCGCGAGCTCGGGCGCCGGGGAAGTGGAGAACACCCGCTCCACCGTGGGCAGGGACACCGCGCCGGCGACGAGTTGTCCCTTCTCCCACAGCGCCACGTGCACCGCCCAGTCGGCCCGTCCGTCGCCGTATTCGTTCGTACCATCGAGCGGGTCGACGATCCACACGCGGTCAGCCGCGAGTCGGCGCCGGTCGTCCGCGCCCTCCTCCGAGAGCACGATGTCGTCGGGACGGGTTGCGCGCAGTGCGTCCATCAGGAAGTTGTGCCCCAGCATGTCGCCCGAGTCGCACAGCTGCCAGTGGGTGGTGCCGCGCGTGACGAGTGTCGTGCGGTGCTCGACCAGCAACTCGCCCGCAGTCCGGGCGAGTTGTGCGGCGAGCGCGTGGTCCTCGAGTGCCGACCAGTCCGCGGGGATGTCGTGGCTCACCGGTGCCCGCGCACCATCTCGAGCGCGTCGCGCACGAGCGCCCGCGCCTCGACCTCGCTGGCGCCCTGTGCCACGAGGGTCTGCACCCGCTGTTCGATCCGCTCCGCAATCGCCTCGTCGAACACGTCGATGCGCGGCCTGTCGGATGCGGCGGTCACCGCGATGAGCACGACCGCGAAGCCGCTGGTGACGAGACCGATGGTCAGCACCCAGCCGGCGTTGTTGCCGTTGATGCTCGACGCGATGATTCCCGCGATGCCCGCGACGAACACGGCCGCCGTGACCGGGCGAAGGACCCTGCGGAACACGCCCGTCACCTCGCCAACGGCTTGTACTTGATGCGGTGCGGCTGGTCGGCGGCCGTGCCGAGTTCCTTGCGCCGCCATGCCTCGTACTCGCTGAAGTTGCCCTCGAACCAGCGCACCTGGCTGTCTCCCTCGAAGGCGAGGACGTGGGTGGCGATGCGGTCGAGGAACCAACGGTCGTGGCTGATCACCACTGCACAGCCGGGGAACGCCTCGAGGGCGTCCTCGAGTGCGCGCAGGGTGTCGACGTCGAGGTCGTTGGTTGGTTCGTCGAGGAGCAACACGTTCCCGCCCCTTTTCAGGAGTTTTGCGAGGTGCACACGGTTGCGCTCGCCGCCCGAGAGGTCACCCACGAGCTTCTGCTGGTCGCTGCCCTTGAAGTTGAACGACGCGACGTAGGCGCGGCCGTGCACCTCGCGCCCGCCCACCTTCATGTGCTCCACACCGTCGGTGATCTCCTCGTACACAGTCTTCTTCGCGTCGAGGTCGTCGCGGTTCTGGTCGACGTAGCTCATCTGCACGGTGTCGCCCACGGTGACCGTGCCCGAGTCGGGCGCTTCCTGGCCGGCGAGCATGCGGAAGAGGGTGGTCTTGCCGGCGCCGTTCGGCCCGATGATGCCCACGATGCCGGCGGGTGGCAGGTCGAACGAGAGGTTGTCGATGAGGAGCCGGTCCCCGAATCCCTTCGTGAGCCCCTCGACGCGGATCACGGTGTCGCCGAGCCTCGGGCCGGCGGGGATGGCTATCTCCAGGCGGTCAGGCCCGCGTTCGGCGGCGAGCGCCTCGGCGTGGAGTTTCTCGTACGCCGACAGTCGTGCCTTGCCCTTCGCCTGGCGCGCCTTCGGCGACATCTTCACCCATTCGAGCTCGCGGGCGAGCGTGCGCGCGCGTGTCTCGCTCGCTTTCTCCTCTGCCTCGAGGCGCGCCCGCTTCTGGTCGAGCCAACTCGAGTAGTTGCCCTCGAAGGGGATACCCCTGCCGCGGTCGAGCTCGAGGATCCACTTGGCCACGTTGTCGAGGAAGTAGCGGTCGTGGGTGATGGCCACGACCGTGCCGTGGTACTCCTGCAGGAACCGTTCCAGCCAGTGGACCGACTCTGCGTCGAGGTGGTTGGTGGGCTCGTCAAGAAGCAGCAGGTCGGGCCGCGACAGCAGCAACCGGCACAGCGCGACTCGGCGGCGCTCGCCGCCCGAGAGCGTGGTGACGTCGGCATCGTTCGCGGGGCAACGGAGCGCATCCATCGCGATCTCCACGTTGCGCTCCAGGCTCCATGCATCGGCCGCGGCGATCTTGTCCTCGAGTTCCGCCTGGAGGGCTCCCACCTTGTCGTAGTCAGCGTCGGGGTCGCCCCACATCGCCATCACCTCGTTGTAACGGTCGATCAGTGCCTTCACGGGTGCCACGCCGTCCATCACGTTGCCGAGCACGTCCTTGGCGGGGTCGAGCACCGGCTCCTGTTCGAGCAGGCCGACGGTGAAACCGGGGGTGAGGCGGGCCTCGCCCGAGTAGCCGTCGTCGAGGCCGGCCATGATCCGCAGGAGGCTGGACTTGCCGCTCCCGTTCGAGCCGAGAACCCCGATCTTGGCGCCCGGGTAGAAGGAGAGCGAGATGTTCTCCAGCACGGTGCGGTCCGGGGGGTAGAAGCGCCCGAGTCTGTGGCAGGTGTAGATGAACTCGTGCGCCATGACCGGCCCGAGGTTAGTGGGGTGCCCATGGTTCCCTCCTGCCCGCACGGTGGTTTGGTACCTTGACACGTGGTGCCCCCGTGGCGCAGACGAAGGGAAACCTCATGACCGCAGCAGAGTTGTTCAGCCAGTACTTCCTCGGGAACTTCTGGTTCCGTTACCTGCATGTCCTGGCGGGCATCGCGTGGATCGGCCTCCTCTACTACTTCAACCTCGTGCAGGTGCCCGGTTTCGCCGCGTTCGGCGACGAGGGACGGGCCCGCAACATCGCGGTGAAGGAAGTGGCCACCCGTGCGCTGTGGTGGTTCCGCTGGGCGGCCATCGTCACGCTCGTCACGGGGCTCCTCATCGTCGGTGTGCTGCCCGACTACATGAAGGACTTCATGAGCCACCAGGGAGACGACCCCGCGAACGCAAAGAACGCGGCGATCACCGTGGGCATGCTGCTCGGAATCACCATGGCCGCGAATGTGTGGATGATCATCTGGAAGAACCAGAAGATCGTCATCGCCAATGCCGTGAACGTCCTGAACGGCGGGGAGGCAGACCCCAACGCCGCCGCGGCCGGCCGGCGCGCGATGCTCGCCTCGCGACAGAACTTCATCTTCTCGTTCTCGATGCTCTTCTACATGGTGGGCTCGGCCCACTTCTACCCCGAGACCTTCTCCGCCACCGGGAGCAATGCATCTACGTTCGTGATCATCGCGATCGTCCTCGGTGCACTCATGCAGCTGAACGCGCTCGGCAAGTTCGGCGGCACGGCGGCCGGCAACAAGATGCTCAAGCCCTACGAGACACACAAGAACGCGCTCATCACCGGCGGCGTCCTGTGGCTGGTGCTGTTCGTGGAGTCCGTCGTCCTGATGGGCTGACCGCCCCGGGCGGACCGACCCGGAAGGGTCACTCGACGACGAGCGAGGCCTTCATGTTGGAGTGCCCCGGAACGTCGCACAGCAACGTGTAGGTGCCGGCGGAGAGGGTCACCGTGCCCGAATCGACGGAACCTTCCTTCTCGATCACGAGCCGGAAGTTCGCCACCTTCACGTCGTCCTTCACCACGATGAGCGTGTGACGCACCGAGTCCTCGTTCGAGTACCCCACAAGAATCTCGCCGGCCTTCACGGGTCCGTACTTCCCTGCATCGAAGCGCAGCGACGGCACGGCCTTCACGAGGAGCCCGACGTCGGCCGGCAGGGTGTCGGCCGGGGCCGAGGAGCCCCCGCCGCAGGCGGCGAGGAGCCCGAGGGTGGATGCCGTGACGGCCGCGGCAAGTGACGTGCGCAGGCGGGAGTGCATGGCTCGGAATCTACTGTCGGGTGACGCAAGAGGCACCCTGCGGCGGGGCGTCCGCAAGTACCATTTGTCACGAGAGACAACGGCGTCCCTCCCACAGAAGGCGGCACATCCCCATGGCTGACATCGCTGAGCGCTCGCAGGACTTCGGTGCGAACTCGTGGCTCGTGGAGGAGATGTACGAGCAGTACCGCTCCGACCCCGCTTCGGTGTCCGAGGCATGGCGGGAGTTCTTCAGCGATTACAGACCGATGATGTCCCAACCGGGCTCTGTTCAACCTGCAACGCAGGGGAGCGTCACCCTCCCGGCGGCCGAACGTTCCACCCCGGCGTCTCCGGGCGCGCCACGTGCCAATGGCGCGGCGTCATCCTCCGCACCCGCTTCGTCGGGGCCAACAGCACCCACTGCCGCTGCACCCGCTGCCGTGCCGACCGTCCCGGCGGGAGAGCCGATCCGCGGGGCGGGCGCGGCGATCGTGGCGAACATGGAGCGCAGCCTCTCGGTTCCCACGGCCACGAGCTTCCGCAACGTTCCGGCACGCCTCCTCGAGGTGAACCGCAAGGCCATCAACGACTACCGCAGTCGCCACGGCCTCTCGAAAGTCTCGTTCACCCACATCATCGCCTACGCGATCGTGCGGTCCATCTCCGATGCCGTCCCCGTCATGCGCAACTCGTACGCAACGGGTGCCGACGGCAAGCCGCAGCTCGTGCGCAACGACCATGTGAACGTGGGTCTCGCGGTCGACGTCGACAAGGGTGACGGCACGAGGAACCTCGTGGTCCCCGTGCTGCGCGAGGCGGACACAATGTCGTTCGGGCAGTTCCTCGTGGCGTACGACGACCTCATCCGCAAGGTCAAGGCGAACAAGCTCACGATCGCTGATTTCCAGGGCGCGAACGTCAGCATCACGAACCCGGGAACGATCGGCACCGTCCAGTCCGTTCCTCGTCTGATGCCCGGCCAGGGCGTGATCGTGGGCGTGGGGAGCATCGACTACCCGGCCGAGTTCCAGGGCGCCGACGAGGCCAACCTCAACACACTCGGCATCTCCAAGGTCGTCACGATCACGAGCACATACGACCACCGCATCATCCAGGGCGCCGAGAGCGGCCTGTTCCTGAAGCGCGTGCACGAGTTGCTGCTCGGCGAGCACGGCTTCTACGACAGCGTCTTTGCCGACCTCGAGATCCCGTACCGGGCAGTGCGCTGGTCGAACGACCACAGCCCGCTGAACCGCGAGGAGATGCTGATGCACAAGCAGATGCAGGTGAGCCTGCTCGTGCGAGTGCACCGTGTGCGCGGCCACCTCATCGCCGACCTCGATCCCCTCCGCTGGAAGGAGCCCGAGCTCCCGAAGGAACTCGACCCCGACACCTACGGCTTCACCATCTGGGACCTCGAGCGGGAGTTCCTCACCGGCGGCGTCGCCGGGAGCGAGAAGATGAAGCTCGACGAGCTGCTCGGCGTGCTGCGCGACGCGTACTGCCGCACCGTGGGCATCGAGTACATGCACATCCACGACATGAACGAGCAGCGCTGGATCCAGTCGAAGGTCGAGGGAGTCACCTGGACCCCCACGCTCGACCAGAAGCTGCGGATCCTCGAGCGCCTGAACGCCGCCGAGGCCTTCGAGAAGTTCCTCGCCACCAAGTACGTGGGTACGAAGCGTTTCGGACTCGAGGGCGCCGAGTCGATGATCCCGATAATCGACGAGATCCTCTCGTCCGCCGCCGATGACGGCATGCACGGCGCAGTGATCGGCATGCCCCACCGCGGCCGCCTGAACATCCTTGCGAACGTGATGGGCAAGGACTACGACGCGATCTTCAAGGAGTTCGAGGGCCACGTGAACCCTGATTCCGTGCAGGGCAGCGGCGACGTGAAATACCACCTCGGTGCGCACGGCACATACGCGTCCTCCAACGGGAACTCGATCGACATCGAACTGGCCGCCAACCCGAGCCACCTCGAGACGGTGAACTCGATCGTGCAGGGCATGGTGCGGGCCAAGCAGGACAAGATCCAGCCGCCCGGCGTCTACAGCGTGATCCCCATCCTCATGCACGGAGATGCTGCGTTCGCCGGCCAGGGCGTCGTGGCCGAGGGGCTCGCCATGTCGGATCTCACCGGGTACCGCGTGGGCGGAACGATCCACCTGGTGGTCAACAACCAGATCGGCTTCACCACCGCGCCCGAGCACTCACGCTCCTCGCAGTACGCGACCGACGTGGCCAAGATGGTGCAGGCACCGATCTTCCACGTCAACGGCGACGACCCCGAGGCATGCGCCCGTGTCGCGCGGCTCGCGTACGAGTACCGACAGAAGTTCCGCAAGGACGTCGTGATCGACCTGATCTGCTACCGGCTCCATGGTCACAACGAGGGCGACGACCCGAGCTACACGCAGCCGCTCATGTACAAGGCAATCGCGGAGAAGCGCCCGGTTCGCAAGATGTACGTCGAGAGCCTCGTGAAGCGTGGCGACATCAGCCTCGAGACCGCCGAGCAGGCGCTCGTGGACTACCAGTCGAAGCTGCAGGGTGCGCTCGAGTCCGCACGCTCGAAGGTCAACAAGGACAGCCGCGCGGCCCGTCCCCCGCAACCCGACGGCGTGCTGCCGCACGTGAACACCGGGATCAGCAGACCTGTCCTCGACCGAGTGTTCCGCCAGCTCACGAACTACCCGGAGGGCTTCACGGTCCACCCCAAGCTCGCGCGCCAGTTCGAGCAGCGGGTGAAGCAGTACGAGTCCGAGGGCGACGTCGAATGGGCCGTGGGCGAGGCCCTCGCGATCGGTTCGCTCGTGCTGGAGGGATTCGACGTGAGGCTCGCCGGCGAGGACTCCCGCCGCGGCACCTTCAGCCAACGGCACGCCACGCTCGTTGACAACGTGAACGAGACCAGGTGGACCCCGCTGCAGAACCTCGACGGTGCGAGCGGCACGTTCTGGGTGTACGACTCGCTCCTGTCGGAGTACGCGGCGCTCGGCTTCGAGTACGGGTACTCGCACGCGAACCGCAACGCGCTCGTCATGTGGGAGGGCCAGTTCGGCGACTTCGTGAACGGCGCCCAGATCGTGATCGACCAGTACATCGTGGCCGCCGAGGACAAGTGGAAACAGCAGAACGGGCTTGTGCTCCTGCTTCCCCACGGGTACGAGGGCCAGGGCCCGGAGCACTCCAGCGCGCGGATCGAGCGCTTCCTGCAGTCATGTGCCGAGGACAACATCCAGGTCGTGAACGCCACCACTGCCGCCCAGTACTTCCACGTCCTGCGCCGCCAGATGCACCGTGACGTCCGCAAGCCGCTCGTGATCTTCACGCCCAAGCAACCGTTGCGCATGAAGGAGAGCCGCTCGCGCCTCGAGGAGTTCCTCGACGGGTCGTTCGAGGAGGTCAAGGACGACCACCGCGTCACCGACAGGTCTGCCGTGCGCCGGGTGGTGCTGTGCAGCGGCAAGGTCGCATGGGATGCGATGAACGAGCGCGACAAGAAGGGTCTGCCGGCCGCTGTCGTGAGGGTGGAGCAGCTCTACCCGTTCCCGCTCGAGCAGATCAACGAGGTCCTGGGCCGGTACCCCAACGCGCGCGAGATCGTGTGGTTGCAGGAGGAGCCCGAGAACATGGGTCCGTGGCACTTCGTGGAGCACCTCATCTGGCGGGTCAAGGAACGCGGTTATGACCTGCGCGCAGTGACGAGGGTGGCATCCGGCAGCCCCGCCACCGGCTCGGGAACGATCCACTCCCAGGAGCTGGCCGACCTGATGGACGAGACCTTCGCCGGTCTCTGACGCAGCGACCCCTCACTCGAGGGTGATGCCGAGGATCGCGGACAGTTCCGCAATCGCCGCCCCTGGCTCACCCACCTTCACCGTGCGCATCCCCATCGCGGCCGCCGGCTTCAGGTTGATGCCGAGGTCATCGAGGAACACGCATTCGGCAGGTGACACCCCGAGCAGGCCGCACGCAATCTCGTAGAAGCGCGGCTCCGGTTTGCGGCACCCCACCTTGCTGCTCTCCACCACGTGGTGGAACCTGTCCATCACGGCCCGCACCGCTGCGGCTCGATCGTCGGTGGGTGCCTCCCTGCTCACAACGTTGTTCGTGAGGCACGCAGTGAGGTACCCCGCGTCGATCACGGCGTCGAGTGCCGCGACCATCGCGGGTCTGATGTCACCCGACAGAAGGGCGAGCACGTCGGCGCCGGGGATTCGGTGGCCCAGCAGCTCGCTCTCGCGGGCGAACAGTGAGTCGAACTCCGCCGGGGCGATCTCGCTCCGCTCGAGAAGTGCCCATGCGTTCGAGTCGGGATTGGTCGCGTTGACCCGCCTGATCGTGTCCCGGGGGAGTCCCCTGGAATCCTCGTATGTGTTGAACGCCTCGAACGGGCTCGAGAGGATCACACCCCCGAAGTCCCACAGTACGGCGCGGATTCGCTGGTCCTGCACGTTTTGCACCTTAGGTGGGGGCACCCCGGGGGGCCACACCGGACAGGTCGGTGGTTGACTGTGCGGGTGACCAAGCACGTGATCGTCGACGGCTCGAACATCGCCACGGAGGGCCGCTCCAGCCCCAGCCTCGCCCAGCTGAGCGAGGCGGTCACCGCGTTCATGAAGGAGTACCCGAACGCAAAGATCACCGTGGTGGTGGACGCCACCTTCGGTCACCGCATCGCCCGCAAGGAGGTGGCCGAGTTCAACAAGGCCATCGAGCACAACGAACTCGTGGCGCCGCCCGCCGGTGCAATCGGGCGCGGCGATGCCTTCATCCTCGCGATCGCGGACAAGGCCCGCGCAACCATCCTCTCGAACGACAGCTACCAGGAGTTCCACGGAAAGTACAAGTGGTTGTTCGACCACGGCCGCCTGATCGGGGGCAAGCCGGTGCCCCATGTGGGTTGGGTGTTCGTCGAGCGGGTGCCGGCCCGCGGGCCGACGAGCAGGAAGGCCGTGAAGGCCGGTTCGGTCGTGCGCAAGGACCACACGCCCAGCCCCGAGGCCAGCAAGCCGATGCCGGTGCCGCGCACGCCCCCACCTGGCACCCGTGTGCGGATGGCGAACGAAGTGATGCCGTACCTCGCGTTCGTCGAGAAGAACCCTGTCGGCACCACTGTGAACGCAGTCGTCACCGAGCACAACGCGAATGGGCTCACTGTGTCCATGGGTGCAATCAACGGCTACATCCCGTTGCGGAACGTGTCCGCCCCTCCGCCGCGAAATGCCCGAGAGGCATTCGCACTGGGGGACAAGGTGTCCCTCGTGATCGTCGGATACACCGCATCGCGGCGCAGCGTCGACCTCGCGGTCCCGGGCGTGGTCAAGGTCGATCCGCCCGCGAAGAAGGCTGTGCCTGTCGCGAAGAAGGCTGTGCCTGTCGCGAAGAAGGCTGTTCCTGCCGCGAAGAAGGCCCCGGCGAAGAAGACTCCCGCGAAGAAGGCAGCCCCGCCCGCCAAGAAATCTCCGGCGAAGAAGGCTCCGACGAAGAAGGCTCCGGCGAAGAAGGCCGGTGCCGCGAAGTCCTCGGCAGCGAAGAAGCCCGCACCGCGCCGTCCCTAGACCCGCCTTCGCCGCTGCGGAGCACGTTGGCTACCGTTTCTCCGTGCTGATCGCCGCCTGGAACGTGAACTCCCTGAAGGCCCGGCTTCCGAGGGTGCAGGAGTGGCTGGACCGGGTGAGGCCCGACGTGCTGTGCATGCAGGAGACCAAGCTCGCGAACGACGCCTTCCCTGTCGATGCGATGGCGGCGCTCGGCTACGAGAGCGCCCATTTCGGCCAGGGCCAGTGGAACGGAGTCGCGATCGTCTCGAGGGTCGGTCTCGAGGACGTGCTCCCCAACTTTGCCGCCGGGGTCGAACCCGACCACGAGGCGAGGATCATCACCGCGACGTGCGCTGGCGTGCGGGTGTCGTCGGTGTACGTCCCGAACGGCCGCGAGATCGACCATGATCACTACCGCTACAAGCTCTCGTGGATGGCCCGTCTGCGCCTGCACCTCGATGCCGACTCGCGTCCCGGCGACGACGTCGTGGTGACGGGTGACTTCAACATCGCACCCGACGACCGCGACGTGTGGGACCCGAAACAGTTCGTCGGCGCGACGCACGTGAGCGATGCCGAACGGGAGGCACTCCGCGAGGTGTGCGGGTTCGGTCTCGAGGACACGTTCCGGCGCTTCACGCAGGACGGCGGGGTGTTCAGCTGGTGGGATTACCGCGGCGGCGCGTTCCACAAGAAACAGGGGATGAGGATCGACCTCGTCCTCGCCAGCAAGTCGGTCGCCGACAGGGCGGTGTCCTCCACCATCGACCGGGAGGCACGCAAGGGTGAGAAGCCGAGCGACCATGCGCCCGTGCTCCTCGAGATCGGCGAGAAGTGAGCGAGAAGGACACGTTCAGCTTCCCGCCGTTCCACGAGCGGACGGTGCCGCTCACCGGGGCGGACAGCCTGCGCATCGAGCTCACGCGCGTGACCCGGGACTTCATCCGGGAGTCGTTCGTCTCCACCGCCTCGGATCAGGACATGCAGGAGGCGATCGATGCAGTGAGCAGGGCCGTGGCCGCGGTCTCCCGGGCGACCGGTCGCGACGTCGGGGCGTTCAACTCGAACTTCATGGACCGCAGCCCGTTCATGGGGCTCATGAACCCGCTCGCACCGCCGATGTCGGCGGCCCTCGACCCGTCACACGGTGAGTTCGGTGCGGTCGTCGGGACGGTCGTGTTCCGGGAGCCCCACGAAGGGCCCCCGGGCCACGTGCACGGCGGGTTCCTCGCCGCGATCTTCGACGAGATCCTGGGGCAGGCCCAGTCTCTGTCGGGTCGGCCCGGCATGACCGGCAAGCTGTCGATCTCGTACCGGTCGCCCACGCCGCTGTACCGCGAACTCACGGTGCGTGGGTGGATAGACCGCATCGACGGCCGGAAGATCTTCACCAGGGGAACGCTCCACAACGGTGACACGCTGTGCTGTGAGTCGGAGGGGCTCTTCATCTCTATGCCCGCGGAGTTGATGCACGTCCTTCGCAAGGGCAGGGATTCCGGGGTCACCCGGGAGGGTTGACCAACCCGAGCAAGCTCGCGCCGTGGCGCGCCGCGAACGATCTGTCGGTGATCGCCGCGAGTTCGTCGGCGGTGGCCGGCCGCTCCGCCACGATTCGGTCGATCTGCGGGTCGGTGAGGATGCCGGCGGGTTCGAGGCGGGTGCGACGTGCCACCGACTCGCGCCACGCACGCAGCTGAGTCACGAGCGGGTGCACCCGCGGCGCACTCTCCGACAGGCGCCGCACGTCGTCACCGGGGCCGTCCTGCGACGTGACCACAGTGGCCGACACGGGGAGAAGCGGGGATCGCCTCCTCGTCTTCCCCTTGCGTCGGGTGGCCCACGTCACCACCAGTTCGTCGGCCGCGCGGGTGAACGCCACATAGCCGAGCCGTGCCTCCTCCGCACGCTGCTGTCGTGAACGTGCCGAGGAATGGGGGAGCAGCCCCTCCTCCGCACCCGCAACGACCACGCCCCACCATTGGCGACCCTTCGCGGAGTGGAACGTCATCACCTCGACTCCCTCGATGTCGGTGCGGTCGAACGAGGTGGTGAGCCATGACCCGAACGACCGGCCGTCGACTCCCTTCCCCCGGTTGTCGTCGAGGTACGTTCGCATCAATGACGCAATCTCGACCCGCGGGTCCGGTGCGTCGTCCTGCGGTCCGTCGGTGGCTCCGTCGAGAACATCGTGTGACCACACCGCCATGGCCTCGCGGCCGGGCAGTGAAACGGCATCGGCGAGGGCGACCGCCCACTCCGGACCGCGCCGCGACGACCGCACGGGCACGCCTGTCCGCTCGAGCGCGGCCACCAGGGGTTCGGTCTGGGCGTTCGTGCGCACCAGCACGGCGAGGAGGTTCCACGTCCCGCATCGCGCCCGCATGTCGGAGATCACGCCCACGATGCGCATGGCCTCGTCGTCCTCGTCGTCGCATCCGATCCACCGCACCTCGCGGCCGGGGGGCCGCACCGAACGTGCCTCCACTGTCTGGGAGGCGTTGCGCATGAACCTGACGGCGGAGTCGACCACCTCCGGTGTGCAGCGGTAGTTGGACGGCAGTGACACCACCGTTGCCCCGGGGAGGCCCGGCAGGTCGTCAAAGAGCGAGTTGTCGGCACCGTTGAATCCGTAGATCGCCTGGTTCGGGTCGCCGACGAGGAACAGATCGGGTGTGTCGCCGGCGAGCAACTTCAGGAACGCGTACTGGAGCGGGTTCATGTCCTGTGCCTCGTCCACCGAGAGATGACGGAATCTCCTGCGGAGGGATGCCCCGATGCGGGGGTCCCTCGCGGCCTCGCGCAGCACGCCCGAGATCAGGTCGTTCGTGTCAACGACGCCGCGCCGCCGCTTCAGGTCGCCGTAGCGCTGCAGCACCGCCGCGAAGGTCGCGGGGGACACCGTGCGCGACAGTCCCGCAATGCGCAGTGCCTCGTCCGCCCCGGAAGGATCGAGGAGCCGCACGGCGGCCCATTCGACCGCGGTCCACAGCGCGGGGAGATCGACCCGTCGCACGTCATCGCCTGCGGCGGCGGCCAGCAGGGCCGCGTGCCCGGTGGTGACCACCGGTCGCGGCCGGCCGTTGTCATCGGCGATGTCGGCAAGCACGCGAAGGCCGAGCGCATGGAACGTGTGCACGCTCGGCATCCCGTCGATGCCGATGCGCCGGATGCGGGTGCGCATCTCGTTGGCTGCCTGGCGCGTGAACGTGATGGCGAGCGAGTGATCGGGGGAAGCGGTTCCCGAGAGCACGCGCCACGCGATGCGGCGGGTGAGCACGGTGGTCTTGCCCGACCCCGCGCCTGCGCGCACCACGACGAGCCCCGGGTCGGCAGTGACTGCGGCACGCTGGTCGTCGTCGAGACCGTCGAGCACGTTCTCCGGCGGGGTGTCGACGGCAGGGGGGAGTCTCACGCGACGAAACTAGGCGGTGGCTACCATCGGTTGCATGCCCTACCCGAGGAAACTCCTCAACGACAACGAGTCGATCGTTCTCGACCTGCACCCGCACTGGTGGTTCTACGCGCTCCCGTCGTTTTCCACAGTGCTTGTGAGCATCATCGGGCTCTCGGTCCACACGAAGCTCGACGGTTGGACCAGGACGACGGCGTCGGCCATGGTGCTCGGAGGGCTCGTGGTGTCGGTCGGCTGGCTCGTGGTCACGCTCGTGGAGTGGCGCACGACGTACTTCGTGGTCACGAACCACAGGCTCATCTCACGGCAGGGGGTTCTCGCGCGCAACAGCGTGGAGATCCCGCTCGACCGCATCGCGAACGTGAACTTCAAGCAGTCCATCGTGGAACGCCTGGTGGGGGTGGGCGACATCCTCATCGAGTCGGCCGGGAAGGACTCCGCGCAGACCTTCTCGGACATAGGCCGGCCAGATGCGGTGCAGAAGATCATCCACGAGGCCATCTCCGACCGGACCGACACACGGTTCATGCCGGCACCCGCCAGCACCGACCTTGCCGACCAGCTGGAGCGCCTCGAGGCGCTCCGTGACAGGGGAACCCTCACCCCCGCGGAGTTCGAGACCCAGAAACGCCGGCTCCTCGGCTGAGGCGCCGGGGCGGCCGATTTGGGAGACTGACGGGATGCCGCAGACAACGCTCCCGTCGGGGATGACCATCGAGTACGAATCCATGGGCGACCCATCCCGTCCCACGCTCCTGTGGATCATGGGATTCACCGCGCAGATGACCGCGTGGCCCGAGGAGTTCCTGCGCATGTTCGTGGACGACGGGTTCCACGTCGTGCGGTTCGACAACCGTGACTGCGGCCTCTCGGGCAAGCTCGACGGTGTGATTGCGGAGACCGACAAGGTCACCGCCGCCGTCGTGATGGGCGAGACGCCGCCGCCCGTGCCGTACACGCTGAGTGACATGGCCGCGGACGCGGCCGGGGTCCTCGATGCCCTCGGCATCGAGCGCGCCCACATCATCGGTGCCTCGATGGGCGGAATGATCGCCCAGACGTTCGCCATCGAGCACCCTCACCGCACGATCAGTCTCACCTCGATCATGTCGACCCCGGGTGACCTCGCGTACGGCACACCCACGGACGAGGCACTCGCCACGCTCCTCGCCCCGCCGCCACCGGACCGGGCCGCCTACATCGAGAGTGCGGCGAACTGGGCGGTGTGGTGCTCGAAGAAGCACTTCGACCTCGCCGAGGCGAAGGCTCGTGCCGCGCGTGAGTACGACCGCAGCTTCTACCCGGAGGGTGCCCACCGGCAGCTCGCGGCGATCTATGCGTCCGGCGACCGCTCCGAGAGGCTGCGTGCGCTCGCGGTGCCGACGCTGGTTGTGCACGGCCGTGACGACACGCTGCTCACCCCGAGCGGCGGGGAGCGCACCGCCGAGCTCGTGCCGGGCGCCGTGCTCCTCAAGCTGAACGACATGGGCCACGACATGCCGATCCCGTTGTGGCCGGTGTACCGCGAGGCGATCGGCGGGCATGCCCGCCGCGCGCACCGCTGACACGTTCCGTACCCGACCCCGCACGACGCAACAGAGCAACACCGAACAAGGAGGCAACGCCATGGCAGGTCCGCTGTCCGGCTACAGGATCATCGAGGTCGCGGGCATCGGCCCGGGTCCGTTCGCGGCGATGCTTCTCGCCGACATGGGTGCGGAGGTCGTGCGCGTCGACCGCGCACAGGCCGTGCGCGGCCCGGCGCCCGACCGTCCGGCAGGTGACCTCCTGCTGCGCGGACGGCGCAACATTGCTCTCGACCTGAAGAACCCCGACGGTGTCGAGGCACTCCTGCAGTTGGTCGACAAGGCCGACGCCATCATCGAGGGGTTCCGGCCGGGCGTGATGGAGCGGCTCGGGGTCGGCCCCGATGCGTGCCTTGCTCGCAACCCGCGGCTCGTGTTCGGCCGGATGACCGGGTGGGGCCAGGAGGGCATGTACGCGCAGGCCGCCGGCCACGACATCAACTACATCTCGCTCGCCGGTTCGCTCGCGCACTTTGCGCGACGCGGCGAGGCACCGGTGCCCCCGCTCAACATGGTGGGCGACTTCGGAGGCGGCGGGATGTTCCTCGCCTACGGCGTGGTGTGCGCCCTGCTCGAGGCGCAGAAGTCCGGGAAGGGTCAGGTTGTCGACGCCGCAATGGTCGACGGCGCCGCGGTTCTGATGACCATGTTCTGGTCGTTCCGTTCCATGGGCATCTTCAACGAGAACGCACCCGGTACGAATCTCCTCGACACCGGCGCACATTTCTACGACGTGTACGAGTGCAAGGACGGCAAGTACGTCTCGCTCGGGTCCATCGAGCCTCAGTTCTACGCCGAGCTTCTCGAGAAGTCCGGTCTCGGTTCCGACCCCGACTTTGCGAAGCAGATGGACCAGTCC
>JBEGQL010000047.1:0-88005 GCA_041181005.1 Actinomycetota bacterium
GTGAAGAAGGCCGCTGCCAAGAAGCCAGCCAAAAAGTCAGCCAAGAAGCCAGCCGCCAAGAGCACCGTGGCAGCCAAGAAGTCCCGCGAACGCGAGATTGCTGCGCGCAAGAAGGCCGAGGCGCAGCGCAAGAAGGAACAGGCCGCGAAGAAGGCGGCCGAGAAGAAACTGAAGGCCGAACGCGCCGCGGCAAAGAAGGCCAAGCAGAAGGAACTCGCCGCGAAGAAGGCGGCGGTGAAGAAGGCAATCCTCGAACGTGAGCGGGAGAAGAAGCGGCTCGCCGTCGAGAGGGCCAAGGCTCTGAAGGCGAAGGAAGAGGAGCGCGCCAAGCTGCGAAAGCAGAAGGAAGAGGAGAAGGCGGCCGCGAAGGCCGCCAAGGAGAAGGCAGCTGCGGAGGCCAAGGCCGCCAAGGAGAAGGCAGCTGCGGAGGCCAAGGCCGCCAAGGAAGCGGCGCGTCGCGCCGCCGCCAAGCTCCCCCCGCCGAAGCCACCGATCGTGAAGGGTCCCTCGCAGGACGGCGTCACCTCGACCCGGGAGTTCGACCTCAAGTTCCTGTTCGGTCAGCGTGAACTCCTGCACGCCGAGCGCGCGAAGCTCGTCGGCCAGGCGAACCGCCTGGAGAGGGAGGCGAACGCACTCATCGAGGATGCCGAGATGGGCGACGTCCAGTTCGACGACGAGGGCGGAGAGGGCGACACCATGGTGGTGGAACGTGAGCAGGACCTCACTCTCTCGGCATCGGCCCGCCAGACGGTCGAGGACATCGACGCTGCGCTCGCGAGAATGAAGGCCGGCGAGTACGGCTACTCCGAGATCTCCGGACTCCCGATCCCGCGGGAGCGACTGAAGGCCATTCCCTGGGCCACCGAACTCGTCACCGAACGTGCGGGCGGTTTCGGCAACAACCGTCGCTGAGAGACGAATCCGATGTTCCGCACGCGCAGGTGGTGGCTGGCACTGGCCTGTGCGGTGGTGGTGCTCGACCAGGTCACCAAGTCGTGGGCCCTCGGTGCCCTCGACAACGGCCGCACGGTGCACATTGTCTGGACCCTGAGGTTCGCCCTCGGGTTCAACAGCGGCATGGCCTTCTCCCGCGCGGAGGGTTGGGGTCCTGTCATCGGTGTGGCAGCGACAGTCGTGCTCGTCTACCTGCTCGCCTCGCTGCGCCGTGCGGGTTCGCTCGCCTCAGTCGCCGGGTTGTCGCTCGTCATCGGCGGGGCGTGCGGGAACCTGGTGGACCGGCTGTTCAGGGGTGATGCATGGATGCGGGGGTCCGTCGTGGACTTCATCGACCTCCGATGGTGGCCCGTGTTCAACGTCGCTGACTCCGCGATCACGGTCGGCGCGGTGTTCCTCGTGCTGTCGGCCTTCCGTGACCCTGCCCGTTCCTCCGACGGCGGTGACGGTGAGGGGGCGACGTGATCGTCACCGAGGAGATCCCGGCTGCACTTGCCGGCGAGAGGCTCGACCGAATCGTGTCGCTCGTCGGTGACCTGTCGCGTTCCCAGGCCCGCGAGCTGGTGGAAGCGGGCGGGGTCACTGTCGACGGGGAGCCTGCGGTGTCAGGGAAGGTGCGGCTCCTCGAGGGGCAGACGGTCACGGTCGATCTGTCGATGGTCCGCGGCGACGAGCTGCCCGGTCCCGACGCCACCGTCGACTTCCGCATCGTCCACGAGGATGCCCATGTGCTCGTCGTGGAGAAGCCGCCCGGTCTCGTGGTGCACCCGGCCCCCGGACATCCCGGCTCCACCCTCGTCAACGGGTTGCTGCACAGGTACCCGGGAATCGGAGGGGTCGGTCAACCCACCAGACCGGGAATCGTCCATCGGCTCGACATGGGAACGAGCGGCCTGATGGTGGTGGCGCTCGACGACGCGGCGTACGAAGGACTCGTCGCTGCATTGTCGGCCCATCTCGTCACCCGTGAGTACGTCGCGCTCGCATGGGGGCGGTTCGACGCCCCTTCGGGTGTGATCGACGCGGCAATCGGTCGTGACCCGCGTGACCCGCTGCGAATGGCAGTGGTGCGCGACGGAAAGCATGCACGCACCCGTTTCGACGTGGAGCGCGAGTTCGGGGAACCGGCGCCGCTGTCCCTCGTGCGTTGCTCGCTGGAGACGGGCCGTACCCACCAGATCCGGGTGCACCTGGCGGCGGTGGGTCATCCGGTGGTCGGTGACTCCGCCTACGGCGGGGTGAGGCCTGCACTGCGCGCACCGAGGCCGATGCTGCACGCCGGGACACTCGCGTTCGTGCACCCTGTCACGGGAGAGGGTCTGTCGTTCCGCGCGGAGATCCCTGCCGACATGGCAGCGGTGATCGCGGCGTGTGCCTGACGCGGGCCCTGTTCGCTCAGTGGCTGTGGCCGTGGAAACGGGCCTCGGGCCAGGGTCCGTCGCCCGTCGCCGCACGGGCGATGTCACGCAGCGTGTAGGTCTCGAGGTGCTCGCGCATGTGGCGGCCGGCGAGGTCCCAGATCGCGAGCAGCACGCACTGGCCCTCGTGGTCGCACGAGCCGTCCTGGTGGGGCTGGCCGAAGTCGCCGACGGTGATCGGCCCGTCGACAGCAGACACGATCTCGGACAGCCGGATGTCGGCGGGGTCCTTGGCGAGTGTGTAACCGCCACCGACGCCCCTCTTCGACTTGACGAGCCCCGCGCCCTTCAGGGCCAGAAGGATCTGTTCGAGGTAGGGCTGGGGAAGGGCGGTGCGCTCTGCGATGTCGCGAACCGAGATCGGTCCGGCCGCGTCGGCGTGGAGCGTCAGCGACAACAGGGCTCGACAGGCGTAATCACCCCGTGTGGACACTCGCACGCACCCATCGTAGGTGTTCAATGGGTGGGGTGAGCCGACCAACCCCTGTCCTGCCCGGCTACGGGAACGGTTCGTTGCCTGACATCGTGCCCGCGCTGCTCGGTCCCCGACAGGGAGGACTGCCCCGGTGGATGCCCGGTTCGGTCGATGGTGCACGCGCGGTGGTCCTGCTTCTGCTCGATGGTCTCGGGTGGAACCAACTGCGCGACCGCGGGTCCCTCGCCCCCGTGATGTCCTCGATGGAGGGAGGCCCGATCACCTCGGTTGTTCCCACCACCACGGCAACTGCCCTGACGTCCGTGACCACCGGGCTGGTGCCGGGGGAGCACGGGATCATCGGGTACCGCATGGACATGGGTGGTGCAGTGATGAACACTCTCCACTGGGCCGGTTCCCACGGGGACATGAGCGGGACGCACCCGCCGCTCCAGGTGCAGAGCTGCCCGCCGTTCCTCGGTGCGTCGGTTCCGGTGATCAGCAGGCAGGAACTCGAGGGCACGTCGTTCACTGCCGCCCATCTCACCGGCACGAAGCCGATGGGCTGGCGCGTCGCAAGCAGCATCCCCGTCACCGCGGCGGCCGCGGTGGAATCCGGTGCCCCGTTCGTGTACGCCTACTACGACGGGGTCGACAAGATCGCGCACGAACGCGGTTTCGGTCCGTACTACGACAACGAACTGCGTCAGGCGGATTCGCTCGTCGCGAACATGCTCGAGTGTCTCCCCAGGGACACGGTCCTCCTCGTCACGGCCGACCACGGGCAGGTGCAGGTGGGCGATGCCACGATCCGCCTCGATGACGAGGTCAGTCCGCTCGTGCGGCACCAGTCCGGCGAGGGTCGGTTCAGGTGGCTTCACGCGAGGACGGGCCGCGAGGGAGCGCTCCTGGAGGTCTGTCACATGTACGACGACATTGCATGGGTCGTCAGTCGCCAACAGGTGCTCGACGAGAAGTGGTTCGGGCCGCGCACGACCCAGGCCGCGGAAAGAAGGATGGGGGATGTCGCGCTCGTCCCCCATGCCGCGGTGAGTTTCGAGGATCCCGCCGAACCGGGCAACTTCACACTCATGTGCCGGCACGGGTCGCTCACGGCCGACGAGATGTATGTGCCTCTCCTCGCTGCCAGGGCGGGCTGAGGAGGGCCATTCCGGAGTCCCGGGCGCGGTCGGGTTGTGCCGGACCGGTGGCAGACTGAGCACGTGCCGCAGGACGTGAACCCCGAGACGCAACCACTGAGTGCCGAGATCATCGACGGCAGACCGTTCCCCCCGGACGCACCCGACGGGGGAACCGGAGCCGGAGACGACACGGCAGGGATGGTCCCCACGGAGTCCGTGACCGAACCGGCGAAGGTGATGCGCATCGGCTCGATGGTGCGCCAGTTGCTCGAGGAGGTCCGTTCGACACAACTCGATGAGCCGAGCCGCGAGCGCCTTGCCGAGATCTACGAACGCTCCATCGTGGAGATCTCGCACGCTCTCTCTCCCGACCTCGCGCAGGAACTGCACATGCTCGCGCTCCCGTTCAAGGACGGCGAGGTGCCGAGCGACGGTGAGCTGCGCATCGCCAAGGCCCAGCTCGTGGGATGGCTCGAGGGCCTGTTCCACGGCATCCAGGCAACACTTTTTGCCCAGCAGCTCGCCGCACGCCAGCAGATAGAGCAGATGCGCCAGATCCCCGGCCAGCCTTCGGTCGGGCCGGGTCAATCCGGCGGCACATACCTGTGAGAGCCCCGACAGGGGCCTTCCCGGTGTGTCCCACCGCCCTGCTACCTTCAGGAATCCCAGCGCTGTAGTTTGCCCGTCCCGCTCCGCGGGGGGCCGTGGGTGCCGGGCGGAAACGACGGGCGACCGTCGCGGAGAAGTGTCGGCGGGTCACCGCCCCGGAGAAACAGGAGTGCACGGTGGGTTCGTCATTCGCACACCTCCACGTGCACACCGAGTTCTCCATGCTCGACGGGGCGGCACGGCTGGATGCCCTCGTCGCGAAGGCCGTGGCCGACGGCCAACCCGCACTCGGCATCACCGACCACGGGAACATGTACGGGGTCATCGACTTCTACAAGGAGTGCCGCAAGCAGGGCATCAAGCCGATCATCGGCACCGAGGCCTACATGGCCCACGAGCACCGGACCGAGCGGATCCCGCGGCGCGGCCGGCTGGATGACAACGGCGGCTCCGACGAGGGCGGACGCAAGCAGTACTACCACCTCACTCTCCTCGCGGAGAACAACGAGGGCTACCGCAACCTGATCAAGCTCTCGAGCCTCGCGTTCCTGGAGGGGTACCACTACAAGCCGCGGATGGATTGGGACCTCCTCGCCCGGCACGCGGGCGGGCTCATCGCCACCACAGGGTGCCTCGGCGGACACGTGCTGCAGTCGCTCGTCAACGGTGACGAGAAGGGGGCGCTCGAGAAGGCGACCCGCCTGCAGGACATCTTCGGCAGGGACAACCTGTTCGTGGAACTGCAGGACCACGGCATCGCGAACCAGCGCCGCACCAACCCGCAACTCGTCGAGCTCGCGAGGAAGATCGGGGCACCGCTCCTCGCCACCAATGACTCCCACTACGTCGACCGCGCCGACCACGAGGCCCACGACGCGCTTCTCTGCGTTCAGACGGGGTCGTTCATGCGCGATGCCGACCGGTTCAAGTTCGAGGGCACCGAGCACTACCTGAAGACCGCCGCCGAGATGCGTCAGGTGTGGCGCGAACTCCCCGAGGCGTGCGACAGTTCGCTCCTCATAGCCGAGCGTGCCCATGTCGAAATCGAGCTCGGCACCTACAGGCTCCCCGTGTTCGAGATCCCGGCCGGGTTCACGGACGACACCTCGTATCTCGAGCACCTCGCGTGGGAGGGTGCACGCACCCGCTGGGGCGAGTCGCTGCCGTCCGAGGTGGTCGAGCGCATCACCTACGAACTCGGGGTCATCGCCCAGATGGGTTTCAGTTCCTACTTCCTCATCGTGTGGGACCTCATCAGGCACGCCAAGGAGTCCGGAATCCGGGTGGGGCCGGGGCGCGGGTCCGCCGCCGGCTGCGCGGTGGCGTACTGCCTTCGCATCACCGAGCTCGACCCGTTGAGGTACGACCTGCTGTTCGAGCGCTTCCTGAACCCGTCGCGCATCAGCATGCCCGACATCGACATGGACTTCGACTCCCGCTACCGCGACGAGATGATCCGGTACGCGGCGGAGAAGTACGGCCGGGACCGCGTCGCCCAGATCATCACCTTCTCCACCATCAAGTCGCGCAACGCCGTGCGCGACGCCGCGCGCGTTCTCGGTCACGAGTACGGGGTGGGGGACCGCATCGCAAAGCTCATGCCCCCGCTCAACCAGGGTCGCGACACACCCCTGCGGTGGTGTCTCGAACCGAGTGAGGAGCACCACGAGGGCTACCTGCAGGCACAGGGGCTGCGCGACATGGTGGAGAGCGACGAGGTCACTGCAAAGGTGGTCGAGGTGGCGCGGGGCCTGGAGGGCCTGAAGCGCAGTGACGGCATCCATGCCGCAGCCGTGGTGATCACACCGGAGCCGCTCACCGAGTACCTGCCCGTCCAGCGCAAGCCGGAGCCCGGGATCGACCCCGACGAGGCGCCGATCGTCACGCAGTACGAAATGCACGGCGTCGAGGACCTCGGTCTCCTCAAGATGGACTTCCTCGGCCTGCGCAATCTCGACGTGATCACCGACACCGTGGAGATGGTCAGGCTGAAGGACCCCGGGTTCGACATCGACTCGGTTCCGCTCGACGACCAGGCCACCTTCGAACTGCTCGGCCGCGGCGACACCATCGGCGTGTTCCAGCTCGAGTCCCCGCCGATGCGCAGCCTCCTGCGCTCGATGAGGCCCACCTCCTTCGAGGACGTGAGCGCGGTGCTCGCCCTCTACCGGCCGGGCCCGATGAGCGTCAACATGCACAACCTCTACGCGGACTACAAGAACAACCGCAAGGAGCCCGAGTATTTCCACCCGGAGGCGAAGGACCTGCTCCACGACACGTTCGGTTTGATGGTGTACCAGGAGAGCATGATGCGCGTCGCGCAGCGCTTCGCCGGTTACGACCTGGCGCAGGCCGACAACCTCCGCAAGGCGTGCGGCAAGAAGGACGTCAAGGCGATGGAACGTGAGGAGGAGGTGTTCATCGACGGATGCGAACGCACCGGGTACGGCCGTGACCTCGGCATGCAGCTGTTCGCTGTCATCCGCAAGTTCGCCGACTATGCGTTCAACAAGAGCCACACGTTCGGTTACGGGCTCATCAGCTACCAGACGGCGTACCTGAAGGCACACCATCCGGTTGAGTACCTCGCATGTCTGCTCACCTCCGTCAAGGGCAACTACGACAAGATGCCCGTCTTCCTCGCGGACGCCCGTTCGTTCGGGATCACCGTGATGACCCCCGACATCAACGGCAGCGAGTCCGACTTCACGGCGGTCACGTCCGGCGGGAAGCGACTCATTCTCTTCGGGCTGTCCGCCGTCCGGAACGTGGGCGAGGGGCTCGTGCGCCTGATCCTCGAGGAAAGGCGCGCCAACGGACCGTTCGGCTCCTTCCACGAGTTCTGTGACCGTGTTCCCGACCAGGCGCTGAACAAGCGGGCCGTGGAGTCACTGATCAAGGCCGGCGCGTTCGACAACCTCGGACACCCGCGGAAGGGTCTCCTGCTCGTCCATGAGGCGATCATCGACAACGCCATCCTGTCCAAGCGAGAGCGCGAGAGGGGCATCATGTCGCTCTTCGGCGAGGTGGACGACGGTGCAGGTTCCGGATGGTCCGACCGCGTGGAGATCCCCGAGGAGACGTTCGGCAAGTCGGACAAGCTTCGCCACGAGAAGGAGATGCTCGGTCTGTACGTCTCCGACCACCCGTTGGCCGGGTACGAGGCCGCGCTGCGCCGTCGTGTCGAGTCCACGATCGCCGACCTGGAGACGAGGGGGGAAGGCATGGTCACGATCGGCGGTGTCGTCACCAACCTCTCGCGCCGTTTCACGCGGAAGGGCGACCAGATGGCAACCTTCGTGCTCGAGGACATGGAGGCGAGCACGGAGGTCACGGTGTTCGCGCGCACGCTCGCGCAGTACGGTCACATGCTCGCCGACGATGTCATCGTCACCGTGTTCGGACGTCTCAACAAGTCCGACGAACGCTCGAGTTTCGTGGCACAGCGCATCGAGCCTGTCGACGACCTCGAGCACCGCATCCCGGAAGTCCTCGTGACTCTGCCGCTCGGATTCACCCAGGACAGCCTCGGGACCCTGCAGGACATCATCCGTGAGTACCCGGGGTCGTCCCCCGTGAAGATAAGTCTCTCCACGGGCATGGTCTTCGACACGGGTGACAAGCACCTCGTCGATGCCGACAAGGTCATCGGCCCGTTGCGGGTGAACTTCGGCGCGAACTCGGTGCGGATCATCTGAAGTCCCAATGGCGTGACCCGCGCGGCGGGGTGGCAGAATGGGAACCTGTCTGGAACGGCCCGGCCGGCCGGACCCGGCCCGAGAGCCGAGAGCACCCAGGAAGGAGCCCCAGTCGATGTCGTTGGAAGTCACCACCCAGGACTGCAGCGCCCTCACCGAGGCCCAGCTCGAGGAGATGCTCACGATCGGCGGTTCGTTCGGCGCCGACCTGTTCGCGCGGGCCAAGGAGGACTGGGTTCTGTGCACCCTCGCCCGCGTCGACGGCAAGCTGCACGGGGTGACTTTCTCGACTCTCGAGCGCATCGGGGGGACCCCGTGCGTGCTGATCGGGCTCATGACGGTGAAGCGCTCGAACAAGCGCGACCAGGTCCTGAAGGGTCTGATGACGGAGGCCTATCACCGGGCGCTCATGGCCTTTCCCGACGAGGACGTCGTGGTGGGTTCGCGTCTGCGCGGGGCCGACGGCCTCGAGGCGTTCAGGTCGCTCACGGAGATGATCCCCCGCAACGGGCACAGGGCCGTGGGTGAGGAGCGCGCGTGGGGCCGCAGGCTCGCAAAGCGGTTCGGGGTCGATGCCTCGTACGACGAGCAGTCCTTCGTGGTGAAGGAGAAGGGCCAGTCGGGATTCATCGACCATGAGTCCTCGAAGCCCGAGAAGATCCCCGCGGACGCCGCAGCACTGTTCGCGTCGGTCGACGCGCGCAAGGGCGGTGTTCTCATCGTCCACGGTTGGACGATGGCCGAGAGCCTCGTCAAGCTCGGCTCGCGCTCCTGACGGCGCACCTCCGATGGAGTTCGAGGAAACCGTCCGCACGCGGCGGATGACCCGCTCGTTCACCGATGCCCCCGTCCCGCGTGAGTTGATCGAGGAGTGTCTCGACCTCGCCGCACGGGCCCCGAGCGCCGGCAAGACGCAGGGTTGGGGCTTGGTGGGTCTCACCGGTGCCGACACCTCGCTCTACTGGGACGCCGCACTACCCGAGGGGATGCGGTCGGGTTTCGGGTTCCCGGGTCTGCTGAGAGCCGGTTTCGTGGGTGTGGTCACGGCCGACCCCCGTGCGTACGTGAAGCGTTACTCCGAGCCGGACAAGGCCAACACGGGACTGGGCGAGGGAACCGGGGCGTGGTCCGTCCCGTACTGGACTGTTGATGCGTCCATGGCCACCATGACGTTCCTCCTCGCCCTGCACGAACGAGGTCTCGGTGCGTTGTTCCTCGCGGTTGCACGGGAGGACTCCGTGCGCACCGCTCTCGACATAGACCCGTCGGTCCAGGTGATCGGTGCCGTGGCTGCCGGCCACCGCGACCCTCACGGCTCTCCCCGTGGTCGAAGTGCGGCCCGCCCCGGACGCCGCGGACCGGACACCGTCAGGTGGCTCGGCAACGGCTGAGACGCGTCACCCGGGCCGGGCGGCGAGCTGTCCCTCGAGGGCGGCAGCGTCGGAAGCCGGCAGGAGACACAGCGAGCCCCGGCACACGTAGGCCTCTCCCTCCGTACGGCCCTCCCAGAGTGCGCCGTCCCTCGGCTGCCCCGATGCAAGCACTGCCCATGGTCTCCATGCCGCGGCGTACGCGCGCAGCATGTCGGGTTGGTTGCCCGGGATGACGACCTCCATGGTGTCGTCCCACATCTCGAACGCGTGCATCGCGTGACAGAACGCCGAGGGCGCCTGCGGCAGCACGCAGGCGAGGAGCCGCAGGATCGCACCCGCTCTCTCGCGCAGGTCCGGCCGGTCGGCGAGAGGGGCGAGACGAAGGAAGGCGAGCGCGGCGACCGAGTTCGCCGACGGCGTTGCGTTGTCCATGATGTCCTTCTGGCGCGCGACGAGCTGTTCCCCGCCGGCGGCCACCGTGAACAGGCCGCCGAGGTCGTCATCCCAGTGACGGTCCACGAGAAGGTCGGCGGTCTGTGTCGCTGCATCGAGCCACGAGCCGTTCGCGGTCAGCTCGTACAGGCGAGTGAACGCGTCGACCAGGTGAGCGAGGTCCTGTGCGAGGGCCGTGTGCCGCGCGCGCGGCACGGCATCCGACTGCCAACTGCGGTGCCACGAGCCGTCAGGCGCGCGCAGGTGCTCCAGCAGGAACACACCGTTCGCGACGGCAGCCGCGCGCCATCTGTCGTTGCCGGTCCACAGTGCAGCCTCGGCGAGAGTCGCGAGGAACATCGCGTTCCACTCCGTGAGGACCTTGTCGTCGACACCCGGCCGCGGCCGTTCCTCGCGGGCCGCGAGCAGCGCCCTGCGGCACCGTTCGATGATGTCCGGCCGGCCGATGTCCGGCCGCGCGTGGATGCGGTTGGGGATCGAGCGTCCCTCGAAGTTGCCCTCCTCCGTTATCCCCCAGTGGACGGAGGCGTCGTGTGCCCAGTCACCGAGAACATGCGCGAGCTCGCGCGGGGTCCACGTGTAGTACGCACCTTCCTCGTTGTGGCCGTCCGGCCCCTCGGAGTCGGCGTCTTCCGCGCTGAAGAACCCGCCACCGGGGTGACGCATCCGGGCGAGCACGTAATCGATCGTTCCCGAGCCGACCTGGTGCCATCGGGCGTGGCCGAGCGATCTCCAGGCACGCATGTAGGTGCGTGCGAGCAGGGCCTGGTCGTACAGCATCTTCTCGAAATGCGGTACGAGCCACATGCGGTCCACGCTGTAGCGGGCGAAGCCGCCGCCGAGATGGTCGTGCATCCCGCCGCACGCCATGGAGTCGAGCGACAACGCCACCATCCTGCGCGCGTCCTCGTCCCCGGTCCGCAGGTGGGTCCGCAGGAGTGTCTCGAGGGCGAACGTGGAGGGGAACTTCGGGGCATCACCGAAACCGCCCCACTCGTGGTCGAAACGCGACGTGAGTTCCGTGACGACGGTGCCGCGGAGGTCGCCGGCATCGAACCCGTCCGCGGGGGCGATCCTCGCTGTGCGTCCCACCATCTCCACGAGTGCCGTGACGTTCCGGTCGAGTTGGTCCCGCTTGTTGCGCCATGCGTCGTTCACGGCATCGAGGAGCCTCAGGAACGTCTCACGCGGGTAGTACGTGCCGCCGTGGAACGGTTCGCCGTCGGGGGTGAGGAACACGGTCATCGGCCATCCACCGCGTCCGGTCAGGGCCTGCACGGCGTCCATGTAGACGGAATCCACGTCAGGGCGTTCCTCCCGGTCCACCTTCACGTTCACGAACAGCCGGTTCATGACATCGGCAACGGCCGGGTCCTCGAAGGACTCGTGTGCCATGACATGGCACCAGTGGCATGCCGAGTAGCCGACCGACAGGAGCACGGGGCGGTCGGTGGCCCGCGCCTCCGCGAAGGCTTCGGGCCCCCATTCGTGCCAGTGGACGGGATTGTCCCTGTGCTGACGCAGATACGGGGAGGAGGAACCGCCGAGTCTGTTCACGCGCCCATGGCGTGGTAGCCGCCGTCGACGTGGACGATCTCGCCGGTGGTGGACGGGAACCAGTCCGAGAGCAGGGCGAGCGTGGTCCGCGCGACTGGCTCGGAGTCGGTGACATCCCAACCGAGCGGGGCCCGGTCGTCCCACACGTCCTCGAACTTGGCGAAACCGGGGATGGACCTCGCTGCCATCGTCTTGATCGGGCCGGCGGCGACGAGGTTGCACCGGATCCCGCGGGGCCCGAGGTCCTTTGCGAGGTAGCGGCTCGTTGCCTCGAGTGCGGCCTTGGCGACCCCCATCCAGTTGTACGCCGGCCATGCGACTGTGTTGTCGAAGTCCATGCCGACTATCGATGAACCTCGGCCCATGAGCGGCAGGAACGCCTCGGCAAGTGTCTTCAACGAGTACGCAGAGACATGAACCGCAACGGACACGTCGGGCCACTGGGCCACCATGAAGTCATCTCCGAGACATGCCTCGGGGGCGAACCCGATCGAGTGCACCACCCCGTCGACGCCACCCAGCGCAGCGGCGACCTGCTCCCTGACCCTCGGGACGTGCTCGTCGACTGTGACATCGAACTCGAACACATCGGCCCCGGAATCCAGCTTGCGCGCGGTGCGCTGCGTGAGCGACAGCCCCCGGCCCGCGCCGGTGAGCACGACCTTCGCTCCCTCGCGCTGGGCCAACTGGGCCACACGGAAGGCGATCGACGCATCCGTGAGGACCCCGGTGACGACGATTCTCTTGCCCTCGAGAAGACCCATGGGATTGACCGTAGTTCGGGGGCCCGCCGTGTGTAAGGCTCTGACGGATGCGCATCGGAATACTCGGCGGTACCGGTCCTGCGGGGAGCGCCCTCGGTGCCCGTCTCGCCTCGGTCGGCTACGAGGTCGTGATCGGTTCCCGGTCCCGCTACAGGGCGATGGAAGCAGTCGACGGTCTGAAGGCCGCGCACCCCGGGCACGACCTGCCGATCGAGCCCGGTGACAACCGTGAGGCCGCCCGGTGCGATGTCGTCGTGCTCGCGACACCGTGGGATTCGGCGGCCACCACCGCCCAGGAACAGCTCGAGCTGCTGCAGGGCAAGATCGTGATCAGCATGGCGAACGCACTTGTCCGGGTCGGTGGGGAGTTCCAGCCCCTGGTGCCGCCGCGGGGGAGCGTGGCAGCGCACGTCCAGGCCGCGATCCCGGGGTGCCGGGTCGTCGCCGCGTTCCATCACCTCCCGGCGAAGGAACTCGGCCACCTGGGTGAGCCCATCGACTCCGACGTGCTCGTGTGCTCAGATGACCCCGAGGCAACCAAGGTTGCGATGGAGATGGTCGCGCGCATCCCTGGTTGCCGTCCGCTCGATGCAGGTGAGCTCTCCAACGCGACCGCGATCGAGGCCTTCACTGCCGTGTTGCTGCAGTTGAACGTGCGGTACAAGACGCGGGTCGCGCCCAAGCTCACCGGCATCAGGACGAGCCCGCCGGCCTGACCCATGACGATGAGACTTTTCGACACGGCCCGCGGCAGCGTGGTGCCGTTCGAGCCGGGCGAGACCGTCCTGATGTACACCTGTGGCATCACGCCGTACGACGCGACCCATCTCGGTCACGCCGCCACCTTCCTCACCTACGACGTCGTCCAGCGACGCCTCATCGACCTCGGGCACTCCGTGAAGTGCGTGCGCAACGTCACGGATGTGGACGACCCGCTCTTTGCGAAGGCCCGTGAACTGGGTGTCCACTATCTCGACCTCGCAGCGGGGGAGGAGGCGAGGTTCAACCGCGACATGGAGGCGCTCGAGACCCTTCCCGTGCACAGTGCCCCGCGCGCATCGTCGGCGATCCCCGACATCAGGGGTTTCATCGGCATGGTGCTGGACCGCGGCTACGCCTACGCCGCAGGGGGTTGCGTCTACTTCGACGTCTCGAAGTTCCCCTCGTTCGGGAGCGTCTCGGGTTACGACAGGGAGCGCATGCTCGAGTACGCCCGCCAGCGCGGCGGAAACGTGGACGACCCGAACAAGCGGGACCCACTCGACTTCGTGCTGTGGCACCCGTCGGCTGCGGACGAACCGGCGTGGGACGCGATGTGGGGAGCCGGCCGGCCCGGGTGGCACATCGAGTGCTCGGCCCTCGCTCTGCGCGAACTCGGCACCACGATCGATCTCCACGGGGGCGGCAGCGACCTCATCTTCCCCCACCACGAGTGCGAGCGGGCCCAGTCCGAGGCTGCGACCGGCGAGCCATTCGTGCGCCACTGGATGCACGTCGCCATGGTCTTCAAGGACGGCCACAAGATGTCGAAGTCCCTCGGGAACCTGGTCTTCGTGGATGCCCTGCGCCGGGAATGGGACCCGCGCGCCATCCGTCTCGCCGTGCTGGTCCATCACTACAGGCGCGAGTGGGAGTGGAACGAGGGTCTCATGCCGGCCGCCACGGAACGGCTCAGGGTGTGGTCCGCGGCATCCGGGTCCGCGGGGCCTGCTCTCGATGAAGTGCGGGACCGCCTGGACGACGATCTCGACACCCCGGGGGCAATCGCCGCGATCGACCGTGCAGCCGCGCGGGGCGAGGATGTGACCGCCGCCGCGATGCTCCTCGGGGTGAGCCTCGGCCGGCCGGTCGGCCCTGCCTGACGGCTCCCGTCCCGGAGGGTTCACATTCCATAAGACTTGTCACAGCCCCTGCAAAAGCGGGCATGTTTGCGCCATACTCTGCGCCTTGGCAGAGACGACCGACAGACAGGGAGCTCCGACACCGCCGGCATACCGGGGGGCGGGAGCATCGCAGCACAGGCTCCGTCGCGTGCTCGATCCGCTCTCGCGGCGACTGTGGGACCTCACGATCGAGGGCGCGGAGAACATTCCTGTCGACGGACCGGCGATCATCTGCCCGAACCACATCAGCTTCTTCGACTCGGTGTTCGTGATGACGTTCGTGGGCAGGAACATCTCGTTCGTCGGCAAGGCCGAGTACATGGACTCGTGGAAGACGAAGCACCTGTTCCCTGCGCTCGGGATGATCCCGATCGACCGCGCCGGAGGCAAGAAGAGCGATGCCGCTCTCGATGCCGCCGAGCAGGTGCTGCGCCGCGGTGAGTTGTTCGGTATCTATCCGGAGGGCACCCGGAGCCGCGACGGGATGCTCTACAAGGGGCACACCGGTGCGGCACGGCTCGCCATCAAGATCGGTTGCCCGATCATCCCGGTGGGGATCGTGGGCACGCGCGAGATCCAGCCGCCCGACACGTTCCTCCCGAAGCTGCGCAAGCCGTGCACGATCCGCTTCGGCCGTCCCATCCACGCCGACCGTTACGCCGACAGGGCGGATGACCATCTCGTGTGGAGGGAACTCACCGACGAGGTCATGTTCGAGATCCGCGAGTTGAGCGGCCAGCAGTACCGCAACACCTATGCCACGAAGCGCTCGGAGAACCTCGTCACTCCCACTGCCGTGGTGGGCAGTGACGCCGTTGACCCTGCACACGAGGGTCCCGTTTCCCGCGCCAGGGGCAACAACTCCCACGAGCTGGAGACCAGCACTCCGTAGACTGGCGGTCTGATGGCCGACATCGCAGTACTCCTGCCCGACGGATCCGAGCGACGCGTGGCCGAGGGCTCGACGGTCCTCGACGTGGCCAGGTCCATCGGTTCGAGGCTGGCGAAGGCAGCGCTCGCCGGCGTGGTGAACGGCAACGAGGTGGACCTCTCCTCCCCGGTGACTGACGGCGACTCCGTCGCGATCGTGACGTCGGATTCGGACGCGGGTCGTCACGTGTTGCGGCACTCGACCGCGCATGTTCTCGCCCAGGCCGTTGTACAGATGATCCCGGGCGCCCAGTTCACGATCGGCCCCGCCATCGAGGACGGCTTCTACTACGACTTCGACCTGCCCGGCGGGCGCACCTTCACCGAGGACGACCTCCGGGCGGTGGAGGCGAGGATGCGCGAGATCGTCCGGGCCGACCAGCCGTTCGTCCGCTCCGAAATGAGCCCCGAGAAGGCACTCGAGGTGTTCGCGGCGCAGCGCTACAAGTGCGAGATCATCCAGCGCGTCACCTCCGGCGCGGCCGACGGGGAGGACGCGGGAGAGGCAGGTGACGGCTCGTCGGTCAGCGTGTACCGCAACACCGAGGAGTTCGTCGACCTGTGCAGGGGTCCGCACGTTCCCTCCACGGGCAGGCTCGGTCACTTCGCGCTCCAGAAGGTGGCGGGCGCGTACTGGCGCGGCAACGAGAAGGGGCCCATGCTCCAGCGCATCTACGGGACAGCGTGGGAGAGCGATGCGGCCCTGAAGGAGCACCTCCACCGGCTCGAGGAGGCAGCCAAGCGTGACCACCGTCGTCTCGCGAACGATCTCGACCTGCTCTCGTTCCCGCAGGAGCTCGGCGGCGGTCTCGCGGTGTGGCACCCGAAGGGTGCGATCGCCCGCAAGTTGATGGAGGACTACAGCCGTCAGCGCCACCAGGACGGCGGCTACCAGTTCGTGTACACCCCGCATCTCGCCAACGCGAACCTTTTCCGCACCTCCGGCCACCTCGACTTCTACGCCGACGGCATGTACCCGCCGATGGAGATGGACAACGGCACCTACTACCCGAAGCCGATGAACTGCCCGATGCACTGCCTGATCTTCGACAGCCGCCAGCGCAGCTACCGCGAGCTGCCGCTGAGGCTCTTCGAGCTCGGCAATGTGTACCGCTACGAGAGGGCGGGCACCCTCCACGGGCTGATGCGCATCCGGGGGTTCACCCAGGACGACAGCCACATCTTCTGCACGGAGGAGCAACTGTCCGACGAGATCGCGTCCCTTCTCGACTTCGTCATGAGCGTGCTGCGCAGGTTCGGGTTCACCGACTTCACCGCAAACCTCTCCACCAAGGACCCGCAGAAGTACGTGGGCGAGGACAACATGTGGGACAAGGCCACTGCCGACCTCCGCGCCGCGCTCGAGAGGTACGGTCTCGAGTACGGCGTGAAGGAAGGCGACGCTGCGTTCTACGGACCGAAGATCGACATCGACGTCCGCGACGCAATCGGACGCAAGTGGCAGTTGTCCACCATCCAGCTCGACTTCAACCAGCCGGAACGGTTCAAGCTCGAGTACGTCGCGCCGGACGGTTCGCGTCGCAGGCCCTACATGCTCCACCGCGCCCTGTTCGGCTCGGTGGAACGCTTCTTCGGCGTCTTGCTCGAGCATTACGCGGGGGCGTTCCCCGTGTGGATGGCGCCGGTGCAGGTGAAGGTGCTGCCGGTCGCAGACGCCCATGCGCAGTACGCGCACAACGTCGCGGCAGGTCTGCGCGCACAGGGCCTGCGGACCGAGGTGGTGGACTCCGACGAGCAGCTCGGCAAGCGGATCCGCAACGCGAAGCTCGAGAAGGTCCCGTATGTGCTCGTCGTGGGCGAGGACGATGTCGTCGCCGGCACGGTGGGTGTGAACCCGAGGGGTGGCGAGGTGGAGCGCGGCGTCGACGCAGCCGAGTTCACCCGGAGGGTGCTTGCCGAAGTCGCCGAGGCGACATCAGGGGACTGATGTCGCTCGACAGGCTCTGGAACGGCTGGCGGTCGGCGTATGTCGGCACTGCGGGGGCACCCTCCGCCGGACCGTCGGTGTTCTCGGGCATCCTCGGGTCCGGACTTCCTGACGATGAGACCTACATCGTCCATCGCGGTCGGACGTGTTTCGTGATCCTGAACGCGTTCCCGTACGCCACCGGCCACATGCTGGTGCTGCCGTACCGCGAGACGGGTGACCTCGCGGACCTGACCGTCGAAGAGACGCAGGAACTGTGGGCCACCGTCACACAGGCTGTGGAGGCGGTGCGGACGTCGCATGCTCCCGACGCCCTCAATGTGGGCATCAATCTCGGCGCATCCGCCGGCGGGAGCATCTCCACCCATCTCCACGTGCACGTGGTGCCGAGGTGGGAAGGAGACTCCAACTTCATGACTGCCGTGGCGAACACGCGCACACTGCCGGAACCGCTGGCGGACACCCACCGCCGCATCGTTGCGGCATGGCCCGGAACAGGAAGCGGCGGGAGCATCAGATGAGCGATGAGATCAGGGACAGTCTCCCCGAGGACCTGAATGCCGTGGACTTCAACGGTGCATACCGTTTCCCCGACAACAGCCGCCGTCGCATCCCCGCGGTCCTGTACGGCGTGCTCGCGGCGTGCACGGCGGCCGCGTGGGTCGTGAACAGGGACGGTGGGTCGAGTGTCGTGAACGACGGGTTCCTTCTCGGTGCGGGACTGCTCGGCGCCGTCGCAGCGGTGAGCGCGACGAGCGGCTGGCGGATGAAGGTGGACGAGAAGGACGCGCTCGTGCGGGCAACCGCCAATGTCGGGTTCGTCGTCGGTCATGCCTCGGCCCAGCAGGTCTGGCGCGGTCTCCGCTCGCGTCCCACATGGCGGATCTTCTGCTACAGCGCCGAGGAGCCTCCGCTGCAGCGCGGCCTCGTGCTCGTCGATGCGGTGGACGGCAGTGTCGTGGAAGTGCTCGTGGAGGCCAATCCCGACACCGCCCCGCCGCCGGCCGGCGGCCCCACCAACTAGCGTTCGGTCGATGTTCGACGGTCGGTTCCGCGCTCCCATCGAACGGCTCGTGCGTCCCGTCGGGATGCTGCTGCGCCGCACGGGCATGTCCCCCGACCACATCACGCTCGTGGGCGTGCTTGTGTCGTTCGGTGCCGCCGTCGCGATCGGAGCCGGGGCGCTCCAGGTGGGTCTGCTCCTGGTCATCCTGGCCGCGGTGCCCGACATGCTCGACGGGGCATTGGCGAAGGCACAGAACTCGGCCAGCCAGCGCGGCGCCTTCTTCGACTCCGTGATGGACCGGGTGACCGACTCCGTCCTTCTCGGCGGTGTGGCGTGGTACTTCGCCTCCGAGAAGAGCCCGCACCTCGCGGTTCTCCCGATGGCCGTGATGGGTGTGTCGGGACTCATCTCCTACCAACGTGCCAAGGCGGAGTCCCTCGGCCTCGATGCACGCGGTGGTCTGATGGAAAGGGCAGAGCGGATCGTGGTGCTGTGCTTCGGACTGCTCTTTGACGTCCTGCTCGTGCCGGTCATGTGGGTGATGCTCGCCCTCACCACGATGACTGCGGTTCAGAGGTTCTGGAAGGTCTGGACCCGGGCCGAGGTGTCGGCGAACGTGCAGGCCCGGCGGGACCAACGGTCGGTGAGGAAGGTCGCGCGGCACAGCTCGAGGGCCAACCGACGCTCGCTCTCCGTCTCGGCCCGCCAGCGCCGCCGAACCGGGCATGGCTGACCCCAGGGACCAGCTGTCGGATGCGCTCACGGTGGGCGGGTACCGGCTGGGCTCGCTCGTGGCGAGACTCACGCCCGCATTCGTGACGAGAGGAGCGTCCGCGGTTCTCGCACCCGGGCTGGCGGTGTCCTTCCGTGACCGTCGCGAGATGATCGAGCGGCACCTGCGCCGGGCCGACCCGGGCCTGCGTGGTTTTGCCCTCCGTCGTGCCGCGCAGGAGGCCTTCGACAGTTACCTGCGCTATTACGCAGAGAGTTTCCGCCTGCCCGGCCTGAGTCGCCGTTACGTGGACCGGATGTTCACCGTGGACGGGTACTCCCACATCGAGGACGGGCTCGCGAGGGGAAAAGGTGTCATCCTCGCGCTGCCGCATCTCGGCGGATGGGAATGGGCCGGCCGGTGGATGGCCGACCGCGGTCACAGGCTCACGGTGGTTGTCGAGCCGTTGCAGCCACCCGAGTTGTTCGAATGGTTCACTGCGCTCCGCCGCGACCTCGGCATGAACGTCGTGCCGCTCGGGCCCGAGGCCGCCGGAGCAGTCTCCGGTGCACTCCGGCGCAACGAGGTGGTGTGTCTCCTGTGTGACCGCGACATCACGGGGGGAGGCGTCGAGGTCGAGTTCTTCGGCGAGCGCACCACGCTCCCTGCCGGGCCCGCGATGCTCGGGTTGCGCGCGGACTCCGTGGTGCTGCCGACGGCTGTCTACTTCACCGATCGCACCGACGGACACCACGCACTCGTGCGGCCTCCGCTCGGGATGACCCGCGAGGGGGGACTGCGCGATGACGTGGGCCGCATCACCCAGGCCCTCGCCGGGGAGCTCGAGGTGCTGATCCGGCGCGCGCCCCAACAGTGGCACCTCTTCCAGCCGAACTGGCCGAGCGACCCCGGCTACCTCGGGCGCGGTTAGCCTCTGGACGTACGCGACATCCACGGAGGTTCGTGATGGCAAGGCTCCAGTTGGCACTGAACGTGGGGAATCTCGGCGAGGCAGTTGAGTTCTACACGAGGATGTTCGGCGTCGGGCCGGCCAAGGTGCGGGAGGGGTACGCGAACTTCGCCGTGGACGACCCGCCGCTCAAGCTCGTGCTCATCGAGGGGCACGGCGAGCCCGGAACTCTCAATCACGTGGGCGTGGAGATGCCCACGGCCGATGAAGTGGCGGCCAAGATCGACGAGGCGCGAGGAAAGGGTTTCCCGCTCACCGTGCAGGAGCGCACGACATGCTGCTTCGCCGTGCAGGACAAGGTCTGGATCGAGGGCGGCGAGCTGCCGTGGGAGTGGTACACGGTGCTCGAGGACGCCCCTCAGGACACCTCGCTCGTGAGGATCGGGTCAAAGCCGGCGGTTGCCGGTCTCGTGACGATCGAGTCGGGCGGCAGCTGTTGCGGCCCCGAGAGATGCTGCTGAGACGACACCTCGCCGAGTTCGTCGGCACGGCGTTCCTCGTCTCCGCGGTTGTCGGCTCGGGGATCATGGCCACAGAGCTCTCCCGCGACGTCGGCGTGCAGCTCCTCGCGAACGCAGTCGCAACCGGGGGAGCGCTCTACGGTCTCATCAAGGTTCTCGGGCCGGTGTCGGGCGCGTCGTTCAACCCCGTCGTGACGATCGTGTCGTGGTGGCTCGACCGTGCCGCGGGTGCGAGGGTCGTGCTTTTCGACATCGCCGCCCAGTTCGCGGGTGCCATGGTGGGGTGCTGGGCGGCGAATGCGATGTTCTCGAGACCCTTGTTCGAGCTGTCCACCAAGGAGCGCACCGGTGGACCGCAATGGTTCGCCGAGGTGGTCGCCACGGTGGGGCTCGTCCTGATCGTCCGCGGTGGCACCAGGGCGAGAGCAGACGTCGCGGCTCTCGTCGCGTGGTGGATCGTGGGCGCATACTGGTTCACGTCCTCGACCAGCATCGCGAACCCGGCCGTCGGGTTCGGGAGGATGTTCTCCGACTCCTTCGCCGGCATCTCGCCCGGGTCATGGCCGGCGTTCGCAGTGATGCAGCTCGTCGGGAGTGCATGTGCCGTGGTCCTCTTGCGCGGGCTCTTCGGAAGGGAGTGACCGGTGCCGGGGATCCTGTTCCTGTGCGTGCACAATGCGGGCCGGTCACAGATGGCCGCCGGTTTCGCGCGGCGTCACGAAGGAGTGCGCGTGTACTCGGGTGGGTCGGAACCCGCCGATTCGGTGAACCCCGTTGCCGTCAGTGCAATGGCCGAGGTGGGCATCGACATCTCCGGGTACGTCCCGGCGCGTTTCACGGACGAGGTCCTGCAGGACGTGGACGTGGTGGTCACGATGGGTTGCGGCGATGCCTGTCCGTTCGTCCCGGGGAAGCGCTACATCGACTGGCCGCTCGACGACCCGAAGGGCCGCGGGATCGAGGACGTGAGGCGCATCAGGGACGAGATAGACGCTCTCGTGGATGACCTGGTCGCCGGACTCCCGGGCGGTGCCTCAGCCTGAATAGGCGGCGAACAGCTCGCCGATGGCTTTCGCCTGCCCGCCGCTGGTGGAGGACATCACCGCGATCGGGTGAACGCCGCTCGCCGACCATTCCGCCATCCGCTCGCGGACGAACCCAGCCGGGCCGCTGATCGTGCAGTCGTCGAGCCACTTGTCACTCATCAGCGACGTGACCATGTCCCTGTCGCCGGATTCGAGAGCCGTCTCGATCGCGTCCATCTCCTCGACATAGCCCGCCGACCGCCAGTAGTTGCGGTAGTTCGGGAGCGAGACGTACCCGGTGAGCGTGCGTCGGTTCACGGCACGTGCAGCCTCACGGTCCTCGTCGATCACCGTCGGCACCATGTTCGAGAGGAAGAAACCGTCCCGGCGCGCGGAGGGAACCGCGGCGAGCTGCGTCGACACGTGACTGAGCGAGGAGTTCGCCCAGATGGCCCCGTCTGCGATCTCGGCTGCGAGCGCGAGCATCCTGTCGCGCAGTGTCGCGAGGTAGATGGGCGGCAGTGCACCGCCGAAACGCTCATTGGCCCGCATGGCTCCCACATAGTCGCGCGTGTCGGACAGTGGCTTGCCGGTCTCGACACCGAGGCGCGCCGTGACCGGACCGTGGCTCACCCCGATGCCGAAGCGGAACCGGCCGTTCGACACCTCGTTGATGTGGGAGCACGTGTTCGCTGCCTCCACCGGATGGCTGTAGTAGATCGGCTGGATCGACGTCCAGTAGGGGATGGACGTCGTGACATGGGCGAGCGAGACGCACAGTCCCATCGTGCCGCCCAGGCTCGGGCAGGCGAGCCCGGAGAACCCGCGACGTTCCGCCTCCACGGCGAGCTCGAGTATCGCGGCCCGTTTGCCGGCTGTGGCGACGATCGAGAGGGCGGGGAGGGAGGATGATCCGTCGGACATGGCAGTACCGTAGTCGCATGCTGCGGATCGGGATGGTGTGCCCGTACAGCCTCACTGTCCCGGGTGGAGTGCAGCAACAGGTGCTCGGTCTCGCCCGTGCGATGAGGGCAAAGGGTCACGAGGTGCGGGTTCTCGGGCCGTGCGACGGTCCACCTCCCGAGAGCTTCGTCACCCCGCTCGGCAACAGTCTGCCCCACGCGGCGAACGGGTCGGTTGCCCCGCTCGCACCCGACGTGCCCGCGGCGCTCCGCACCATCCGCGCACTGAACGACGAGGCGTTCGACGTGCTGCACGTGCACGAACCTCTCGTTCCCGGGCCGTCGCTGAGCGCCGTGCTGATGAAGCTGGCGCCTGTCGTCGCGACATTCCATTCCGCGGGGGAATCCGCGGCGTACAGGGTCTTCAACCGGCAGCTCACGCGCATCGCCTCCCGCATCGACATCAGGGTCGCGGTCTCCAAGGATGCAGTCGAGCTGGCCCGTCGCTACGTGGGAGGCGAATACGAGATCCTGTTCAACGGCATCGAGCTGGAGACGTTCGCCGGGCCGGACGGGCCGCGTGAGAATGCCGTCTTCTACATCGGACGTCACGAACCGAGGAAGGGTCTCGGGGTGCTGCTCGAGGCGATGAGCCACCTGCCGGCGGACGTTCGGCTGTGGGTGGCCTCGGACGGTCCGGAGACTGCCGGGCTGAAGCAGGCGCACGGCGGTGACGACAGGATCGAGTGGCTCGGACGGATCAGTGACGCCGAGAAGATCCGTCGTCTCCGGTGTGCCCGTGCCTTCTGTGCGCCGTCCCTGCGCGGCGAGTCGTTCGGCATCGTGTTGCTCGAGGCGATGGCGTCCTCGGTGCCCGTCATCGCGAGCCGCATCGACGGGTACACGAACGTTGCGACCCACGACCATGATGCCGTCCTGGTGGAACCCCAGAACCCGCGCGCGCTCGCAGAGGCGATCGCCCGGGTTCTCGCCGACCCGCGCCTGTCCTCGAGGCTCGTCGCGGCAGGAGCAGAGACGGCCAAGAGGTACTCGATGGACTCGCTCGCGGACAACTACGTGGAGATCTACCGCAGGGCGCTCGTGCTCGAGGAGAGCGATGTCACGGTGATCGAGGTGCCACGTATGCTCAGGAGATTCGAGGACCGGTTCCTGCGCCGGTCCGGTGCCCCGAGGAGCCGTTCCGGGGGCAGAGCGGCAGGGGAGCGCACATGAACGCCGGCGTCATCGTTCTTCTGGTCGTGGTGTCCATGGTGCTGTTCGGCGTGCTCCTCTACAACTCCCTGGTGCAGCGTCGCAACAGGGTGGACAATGCGTGGTCACAGATCGACGTGCAGCTGCGCCGGCGCCTCGACCTCATCCCGAACCTCGTGGAGACGGTGAAGGGGTACGCGACGCACGAGAAGTCGACGTTCGACGCCGTGATCACCGCCCGCCAGAACGCGATCTCGGCTCCCCCCACGCCTGCCGCCCAGGCGTCCGCCGACAATGCCGTCACCGGCGCCCTGCGCCAGTTGTTCGCGCTCTCCGAGGCGTATCCGGACCTGAAGGCGAACCAGAACTTCCTCGCACTGCAGGAGGAACTGTCCGCAACGGAGGGCCGGGTCGCGTACGCGCGGCAGTTCTACAACGACGAGGTCCTCGGTCTGAACAACGCCATCCAGAAGGTTCCCGGTGTGTTCGTCGCACGTCTCGCCGGCATCGGCCCACGCGAGTACTTCGAGGCGGGCCCCGGGGCCCAGGACCCGCCGAAAGTCACCTTCTGACCACCGGGCCTTCATAGGCTCGGGTTCCCATGCACGATCTCATCTCGTCCAACAAGCGGCGCACCATCCTGCTGATGTCCACGTTCGTGGTCCTGCTGGTCCTCGTGGGTGCTGCGGTCGGGGTGCTCATCGGGCAGGGAACCCTCGGCACGGTTGTCGCGCTGGTCATCGCAGGGTTGATGGCGTTCGGCTCCTACTGGAAGGCGGACCGGATCGCCCTCGCGGTGAGCAGGGCTGTTCCGGCGGACCCGGTCACCTATGCCCGGCTCCACAATCTCGTCGAGGGTCTGTGCATCGCGGGCGGCCTGCCCAAGCCCGGCGTCTACGTCATCGCGGACGCCGCCCCCAACGCGTTCGCAACGGGGCGCAACCCCCAGCATGCGGCCATCGCGGTGACCACCGGACTTCTCGACAAGATGAACAGGGTGGAGCTGGAGGGCGTCATCGCCCACGAGCTCTCCCACATCCGCAACTACGACATCCTCGTGTCGACGCTCGCGGTCACCCTCGTGGGCGCGGTGGCGATGCTCGCTGACATCACGATGCGGACCATGTGGTGGAACGGCGGCCGCGTCGCCCGCGACGGCGACCGTCGTGACGGCACCAATCCCCTGGCGCTCATCGGTCTCGTCCTGCTGATCGTCGCACCGTTGTTGGCCCGTCTCATGCAGGCGGCGGTGAGCCGCAACCGGGAATCCCTGGCGGACGTGTCCGCGTGCCAGATGACGCGCTACCCGCCCGGCCTGATCGCGGCGCTCGAGAAGCTGCGTGCCGACGTCACGGTGACACATTCGGCCTCGATGGCCACGGCGCACATGTGGATCGAGCAGCCACTCTCGGGGGTGGGTGACGGCGGCAAGTGGTCGCGGTTGCATAGTCTCTTTGACACGCATCCTCCCCTCGAGGAGCGCATCGCCCGACTCAAGGAACTCTGACATGCCGAACCGACGCAGAACCGCACTCCTCGCCACCGTCCTGCTGGTCGGTCCGGCCCTGGCATCCTGTGGTGGAAGTTCCGGGGACGCATCCGGCGGGGACTCGGTCCCGCTCTCGTCCGATCCCGCCGCCTCCACGGTGCCCCTCACGAACTACCCGCTGACCGGACTGCCGGTCGACGACCCCGCCAAGGCATCGCGGCCTGCGCTCGTGGCGAAGCTCGACAACCACCCCGATGCGCGCCCCCAAGCCGGCCTCAACAAGGCCGACATCGTCATCGAGGAGAACGTCGAGGGACTCACGAGGTTCGCGGCCGTGTTCCACAGCGACGGCAGCGACCCGGTCGGACCGCTGCGCAGCGGCCGCACACAGGACAAGATCTTCCTCGGCTCGTACAACAAGCCGTTGTTCATGTGGAGCGGCGGCAACTACCGCGTGACGCAGGTGATCAACCGCAGCGACCTCGTCAACATCGGGCATTCGGCATCGAGGGGGAAGGCGGGTTACTACCGCGAGAAGGCCCGAAGGATCCCGCACAACCTGTACGCGAGCACGACGAAGGGCTGGGCTCTCGCGCCCGAGGGTTCCGGTCCGCCCCCGCCGCAGTTCCTCTTCCGCGGCGTGAGCGACGCCATGCCCTCCACCGCCAAGCCCGTCGACGGGGCGAAGGTCCACATGTACAACGTGAAGGTGTACTGGAAGTGGGACGCGACGAGCGGCAACTTCCTCCGTTACTCGGAGAATCTGAAGCGCGAACTGGAGCCGCACATGTCGGCAGAGGGCGTCACGCCCGTCGACCAGGTGAACGCAAAGAACATCATCGTGCTCTACTGCACCTACAAGCGCAGCTGGGCCGACCGCAAGAGCCCCGAGGCCCAGACCACGGGCAAGGGAACAGGTTTCGTGCTCACCAACGGGGCCGTCATCCCCATCAAATGGGAGCGCGCCGAACAGAAGGATGTGTTCACGTTCACCGACGCGAACGGTGCGGTCGTGCGGATGACGCCGGGGCGGACCTGGATCGAGCTGGCGTTCAAGAACACACTCGCACCGGTCGACCCGGGTGTCGACCCGAAGAAAGTGGCCTGGCCGGCGATCTGACTCGGTCCGGCCCGAACCGGGGCCGACCCCGTGTGACACAGGACGAGAGCGGTGCCCTCGGAAGGTCCGGCTGGTGCCCGTGCCGGCGTCGGTACGCTCTGAGCCATGGAAAACACCCCCGCACACTCCGTCGGGACCGTCCGCGTCAAGCGCGGGCTGGCCGAGATGCTGAAGGGCGGCGTCATCATGGACGTCGTCACCCCTGAGCACGCCAAGGTCGCCGAGGACGCGGGTGCATGTGCGGTGATGGCGCTCGAGCGGGTCCCGGCCGACATCCGCCGCGACGGTGGAGTCGCCCGGATGAGTGATCCCGAGATGATCGAGGGCATCCAGGCAGCCGTCCGCATCCCGGTCATGGCCAAGGCCCGTATCGGTCACTTCGTCGAGGCCCAGATCCTCGAGTCGCTCGGTGTCGATTTCGTCGATGAGTCCGAGGTGCTCACCCCGGCCGACGAGACACACCACATCGACAAGTTCGCCTTCACGGTGCCGTTCGTGTGCGGCGCCACGAACCTCGGCGAGGCTCTCCGTCGCGTCAGCGAGGGCGCGAGCATGATCCGCTCGAAGGGCGAGGCCGGCACCGGCAACATCGTGGAGGCCGTGCGCCACCTGCGCTCCATCCTCGGTGACATCCGCAAGATCACCCAGGCCGACCAGGCCGAGTTGTTCCAGTGGGCCAAGCAGCTCCAGGCGCCGTTGCCCCTGGTGCAGGAGATCGCCGAGACCGGACGCTTCCCGGTGCCGATCTTCTGCGCGGGCGGCATCGCCACTCCCGCCGATGCGGCGCTCGCGATGCAACTAGGTGCCGAGGCGGTGTTCGTCGGATCGGGCATCTTCAAGAGCGACGACCCCGCACCGAGGGCAAAGGCGATCGTCGAGGCGACCACGCACTTCCGCGACCCGCAGATCCTCGCGAAGGTCAGCAGGGGACTCGGCGCGCCGATGACCGGCATCGGCATCGACGAACTGCTTCCCGCCGAGCGTTTCGCCCAGCGCGGCTGGTGACCCGGGGCACACACCCCGGCCGCAAACGCTCATGAAACCCGTGGTCGGAGTGCTCGCCCTGCAGGGGGCGTTCGCGGCGCACATCGAGGTGCTCGCCTCACTCGAGGTACGTGCCCGCGAGGTGCGCACCGTCGTCGATCTCGATGCGGTTGATGCACTCGTCATGCCCGGCGGCGAGTCGAGCACGATGTGGAAACTTCTCGGTTCTTCCGGTCTCGAGGGTCCGATCGCCTCGCGTATCGGGTCGGGGATGCCCGTGTTCGGAACGTGCGCGGGGATGATCCTTCTTGCCTCGGAGGTTCTCGACGGACGGGCGGACCAGTCCAGTTTCGGGGCGATCGACATGTCGGTGCGCCGCAATGCGTACGGGCGGCAGGTCGACTCGTTCGAGGCCGACCTCGACACCGCTGTGGGTCGGGTGCGCGGTGTGTTCATCAGGGCGCCCCGCATCGAGAGGACCGGTCCCGGGGTGGAGGTCCTCGCGAGCCTGGACGGCGAGCCCGTCCTGGTGCGCTCGCACAACGCTCTCGCGGCGTCGTTCCACCCGGAACTCTCGGGTGACCCGGCCCTGCACCGCTACTTTGTGTCCACCATCAGGGAACCGGGAAGGGTCTGAGCATGTCGGGTCACTCGAAATGGGCGACGATCAAGCACAAGAAGGGCGCGGCCGACAAGGCCCGGGGCAAGCTCTTCGCGAAGCTCGCGAGACAGATCGAGGTCGCGGCTCGCGCCGGCGGCGGTGATGTCGATTCGAATGCATCGCTGCGGACCCAGGTGCTGAAGGCGAAGGCCGCCCAGATGACAAAGGACGCGATCGACCGTGCCATCAAGCGGGGCACGGGGGAGGCCGGGGGCGCCAACTACGAATCGATCACGTACGAGGCGTACGCGCCCGGTGGGGTCGCCATGCTCATCGAGGTGCTCACCGACAACCGCAACCGCACGGCGTCGGACGTGCGTTCCATCTTCACCAAGCTCGGGGGCGCGATGGCCGAGCCGGGCGCCGTCGGCTGGCAGTTCAGCCGGCGCGGCGTGGTGCTCGTTCCGGACGGAGCCGACGAGGACACGGTGATGGCGGCGGCACTCGATGCCGGGGCCGACGACGTGGAGCCGGACGGTTCGTCGTGGCGGATCCTCACTGATCCCTCCGTGGTGTACGAGGTGAAGGACGCGCTCGAGGCAGCCGGCATGAGTGTCCTGTCGGCCGAGAGCACCATGGTCTCTTCCACCACGATCGAGGTGACGGATCCCGCAGATGCGCGGAGCATCCTGCGGATCATTGATGCTCTGGACGACAATGACGACGTGCAGGACGTGTACGCGAACTTCGACATTCCGGAGTCGCTGATGGAGGAGGTCGGCTGATGGCAGTGGGACCGGGCGACATCGCCCCCGATTTCACGCTCCCCGGGACAGGCGGGGAGTCACACACGTTGTCGTCGTACAGGGGCCGGCCCGTCGTGATCGTCTTCTATCCCGGCGATGATTCCCCCGTCTGCACGAAACAGCTCAACTCATACAACGACGAGCTCGGTGCGTTCAACGACGTTGGCGCACAGGTGCTGGCGATCTCCGCCCAGGATCTCGCGAGTCACGAGAGCTTCTCCTCGAAGCACGGTTTCCGCTTCCCGCTGCTCGCTGACGTTGACAAGAAGGTCGCCGACGCCTACGGCACGGTCGGCCCGCTCGGGTTCCCGCGGCGCAGCGTGTTCGTGGTCGACGCATCCGGTGTCATCACGTATGCCCACCGGGCGATCGCGGGCCTGACCTACCGTCCGGTGGCCGAACTCGTGACTGCCGTCGAGGAAGCCAACCGGCGCAGCTGATCCCGGTCCGGCTGAATCCGGTCCGGCCGCGGGCGGGTATTCACCCGTGCTGCAGGACCGACGGGTAGAGTCCAAACATATGTTCGCTCCCGGTACCCCAACCCCCGGTCGTCGGGGCGGGACCGTGCTCGGGGTGGACCCGGGTCTCACGCGGTGCGGGTATGCGGTTCTGGCCAACGGCACCGGGCCGCTGGGGTCATCGGTGCAGGCAATGGCGATGGGCGTGATCCGCACTCCGGCCTCCGACCCGTTGCCACGGAGGTTGGCGGCCCTGCACCGCGAGATTGCCGCACTGATCGAGGAACATTCCCCGGCGGCCGTCGCCGTGGAGCAGGTGTTCTTCCAGAACAACGTGCGAACTGCGATGTCCGTCGGTCAGGCGAGCGGGGTGATTCTGTCCCTCGCGGAGATGTCCGGCTGCGAGGTGGCCCAGTACACACCGTCCCAGGTGAAGGATGTCGTCGCCGGATGGGGCGGAGCGGGCAAGGAGCAGGTCCAGCGGATGGTGCAGAAGCGGCTCGGGCTCTCCTCGCTGCCCCGACCGGCCGATGCGGCCGACGCCGCGGCAATCGCGATCTGCCACATGTCGGTCGCGCCGTTCGTGCGCAGCACCGCACTTGCGTCCCCGGCAGTGGTGCCCGCGAGGAGGCGAGCATGATCGGCAGCCTGCGCGGAACCGTGCTCGAGCGGATCGCCCCGTCTGTTCTGCTCGTCGAGGTGGGAGGGGTCGGCTACCTGTGCACAGTCACGAGCGGCACCTTCGCCGAACTCGAACCCACGGTCGAGGTTTTCCTCCATGTGCACCACCACATCCGGGAGGACGACCAGACCTTGTTCGGTTTTGTCTCCCGTCAGGAGAGGGACACATTCGAGGTGCTGATCGCCACACACGGCGTGGGCCCTGCGCTTGCGATGAACATCCTCTCGGTCTTCGTGCCCCAGGCTCTCGCCACGGTCGTGGCCTCAGGTGACACTGCGGCGCTCACTTCCGTTCCGGGAGTGGGAAAGAAGACCGCCGAGAGGCTCATGGTGGAACTGAAGTCCCGTCTCGTCGGGGATGCGGTGGGCGATCAACCGGGTGGCGGCATTCAGTCCACCACGGCTGACGTCCGTGAGGCTCTCGCCGCACTCGGCTACTCCGCAGACGAGATCAGGGAGGCCATGCGTCAGGTCTCGAACGTCGACACGAGCGAGGCGATGTTGCGTGACGCGCTTGCGCTCCTGGGGGCCCGCCGTGCGGGATGAGTTCCTCGACCCCGGACTCCAGTCGGACAATGAGGAACAGCAGGAGCTCGGCCTGCGGCCCCGCGAGCTGTCCGAGTTTGTCGGGCAGAAGGAGCTGAAGGAGCACCTCGACATCGTTCTCGGAGCCGCGAGACAGCGCGGACAGGCAGCCGACCACATCCTGCTCGCGGGTCCACCCGGACTGGGCAAGACGACGCTCGCGGGCATCGTCGCAGCGGAGATGGGTGTGGCGATGCACGTCACGAGCGGCCCCGCACTGGAACGAGCCGGCGACCTCGCGGCGATCCTCACGAAGCTGCAGGAAGGCGATGTGCTCTTCATCGACGAGATCCACCGCCTGTCGCGCACCGTGGAGGAGATCCTCTACCCGGCTATGGAGGACTTCCAGATCGACATCGTCGTGGGGAAGGGTCCGGCAGCTTCCTCCATCCGTCTGTCGCTCCCGCGCTTCACACTGGTCGGCGCGACCACGCGCACGGGCATGATCACCGGGCCGCTCCGCGACCGGTTCGGCCTCGTGGCACGCCTCGAGTACTACGACGACGACGAGCTGCACAGCATCGTCGAACGGGCGGCCCGGATTCTCGACGTGCCGGTGTCCACCGACGGTGCACACCAGATCGCGCGTCGCAGCAGGGGCACCCCGAGGATCGCGAATCGGCTCCTGCGTCGCGTGAGGGATTTTGCCGAGGTGCGCGGCGACGGCACGGTGGACGCAACAACGGCCACCGAGGCCCTTGCCGTCTTCGGGGTTGACGAACGCGGTCTCGACAAGGTCGACCGCGCGGTTCTTGACGCATTGTGCAACAAGTTCGGCGGTGGTCCGGTGGGTCTCACCACGCTCGCGATCGCGGTTGGTGAACAACCCGAGACCGTGGAGGACGTGTACGAGCCGTTTCTCATCCAGCAGGGTCTGCTCGCCCGCACGCCGCGTGGTCGTGTCGCCACCGACGCCGCGTGGCAGCACCTGTCGCAGCCGTAGCCTTCACACGGTGCGCCTGTCCGACATTGACTACGCGCTGCCGGAGGAGCTGATCGCGCAGGTGCCCGCAGAGCCGCGCGACTCTGCGCGGTTGATGGTGGACACGGGGGGAACTCCGGCCCACAAGCAGGTCAGCGATCTCGTGTCGTTGTTGCAGAAAGGCGACCTCCTCGTTGTGAACGACACGCGCGTGCTGCAGTCGCGCCTGTCCCTCCGACGGGAGAGCGGCGGCGCGGTCGAAGTGCTCCTCCTCGAGCAGTGTGACGGTCCTGGTTGCGTGTGGGAGGCGCTCGTGCGTCCCGGCCGGAAGCTCCGTGACGGCGAGGTGCTGGGGCACGGAGGGACCGCGGTTGCGAGGGTCGTGGGACGCACGGGCAGCGGGGACACATTCCGGGTCGAGCTTCTCGGTGACGACCCGGCCGGTCTGCCGGCAAGAATCGGCGCTCTCCCGCTGCCGCCCTACATCCGCGAGAGCCCGGTCGACCCGGAGAGGTACCAGACGGTCTATGCCCGCGACGCGAAGAGCGCGGCCGCACCCACAGCCGGCCTGCATTTCACACCGGAGCTCCTCGCCGATCTCGAGAAGAAGGGTGTCCGGCGCGCGTCGGTGGAACTCATCGTGGGGCTCGACACGTTCCGTCCGGTGACGCAGGACGATCCCACCGCGCACCCGATCCACACGGAGTCATACAGCGTCGCAGAGAGCACGATGGAGGCCGTGCGCGCCGCGAGGAGGGTGGTCGCCGTGGGAACCACCGCAGCCAGGGCGCTCGAATCCGTCGCCGCGACAGGACGGCTCGAGGGACGTACGTCGCTCTTCATCACGCGTGGGCACCGTTGGGAGGTGGTCGACCTGCTGATGACGAACTTCCACATGCCGCGGACCACACTTCTCCTCATGATCGACTCGTTCGTGGGTGCGAGGTGGCGGGCGATGTACGAGGAAGCCATCCGCGAGAGGTACAGGTTCCTCTCGTTCGGTGACGCGATGCTGCTCGACCGTCATGCGAAGAGGCCCGTCTGATGTTCGAGGTCGAGCTCACCACGATTGCTTCCTGCGGACCGGCCCGTGCGGGGACAGCCGTCACCGCGCGAGGTGCGTACGACACTCCCTGTTTCATGCCCGTCGGCACGCGGGGGGCCGTGAAGCACCTGAGCGCGGACGACTACGCAGCTCTCGGGGCGCGCATCGTGCTCGGCAACACCTACCACCTGATGCTTCGACCGGGGGCCGAGGTGGTGGAGGCCTTCGGTGGCCTCGGTCGGTTCGCGGGATGGGACGGGCTCACTCTCACTGACTCGGGAGGGTTCCAGGTGTTCTCGCTCGACCCGAAGGTTGACGACGACGGCGTCACGTTCCGTTCGACGTACGACGGCACGACCCACCGGTTCACCCCGGAGGCAGCAGTCGAAGTGCAGCAACGGATAGGCGCCGACATCCAGATGGTGCTCGACGTGTGCACGGCGTTGCCCGCCCCCGACTCCGACGTGCGGCTCGCGCTCGAGCGGACGCATGCGTGGGCCGTCCGCGCGAGGGCCGCACACGACAGGCCCGACCAGTCGCTGTTCGGCATCGTCCAGGGCGGGACGCACGCACAGATGCGCGCCGAGAGCGCGCGCCGCACGGTTGATGTGGGTTTCGACGGCTACGGCATCGGCGGGCTGTCGGTCGGGGAGACCCGCGAGGAGATGCTCCCTGCGATCGCCGCTGCGGTGGAGCACCTCCCTGCGGACCGTCCGAGGTACCTGATGGGAGTGGGCGACCCCGCATCCATGGTTGAGGCCGTGGCCCTCGGAGTCGATCAGTTCGACTGCGTACTCCAGACCCGTCTCGGCCGTCACGGCACCGCGCTCACGGGCGAGGGAAAACTCCACGTGAAGAACGCGCGCTTCGCCCGCGACGAGGGGCCGCTCGACGCCTCGTGCAGTTGTTCCGTGTGCGCACGACACTCCCGGGGCTACATCCGCCACCTGGTGCAGACGGGGGAGCCCACAGCCGCGCGGCTCGTGTCCCTGCACAACGTGGCATGGACGCTCCAGTTCATGGAAAAGATGCGGAACTCACTGATCAACGGCACATTCGAGAGTTTCCGGACCGGGGTGCTCGAGACCTGGGCGTGAGGCCCCCGGCGGCCCCGCCTCGCTAGGCTCGCAACCCGTGACCTCCGCACTTCTCGCAGCAGCAGACCCCGCCAAGACCACCAGCGGCGGGAGTGCCGTCGTCCAGGTCATCTTCTTCGGCGCGATCTTCGCGGGCATGTATTTTCTCCTCCTGCGCCCGCAGCGCAAGCGCATGAAGGAGGCGGCCGCGCTCCAGGCGAGCATCTCCGACGGCGACGAGGTGGTACTGAACTCAGGCATGTACGGGTTCGTCAGCGCCGTGGAGGGTGACATCGTGTGGCTTGACATCGCCGACGGGCACGGCGAGGAGCGCATCGAGGTCCGTGTGACCAGGTCCGCAGTGGCGCGCAAGATCGTGCCGACCGAGACGAAGTGAACCGGTGACGCGCCGACTCGTCGTCACGCTCTCGCTCACGCTGGTCCTGACCGCGGGTCTGTTCGCCGCAGGGCTGCTGGCGGGCAACACGCCGTCCCTCGGCCTCGACCTGCAGGGTGGGGCATCGGTCACGCTCACCCCGAAGGGCACCTTCGACGACGCCGCGATCGGCGTGGCGGTCGACATCATCCGCCAGCGTGTCGACTCGATCGGGGTGTCCGAACCCGAGATCATCCGGCAGGGGAGCACGGTTGTGGTGAACCTGCCGGGCGTGAAGGACCAGCAGCGCGCTCTCGATCTCGTGGGGCGGACGGGCGAGGTGCAGTTGCGTCCGGTGATCCAGATGGGCCAGCAGACACCGCAGGACGGCGCAACCAGCACAACCGTGGCCGGCGCCACGTCAACATCGGTCGCCGGCGCACCGGGGTCGATCGAGCCCACGGACAGCACGCTCGCGGCTCCGGCCGGTGGCCTCGGGAGTGCCCGCCACCCCGCTGCCAGCACCACAGTTCCCGCAGTGACCACCACCGTTCCGACCGGTTCCGGGCTGCAGCCCGGCCAGGACGTGCTCCTCGCCGCGAAGGGCGATGCGGTCTACCTCGTGGGCCCGGTCGCCGCCACCGGGGAGGTGTTCGAGAAGCAGGCCGCTGCCGAGATCTCGAACGGCGGATGGGTCGTCACCGTCTCCCTGCGAAGCGGCGCGGACGGTGAGGACCAGTGGAACTCCCTGGCCAAGACCTGTTTCGAGGGCGGTGCGACATGCCCCACGAAGCAGGTTGCCATCGTGCTCGACAGCAAGGTGATCTCGGCGCCCGTGGTGCAGACCCCGGAGTTCAACGGCAACGTCCAGATCTCGGGCAACTTCACCGAGGCCGAGGCGGGGGATCTCGCCAAGATCCTCCAGTTCGGTGCCGTCCCCGTCCAGTTCGACGCCCCGACCGTCCAGACCGTCTCTGCCACGCTCGGCAAGAGCTCGCTCCACGCCGCAATCGTCTCGGGTCTGATCGGTGTCGCACTCGTCCTCATGTTCCTGGTGCTCTACTACCGGCTCATCGCTCTTGTGGTCGTTGCCGGTCTCGGCGTGTCGGGAATGCTGCTGTGGACCGTGATCTCGTGGCTGTCGCGCACCAACGGGCTCGCGCTCACGCTGTCCGGAGCGGCCGGAATCATCGTCTCGATCGGCGTCACCGTGGACTCCTACGTGGTGTTCTTCGAGAAGCTGAAGGACGACCTGAACAAGGGTCGTACGCTGCGCAACTCCGCAGTGCGCGGCTTCGAGAGCGCGTGGCGCACGATCCTCGCGGCCGACACCGTCTCGTTCCTCGGTGCTCTCGTGCTGTGGTGGCTGACGGTCGGGCCGGTGCGCGGCTTCGCCTTCTTCCTGGGGCTCTCCACGCTGTCCGACCTCGTGGTGTCCTACCTGTTCACCCGGCCCGCGGTTCTTCTTCTCGCCCGGACCGGTCTCATGAACCGTCCCGGCGTCCTGGGCGTGAGGCGTCAGGCAGTCACGGAGGCCCAGTCGGTCACGGAGGGCACAGCATGAGCGGAAGGTTGGGGCGCCTGTACAGGGGCGAGACGACCGTCGATTTCTACGGTCGGCGTCGGCTCGGGTTCCTCTTCTCCGGGGCACTGTTGCTCATGACTCTCGGATCGGTGGTGTTCCAGGGGCTGAACCTCGGCATCGACTTCAAGGGTGGTGTCGCGTGGGAGGTGCCGGTGACCGACACGCTCACACTCGACATCGCAAAGAAGGTGCTCGCCCAGGAGGGGGTCGACGAGAAGTCGGCCAAGTTCCAGCTTCTCAACTCGAACGGCGACGAGCGTGTGAGGATCCAGGCCGGCGACCTGGATCCCTCGAAGGTCTCCAGGGTGAAGTCTGCGCTCGCGGCGAGGGCCAAGGTGGATGCGCAGGATGTCAGCGAGGCGTCGGTGAGCTCCACGTGGGGCCGCAGCATCACCAACAAGGCAGTGCGTGCGCTGCTCGTGTTCATGATGTTCGTCTCGTTCTTCATCTCGTGGCGTTTCGAGTGGCGGATGGCGGTGTCCGCGATCGTGGCGATGGTCCACGACGTCGGGGTGAGCGTGGGCGTCTACTCGGTGCTCGGTCTCGAGGTGACCCCGGCGACCGTGGTCGCGTTCCTCACGATCCTCGGCTTCTCGCTGTACGACACGATCGTGGTGTTCGACAAGGTCCACGAGAACACGTCCCGGTTCTCGGGAAGCCGGGTCTCGTACGGCGACATCGTCAACGTGTCCATGAACCAGGTGCTGATGCGCTCGCTCAACACGTCCGTCGCGGCGGTGCTGCCGGTCGTCAGCCTTCTCGTGCTCGGGTCCGGTGTGTTCGGTGCCGTGGCACTGCAGGAGTTCGCGTTCGCCCTCATCATCGGTCTGGCAACCGGCGCCTACTCCTCGATCTTCATCGCCGCTCCGCTCCTCGGGATGCTGAAGGACCGCGATCCCGCGTACGCGCCGCAGAAGGGACACCTGTCGCTCGGCCCCGAGATGGCCCACCTCATGGCCACCGGCGCTCCCGCCGGAAGGAGAGGCGCCGCCATCACCCGAGTCGCCGATCTCGGACAGGAGCCGGCCGCCGCGGCCGTGTCTGCCGAAGCCGTGTTGAGTCATCCCCCGCGGCCCCGCAAGAAGGGGCGTCGCTAGGCTCGGCGCATGGGCACAGCCGACCGCGTCCTCCCGTGGCGCCGTCACCACAGCGCCCCGATCGAGGAACTGGCCCCGCTCCTCGCGTCCTACCGCAGGCGCCACCCCAAGCGCCCCGTGACGATGGTGAACAGGGCGTACGAGGCCGCCCGCGTCGCCCACCAGAACCAGATGAGGTCCTCGGGTGAGGCCTACATCAACCACCCGATAGCAGTGGCGCGGATCGTCGCAGATGTCGGTCTCGACGAGGTGTCCCTCGCCGCGGCCCTCCTCCACGACGCAGTGGAGGACACCGAGATCACGCTCGACGATGTCCGTCGCGAGTTCGGAGACGAGGTCGCCTCCCTCGTCGACGGGGTGACCAAGCTCGACCGCATCCAGTTCGACTCGCGCGAGGAGCAGCAGGCCGCCACGATGCGCAAGATGCTCGTGGCGATGGCCCGGGACATCCGCGTCCTGATCATCAAGCTCGCCGACAGGCTCCACAACATGCGCACGCTCGCCGGGACACCGGTCGAGAAGCAGCAGCGGGTCGCACAGGAGACCCTCGACATCTACGCGCCGCTCGCGCACCGTCTCGGCATGCAGGAGATGAAGCAGCAGCTCGAGGACCTCGCGTTCTCCGCGCTGTACCCGAAGCGGTTCGCTGAGCTCGACCACCTCGTGTCGAGCCGCACGCCCGAGGGCGACGTCTTCCTGGCCAAGGCAATCGCCGAGGTGCAGGGCCGTCTCGCGGCCGCAGGCATCACAGGTGAGGTCACCGGGCGCGGCAAGCACCTCTGGAGCATCTACGAGAAGATGGTCCAGAAGGGCCGGGACTTCGACGAGATCTTCGACCTGAACGCGATCCGCATCATCGTCGACGAGGTGAGGGACTGCTACGGCGCGCTCGGGTGCATCCACGGAAAGTGGAAGCCGGTCGTGGGCCGGTTCAAGGACTACATCGCGATGCCCAAGTTCAACCTGTACCAGTCGCTCCACACCACAGTCATCGGTCCGGGCGGAAAGCCGCTCGAGGTGCAGATCCGGACACGCGAGATGCACGAGCAGGCCGAGTTCGGCGTGGCGGCGCACTTCACCTACAAGCACGGCGCCGAGCACTCCGACATGGACTGGCTGAACCGCATCATCGACTGGCAGACCGAGGCGCTCGACCCCGACCAGTTCATGGCCGACCTGAAGTCCGACCTCGATCAGGAGGAGATCTTCGTCTTCACCCCCAAGGGCCGTGTGATCACCCTGCCGGTGAACTCGACGCCCGTCGACTTCGCGTACGCGGTCCACACGGAGGTCGGGCACAGGTGCGTCGGTGCGCGGGTGAACGGACGCCTCGTGCCCCTCGACGGCACCCTCAACTCGGGCGACACCTGCGAGATCTTCACCTCGAAGGTGGAGGACGCAGGGCCATCGCATGACTGGCTCGGGTTCGTCCGTTCGCCGCGGGCACGCAACAAGATCAAGCAGTGGTTCACGAGGGAGCGCCGCGAGGACATGGTCGAGGCCGGTCGCGACGAACTCACGGCCGAGCTGCGGCGGGAGGGACTCCCCGTCAGCCGGATATGGGAGTCCGACGTCTTCGTGCAGGAGATGGAGGCGCTCAACATCTCCGATGCAGAGACGCTGTTCGCGTCCATCGGCGAGAACCACGTCTCGGCACGTGGGTTTGCCCAACGCATCGGTCGTGCAGTGCGCAACGAGGCAGAGGGCGAGGTCCTCGCGATGCCGATGCGTGCCGACCGAACCGACGGGATACCCCGCACTGCGGCCGGCATCCATGTGGAGGGTCTCGACGACGTGCTCGTCCGGTTGTCCCGCTGCTGCACGCCCGTGCCCGGCGACGACATCGTCGGCTTCGTGACCAAGGGCAGGGGCGTGAGCGTGCACCGTGCCGACTGCGCGAATGCGACGACGCTCGCCTACGACCAGCCCACCAGGCTCGTCGAGGTCGAATGGTCGGGTTCCACCGTGGGCACGTTGTTCAGGGCCGGGGTGGAAGTCGTCGCGCTCGACAGGAGCAGGCTCCTGAGCGACGTCGCGAACTCGCTCTCCGAACAGCACGTGAACATCGTCGCCTGCTCCACCCACACCGGTTCCGACAAGGTCGCACGGATGCGTTTCGAGTTCGAGATGGGCGACCCCAACCACCTCGACTCCGTGCTGCGCGTGATCAAGAGCATCGACTCCGTGTACGACGCTTATCGCATCGTGCCGGGCGGCGGTGCCGACTAGCCTTCGCGGTCGTGCCGAGTTTCCAGACCAGTCCGGGCACCCGCGACATCATGCCCCCCGAGGCCGCCAGGTGGCGCGCCTTCACGGACCTGTTCGCGTCAGTGGTGGAACCGGCGGGCTTCGGCTTCTTCATCCCGCCCATGTTCGAGGACGTCGGGGTGTTCTCCCGTCTCGGTGCGGCCACCGATGTGGTCACCAAGGAGATGTACGACTTCGTGGACAAGGGCGACAGGCACGTGGCGCTGCGTCCGGAGCAGACCGCGAGCATCTGCAGGGCGTTCGCCCAGCACCGACCGCTCGCACCCTGGAAAGTGTGGTACTCCGGCCCGAACTTCCGCTACGAGAAGCCCCAGGCGGGCCGCTACCGGCAGTTCGACCAGGTGGGTGTGGAAGTGCTCGGGAGCGACGACGCGTTGCTCGACGCCGAGGTTGCGGCACTCGCCTGGAACTTCTTCGCTCTGCTCGGTCTGCGCGGTGTCACCCTGCGCGTGAACTCACTGGGAGACGCGCCCGACCGGGCCGCCTACACCGAGGCACTCAGGGGACATTTCGCGTCGCATTCGTCGGGGCTCGCGCCCGAGACGAGGGAGACGCTGGAGAGAAACCCGCTGCGGGTGCTCGACTCGAAGCGTCCGGCCGACGCCGCGGCGATTGCATCCGCACCGCGCATCGGCGAGTTCCTCTGCGGTGACGCTCGCGAACACTTCGGCCGGTTCCTGTCGGGTCTCGACATGCTCGGTGTCCCGTACACCGTGGACGATCTGCTCGTCAGGGGACTGGACTACTACAGACGCTCCACGTTCGAGTTCGTCGCCACGTCACTCGACGGGGCACAGAACGCCGTCGGCGGGGGAGGAAGGTACGACGGACTCGTGGAGGAACTCGGTGGTCCCGCCGCCGGAGGGGTGGGGTTCGCGATCGGTGTCGACCGCACGATTCTCGCGTGCGACGCCGAACAGGTCTTCGCCGCGCCGGCACAGGTCGTGGACATCTTCGTGGTTGACACCACCGGGGGGGAGGCCGCGCACGCAGTGGTCGCAGAACTGCGCGCGGCCGGTCTCTCGGCGGACCGCGCGTTCGATGGTCGGAGCATGAAGTCCCAGATGAAATCCGCGGACCGCAGCGGGGCGCGGCTCGCAGTCATCATTGGCCCCGACGAGGCAGCCGCGGGGACCTGCACCGTACGGAACCTCTCGGACTCCGAGCAGACGGTCGTGGCTCGGTCCGGGCTCATCGCCCGCATCGGTGCGATACTCGGGTCCCCCGACCAGCGAAAGACGTCATGAACCCCACCGAGATGCGCACCCACATGTGCGGCGAACTGAACGCCGGCCACGTCGGCCGGGAGGTGTCGGTGTGCGGCTGGGTGAGCAGGCGCCGTGAGCATGGTGAGCACCTCGCATTCGTGGACCTGCGCGACCACACGGGCCTGGTCCAGTGCGTCGTCGACAATGCAACCGATGTACGCAGCGAGTACGTGGTCCGGGTGACCGGCACCGTCCGCGCGCGCCCGGAGGGCACGGTCAACCCGGCGCTGCCCACCGGCGAGGTGGAGATCGGTGACTGTGTGGTGGAGGTGCTGAACTCCGCCGATCCGCCCCCGTTCCCGGTGGACGCGAGGGCCGACGACGTCGACGAGGCGGTCCGCCTGAGATACCGCTACATCGACATCCGTCGCGAGAGGATGCAGCGCAACCTCCGGGTCCGTGCCCGCGTGAACAGCGCAATCCGCGCCGAAATGGAGAAGAACGGCTTCCTCGAGGTGGAGACCCCCTTCCTCATGCCGTCCACACCCGAGGGCGCGCGCGAGTTCCTCGTCCCGTCGCGAAAGGAGCCGGGCTCTTTCTTCGCCCTGCCGCAGTCCCCGCAGCTGTGGAAACAGTTGCTGATGGTCTCGGGCGTCGACCGCTACTACCAGATTGCCCGGTGTCTGCGCGACGAGGACCTCCGTGCCGACCGCCAGTACGAGTTCATGCAGCTGGACGCCGAGATGTCATTCGTCTCGCAGGACGACGTGCTCGAGCACATCGGCCGCGCGGTCATGGCGGCGGCAGAGGCGGTCACCGGATCCCGCCCCCCCGAGATCGAGCGCATCACCTGGCGCCAGGCCATGGAGAGGTTCGGTGTCGACAAGCCCGACCTGCGCTTCGGGCTCGAGCTCACGGAACTCACCGAGATATTCGGGCAGACATCGTTCAAGGCATTCGCCGGCGCAGACAGCATCAAGGGACTGTGTGTGAGGGCCGCCGAGCACCCGGACACCGCGTCGGCCGGTCGCAACAGGCTCGATGCCCTCACCGACCGTGCCAAGAAGCTCGGGGCGAAAGGGCTCGTGTGGATGCGTGTCCAGGCCGACGGTGCACTCGACTCCCCTGTCGCGAAGTTCCTCGACGATGCAGAGAGAGCTTCCCTGCTCGCCCGAATGGGCGCGCGCGAGGGCGATCTGATCCTCATCGTGGCCGACGAATGGCAGGTGACCTGTGAGGTTCTCGGTCAGCTGCGCAACGACATCGGCCGTCCGCCCGTGCACGAGGGCCCGTACAGGTACGCCTGGGTCACCGAGTTCCCTCTCTTCGTCGGGGTGGACAAGGTGACGGGCAGGCCCACACCGGGGCACCATCCGTTCTGTCATCCTCATCCCGACGACATCGAGCTGTTCGAGACGGAGCCGCTCAAGGTGCGCGCGCTCGCGTACGACCTCGTGCTGAACGGGTGGGAACTCGGATCCGGATCCATCCGGATCCACGAACCCGCGCTGCAACGGCGGGTGTTCAACCTGCTCGGAATCACCGATGAGGAGGCCGACCGCAAGTTCGGCTTCTTCCTCCAGCCGTTCCGCTACGGGGCGCCCCCGCACGGAGGTTTCGCCTTCGGGATAGACAGGCTCACCGCGATCCTCGCCGGCGAGGAGAACATCCGTGAGGTGATCGCGTTCCCGAAGACGCAGAGCGGAGCGGACCCGATGACGAACGCACCGACGCCGGTCGACCAGTCCCATCTTGCGGAGCTCGGCCTTCGTCTGCTCCCTCCGCCGGCGGGGAACCAGTAGGTGCGGGAGGAGCGGGACCTCTTCTCCGACGGGATGGAGGACCGCATGCGTGCCGGCGCCCCTCTCGCGGCGCGGTTGCGGCCGCGGACGCTGGACGAGGTCATCGGTCAGGACGAACTGGTCGGGTCTGGGCGTCCGTTGCGGCGATTGATGGAGACCGACACGCTCTCCACGGTGATCCTGTGGGGTCCGCCCGGTACCGGAAAGACGACGCTCGCGGAGATCATTGCGGCAGGCACCAACCGCGAGTTCGAACGACTGTCCGCGGTGTCGTCCGGGGTCAAGGACCTCCGTGAGGTCATCGACAGGGCCACGGACAGGCTCGCCCGCTATTCGCTGCGCACGCTCCTGTTCGTGGACGAGATCCACCGCTTCTCCACGTCCCAACAGGATGCGCTCCTCCACGCAGTGGAGAGCGGCCTTCTCGCCCTCGTCGGTGCCACAACGGAGAACCCGTCCTTCTCGGTGAACCCGGCGCTGCGCAGCAGGGCAACGGTGTTCAGGCTGCGTGCACTCGGCACGGAGGCGCTCATGCGGGTCCTGAGGGGCGGGCTCGCAGCGACGGGAAAGACGGCCGACGACACGGTACTTGCCGTGATTGCCGCGCGAAGCAGCGGGGATGCCCGGCAGGCGCTCACCGCGCTCGAGGTTGCATGCGCCGTTTCGCACGGCGACACCGTGACGGCCGCGGATGCGGCCGCGGCCCTCGACACCGCGGTGCAGCGGTTCAACCGCGATGCCCACTACGACATCGCCTCGCCGTACATCAAGTCGATGAGGGCCGGAGACGTTGACGGCGCCCTCCACTGGCTCGCGCGGATGGTCGAGGGCGGGGAGGACCCGCGGTTCATCGCGAGGCGCCTCGTGATCTTCGCGAGCGAGGATGTCGGCACGGCGGATTCGACGGCAATCTCTGTTGCGATTGCCGCTGCACAGGCGGTGGCCCTCATCGGGATGCCGGAGGCACTGCACAACCTCGCGCACGCCACCGTCCATCTCTCGCTCGCCCCCAAGAGCCGTGCAGTGACCGATGCGATCGCCTCGGCGATGGACGACGTGGCGAACGGTCGCTCGGGGGACGTGCCGGAGATCGGGCCGGGGACGGTGTCGTTCAGGCCGGTTGGGCACGACGACTTCTCGTACTACCGTGACGAGTGACATGTTCAGGCGTCTCTTCTGGTTCGTGCTCGGTGCGGTCACCGGCGTCATGGCCTGCGTCCGGTTGAGGGCGGCGCTCGCCGACGCCCGTGAGAACGTGACTCCTGCGAACGTCCTGCGCGCCGTTCGTGCGGCGGTGGTCTCCGTGGCCCGACGACTGTGGTCGGCGTTCGAGAGTGTCCGTGAGTCCGGGAACCCGGGTCATGTGCACGACCCGTCGGTTGCTGCCCCGACTTCGTCCCGCAGGCACCTGGCAACCCGTCCGAGCAGCCACCACGGGTAGCATCCCTGCGTCATGGCAGGAGGCAAGGAACCACGCACCGCCGACGAGTTGAGGGATGCGTTCACGTCCTTCTTCGCGTCGCGCGCCCACAGCGTGGTGCCCTCGGCGAGCCTCATTCCTCACGACCCCACGCTGATGTTCACCGTGGCCGGCATGGTGCCCTTCAAGCCGTACTTCCTCGGCGACGAGGTCTCCCCGTATTCCCGTGCCGTGAGCGTCCAGAAATGCGTGCGGGCCGGTGGCAAGCACAACGACCTCGACGACGTGGGCCGGACCAAGCGTCACCTCGTCTTCTTCGAGATGCTCGGCAACTTCTCCTTCGGCGACTACTTCAAGCGCGACGCCATCCCGTGGTCATGGGAACTCGTCACCGAGGTGTTCGGCTTCGACGGCGACCGGCTCTGGATCACCGTCCACGACAGCGACGACGAGGCCGAGGCGATCTGGCACGAGGAGATCGGCGTGCCCATGGACCGGATCCAGCGCCTCGGGGACAAGGACAACTTCTGGCAGGCGGGCGACACGGGTCCCTGCGGTCCGTGCTCGGAGATCCACATCGACCGCGGTCCGTCCTTCGGCCCCGATGGCGGGCCTGCGAACGACCCCCACGGTGACAGGTTCATGGAGTTCTGGAACCTCGTGTTCATGCAGTACAACCAGGCACCCGACCGGAGCCGGACCGCCCTGCCGCGGCCGAGCATCGACACCGGAGCGGGTCTCGAACGCATCCTCGCCCTTCGGCAGGGGGTCGACTCCGTGTGGGAGACCGACGTGCTCTTTCCGCTCGTCGACAGGGCGGCCTCCCTCACGGGCGCCACATACCTGACCGGTGACTACTCCCACCGCGAGAGCTTCAGCCTGCGGGTCCTGGCGGAGCATGCACGTTCCTCCACCATGCTCATCAACGACGGGGTGTTCCCGTCGAACGAGGGCCGCGGGTACGTCCTGCGTCGGATCATCCGCCGGGCCGTGCGCCACGCGTTCCTGCTGGGCACGGAGAGGACGGTCATGCCCTCCTTGGCCGAGGTGGCTGTCGACGTGATGGGCAATGCGTACCGCGACCTGCACGGGAACAAGGACTTCATCCTCGGCGTGCTCGCGAAGGAGGAGGAGCGGTTCCGCCACACGCTCCGCACGGGTCTCGGGATCCTCGAGGAGGACCTCGTGTCGGGTGGCCCGCTCCCGGGCAAGTCGGCGTTCCTGCTGCACGACACGTACGGGTTCCCCCTCGAACTGACCCAGGAGATCGCGGCCGAACGCGGTATCGAGGTCGACACCGCGGGCTTCGAGTCCGCGATGGAGGAGCAGCGCCGGAGGGCGAAGGAGGCGCGCAAGTCGGGCCGTACCGATGCCGACAGAGTCGATGCATACCGCTCGGTGATGGAACAGAACGGCACCACGGTGTTCGTCGGCTACACACGTGACTCGGCGGAGGCGACCGTGGTGGGGGTGGTGCCGGGGGATGAGGGCACTGTCGAGCTGTTCCTCGACGTCACGCCGTTCTACGCCGAGAGCGGCGGCCAGGTGGGGGACACCGGGACGATCACCGGGCCGAACGTGACGCTCCGGGTTCTCGACACCGTGTTCGCGCTGCCGGGGCTGCGCAAGCACGTGTGCCGGGTCGTGTCGGGAGAACCCGAGGAGGGTTCGGTGGTCACTGCCGCAATCGATGTTTCCGCACGGAACGCGACGCGGCGCAACCACACGGGGACGCACGTGCTGCACTGGGCGCTCCGCGAGGTTCTCGGGGACCATGTGAAGCAGGCGGGCTCGCTCGTCGCGCCTGACCGCCTCCGTTTCGACTTCAGCCATTACGCAGCGGTCACCGCCGAGGAGATCGGGAGGATCGAGGAGCTCGCGAACCGTGAGGTGCTCGCGAACGTCCCTGTCGACGCCTTCGAGACCACCAAGGAGGAGGCGCTCGCGGCGGGTGCCATTGCGTTCTTCGGGGACAAGTACGGCGACACGGTCCGCGTGCTGCGGGCGGGGAGCTCCATGGAACTGTGCGGCGGAACGCATGTGTCCGCCACCGGCGACATCGGGACGATCAAGATCGTCGCCGAGGGCTCCATTGGGTCGAACCTCCGGCGCATAGAGGCGGTCACGGGTGCCAACTCGGTTGCGCGGATGCAGGCGAGCGACCGCATCATCGACTCAGTTGCGACGCTGGTGGGCACGCGACCCGACGAGATCGTCACCGGTGTGGAGCGCAAGCTCGCCGAGTTGCGCGAGGCCCAGGAGGAACTGAGGGTCCTCCGCGCGAGACTCGCGAGCGGCAGGGCGACCGAGCTCGCCGCCGGGGCGCGGGACGGGATCGTGTGTGCGCGGGTCGACGGCCTCTCTGCCGGCGACCTGCGGGACCTCGTGGTCGCGGTGAGACAGGTGCCGGGCACGAGAGCCGCGGTCCTCTGCGGTGTCACCGACGCCGGCGGCGTGTCGCTCGTGTCGGCTGTCGCCGCCGGGTTCCCCGTGGCGGCCGGCGAGCTCATCAAGGAGGCGGCACGGGCCATCGGCGGGGGAGGCGGGGGCAAGGGCGATGTTGCCACTGCCGGCGGCAAGGACCCCGCAGGAATCGACGATGCACTCCGGACGGCAGAGGAGAAGGCGCGCTCCGCTTCGGCATGACCGAACGCCACTACCGTGAGCGTGTGCGCGTTCTCGGCATCGATCTCGGCGCGAAACGCATCGGGGTGGCGGTGAGCGACTCGTCGGGAACGGTTGCATCCCCTCTCACGGTCATTGTGCGTGGGCGTTCGCGGCGGGCCGATCACGACGCCATTGCGCGACTCGTGACGCAGGAGGAGGCCGAGGCGATCGTTGTCGGGCTCCCGCTGAACATGGACGGTTCGCACGGACCCGCCGCACGTGCCGCCGCCGGGGAGGCGGAGGCACTCGTTACGGTGGTCGGGGTGCCCGTCCACCTCCATGACGAACGACTCACCACTGTCACAGCGGAGCGCGCTCTGCGTGAGGCGGGCGTGCGGGGACCGGACCGACGTTCGGTTGTCGACAAGGTGGCGGCTGCGGTGTTGCTGCAGGGGTGGCTCGATTCGCGAACGGCGCCGGCGCCGCCCGGGACGGAGCAGTGACCGTGGAGTCCCGCGACCCACTTCTGCCCGATGGGTCAACCAACCGTACGGACAAGACCGCCGCCGACTGGGTGGCGGACCCGTGGGACGAGGTTGGGGTGCTGCCTGCCGACTCGGTCGAGGAGCCGGCCCGTGGTGGCGAGTGGATGCGCGGTCCGGCCAGGCATCTCATGACCGTTCTCACCGCAACGGTCCTGTTGCTCGGCGCGGGGGCCCTGTGGGTGGTCCACCAGTTGAACCCCGGAGTCGGCTCGCGGGCGGCTGTCAACTTCACGGTGAACGAGGGGGACACCCTCGGGTCGGTGTCCGCGCGGTTGAGGGCGGACGGGATCATCGAGAACACGACGCTGTTCCGGTGGTACGCACGCACGCGCGGAGGAATCGCGCTGGTGCCCGGCTACTACTCGCTGCGGCCGGGCGACTCCGCGGGCAACATCGTCGATGCGCTGTCGACCCCACCCGACCAGACATTCGTGAAGGTCACGTTCCCGGAGGGCTTCACCATCGCGCAGATGGCGGGACGCCTGTCGGAGGGGCTCACCTACATGACCACCGCCGATTTCGAGGCGGCCGCCGGTGACGGTTCGGTCACCTCGTCCCTCGCGCCGGAGGGCACCACCTCCCTCGAGGGTCTCCTCTTCCCCGACACCTACCAGGTCTCGGGTGACGACACAGAGGCCCGCGTCGTGGCGAGACTCGCCCAGATGATGGAGCGCGTCGCACGGCAGGAGCGGCTCGAGCCGGGGGCGAAGGAGCTCGGGGTCACCCCGTACGAGGTGCTGGTCGTGGCGTCGATGGTGGAAAAGGAGGCCAAGACCGCCGCGGACAGGCCCAAGATCGCCAGGGTGATCTACAACAGGCTCGCAAAGAAGATGAAGCTCGAGATTGATGCCACGCTCCTCTACGGTGCCGATCCCGGGGCGAACTTCCCGGACCTGAAGGCTGTCGACAGCCCGTACAACACCTACACGCGGGAAGGCCTGCCCCCCACACCGATAGCGAACCCCGGAAGGGCGTCCATCAAGGCCGCCCTGGAGCCCGCCGGACCCCCGTCGGCGAACGACGAGGCGTGCATCGGACTGTCGAAGGGCACGAAGTGTGAGTACCTCTACTACGTGCTGTCGGACTCGGAGGGCGGGCACAAGTTCGCGACGACATACGAGCAGCATCTCGCGAACGTCGAGGCGTCCCGGGCAGCGGGGTTGCTGCCGTGAGCCGGCGTGCGGCGGTGATCGGCAGCCCGGTCGAGCACAGTCTGTCCCCGGCCATTCACCGGGCTGCGTTTTCTTCTCTCGGGGTCGACTGGACCTATGACGCAATCGAATGCGGCGCAGGCGAACTCGCGGCTTTCGTGCAGAGGGTGCGCGACGACGGGTTCGGTGGCCTGTCGGTGACGATGCCGTTGAAAGAGGAGATCGTCCCCCTGCTCGACCGCCTCGACCCGAATGCGGTCGCCACCGGCGCGGTGAACTGCGTGTCGATCCGCGGTGGCACTCTCACCGGGCACAACACCGACGGTGACGGCTGCTGCGATGCGCTCGAGTCCGTGGGGGGAGCAGAACTCGACGGGGCACACGCGGTCGTGCTCGGTGCTGGGGGTACCGCACGCTCGGTGACGATGGCACTGGTGCGCCGGGGCGCGTCGGTGAAGGTGGTGAACCGGACACAGTCACGGGCCGATGCGCTCGTCGCGGCGGTGAAGGACCATGTCGTCGACGCACACATCGCAGTCGGCGAGGCCGCCGATGTCGCACGCGCCGCGGTGCTCGTCAACACGACGTCGGTCGGGATGGTCGTCGCTCCCGGACACGGACAACCCACGGAATCCGTCTTGCCCGTCGACGCATCGCTCCTCCACGGCGGACTCGTGGTGCTCGACGCCGTGTACTCGCCCCTCGACACGTCCCTGCTCGTTGCTGCCCGGTCGGCGTCGGCCCGGACCGTCGACGGTCTCTGGATGCTGGTGCACCAGGCGCGCCACCAGCAACTGCTGTGGTTCGGCAGGTGCGCCCCCGCCGGTCTGCTGCGCGAGGAATCCGAGAGGGAACTGGCCCGACGCCGCAAGTAGCCTGCCCTCGTGCTGCGTTACCTCACTGCCGGCGAATCCCACGGACGCGCGCTCACCGTCATCGTCGAGGGTCTGCCTGCCGGACTCCCTGTGCTCGCAGACGACATCCGCGACGAGCTTGCGCGCCGCCGTCTCGGCTACGGCAGGGGTCCGCGCCAGCGATTCGAGGAGGACGAGATCACGCTGGTGGGCGGTGTGCGTCACGGTCGCACCCTCGGATCGCCGGTAGCGATCGAGATCAGGAACTCCGAGTGGTTCCGCAGCGACAAGTGGCACGCAGAAATGTCGCCCGAGCCCGGTCACACCGAATCCCCGCTGACCCAACCGCGTCCCGGGCACGCAGACCTGGTCGGAATGCAGAAGTACGGCTTCGAGGACGCACGGGATGTCCTGGAGCGCGCGAGTGCCCGCGAGACCGCGGCACGCGTCGCCGCCGGTTCCCTCGCCAAGATGCTCCTGTCGCACCTCGGCACCGGGATCCTCTCCCATGTCGTGCAGATGGGTTCCGCACGTGCTCCCCACGGAGAGCTGCCGGCCGTGTCTGACCTCGGCCGGATCGACGCGAACGAGGTGAGGTGCCTCGACGCGGCCGCATCGGAGGCGATGATCGCGGAGATCAAGGCCGCGGCCCGCGAGGGTGACAGCCTCGGCGGCGTCGTGGAGGTGGTGGGGCACGGTGTCCCGCTCGGTCTCGGCAGTCACGTCCATTGGGACCGCAAGATCGATGCACTCATCGCGCAGGCCGTGATGAGCATCCAGGCGGTGAAGGGCGTCGAGATCGGTGACGGCTTCGCCACTGCGGGGGTGCGGGGCAGCCGGGCGCACGACCCGATCTCTTGGGACGCCGAGTCGGGCCGGTACCGACGCGACGGTCACCGTTCGGGCGGTACCGAAGGCGGCATGACAACCGGGGAACCGCTTGTCGTGCGCGCCGCCATGAAGCCGCTCGCGACGCTGAACCGTCCCACCCTCAAGACCGTCGACACCGTCACCAAGGAGGAGACCGTGAGCTTCAAGGAGCGCACCGACGTCACCGCCGTGCCGGCTCTCGGTGTCATCGTGGAGACCATGGTCGCCCTCGTTCTCGCGGCGGAGGCACAGCGCAAGTTCGGCGGGGACTCGCTCCGCGAGTTCGTCCGCAACGCGGAGAGCTTCCGCGACCAGTTGCGGTGACCACGCCCCGACTCATCGTGCTCGTCGGGATGATGGGCTCGGGAAAGTCATCGGTTGCCCGCAGGCTCGCGCGTGAGGGCCGGGTCCTGCTCGACACCGACACCCTCGTGGAGGAACGGACCGGACGGACCGTGAGGGAGATCTTCGCGACCGACGGTGAGCCCGTCTTCCGCGAGCTGGAGACGTCGGTCCTCGAGGAGTGTCTCGGTCATGCCGGGCCGGCAGTGATCGCGGCGGCCGGTGGAGTCGCCGAGAGCGAGCGCAACCGCACGGCTCTCCACCGGGCGCGCGCCGCCGGCTCCGCCTTCGTGGTGTGGTTGCGGACGGACCCGCAGGAACTGGTGAGACGCGTGGGACATTCGACCAACCGGCCTCTGCTCGATGCGGACGCGGGCGGACGACTGCTGGAACTGGCGGCGTCGCGCGCCGTCAACTACCGGGCGGTGGCCGATGTGGTGGTGGACACCGACGGCATGTCCGTGCAGGACGTCGCTGCCGCCGTGAATGCCGCCGTGGCAGGGGCCGGAGCGGGAATGATGGACGCCGATGGTCCCGCCACCTGACGTCCACACGGTCACCGTCCGCACCCCCGGCCGGTCGTACCCCGTGTTCGTGGGCCCGGGGACACGCTCGATGCTGGCCGATGTGCTCGCGCCCACGGTGCACCGCGTTGCCGTGGTGACACAGGCCTCCGTGCCGGAGGAACTCATCCCGCAGTTCCGGGATCATGACGTGTCAGTGCACGAGATCGGGGCAGGGGAGGAGCACAAATCCCTCGCCACCGTCGAGATGCTCTGTCGTTCGTTCGCCGGGCTCGGCCTCACCCGCGCCGACGTGATCGTGGGTGTCGGGGGCGGGATGGTCACCGACGTTGCCGGTTTTGCGGCGGCGTCCTATCACCGCGGGGTGGCAGTCATGCACGTCGCGACATCGCTGCTCGGGATGATCGATGCTGCCGTGGGCGGGAAGACGGGCGTGAACCTGCCCGAAGGGAAGAACCTCGTGGGTGCGTTCTGGCAGCCCTCGGCGGTGGCCTGCGACACCGATGCCCTGGCCTCGTTGCCCGAGCGCGAGATGCGTTGCGGCGCCGGCGAGATGGCGAAGTACCACTTCATCGCACGTGAGGACATCGCCGTTCTCGATCTTCCCGCGCGCATCGCGCGCTCGGTCGAGATCAAGGCTCGAATCGTCGAGGCCGACGAGCGCGAGTCCGGGGAACGCGCGTTGCTCAACTACGGCCACACGCTCGGGCACGCGATCGAGACCGTTTCCGGCTATCACGTCGCCCACGGCGAGGCCGTGTCTCTCGGTCTGCTGTACGCAGCGCACCTCGCGAGGGGGCTCGGGAGGATCGACGCCGCACGAGTCGAGGAGCATTACAGAGTGGTACGCGACGTGTACGGGCTCGACACGAGGCCGCCCCGCGGGCTCCAGTTCGCAGATCTGCTGGCCGAGATGCGCAGGGACAAGAAGGCAGTGTCGGGGCTCACGTTCGTGCTCGATTCGGCATCGGGTCTCGAGGTTGTCGTGGGCGTGCCGGAAGAGGCTGCCGCGGCCGCCTGGCGCGACTACGTGGCCGCAAACCACTGAGTCCCCGCCGCCGGCACGGCTACCGTGAGCACATGCCATCATCCGTCCTCGTCGTGCACGGACCGAACCTCAACCTGCTCGGGACGAGGGAGCCCTCGGTGTACGGCACCGCCACGCTGGACGACCATGTCGCAGCGGTGACGTCGGTGCTCGGTCCGCAGGGATGGAACGTGGATTCGTTCGTGTCCAACTCGGAGTCGGAGGTGGTCGGCGCCGTGCAGGGGGCCACCGGAACCTATGACGCCGTGATCATCAACGCCGGTGCCCTCACGCACTACTCGTGGGCACTTCACGATGCCCTGCGCTCCTTCGCGGGGACGAAGATCGAGGTGCACATCTCGAACCCGGCGGCCCGCGAGCCCTTCCGTCACGTCAGCGTGATCGCCGCCGTCGTGCACGGTTCGATCGCGGGCTTCGGCGGACTCGGGTACGACCTGGCGGCGCGCGCGGTGCTCGCCCGTCATGGCTGAGACCCCGAGGGCCGCACGCGCGGCATCCGGGGTGAGGGGTGACTGGTTCCTTGTGTCCGCACCGGACGACGTGCGCTGGCTCACGGGGTTCACGGGGAGCACCGCCACGGCGTTGCTCTCGAGAACAGGGGAAGTCCACCTCTTCGTTGACGGCCGGTACCACGAACGTGCCACCGCCGAGGTGTCGGAGTCAGGGAACGACGCCACGGTTCACCGCGTGCAGGGCGGGGCCGCGCTCTTCGACTCGGTCGCGACCGTTGTCGGCGCCGGGGTGCTCGGGCTCGATCCCGAGCGGGTCACCCTCGCGCTCCATGACTCGTGCGCGTCCCGGATGAAGGTTGAACGGTGTCCGTCCCCGTTGCGCGGGCCTCGCCGCGTGAAGGACACCACCGAGCTGGCGCTCATCGAATGGTCCGCCCGGATCGCCGATGCGGCACTGCAGCAGGTTGTCTCGGAGGGCGTCGCCGGGGAGAGCGAGCGGTCCGTGAGGCGGCGCCTGGATGATGCCATGGCCGATCTCGGAGCCGACGATGTCTCCTTCCCGACCATCGTGGCTTCCGGGCCGAACGCGGCCCGCCCCCATCACGAGGCCGGCGAGAGGGTCATCGGTGAGGGCGACGTCGTGATCATCGACATGGGTGCCGAGGTGGGCGGCTACCGCTCCGACATGACGAGGACCCTCACCGTGGGGTCCGTTCCTGCGGCGGCGGGAGTGATGTGGGACATTGTGCGGGAGGCACAACAGGCCGGTCTCGCCACCATCCGGGCGGGCGTCGAGGGGCGCGAGGTCGATGCCGTCGTGCGGGCGGTGTTCTCGCGCAACGGCGTGGAACACGAGTACCTCCACGGCACCGGCCACGGGGTGGGGCTCTTGATCCACGAGCAACCGATTCTCGGACCCTCGTGCACCGAGACACTGCTGGAGGGGGAGGTGGTCACCGTGGAACCCGGGCTCTATCGTGGAGGGACCGGCGGGGTCCGAATCGAGGACCTCGTCGTGGTCACCGCCACCGGTTGCCGCATCCTCACCCAGACCCCCAAGGAACTCCCATGCCCGCCATCACCACGAACGACCTGAAGAACGGAATCACCCTCGAGCTCGACAACGGGCTGTTCACGGTCGTGGAGTTCCAGCACGTCAAGCCGGGCAAGGGGGGAGCGTTCGTGCGCACGAAGCTGCGCAACCTGCGCACCGGGAACCTGCTCGAGAAGACGTTCAACGCCGGCATCAAGGTCGAGCAGGCCATCCTCGAGAAGCGCGACATGCAGTTCCTCTACAAGGACGGCGATGATTTCGTGTTCATGGACCAGGAGTCGTACGAGCAGAGCAACGTGGCCCCGTCCGCCCTCGGCGATGCAGCCGACTACCTCGTCGAGTCCGCCGTCGCGATCATCGCGACGTACCAGGGTGAGATCGTCTCCGTCGAGATTCCTGCGTCGGTCGAACTCGTCATCACCGAGACCGAACCCGGCGTCCAGGGCGACCGCGTGTCCGGCGCCACCAAGCCGGCAACGCTCCAGACCGGCAAGGTCATCAAGGTCCCCCTCTTCGTGAACACCGGCGACAAGGTGAAGGTCGACACCCGCTCCGGCGACTACATCACCCGCGTCTGATGTCGCCGGACAACGCCGGCTCGAGGCGTGACGACGCCCGCAGTGAGGCGCGCGAGCAGGCGGTCATGTTGCTGTACGAGGCCGAGCAGCGCTCGGTTCCGGTGACGTCCCTCCTTGCGGAGCGTTCCGTCGCGTCGGGCGAACTCACGTCCCTCATCGTGGGGGGCGTGGAGGTGTCGTCGGAGTCCATCGACGCGGCCATTTCCTCGCACAGCCGTGGCTGGTCCATCGAGCGCATGCCGGCACTGGACCGGGCCATCCTGCGTGTGGGCGTGTTCGAACTGAGCGAGCGACCCGACGTGCCTGTCGCTGTTGTCATCGACGAGGCTGTGCGGCTCGCCAAACGTTTCTCCACCGACGACTCGGGAAGGTTCGTGAACGGTGTCCTGGCGGCTGTCGCCCGTGCGGTCCGTCCCGCAGGGGAGTGACGTGAGCGACGCTCCCGCGGGTCGTCGTCGCCTGCCGGAGACCGGGCTCGTGGCGGTGATCCTCATGGTTGCCGTCCACGCGGGGTGGACCACCCTGCTCCAGTGGGACATCCACAACGGGCTCGGCACATCGTCGTACGACGTCGGTCTGTACGACCAGGGGGCCTGGCTTCTCTCGCGGTTCCACACCCCCTTCGTCACCCTCATGGGCCGCAACCTCCTCGGCGACCATGCATCGCTCGTGATGTTCCTGCTCGTGCCCCTCTACTGGGTCGTACCGGGAACCGGGACCCTGCTTGCCGCTCAGGCGACAGTGATCGCCTGCGGCGCGTTCCCCGTGTATTTCTTCTCCCGGCGTCTGCTCGACAGCATGGGACTGGGTGTGCTGATGGCGGCCACGTGGCTGCTCCACCCCGCGGTGAACGGGGCGAACCTGGAGAACTTCCATCCGGATTCGTTCCTCGGTCTCTTCCTGCCCCTGGCGCTGTGGGCGTTGCTCGAGAAGCGGTGGAGGCTCTACGCGGTGGCGGTCGTTCTCTGTGCGACCGTGAAGGAGGACGTGTCGCTCGTCCTTGTTCCGCTCGGGGTGCTCGCGGCCCTCGGCGGCGAGAGGCGCCGCGGGTCGATCACTGCGGCGGGGGCCGTGGCGGCGAGCCTCGCGGGGATGTTCCTGCTCATGAAGCCATTGATCGGGGTGCCCACCAGGAACGGCTGGCGCATCCCGTTCGGCGGACCGTCCGGGTTCGTGAAGGAGGTGTTCACGGACCCACTGAACGTGTGGAGATACCTCACCAGCGAGGAGCGCCCCTTCTATCTCTGGCAGATGATGGCGCCGTTCGGGTTCGTGTTCGTGCTCGCACCGGAGGTGGCGATGGTGAGCGTCCTGGTGCTCACGGCGAACGTGGTGAGCAACTTCTGGTACCAGTTCCACGTCGGTTACCACTACTCACTCGTCGCCGTGCCTGCGCTCCTCTTCGCGACGGTGGTCGGGCTCGCGCGGGTGCGTCGCGACTCGAGACCGGTGGCCGCCGCAGTGGTGGCGCTGTGCACCCTCGTGTCCGCGTACTCGTGGACACCGTTGCCGGGGGCACGCAACGAGGTCGCCCACTGGTCCGCCGACCATCCCGTGGCTGTCGCGGCCCGCGAGATCATGGGTGAGGTCCCGGATGGCGCCGCGATCTCGGTGTACCACTCGCTCGCGCCGCACCTGGCCCACCGGGTGCACGTGTACCAGTTCCCGAACCCGTTCAGGGTGGTCCTCTACGGAACCGACATCTCGCTCGAGGGCACCCGGGACCCGCGGGCCGACCTCATCGAGTACGTCGTCCTGCCTCTCGAGATGGACGAACAGATGGCCAGGGACTGGGCATCTATCGCAGGTGATTTCGAGACGGTTGCCCGCAACGACCACTGGGGGGTCTGGCGCCGGAGAGGCATCTCGCCGTGAGACGGATCTTCGTGTAGAGTTCCCCCCGACCGTGAAGCGGGTCCCGTGAGGCCCGTACGGAAGGAACAACATGGATCACATCCGAACAGACGCGCGCCCCGGCAACGGGGCGTTTTCTCTGCCCCCAGTCCGGACCCTCCACCGGTCGTGACCCCCGGTTCCGACTCCCGCGAGACGAGGATTCTCGCCGCGGACGACGTGCGACGGGCGCTGGTGCGCATCTCGCACGAGATCGCCGAGCGCAACCCGGGGCTCACCGATGTCGTGGTCATCGGCATGCAGAGCGGCGGGGTCTGGCTCTCCGAGGAGGTCGTGCGCCTCCTCGCCGGGATGGTGCCCGGTGTCGCCGTGCCCCACGGAGTGATCGACGTGTCGCTGTACAGGGACGACATCAGCCTCCGCCCTGTCGTTCCGGCCGCGCCCTCGCGTGTCCCGGTAGACCTCACGGGAACCACGGTGATCCTGGTGGATGACGTGCTGTTCACGGGACGGACAGTGCGCGCCGCTCTCGAGGCGCTGAATGACCACGGCCGGCCCCGTGCGGTGCAGCTCGCGGTCATGGTCGACCGGGGCCACAGGGAACTGCCGATCAGGCCCGACTATGTCGGCAAGAACGTACCGACACACGTGACGGACGAGGTCACGGCGGGCCCGGACGGAGTGCTCGTGATGACATCGGTGGTGACGCCGGCATGAGACACCTGCTCGACACCGCCGACATGGATGTCCCCGCGATCTCGGGTCTCCTCGACATGGCCGACCACATGGCGGAGATCAACACGAGGGCGGTCCCGAAGGTCCCTGCCCTGCGCGGGCGAACCGTGGCGAGCGTGTTCATGGAGGACTCCACGCGCACCCGGCTCAGCTTCGAGACGGCGGCCAAGCGGCTGTCAGCCGACGTGATGACGTTCAGCGCCTCCACATCGAGCGTGAACAAGGGCGAGAGCCTGAGGGACACGATCGAGACCCTGTCGGCGATGGGTGTGGATGCATTCGTGGTGCGGCACAAGTCGAGCGGCGTCCCCGCCGCAGTCACGCAGTGGACCGACGCAACCGTCGTGAACGCGGGCGACGGCTGGCACCAGCACCCCACGCAGGGGCTGCTCGACGCGTACACCGTGACCCGGTCCCTCGGCGCAGGGAACTCCATGTCGGGACTCACCGTCGCGATCGTGGGCGACGTGAAGCACTCCCGTGTGGCCAGGAGCACGTCCGACGTCTTCCATCGGCTGGGCGCGAGGGTTCTCCTCGTCGGTCCCGCAACCCTCATGCCGTCGGGTCACTGCGGAGGGCCGGCACTGCCCGGGACGGAGTGTGCCCCCGACCTTGATTCCGTCATCGGTGGAGTGGACGTTCTGTACATGCTTCGGATGCAGCGTGAGCGGATGGATTCGGCGCTCGTTCCGGACATCGCCGAGTATTCGTGCCGGTTCGCGCTCACGCCGGAACGCGCGAAGTCGCTCCGGGAAGGTGCGTTGGTGATGCATCCCGGACCGATGAACCGGGACGTGGAGATGCTGGTGGACCCGGCGATGCTCCCGGGCTCACGGATCCTCGCGCAGGTGTCCAACGGTGTGTCCGTGAGGATGGCCGTGTTGTTCACGTTGCTCGGCGGGGCGCCGGGCGGATTGGTGGAAACGAGATGAGCAAGCAGACGCGCAGGAACGCGGCGGGGGACCTCGTCATCAAGTCGGGCTCGGTGGTGAATCCCGACGGGATCCGCCGGGCCGACGTGCGTGTGAGCGACGGGATGGTCACCGAGGTGGGGGAGAATCTTGAGGGTCCGAACCTCCTCGATGCGGAAGGACTGTATGTCTCCTCGGGCTTCGTGGACCTGCACACCCATCTTCGTGAGCCCGGCAGGGAGGAGGCCGAGACGGTGGAGACGGGGAGCCGTGCCGCGGCACGCGGCGGCTACACGGCAGTCGTCGCGATGCCGAACACGGACCCTGCACAGGACTCCGTGCATGTCGTCAGGTTCGTGCGCGAGCAGGGACGGCGCGCCGGTCTCGTCGACGTTCATCCCGCAGGGTGCATCACGGTCGGCCGGGAGGGCCGCCAGCTCGCACCGTATGCATCACTCGCCGCCGAGGGAGTGCGAATCTTCACCGACGACGGGAACGGGGTGCAGGATCCGCTCGTGATGCGCCGGGCGCTCGAGTACGCGCGGGATCTCGGGATCGTGCTCGCCCAGCACTGCGAGGTCTCGAGTCTGACCGGGGGTGCGGTGATGCACGAGGGGAGCTGCTGCTCGTCGATGGGGGTCCCGGGCTGGCCGTCGATCGCAGAGGAGCTGATGCTGCACCGGGACATAGAGCTCGTGCGTCTCACCGGCGCCCCGATGCATTTCCTTCACCTGTCCACTGCGGGAAGCGTGGAGCTCGTCCGCAGGGCGAAGAAGGACGGTCTCCCCGTCACTGCCGAGGTCGCGCCGCATCACCTCTCGCTCACCGATGAACTTCTCGCGGGCTTCGACGCAGTGTTCAAGGTGAACCCGCCCCTGCGCACAATGGCGGACATCGAGGCGCTCAGGGCGGGAGTTGCGGACGGCACGATTGATGCAGTGGCAACTGACCACGCACCCCATCCGGCGCGCACGAAGGAGCTCCCGCTCGACCAGGCGCCCCCCGGCATGCTCGGTCTCGAGACGGCGCTCGGTGTGGTGGTGACCTCGGTGAACCCCGGTCCGGTGCGTATCGCCGAGCTCCTGTCGTGGAATCCGGCACGCATCGCAGGCATCACTGAGCGTCACGGGCGTCCCGTGGCGCCCGGCGAGCCTGCGAATCTCGCGGTGTGGAGCAATGAGTCGGTGTGGACGGTGTCGCGCGATGACACCGCGAGCCGAAGCCGCAACAACCCGTACCACGGGATGGAACTGAGGGGCCGCACGGTCCACACGATTCACGACGGCGAGATCGTCGTGAGGAACGGGGAGGCACTGAAGTGACAGGTCGGATCGTGGAGTCGGCGCTCGTGCTCGAGGACGGGTCGGTCTTCGAGGGGGAGGCGATCGGGCATGCGCCCGAGCGCGGGATCGCCGCGGGAGAGGTCGTGTTCAACACCACAATGACCGGGTACCAGGAGGTCGTCACGGATCCCTCGTACGCGGGGCAGATCATCACGTTCACCACGTCACACATCGGCAACTACGGTGTGACGCCCGCTGACAACGAGTCCCGTGGGACGTTCGCACGGGGTGTCATCGTGCGTGACCTTGCTCGGCGGCGCAGCAACTGGCGTTCCACCGACGACCTCGACGGGTTCCTGACCGGCGCGGGACTGCCGGGCATCGCGGGAATCGACACGCGCCGCCTCACGCGGGTGCTGCGCGACGCAGGCTCGCTGCGGGGGGCCTTCGGAACGGCGGGGGAGACCGAGCTGCTCGCCGCGGCCCGGGGAGAGCAGGGCACTTCGGGTGTCGACCTCGTGTCCGAGGTGACCACCGCACAGCCCTACACAGTCGCCGGCGGGAGGTTCTCGGTCGTTGCATACGACTTCGGCATCAAGTCCACGATCCTTCGGTGTCTCTCCGACATCGCGCGCGTGACTGTCGTGCCCGCCTCCACGCCTGCCGCCGAGGTCATCGCGATGTCACCTGACGGCGTGTTCCTCTCGAACGGCCCGGGGGACCCCGGGATGGTGGCGGGAGCAACCTCGAACATCAGGGACATCGTGGAGGCCGGGGTCCCGACCTTCGGGATCTGCCTCGGCCACCAGCTCCTCGCACGTGCTTTCGACGGACACACCTTCAAGCTTCCGTTCGGGCACCACGGCGGGAACCACCCCGTGAAGGAACTCGCCACCGGCACCGTCGAGATCACCAGCCAGAACCACAACTTCTGCGTGGACGCCGATTCACTCGCCGGAACGGCAGAGGTCACGCACGTGAACCTGAACGACTCCACGAACGAGGGCATGCGACTCCTGCGCCACCGTGCGTTCAGCGTCCAGTACCACCCGGAAGCCGGCCCGGGGCCGCACGACAGCCGCTACCTGTTCGCCCGATTCGCAGACCTGATGGAGAAGAACTGATGCCCCGCCGCGACGACCTCCACAGCATCCTGATCATCGGTTCGGGTCCGATCGTGATCGGCCAGGCGTGCGAGTTCGACTACTCGGGCACGCAGGCGTGCCGCGTTCTGCGATCCGAGGGATACAGGGTCGTCCTCGCCAACTCGAACCCCGCCACGATCATGACGGACCCGGACTTCGCCGACCGTACCTATGTGGAACCGCTGACCCCGGACATACTCGAGCGCATCATCGCCCGCGAGAAGCCGGACGCTGTGCTTCCCACCCTCGGCGGCCAGACCGGGCTCAACCTGGCGATGGCACTGTTCGAGCGGGGGGTCGTCGGGGTGCCCGGCACGCCCGAGTTGATCGGCGCCAATGCCGAGGCGATCGCCACCGCGGAGGACCGCGACCGATTCAAGCAGGCGATGCTCGAGATCGGGCTGAGCGTTCCCCGCAGCGGCATCGCCCACTCGATGGAGGAGGCCGAGCGCGTCCTCGCCGACATCGGTCTTCCCGTGATCATCAGGCCCGCATACATCCTCGGTGGAAGGGGCACGGGCATAGCGAACACGCTGGAGGAGTTCCGCGCCGTCGCCGCCAACGGTCTCGATGCGAGCCCCATCCGCGAGATCCTCATCGAGACCTCCATCGTCGGCTGGAAGGAGTACGAACTCGAGGTGATGCGTGACCGGCGCGACAACTGCGTCATCATCTGCTCGATCGAGAACCTCGACCCGATGGGAGTGCACACCGGCGACTCGATCACCGTTGCCCCGGCGCAGACCCTCTCCGACCACGAGTACCAGGCGATGCGCGACGCAGCCTTTGCCTGCATCCGTCGTGTCGGTGTGGAGACCGGCGGCTCGAACGTGCAGTTCGCCGTCAACCCGGAGAACGGTGACATGGTCGTGATCGAGATGAACCCGCGCGTGTCGCGCTCGTCCGCCCTCGCGTCGAAGGCGACCGGTTTCCCCATCGCCAAGATCGCCGCGAAACTCGCGGTCGGCTACACGCTCGACGAGATACCGAACGACATCACGCTGAAGACCCCCGCATCGTTCGAGCCCACCATCGATTACGTGGTCACGAAGATCCCGCGTTGGGCGTTCGAGAAGCTCCCCGGCACGAGGGGTGTCCTCGGGACCCAGATGCAGAGCGTCGGCGAGGTGATGGCGATCGGCAGGACTTTCCCCGAGAGCCTGCAGAAGGGCCTCCGCTCGCTCGAGCAGGGCCGGCTCGGGCTGAATGCGGACCCCGGTGAGTCGGTGTTCGAGAGCGTCGATGATCGTGACCTGCTCGCCGCGGCGTCAGTACCGACGCCGGACCGCATCTTCCAGGTGGGTGAGGCCCTGAGGCGCGGCCTCTCGACGGAGGTGCAGGAAGCGACACGCATCGACCCGTGGTTCCTCGACCAGATGTCGATGATCGTCGAGGAGCGGTCCGTGGTGGAGGGAACCCCTGCCGCAGCCATCAGCCGTGCGCAGTGGAGGAGGTTGAAGCGACTCGGGTTCTCGGACGGACAGATCGCGCATCTCACGGACTGCAGCGAGGACGAGGTCAGGTCACTGCGCGAGGCCGCGGGAGTCGTCCCCACCTACAAGACCGTGGACACCTGCAGTGCCGAGTTCGAGGCGAACACCCCGTACCACTACTCGACGTACGAGGACGAGAACGAGGTCCGCTCTTCGGACAGGCAGCGCGTCCTGATCCTCGGGTCAGGACCGAACCGCATCGGCCAGGGGATCGAGTTCGATTACTGCTGCGTCCACGCGAGTTTCGCGCTCCGCGATGCGGGCTTCGAGACCGTGATGCTCAACTGCAACCCGGAGACCGTCTCCACCGACTATGACACCTCCGACAGGCTCTATTTCGAGCCCCTGACGCGTGAGGACGTCCTGAACGTCATCGCCGCCGAGACGGCGGCAGCGGGCGGGCGTGCGCCGAAGGTCATCGTGAGCCTCGGTGGGCAGACACCCCTCAAGTTGTCCGGGCAGATCCCGCGCGAACTCGTGGCCGGCACGTCGCCGGAGTCGATCGATCTTGCCGAGGACAGGGAGAAGTGGAACGCACTCTGCGACAGATTGTCGATCCCGCAGCCGCCCGGCGGGACGGCGGTCACCGTGGACGAGGCCCGGGCAATCGCCGTGCGTGTCGGTTTTCCCGTCCTCGTCCGGCCCAGTTATGTGCTCGGCGGGCGGGCAATGCAGATCGTGCACGATGTTCCCTCCCTGGAACGTGCGATGGAGGAACTCTCGCGGTTCGGGTCGCTCGGACGTGAGGGTGGACTGTCCGCCGAGCGACCTGTCCTCGTCGACAGGTTCCTCGCCGGCGCCACCGAGGTCGATGTTGACGCCATCCGAGACGCGACCGGCGAGGTCGTGATCGGCGGCGTGATGGAGCACGTCGAGGAGGCGGGCGTGCACTCGGGCGACAGCGCATGTGCGATACCGCCCCAGACACTCCCGCGCTGGGTGGTGGAGGTGATCGAGGCGTACACGCGGGCCATCGCGGATGCGCTCGACGTGCGTGGACTCATCAACGTGCAGTACGCAGTGGCCGGCACCGCGGTGTACGTGATCGAGGCGAACCCGAGGGCATCCCGCACCGTTCCGTTCGTCGCGAAGGCGACCGGTGTGCCGCTCGCGAAGGTGGCGAGCAGGGTGATGCTCGGCGCAACTCTCGAGGAGCTGCGCAGGGAGGGTCTGCTCACGCACCCTGTGCAGGGTGGTCATGTGTCCGTCAAGGAGGCCGTTCTCCCGTTCAACCGCTTCCCTGAGGTCGACACAGCGCTCGGTCCGGAGATGCGCTCCACGGGCGAGGTGATGGGCATAGACCGGACGTTCGGCCGCGCGTTCGTGAAGTCCCAGACCGCCGCGGGAACCGTCCTGCCCGAGTCGGGCACGGTGTTCCTGTCACTGAACGACGCCGACAAGCCTGCCGGGCTCGTGGTGGCGAAGCGTCTTCGCGAGCTCGGTCTCGGCATCACCGCGACCACGGGAACGGCGGACTATCTCGCCAAGTTCGGTCAGCCGGTCGACTCGGTGATCGGGAAGGTGTCCGAGATGCGTGACGGAGCGGTGTTGGAGAACGCCGTCGACCTGATCACAAAGGGCGCGATCACCTTCGTGGTGAACACCCCGCACGGTCGAGGGTCCCGGGAGGACGGCGAGGCGATCCGCAAGACCGCGAACGCAAACCGCATCCCGTCGGTCACCACGGTGGAGGCGGCGCTCGCCGCGGTCAACGGGCTCGCCGAACAACGTGAGTCAGAGACCGAGGTGCGCTCCCTCCAGGAGTACCACGGGAGGGCGTGAACGTGCGGGGCAGGACACCGGTGGATCTCGGTCCGGTCGAGGTCGGCGGCGTGGTGCTGCGCAATCCCGTGATGACGGCCTCGGGCACCGCCGGACACGACGTCGAACTCGCCCACCGGATGGATCTCGCATCGCTCGGCGCAGTTGTGGTGAAGTCGCTCCACGTGCAGCCCTGGCCCGGGAACCCTGCTCCCCGAGTTCACATGGCGGGCAACGGGATGTTGAATGCGGTCGGCCTCGAGGGTCCGGGTGTGACGGCGTGGTGCGAACATTCCCTGCCGAGACTCGAGGGAACCGGCGCCACGGTTGTCGCGAGCATCTGGGGCCGTGCGGTGGATGAGTACGCCGCGGCGGCACGTGCACTCGCTGCCGTCGGTCCGAGGGTTGCGGCCGTCGAGGTGAACCTCTCGTGCCCGAACCTCGAGGGTCGCAACTCGATCTTCGCCCATGACACCTCGACGACATCGGCGGTGATCTCGGCAGTGTGCGCGGAGCTCGCGGTCCCGGTGTGGGCCAAGCTGAGCGCGAACACCGACCGGATCGTCGACGTGGCCGCGGCTGCCGCGTCGGCCGGTGCTTCCGCCGTCACGCTCATCAACACCATGCTCGGCATGCAGATCTCCCTCGATTCGGCGCGGCCCGTGCTCGGCAACGGCGGCGGGGGTCTGTCCGGACCGCCGATCCACGCGATCGCGGTGCGGGCAGTGCACGACGTCGCGGTGGCGTTGCCCGGCGTCGACATCATCGGTGTGGGCGGGATCTCCGACGGGGCTGGTGCAGTCGAGATGATGATGGTCGGTGCCAAGGCGGTGCAGGTCGGCACTGCGACGTTTGCCCGGCCCGACGCGTGCGCCCGGGTGCTGGCCGGCGCCGCACGGGCCGTGCGCAGCGGGGGAGGGACCTCGTGGCGCTCGGTCCACCGTCGTGCCATCGGTGAATGACGCCACCGTTAGAATTCGTCCATGGTTGCCGCGAAAGACGCCGCCTCGACGGTCGAGCGCTGGCGTTCTGAGATCGGCCGCGCGGTGGCACTCGGGGCTGGCGGTCCGCTGCCCGGCGTGCTCGGCGCCGAGGGCTGCGGTCATTGTTACGTCGTGAAGGTTCTCGATGTCCACCCGTGTCTCGGGAAGGTCAAGGGGCGTCGTCTCATGCACGCCATGGGCATCGGTCCCGGTGTGCGCCTGGGCGAGTTGTCAGTGGCGCAGCGGGAGTTGCTCGCGGCGGAGTGCAGGTGTGGACGCGATGGCTGACCGCCGCACGCCGCTCATCATCATCGTGTCCGGTCCCGGTGGCGCCGGCAAGGGGACGATCGTGGATGAGACCCTCCGGCGCGACGGGGGGCTGTGGTTGAGCAGGTCCTGGACCACGCGGGAGCGGCGCGCGGGTGAGGCTGAGGATGCGTACGTGTTCGTCACGCGGGATGAGTTCGAGGACAGGATCAGCGCCGACGGGTTCCTCGAGTGGACTGAGTTCCTCGGGAACCTCTACGGATCGCCGACCCCGCCGGCTCTCGACACGCACGACATCCTCCTCGAGATCGAGCTCCACGGAGCACGGCAGGTGAAGTCGCGGCATCCCGAGGCACTGCTTGTCTTCGTGATGCCGCCGTCCCGGGACGAGCAGCAGCGCAGGCTGCTTGCCCGCGGGGACTCCGAGGAGCACGTGGCCACCCGGCTGCGCAAGGCCGAGGAGGAGGAACGGGAGGGCGGTGCCATGGCCGACCTCGTGATCGTGAACGACGACCTGGAGCGCGCCGTGGCACAACTGCTGGCCTTCGTCGGTGCGGCGAGGGCGGGCGGTCGGTAGCCTCTCTTGCGGTCGACAGGAGCCCCCAGATGTCCGTTCAGCACGATTCAATGATTCACCCGAACGTGGAGAGCCTCCTCGGCGTGGAGAGTGTCGAAGGCTCCAAGTTCCAGCTCGTCACGCTTGCGTCGTACCGCGCGCGCCAGATCAACTCCTACTTCCAGAACCTCGGCCAGAGTGCCGACAAGGCCGTGCCGCCGCAGGTCTCCACCACCGCGCGCAAGCCGCTCTCGATCGCCTTCGAGGAAATTGCCGCCGAGAAGATCGTGCGTGTCGAGCGACTCGACGAGGCCGAACTGGAAGCCGATTTCGCCGAGGCATTCGGCGAAGAGGCGCCCGGTGACGACGTTGCCGACGACGCGTCCGGGTCCATCGACGAGTAAGAGCCGGACGGTGTCGTCCCTCGCGGGCAGACGGATCGTTCTCGGGGTCGCCGGGGGCATCGCGGCTTACAAGGCAGTCGACCTGTGCCGGCGACTCGTTGACGCTGGCGCGCTCGTGTCCGTGGTGATGACCGAGGACGCCACACGTTTCGTGGGCGAGGTCACGTTCTCCGCGCTTGCTTCGGAGAAGGTTCACACCTCGCTGTGGGACGACGACTCGTCGATTCCCCACACCCGTCTCGGCCAGTCGGCCGACCTCGTGCTCGTGGCTCCGGCCACAGCCCGGGTGATCTCCGCCTACGCCACCGGGTATTCCTCCGATCTCCTCACGGCAACGCTCATCGCGACGAGGGCGCCGGTGATCGTGTGCCCCGCGATGCACACCGAGATGTGGGAGCACGCGGCGGTGCAGCAGAATCTGGCGACACTGCGTTCCCGGGGTGTGCAGGTGGTGGACCCGGAGGAGGGTCGCCTTGCGGGTGGCGACTCGGGGACCGGGCGTCTGGCGTCTCCCGAGCGCATCGTCGCCGCCGCCGAGACCGTGCTCGCGCGTGGGCGGGACCTTGCCGGGGTGTCCGTGCTCGTGACCGCGGGCGGAACGCGCGAGCCGATCGATGCAGTCAGGGTGATCGCGAACCGATCGAGCGGGAAACAGGGGCATGCCATCGCCGAGGAGGCCTTCGCGCGCGGCGCATCCGTCACCCTGGTGACCACTGCGGGCATTCCCGTGCCGGCCGGGATATGTCGTGTCAGTGTCGAAACGGCCGAGCAGATGAAACGCGCCGTGGACGACGCAGCCCGGAGGAGCGATGTGGTCGTGATGACCGCCGCCGTGGCCGACTTCCGCCCGGTCGGGGTCGTCCCCGGGAAACTGAAGAAGGAGAACGGCGCCCCCGAGATCGTGCTGGAGCCGACCCCCGACATCCTTGCGGGGCTGGGTGAAGCGAAGCGTGACGGCCAGGTGCTCGTGGGTTTTGCCGCGGAGACGGACAACGTCGAGGAGAACGCGAGGTCGAAAATGGCCCGCAAGAACCTCGACATCATCGTCTCGAACGACGTGTCCGCGCCGGGGGTCGGGTTCGGTCACGACACCAACGAGGTCGTCATCCATTTGTCCACAGGGGAGTGCATCCGGGTGCCCCTGAGCGACAAACGCCGCGTCGCGGCCTGCGTCTTGGATAGCGTTGTGCAGACACGCAGACGGAACTGATCGCCCTGATGGGCCCGTCCCACCAGACCCAAGGAGCAGCAGTGCGAAAGTTCACGTTCACGTCCGAGAGCGTCACCGAAGGACACCCCGACAAGATGGCCGACCAGGTCTCGGACTCGGTGCTCGACGCCATCCTCACCAAGGACCCCGATGCACGAGTCGCGTGCGAGACGCTTCTCACCACCGGCCTCTGCGTCGTCTCGGGTGAGATCACCACTGACGCCTATGTCGACATCCCGGCGATCGCCCGGGACACCATCAACGGCATCGGGTACGACAACGCAGCCTTCGGTTTCGACGGCAACACCTGCGGCGTGATGGTCGCGCTCGACGCACAGAGCGCCGACATCGCCCAGGGCGTGGACAAGTCCGAGGAGATGCGCTCCGGCAAGAGCGGCGAGGACGTCCTGAACAGCCAGGGCGCCGGCGACCAGGGAATGATGTTCGGCTACGCCTGCGACGAGACACCCGACCTGATGCCGCTGCCGATCTGGTTGGCGCACCGCCTCGCGGAGCGGCTCACGGAGGTGCGCAAGAGCGGCCAGATCCCGTACCTGCGGCCCGACGGCAAGACGCAGGTGTCGTTCGAGTACGAGAACGGCCGGCCGGTCCGGCTCACCACGGTGCTCATCTCGACCCAGCATGGTGACGGTGTCGACCGTGACACGACCATCCGTCCCGACCTGATCGAGGCGGTGATCACGCCCACAATCCCCGTCCAGTTCGCGGGCGACAATCCCGCGATCTACGTGAACCCCACCGGGAAGTTCGTGCTCGGCGGGCCTCACGCCGACACCGGCCTCACCGGACGCAAGATCATCGTCGACACCTACGGCGGCATGGGCCGTCATGGCGGCGGCGCGTTCTCGGGCAAGGATCCCTCCAAGGTCGACCGTTCCGCCGCATATGCCGCACGGTGGGTCGCCAAGCACGTGGTTGCCTCCGGCGCGGCGGCCCGGTGCGAGGTGCAGGTGGCATATGCCATCGGAATGGCACAGCCGGTGAGCGTGCTCGTCGAGACCTTCGGCACGAACAACGTGAGCGAGGAGTCGATCGAGGCCGCCGTCCGGGAGGTGTTTGACCTCCGTCCCGCCGCGATCGTCCGCGACCTCCAGCTCAAGCGCGCCATCTACAAGAAGACCGCCGCCTACGGTCACTTCGGGCGCAACCTGCCCGAGTTCACCTGGGAACAGGTCTCACGTCTCTCCGACTTCAAGTCGGCAGTGAAGCTCTGACGAATCCCGTCGTCGCACGGGTCATCCCCGACGTGGCGGGGATGGACAAGGAGTTCGACTACGAGGTGCCCCCCGGTCTGCCGGGCGTCACCGTGGGGTCCGTCGTGCGGGTGGGTCTGAACGGCCGGAAGGTCGACGGCTGGGTCGTGGCGCTGGGGGTCCACGGCACGCCGGGATTCGGTTCTGTCGCCGCCGACCGGTTGACTCCTGTTCTGTCCGTGGCCGAGCACGGAGTCGACCCGGTGGTCACCGAGATGAGCGAATGGGTGGCGAGACGCTGGTGCGGTCCGAGACGCAACGTGCTCAGGTCCGCAACGCCCGTGCGCAAGCGCTCCCGCGCGACGCACGAGGCCCACGGGCCGATGGTGCCCGCGGAGGATCAGGTCGCCGCGGCCGCGCGCGGGCTGATCGATGCCGGCGGGGGTCTGTTGATGGTTCCGCCGCTCGCCTCCGCCCTGTCGGCCGTGACGGCCGCTGCCGCATCAGGAACGGTTCTCGTGGTGTGTCCCACGCTCCGCATGGCCAGGCTCGGTGCGGCGTACCTGCGCCGGCGCGGCTGCACCACGGCCGAGCTCCCCGACGACATCGATGCCGCGGTCGCCGGTCGCGACGTCGTGGTCGGGTCCCGCTCGGCGGTACTGGCTCCCTGTCAGGGACTCGGCGCGATTGTGGTGGTGGACGAACACGAGGAATCCCTCCACGAGGAGCGTGTCCCGACATGGTGGGCTGCGGAGGTCGCGATCGAGAGGGGCCGGCGTGCGGGAGTCCCGGTGATCCTCACCTCGGCGGTGCCGTCGGCACGTTCGGAGATGATGCTCGGCCGCGCCACCACCGTCCCGGAATGGGGATGGCCCGCTGTCACGGTCGTGGACCTCTCCGAGGTTCCCGTGGGCGGTTCGCTTCTCACATCGGAGGCAATCGCGACCGTCCGTGCCTCGGGCGGCCGTTCGTTGCTCGTCCTGAACACGAAGGGAACCGGGCGATTGATGGCGTGCCGACGCTGCAGGGCCGTCCTGACCTGCCCTGAGTGCGGGTTGACGGTCGCGGTGAAGGACGGAATGACGACGTGTGCGCAGTGCAACAGCAGCACCGCGGCCGTGTGCGGGGAGTGCGGCGGGGCGTCCCTCCTGAACGTGCGACCCGGGGTCTCGCGGCTCGCCGCCGATCTCGCATCGGCGACGGGCGCGAACGTTGCGGAGGTGACTGCCGGTACCGACGACATCGACGGGACCGCTGACGCGTGGGTCGGCACCGATGCGGTGCTCCACCGGGTCAGGGACGCCTCATGCGTGGTGTTCCTCGATGTGGACCGTGACCTCGCCGCGCCGCGCTCGTCGGCGACGCGCGAACTTCTCGCGTCGTTCGCGCGCGCGGCCCGCATCGTGGGCAGGGAGGGCAGCATCACCGTGCAGACCCGCCAGCCGAACCATCCGTTGCTCGCCGCCCTTGCCGGGGGGAACCTGCGTGCCTGGCTTGACGACGATGTGTCCCTTCGCAAGAGGCTCGGTCTTCCCCCGTTCTCGGAGACGGCCGTCATCACCACTGACGCAGTCCTGGATGAGTCGACAGTGCCGACGCTCGCGGGATCGGACTGGGCACTGGCGGACGGCACACTCACCGTGCGCGCGGCCGACGCATCGACGCTCGCGGACTTCGTCGATTCGCTGCGTGCGCGGGTGCAGGGCCGCGTGCGGGTGGCGGTCAATCCGCCGCGGATCTGACCCGCGCCACGAGCAGCCGGAAGCCCCCGGAACTCCCGAGCCGTTCGGTGGGCCAACCCTCGGAGGTCAACCACGCCTGCAGCGAGTCAGCACCGAGATGCCGACCGATGACGATCACCGCGACCGCGCCCCCGTTGAGTCGTGCCATCCATTGCCGCAACATGGCGTGGAGGGACTCCTTGCCGACCCTCACGGGAGGGTTCGAGACGACCGCCGTGGGCCGCAGGTCATCCGGCACGTCTTGCGGACGTACGACCCTCACGTTCGCGAGGTTGTTGCGGCGTGCGTTCGACGCGGTGAGCGCGAGAGCCCGCTCGTTCGTGTCGACTGCCCACACGGTGCAGTGGGGCCGCGATGCGGCGAGCCACAGTGCAATCGGCCCCGCGCCGCAGCCGAGATCGACCAGGTCACCCGTTCCGGGGAGGAGGGCGGCGACCTGCGGGTTCCTGATGAGGAGAGCAGTGGCCTTGTCGAGCCGGCCGTGGCTGAACACACCGGAGTCGGATGTCACGGTGATCGGACCTGCCGGTCCTTCGAAGACGTACTCCCTCGGCCGCGAGGCAGACGTCGGCTCGTCGGAGAAGTAGTGCCCGTTGCGGTCGCCCACGAACCCAAACTATGCCCCCGGACCCGAACCGTGTCGGAGGCACGGCACGGGAACCCCATGAGGCGAGCGGCACACGCGCTGTCGGTAGCCTGAGGCACGTGGGATACGACATTCGAACCTTCGGGGACCCGGTTCTTGCCGCCGTCGCCGACGAGGTGGAGAACATCGACGCGAAGATCGTGAGGCTCTCCGAGTCCATGCTTCAGGCGATGTACAGGGCCCCGGGGCTCGGTCTCGCGGCGCCGCAGATCGGCGTCCAGAAGAAGATCTTCGTGTACGACATCGACGACCAACCCATCACGCTCATCAACCCGAGGATCGTCGAGTCGTCGGGGGAGTGGGTCTATGACGAGGGCTGCCTGTCCATCCCCGGTCTCTATGTCGAGATGCTGCGCCCGAAGCAGGTCCTGCTGGAGGCTGTCGACCTCGACGGCAACGAGATCCGGGTCGAGGCCGACGAACTTCTGGCACGGCTGTTCCAGCACGAACTCGACCACCTGAACGGGGTGCTGATGTTCGACCGAATGACCGAGGAGCAGAAGAAGGAAGCGCTCGCGGAGTACCGCAAGATCGTCGACGGCCAGGTTCCCCGCGGGGAATCGCGCCACATCGTGCTGAAGTAGGCGACATGCCGCCGTGTCCGGTGGTGTTCCTCGGCACCCCCGCTGCCGCGGTCACGGTTCTCGACGCAATCGTGAGTGCCGGCCACCCTGTGCCTCTCGTCGTCACGATGCCCGACAGGCGGAGGGGACGGGGAGGAGGCGTTTCCGCGAGTCCGGTCAAACGGCGCGCCGAGGAACTCGGGTTGCGCGTCACCCACGACCTCGTCGAGGTGGAGCACGGCCACTTTGTCCCGGGAACCGTGGGTGTCGTCGTGGCATACGGCCGCATCATCCCCCGGGAGGTCCTCGATGTGGTGCCGATGCTGAACGTCCATTTCTCGCTCCTGCCGCGTTGGCGCGGGGCAGCGCCGGTCGAGCGCGCGGTCCTCGCCGGGGACGAGGTCACTGGAGTCTGCATCATGGAGGTGGAGGTGGGGCTCGACACCGGTGCAGTGCACGCCCGTGAAGCGGTGCCCGTGGGGGCACTCGGCACAGATGAGCTCACTGCGCAGCTCGCCGTCATCGGCGCACGGCTGATGTGCCGCATCCTGGCCGAGCCCGCGGCAACCCCCGAGCCGCAGTCCGGTGAGCCGACGTACGCGCGCAAGATCGGGCCTGCCGACCTCGAGATCGACTGGGAGGAGGACGCGGCCGCGGTCGTGCGCCGGGTGCGCGCCGTGCCCGCGCACACCTGGGTGAACAACCGCCGCCTGCGCGTTGTCTCCGCCGAGGTCGCGGACACTCCTCCCGTCCCGCTCGCACCCGGCGAGCTCGGCGCCGGTGCGCTCGTCGGCACCGCGGCCGGCGCGGTGAGGTTGCTGCGCGTCATCCCCGAGTCACGGCGCGAGATGGCTGCCGACGAGTGGATGCGCGGTCTGGGCGCCACTCTTCCGATGCTGCTCGGCGCTGCAGGGTCGAACGGCTGAGACGCGCACTCCGGTGGCTACCGTGAGGATCGTGTCCGGAACATTCGCCGCGAAGGTTCTCACCGTGAGTGACGGGGTCGTCGCGGGCACCCGTGATGACCTCTCCGGAGCGGCGCTCGCTGACGCCGTCCGGACGGCCGGTGGTGACGTGGTGGAGACCCGGGTCTGCAGTGACGGGGCATCAACGGTCGCCGCCGCCCTGCGCGACATGTCAGAAGGCTTCTCGGGCGTGATCGTGACCACCGGCGGCACGGGTTTCGCGCCGCGTGACGAGACGCCCGAGGGCACCGAGCAGGTGATCGAGCGTCGGGCGCCCGGCCTCGCCGAGGCAATGCGGGCCGTGAACCCGCTCGGCCGGCTCTCACGGGGGACGGCGGGCATCAGGGGGCGGTGCATCATCGTGAACACCCCCGGCTCCCCGAAGGGTTGTGTGGAGCAGTTCCTTGCGGTCGCCGACGTGCTGGCACATGCCGCCGCGCTCCTTGCACAAACCCCGACCGAGCACTGAGGGTCCATCGCTAGCCTGACTCGGTGCTCAGGATCGTTCTCCCGAAGGGTTCGCTCGAGAAGGCCACCATGGACCTCTTCGAGGCTGCCGATCTCACCGTCGTGCGTTCGTCATCGGTGGACTACCGCGCATCGATCGATGACCCGCGGATCGGAGAGGTGCGGGTCCTCCGTCCGCAGGAGATCCCCGTGTACGTGGCAGAGGGCCTGTTCGACCTCGGCATCACCGGACGGGACTGGGTGGAGGAGACCGCGAGCGATGTGGTGAGCCTCGGGGAGCTGCGCTACTCGAAGGCGACGTCCAGCCCCGTGCGGGTCGTGGTCGCTGTCGCGGACTCATCCCCCGCCACGTCCGTCTCCGACCTCGGTGACGGCGTGAGGGTGACCACCGAGTACCCCGAACTGACCCGCAGGTACTTCGCCGAGAGAGGCGTGCGCGCCGACGTGCGGCTCAGCTACGGAGCCAGCGAAGCGAAGATCCCCGACATCGCCGACTGTGTCGTGGACATCACCGAGACCGGTCGTGCTCTCCGCGCCGCAGGTCTACGTGTGATCGACACCGTGCTCACGAGCTACACCGAGCTCATCGCGAACCCGGCGGCGGGCAGTGACCCCGGGAAGCGGCACGCGATGGACCAGATCATGTCGTTGCTCACCGGGGCCCTCGAGGCTCGCGGGAAGGTCCTGCTCAAGCTCAACGTCGCCGAGTCACGACTCGACGCGGTGGTGTCCCTCCTGCCCTCCGCAAAGTCGCCGACCGTGGCCCGGCTGGCGTCGGGCGACCTCGCGGTTGAGTCGGTCGTACCGAAGCAGGGGATCAACACGCTCATTCCCGCGCTCATCGACGCCGGGGCATCCGACCTGCTCGAGATCCCCATCTCGAAGATCATTCACTAGTCGTCATGTCGCCCGGTGGTCTCCGCAGGGGGAGAGTGGACGAGTTCGACGGGCACCGCGGACTCGGCACCGTGGTTTGCGACGACGGCTCCGTGTTCCCGTTCCACTGTGTCTCGATCGCCGATGGTTCCCGTGACATCGCGGTCGGCCAAGAGGTCGAGTTCGGGGTGGAGTTCAAGGTGAAGCGCGAGGAGGCCGTGGCCATCCGACCCGTGTCGCCCTGAACCAGCCGCGCTACTGCGGCTTCGCCAGGCTGACGTAGGCCATCCGGACGGCGGCGAGAGCCGACGCGAGAGTCTCGTGGGCATCCCCGAGCCGTTCGCCGAGCCCGTCCACCAGGCAGGCGAAGGCGTCGATCGCGAGTGCCGCCTCTGCGAGGCGGACCGGCTCTGCGGTGAGGTGAATGGCGGCCAGCTCATAGAGACCCATGGCATGGTTGGTCACGACCACCTCGGCCGGGACGGACCCGATCCGCTCGCGTGTCTCGGCGAGGGCCTGCTCGAGTTCGGGGGAGATCGCGTTGTCCTCGGACATGGCAGCGGTACCCTATCCCCGACACATATGCGAAGCGGGGCGCGAGCCCCCACCTGTGCACCCGGTGATGGTCGAACTGACCGGAGGAGTGCCCGGGTCAACCTGGGCAACAGGGTCCCGTTTCGTCCGTGTGCGCGACAACAGCCGCCCCGGCGGGACACGAAGGAGGGCACAGCCCATTGCACAGGAGTGAACGGCCATAGCTGCGCCGCAGAACGAACCACGGATCAACGAGCGCATCAGGGTGCGCGAGGTGAGGCTTGTGGGCCCGGACGGGAGCCAGGTGGGCATCAGAAGCACTGCCGATGCACTCACCCTCGCCCGTGAGCTCGACCTCGATCTCGTGGAAGTGGCACCACTCGCGAACCCGCCGGTGTGCCGCATCATGGACTACGGCAAGTTCCGTTACGAAGAGGCCCAGAAGGCCAAGGAGTCGCGGAAGAAGACCACGCAGGTGACCATCAAGGAGGTGAAGTTCCGGCCGAAGATCGGCAAGGGTGACTTCGACACCAAGGTGCGACACATGCAGGAGTTCCTGACCGACGGGCACAAGGTGAAGGTCACGCTGCAGTTCCGGGGGCGCGAGATGGCTCACCCCGAGCTCGGCTCGCGGATCCTCGACGCAGTCCTCGAGCAACTGGGGCCGGTCGCCAAGGTGGAGACCCAGGCGCGGCTCGAGGGACGGAACATGACAATGGTGCTGGCGCCGGACAAGAAGCCGGCAGGCAGCAGGAAGAACGAGACATCGACACAGGAGAAGCCTTCAGTTGACCGGGCCGTGGAGGACCCGGCCGACGGGCGGAACAGTTAGAGCAGGAGAGAGACATGCCGAAAATGAAGACGAGCAAGACCGCGGCCAAGCGGTTCAAGAAGACGGGATCGGGCAAGCTGCGCCGCCAGCAGGCGAACCGCCAGCACCTGTTCGAGAAGAAGTCGAGCACTCGCACGAGACGCCTCGCGGGAGACCGCGATGTCCACTCGACCGACGAGAAGAAGATCAAGCGCCTCCTCGGAGAGCGCTGAGCCGGAGAGGGAAGGAAGGAACATCTCATGGCACGAGTGAAGAGGGCAGTACATGCCCGCAAGAAGCACAGGGCCGTTCTCGAGCAGGCAAAGGGCTACTACGGCAACAAGAGCAGGTCGTTCCGCGCCGCGAACGAGCAGGTCATGCACTCCGGTCAGTACGCGTTCCGTGACCGCAGGGCACGAAAGGGCGAGTTCCGCAGGCTCTGGATCCAGCGCATCAATGCGGCATGCCGCGAGAACGGCATCAGCTACAGCCGGTTCATCGCAGGTCTCGGTGCCGCCGGGATCGAGGTGGACCGCAAGATCCTCGCGGATCTCGCCGTGCACGACGCTGCGGCGTTCAGTGCACTCGTGACGTCCGCCAGGGAGGCGCTCGCCTGAGACAGGGCACCCTGTCGTCCTCGAACCCGCGGGTGCAGAACCTGCGGAGGCTGGTGGGCAGGAGGAGCGCGCGCTCGGAGGCGGGTCTGTTCGTGGTCCAGGGTCGCGTCCTCGTGGAGGAGGCGGTCGCCGCCGGGATCGACCTGCGTGAGGTGTACGTGAGAGAGGGCGAGGATGCCCCGTCGTGTGTCCGCACGGTGCCGTTCGTCCTGGATGCGCGCACGTTCGACTCCGTGAACGACACGGTGAGCCCCCAGGGGGTCCTGGCCGTCTGCGCGGTGCCGGTGCACGGTGCGCCCGACTGCGGACCGGCGTCGTGGTACGTGGTTGCGGCGGGTGTGTCTGACCCGGGCAATCTCGGCACAATCGTGCGGTCGGCCGAGGCCGCCGGCGCGAGCGGAGTGTTCGTTGTCGGGGACACCGTCGACGAATGGGCACCGAAGACTGTGCGGGCCTCCGCCGGGGCACTGTTCCACGTGCCCGTCCGGCGCTGTGCATCGCTCGGCGAGCTGCGTGCGCTCGGGTTGCGTCTGTACGGGACCTCCAGCAACGCCTCGGCAACGGACATGCGCGCAGCCAGGTTCGAGGGACCCGTTGCGTTGGTCCTCGGCAACGAGGCCCACGGACTGGATGACTCCGCCGAAGTGGACGAATGGGTCCGCATCCCGCATGCCGGCAGGGCCGAGAGCCTCAATGTGGCGATGGCGGCATCGGTTCTCGCAATGCACGTCAGTTGGTCGAGGTCGCGCGACTAGCGTCTTTCAGGATGGCTGACAGAGTGGAGGGACCCGACGTCCGGTCAGTGCTGGCTGATGCGCTCGACGCGGTTGCGGCAGCATCTTCGCTCGAGGAACTTCGGGCAGCCACGAACGCGGCCACGGGCAAGAGGGGCTCGCTCACCGCGCTGAAGTCATCCCTCGGCAGGGAGCCCGATCCCGACAGGAGGCGCGAGGCCGGTCGGGTCGTGAACGATGCGATGGCGGCGCTCAACGCGGCGGTCGAGGGCCGGGAGCGCGCAATCAAGGAGCTCTCGTTCGCCGGAGCCGTCGAGGCTGACCGAATGGACCTCACCGAGGTCATCCTGCAGGGCCAGTCCCGCAGGGGGCGGATGCACCTGGTCACACAGGCGATCGAGCGCCTGGAGGATGTCTTCGTCGGTCTCGGATTCCGCGTGGCCGAGGGGCCGGAGGTCGAGACCGACTTCCACAACTTCGAGGCACTGAACATGCCTCCGTCACATCCTGCGCGGTCCATGTGGGACACGCTGTTCGTGGAGTCCGATCCCGAGGGAAGCGTGGTGCTGCGCACCCACACCTCGCCCGTGCAGATCAGGGTGATGCAGGAATGGCCGCCTCCGATCTATGCGATCATGCCCGGCCGTGTGTTCCGCAAGGAGACACCCGACGCCACCCACATGCCGGTCTTCTACCAAATTGAGGGTCTCGTCGTGGATCGTGACATCACGTTTGCTCACCTCGCGGGCACGATCGAGGCGTTCACGAAGGCGTTCTTCGGGGACACATTCACGAGCCGGCTCCGTCCTTCGTATTTCCCGTTCACCGAGCCGAGCGCCGAGTTCGACATCCGCCGCCACGACGGGTCCTGGATGGAGCTGGGAGGGTGCGGCATGGTCCATCCGCGCGTCCTGCAGGCTGCCGGGCTCGACCCCGAGGAGTGGGGAGGGTTCGCCTTCGGTTTCGGCATCGACCGGATGGCGAAGGAACGCCACGGTGTGGAGGACATCCGTGAGATGTACTCGAACGATGTCCGCTTCCTGGAGCAGTTCCCGTGAGGATCCTGCTGTCGATCCTGCGCGAGATGGCGGACGTCCCGGATGACGTGGACACACTCGTGCGCGCCATGAACAACCTCGGGATGACCGTTGAGTCGGTGGAAGAGACCGGACGTCCGGTTGCCGGGGTCGTGTCGGCACGCATCGTGCGGATGGAAAAACACCCTGATGCCGCGAAGGTGACGCGCTGCTGGGTCGATGCAGGTGACGGCGCGGAGCGGCATGTGTGGTGCGGGGCCACGAACATGACCGAAGGGGACACGGTCCCTCTCGCCACTCTCGGCACGGTGATGCCGGACGGTCGCGAGATCTCGCGCCGTGGCATCCTCGGGATCGACTCCGAGGGGATGCTGTGTTCCCCGGTCGAACTGGGACTCTCGGACGATGCGGCCGGCCTGCTGATCCTCCCGCGCGGCTGCCCGCTCGGCGTGGACCCGTTCGTGATCCTCGGATCCGAACCCGACACGGTGTTCGATCTCGACCTCACGCGCAACCATCCCGATTGCTGGGGACACCTCGGTGTCGCCCGCGAGCTCGCGGCGCATTTCGGCGTCACGCTGCGGGGAGCCCCGACGTCGGGCGTCTCCGTGGGTCCTGAGCTGGAGATCCCTCTCACGGTGACGGCGGGGGACCGCTGCGGGATGTTCTCGGCGGTTGCACTCTCCGGTGTCACGGTCGGTCCGTCGCCCTCGTGGGTGGCGTCGCGCCTGTCGCGTCTCGGCATGCGGCCGATCAACAACGTGGTTGATGCCTCCAACCTCGTGATGCTGGAGCTGAACCAGCCGAATCACGCCTACGACCTCGACGTCGTCTCCTCGTTCGACGTGAGACTGGCGGCTGAGGGGGAGAAGGTGGTGACCCTCGACGGAGCGGAACGGAACGTCACCGCGGAAGAGCTGCTCATATGCAACGCGGGGTCCGGCGATGCGGTGGGCATCGCGGGGATCATGGGCGGTCTCCATTCCGAGGTGACCGGTTCAACGACCCGTCTCGCGCTCGAGGTGGCCTGGTTCGAGCCCGACCACATCAGGTTCTCGGTGAACCGGCTCAACCTGCGCAGCGAGGCCTCGGTGCGGTTCGAACGAGGGGTGGATCCCGATGGAGTGAACGGTGCGGTGGCAAGGTTCGCCACGATTCTCCGCGAGACGTGCCCCGAACTTGTGGTGCACGGAGGGCATTCGCGTGTCGACACTCCCGCACTGCCCGTTGCGGTCACGGTTGCCGTGCGCACGTCGCGCGTCGAGAGAACGCTGGGAATCCTCCCTGACGGCAACGAGATGGCACGCCTGCTCGAACCGATCGGCTTCATGGTGCGTCCGACGGCAGATGGTGCCATGGTCACGGTGCCCACGTGGCGACCGGACTGCACCGAGGAGATCGACATCGTCGAGGAGATCGCGCGTCACCACGGCTATGACGCCCTCGGAAAGTCGGTCCCGAAATCCGTGGTACACGGACACCTCACGGAGATGCAGACGAGGCGTCGCCTGCTGCGCCGGGTCCTTGTGGGTCTCGGCCTTGACGAGGTGATGCCGATGCCGTTCCTCGCACCGGGCGATCTCGACTCGGCGGGTCTCGGGAGCGGTGAGCACCTTCGCATCGCGAACCCTCTTGTCGCCGAGGAGTCGATCCTGCGCACCTCGCTGCGGCCCGGGCTCCTCTCCACCGTGCGGTACAACCAGTCGCACAGGAATGAGCGCATCGGCCTGTGGGAGATGGGCCACGTGTACCCGCCGGGGAGCGGGCAGCTGCCCGATGAGACCGAGCAACTGGGCGTCGTCATTGCCGGCGCCGATGTGTCGGCTGCACTCGGGGTGTGGACCGCGGTTGCTGACGCGCTCTCGGTGGGTGCCCAGCTGGACCAGTCGAGGGTGCCCCCTGGTCTTCATCCGACGCGTTCTGCGTCTCTCGCACGCGGCCGGAAGGTTGTCGGGGCCGTCGGGGAGATTCATCCGGCGGTGCTCGACAGGCTCGGGATCGAGGGTCGTGTCGCGGTACTCGAACTCGACCTCACGGTGCTCCTGAACGAGAACCCGAAGGCCGTCCAGGCACGGCCCGTCAATCGTTTCCCGTCCAGTGACCTCGATCTTGCATTCGTGCTGCCTGGCGGGGTGAGCGCATCAGACCTGCACAGGGCCCTTCGACAGGCCGGCGGCACGCGGGTCGTGTCTGTGATGCTCTTCGACGTGTACCGGGGTCCCGGTCTCGCCGACGGCACGCGCAGCCTCGCCTTCCGGCTGAGGCTGCAGGAGGACGGGTCCACGGTCAACGACAGGACCGTCGCTGACGTGCGGGAAGCCTGTCGTGTCGCCGCGGCGAAACTCGGTGCGGAACTGCGCGGCTGACCGCTGCGCATCCGCGGATCGTCAGTTCTCGCCGCCGGTCAGTTGAGGAACGGGTCGTCGGGAAAGTCGGCGAAGCGTCGGACCGTCCCGCTCTGGCGGGCGAGAACGTCCCGCCAGAGCCGGTCGGGCCCGGACGAGAACATGTCATCTGGTTCCGACTCCACGACGTACCAGCCCGCCCCACGCAGTTCGTCGTCGAGCTGACCCGGCGCCCACCCCGCGTAACCGCGGAAGACGCGCCACGGCCCCGGTGTGCCCGCCGGATCCTCGTTCGCGATGTCTACCGACCGCACGCCCGAGGGCGTTGACACCAGACAAAGGAACGAGTCGGGAGACACAGGGCCACCACGGAACACCACGCCCGGTGATGCCGACATGGCGAGCCAGTCGCCGAGTGCGGCTGCAAGAACCGGGTCCGGGGACGTGTCCGGCCGGTTGATCACGACCCCCAGACTCCCGGTGTGGTCGTGGTTGACGAGTTGCACGACCGTGCGCGCGAAGTTCGGGTCGATGATGGAGGGTGCCGCGACCAGCAGCGCCCCGGCCGATGGGGGAATGGTTGCATAATCATTCACTCGTCCGTATAGTAATGCATCTATGACACGCGTGGGCATTCTGGGGGCATCCGGTTACACGGGGGCGGAACTTCTCCGCCTCGTGGCGGGCCATCCCGCCATGAATCTTGTCGTGGCAACGGGGGACAGCCAGGCGGGAACCTTGGCCTCGTCGCTGTATCCGTCCCTGGCCGCGGCATACCCCAACCTCGTGTTCTCCGAGTTCGAGCCCTCGCTGGTCGATGGTCTCGACCTCGTGTTCCTGGGCCTGCCGCACGAGGCCTCGATGGAGATCGTCCCCGCAATCAAGGATCACGTCGGTTGCATCGTCGACCTGTCTGCGGCGTACCGGCTGAAGGACGCCTCGCTGTACCCGACGTGGTACGGGTTCGAGCACACGCAGCCCGCGGAGCTCGCCCGTGCCGTGTACGGCCTGCCGGAACTGCACCGCGAGGAACTGAAGAACGCCACGCTGATCGCGACCCCCGGTTGTTATGTGACCGCGGCGACCCTTGCGCTCGCGCCGCTCCTGCGCGAGGGACTGATAGAGAGTTCCGGGATAATCGTCGATGCAGCATCCGGTGTGAGCGGTGCAGGCCGCGCCGCAAAGCCGGGCTCGATGTTCTGTGCGGTGGACGAGGATTTCAGCGCGTACGGCCTCCTCGACCACCGCCACACACCCGAGATGGAGGCGAACCTCGGTGCGAGCATCCTCTTCACCCCACACCTCGCGCCGATGAACCGCGGCATTCTCGCCACCTGCTACGCACGCCCGGCGCGTGATGTCACCACGGCGTCGCTACTGGCGACCCTGGCGAGGTTCTACGCGGCAGAGCCGTTCGTGGTGGTCGGCAAGGGGTCGCCGGGCACCAAGGCAACCCTCGGCTCCAACACGGTCCACATCACCGCCAGGTTCGACGACCGCACGGGCACGGTGGTAGTTCTCGCCGCCGAGGACAACCTCACCAAGGGTGCCTCCGGGGGTGCCGTGCAGTCTGCGAACGTGGCCCTCGGGCTTCCCGAGACAGCCGGGTTGCCGGTGGTGGGGGTGTACCCGTGAGCACGACCGCCGACGTTCTCGTCGAGGCCCTTCCCTACATCCGTCGGTTCTCCGGCCGCACGGTCGTCGTGAAGTACGGGGGGAACGCGCTCGCGGGTGCGAGCGAGGAGGACGCCCTTGCGCTCTTCGCGGAGGACATCGTTCTGATGCACACGGTCGGAATCCGGCCCGTCGTCGTCCACGGTGGCGGGCCACAGATCTCGGGGATGCTCTCGCGCCTCGGCATCGAGACCGGTTTCGTGAACGGACTCCGTGTGACGGACGAGGCAACCCTCGATGTCGTGCGGATGGTGCTCAACGGTCACGTCAATCCGCGCGTGGTGGGAGCCATCAACGTGCACGGCAACATCGCTGTCGGGCTCTCCGGTGAGGACGGCCGGATGCTGATGGCCGAGCAGCGCGACCCTGCCCTCGGCTTCGTGGGTGATGTGACGAGGGTCCGGCCCGGTCTGCTGGAGAGCATCCTGGCCGACGGTTTCGTTCCCGTCGTGTCCACCGTGGGCGTGGATGCCGGGGGCCAGGCACTCAACATCAATGCCGACACTGCCGCAGGAGCCATCGCAGAGGCGGTCGGCGCCGAGAAGGTGATCTACCTCACGGATGTGGCGGGAATCAGGCGTGACGTGGACGACGAGGCGTCACTCATCCAGCGCCTCACGATCGATGAGGTCGGTGCACTCGTTGCCGACGGGACCGTTGCGGGCGGAATGATCCCGAAGGTGGAGAGTTGCGTGCAGGCAGTGAGGGGTGGCGTGCGCAGTGCCCACATCCTCGACGGACGGGTGCCCCATGCGCTGCTGCTCGAGCTGTTCACGGACCAAGGTGTCGGCACGATGATCACGGGATCGAACAGGGACGCCACCGCCACGAAGGAATCACGGCAATGAAACACAGGTTCGCTGATGATGCGGTCCCCGGGGAGATCCCCGGCGCGAATGACCACTGTCCGTTCATCCCGGTCTTCGGGGCGCCGAAGCTGTTCATCGAGCGCGCGAACGGGACCGAGGTGTGGGCCAGTGACGGCCGCCGCTACCTGGACTTTCTTGCAGGGATCGCAGTGGTGTCGCTCGGTCACTGCAACCCCGCGGTCACGGAGGCAATCAGTGCGCAGGCACGGACCCTCGTGCACGTCTCCAACTTCTTCGCGAATCCTGTCGCCACACGTGCTGCGCTCCGCATCTCGGGGCTGATGGAGGATGCGGGTGCGGGCAGGGGACAGGTGTTCTTCTGCAACAGTGGTGCGGAGGCGAACGAGGCCGCCATCAAGATCGCCCGCAAGCACGGCGGCCGCGGCAGGCATCGCATCGTGAGCGCGTACGGGAGCTTCCACGGGCGCACTCTCGGCGCGCTCGCACTCACGGGCCAACCCGCCAAGCACGAGGTGTTCCAACCGATGCCCGAAGGGTTCCTCTATGTGGCATACGGCGACATCGAGGCCTTGAGGTCCGCGATCGACCCCACCGTGGCGGCGGTGATGCTCGAGCCCATCCAGGGCGAGGGTGGGGTTGTCCCCGCTGACCCTGCGTACCTGCAGGCCGTCCAGGAGCTGTGCCGCGAACGCGGCATGCTCCTCATGATCGACGAGGTGCAGACGGGGTTCTGCCGGACGGGCAGGTGGTTCGGTTTCGAACATGCAGGAATCTCGCCCGACGTCGTCACGTTCGCGAAGGGGATGGGCAACGGGATGCCGGTCGGGGCGGTGTGGGCGCGCACGGATGTCGCGTCGGTGATGTCACCGGGTGACCACGGCTCCACCTACAGCGGCACCGCTCTCGCCACGGCCGCGGTGAACGCTGTCATCGACGAAATGGAGCGCATCGATGCCTGCGGCCTCGCGAACACGGCCGGTGCACGCATCCGTGCCGCGTTCGCGGGTCACCCCGGTGTGGATCACGTGAGGGGATCCGGTCTGCTGCTGGGTGTGGCACTCGCGGACGGGCGCGATGCAAACGAGGTCGCGGCAGCTGCACTGGAGGCCGGCCTGATCGTGAATGCGGTGAACCAATCAACGATCCGGTTGGCTCCACCGCTCACCGTGACCGATTCCGAGATCGACGAGGCGTGTTCCATCCTCTCGGCGGTTCTCTCATGACCCGTCACCTCCTGGACATCACCGATCTCAGTCCGGGCGAACTCCGGCACGTGGTCTCGCTGTCGGTCGCGCCGCCCCGTCCGCTCCTGGCAGGAAAGGGTGTGGCGCTCATTTTCGAGAAGCCCTCGAACCGGACCCGCCATTCGATGGAGATGGCTGTGGTGCAGATGGGGGGACACCCCGTGTACACCCGCGGCGAGGAGGTGGGTCTCGACACACGCGAACCCGTCGAGGACGCCACGCGCATCCTCGCGGGCTACCACGCGGTCATCGCCGCACGTGTGTTCACCCATTCGACCGTGGCGAGGATGGCTGCCTGCTCCTCGGTGCCCGTGGTGAACATGCTGTCTGACCGCAGCCACCCCCTCCAGGCCGTGGCCGACGTGATCACGATGCGTGAGCATGCCGGACCGATCGACGCACTTCACGTGGCATGGATCGGCGACTACAACAACGTCGCCCGTTCGCTCGCCGAGGCCGTGTTGATGCTCGGTGGCTCCATGGCATTCGGTTGTCCCGGGGGTTTCGGACCTCCCGCCGAGGAGGTCGGGCGCTTGCGTGCCATCGCGGACAGGGTCACCTCGTCCGCGGACCCGGTTTCCGCAGTGACAGGGGCACACGTGGTCCACACGGACACATGGGTCTCCATGGGTCAGGAGTCGGAGTCGGCCGAGCGGATGAAGGTCTTCTCGGGCTACTGCGTCGACGAGAAACTGATGTCGGCCGCAGCCCCGGGGGCCGCCTTCATGCACTGCATGCCCGCATACAGGGGGAAGGAAGTGACGGCAGAGGTGATGGACGGTCCGCGCAGCCTCGCCATCGCGCAGGGACACCACAGGCTCACCGCGGCCCGTGGCGTGCTCGCGTTCCTCATGGAGGCATCGACGTGAGTTCCAAGGCACAACGACAGCAGGCAATCAGTCGCATCATCGCGGCGCACCCCGTGGCGAGCCAGCCCCAACTGCAGGAGTTGCTGGCCCAGGACGGCATCAAGGCCACGCAGGCCACGGTGTCCCGGGATCTCGAGGAACTCGGCGCGGTCAAGGTCAGGGTCGCGGGCGGGGAGTCGCGGTACGCGATTCCCGAGTACGAACCAGACCGCATCGCCCCCACCGATCAGCTCCGTCGCGTCGTGTCCGAATGGGTGGCGGAGGTGACGAGCAGCGGCACATTGGTCGTGGTGCGCACGCCGCCCGGATGTGCCCATGTTGTTGCCTCGGCCCTCGACCGCAGCGGGATGGAGGGGCTCGTGGGCACGGTTGCAGGCGACGACACTCTTCTGTGCGTCGCGTCGGAGTCCGTCGGCGGGAGGGCTCTCGCGTCCGCAATCAGGTCACTTGCCGGTCTCACGAACGGGACCGACGCGGCGAACGGGGACAGGGCACATGGCTGAGAAGAAGGTGGCGGACGGCGCTGCGCTGTGGCACGGGCGGTTCGCTTCCGGCCCCAGCGACGAGCTCAGGGCATTCACCGAGAGCATCGGGTTCGACCGTCGGTTGTGGGCCGATGACATCGCTGGCTCCTCTGCACATGTGCGCATGCTCGGTCATGTCGGGTTGATGAGTGCGGGTGACGCGGAGTCGGTGCTGGCGGCGCTGGAAGCAGTCCGCAACGAGTTCGAAACCGGAACCTTCGTTGTCGAACCGTCGGATGAGGACATCCACACTGCCATCGAACGGCGGGTCACCCAGCTCGCGGGAGAGCCGGGAAGCAGGATGCACACCGGGCGCAGCCGCAACGATCAGGTGGCCACTGCCGTGCGCCTGTGGGCACGCCGCGAGATGGCCCGTGTCGCAGGTGCGGCACTCGATCTCGTTGATGTCCTCGTGGCGAGGGCCGATGATGCCGACCGACAGTCACCGCCCCTCGCCATTCCCGGGTACACGCATCTGCAGCGTGCACAGCCTGTTCTGCTGTCGCATCACCTCCGCGCTCATGCCTGGGCCCTTCTGCGGGACGTCTCGAGGGTGGTGGACGCGCTTCACCGTGCCGACGTGTCGCCGCTCGGCGCCGGAGCGCTGGCAGGAACATCCCTGCCGGTCGATCCTGCGTACTCTGCGAAGGTGCTCGGGTTCTCGGTCCCGTTCGCGAACTCGCTCGACACGGTGAGTGACCGTGACCACGTGGCCGAGCACCTGTTCACGCTCGCGCTCATCGGCGTTCACCTCTCGAGAATCGGTGAGGAGTGGGTGCTGTGGACGAGCGAGGAGTTCGGGTTCGCCGTGCTCGATGACGCGTACGCCACGGGCTCCTCCATGCTCCCCCAGAAGAAGAACGCGGACATCGCCGAGCTCGCCCGCGGGAAGGCCGGTCGGCTCATCGGCAACCTGACCGGTCTGCTCGCCACCCTGAAGGGTCTGCCCCTCGCGTACAACCGCGACCTGCAGGAGGACAAGGAGCCGCTGTTCGATTCCGTGGACCAGGTGCGCAGGGGCCTCGTTGCGGTGGCCGGGATGATCGCCACCGCCACCTTCCGTGCCGACTCGATGGCACGGGCCGCCTCGGCCGAGAGCCTCGTCGCCACCGATCTCGCCGAATGGCTCGTGGAGAGGGGCGTGCCGTTCCGTGATGCCCATGCCCTCGTGGGCTCCGTGGTGCGCGACTCGTTGGCGTCCGGCACTTCTCTGGTGGATGCGGTGAGCGCCCATCCGCGGTTCGGAACCGAGGCCGCCGGTTTGTTCGCCGACGGCAGTGCACTCGTGCGCCGCCGCAGCCCCGGTGGCGCGGGTCCCGATGCGGCGGCCGCCCAGGCCGAGGCCCTCGCTCTCGCAGCCCGGAAGGCGCGAGAAGCCGTCACGGAGGTCAGCCGTTGAGGTATGTGGAGCGCACGAGGGTTCGCTACCACGAGTGCGACATGCAGCACGTGGTGTTCAACGCGAACTACTGGATGTATGCCGACGACTCGGTGGCACAGTGGATCCGCGCGGCAATCGGCGCAGAGACCGGGGTTCCCGCAGGGGAGGTCGACTTCATGTCCATTGGGTTCGACTTCATGCTGAAGACCGCAACCGGAACGTGGCACGCACCGGCGCGGTACGGCGATGTGATCGACGCCGAGTGCTCTGTGTCGAGGTGGGGCAACACGTCCTTCGACGTGCTCGTCGCGATGTCCGTCGGCGGGAACCCCGTGTTCGACTGCACGATCACCTACGTCAGCACCACACCCGGCGCACCGACGCCGACCCCTGTTCCGCTGCAGGTGCGGCGGGCGCTCGAACGGGACTTCTAGTCCGACCCTCCGGGCCACCTGAGGCCCCGCCCGTGGTAGCCGACCTCGGCCAGTCGGTGCTCCTCCTGTGAGGTGCCGTCCCACACGGTGACACGCACGTCGGCAACAGAGCCAGCCGGCTCCATGCGTGCCCAGATCACCCTTGAATCGGTGCCGGCGCGTGACCCAGCCGTGGCGAGAGAGTCACGGACCGCTCTCTGCACCTTCGTGCCGAGGTACTGCCACACGATCGAATGGAACACCACGATGTGGCTGCCGCGGTTGGCCTCCAGCATGCCCGGCAGCCAGTTCTCAGCAGAACCGCCGTCCACCCGGGGCGGATGGTCGCGCGCGATCTTGATGGCCGCTCGGGAGCGTTCGGCCCTCTCGGTCTGGTCGGGCCAGATGAAAGAGAGCAGCCGCATCTCACCCGCGGGGTCGGTGACATCGACAGGGTGGGGGTCCACTCCCCGCAGGACCGACGGTACGGACGAATGCGCGGGCAAGGGGAGCGGCGCTGCGAACCACTCCGGCCCGAACTGCACGCCGGAGGCTTCGGCGCCCATGCGGATACGGCCGTCATGCGCACCGAAATGCATGTGGTTCAGGTTCAGCCCCGCACTCGTGCCGATCTCCAGATGGATGTGTCGGTCCACGCCCCGAGACGCGAGCCACCGCCCGAGCGCCAGCAGGACGGTCGACCTCCCCACCTCGTTCGTCTGGACAGGCTCGAGGAGGGCCGCCCGCACCGCGTGTTCGTGCGATGCCATCGCCCGGATGAATGTCCTCACGAGGTCGGGCCCGGGACTCCCGCCGGCGCTGGGGTAGTGGCGGGCAAGTTCGTCATCCAGGCCACCGAGGACGATTCGGTGAAGGGCGCCCGCCAGGCGCAGCGGAAGCGCATCGTGGACGGGGGTCCGGCTCGCGCCGTTGAGGAAGTCTCTGACCACGCCACCGTGCTCGTAATCCGTTGCAAGTCCGGCCAGGAGACACTCGTACATCGGTGAGCCCAGGGATCCGCACTGTGCCGACTGCAGCAGAAGGGACAGGTGAATGTCGTCGATGTGCGCGATGCACCGAGAATATCTCGCGTTGCGCCGTCCCCGCCGTGGCAACATGGAACCGTGACAGCCGCCGGTCTGCTCGACGATCTCGTGACCAGAGGACTGGTTCACGATTCGACCGATCGCGATGCTCTCGCCTCGAGGTTTGCGGCGGGCACCGTGTCTGCATACGTCGGGTTCGATCCCACTGCTGACTCGCTCCACGTGGGTCATCTGCTCGGTCAGCTGATGCTGCGCCGCCTCCAGCTCGCCGGGCACAAGCCGTATCCGTTGGCCGGCGGAGCAACGGGGATGGTGGGCGATCCCTCCGGACGCAGCGACGAACGCAATCTTCTCGACCGCGACACGCTCCACCACAACGTCGAGTGCATCAAGAACCAGCTCGAGCGGATCCTCGATTTCTCGCCCGGGCCGACAGGGGCAGTCCTCGTGAACAATGCCGACTGGACGGAACGCATCACCGCGCTCGATTTCCTGCGCGAGGTGGGCAAGCACATCACCGTGAACCAGATGATGGCGAAGGAGTCCGTGAAGAACCGCCTCGAGTCGGAGAACGGTCTGTCGTACACCGAGTTCAGTTACATGCTGCTCCAGGCGAACGACTTCCGGCACCTGTGTGCCGAGCACGGCGTCGAGCTCCAGATGGGCGGAAGTGACCAGTGGGGCAACATCACCGCGGGAATCGATCTCATCCGCCGGACACTCGGCCGCTCGGCACACGGGCTCACCTGGCCACTCGTGACGAAGAGCGACGGGACGAAGTTCGGCAAGACGGCAACCGGCGCGGTGTGGCTCGATCCCGCGCGCACATCTCCGTACCACTTCCGCCAGTTCTGGATGAATCTTGCCGACGAAGACGTCGTGCGCTACCTGCCACGTTTCTCTCTCGCGCCGCTTGACGAGGTCCGGTCTGTGGTGGCGGGTCACGCCGGAGCGCCGGGCAAGCGGGAGGCGCAGCGCTCGCTTGCTGCGGAGATGACAGAACTGGTGCACGGGGCCGAGGCGTCGGCCGCCGCGGCCGCCGCCGCCGACATCCTCTTTGGTGGGGACCCCGCCGCGGCGTCCCACGAGGCCCTGGAGGTGGTCGCCGCGGAAGTCCCGGTGACGGCCGTGTCCTCCTCGGATCTCGAGGACACCTTCGGGCTCCTCGCGCGTACCGGGGTGGTCACGAGCACCTCCGAGGCCAGGCGCACCGTCGACCAACGTGGCATCCACGTGAACGGCCGGACCCTCGAGTCCGGCGAAACCCTTGCCGACAAGGGACTTCTGCACGGACGGTGGGTGCTGGTCCGCAAGGGCAAGACCTCGTACCACCTCTTCGACACCGCCTGAGCGCCCTTCGATCGGCGCCCTGACCCGTGAGTAACCCGCCGCGGGGGACGGTCTCCGGGTCCTTGTCCACAGGCCGCCGAGATGCGGACGAAACCCATGAAACACGGGCGGAACGCGTTGTGGCGGCTGTCGGCGACCGTTAGCATTGCCACTCGCCCCCGAGAGCGGTTCGCTGTTCACGCGGGTCGGCATCACTGTCGAAAGACACATGCCGGAGCAATGAGCTCCTTGAAAACAGAAGAGAAGACTGAACGCCAGTGCGGGCGATGAGGCAGTTCGCTGTCGACATCGCTTGTCAATTCAGGGTCGGATTCCCATCCGGCCCGGCAAAAACAAAAAAGTCAGAACGGGCGGACCCGGGGTTTTTCCCCCCGACCGCCCCGGACTTTCCCGAACGAAGACCGGGCAACCGGTCGAGTTCTTGACGGAGAGTTTGATCCTGGCTCAGGACGAACGCTGGCGGCGTGCTTAACACATGCAAGTCGAACGAGGTCCATGGTGCTTGCACCGGAAGACCTAGTGGCGAACGGGTGAGGA
>JBEGQL010000048.1:0-10483 GCA_041181005.1 Actinomycetota bacterium
CCGCGCTGCGTGGGCCAGTAGTCGTACGGGCCGGCCGGCCCGATGTGGTGCATCGGTGTGAGATGCCACTTGCCCACCGCGTAGTTGTTGAACCCGAGCGGCCGAAGGATCTCGGGCAGCATCGCGGCGTCCTTCGACACCCTGCCGCGGTAGCCGTCGAACCCGTAGTCGTAGTTGGCAAGTGAGCCCATGCCCACTGCGTGGTGGTTGCGGCCGGTCAGGAGTGCGGCGCGCGTGGGGGAGCAGAGGCTCGTGGTGTGGAAGTTCGTGAAGCGCAGGCCGCCAGCGGCGAGGCGGTCGATGTTCGGGGTGCGGATCTCGCTGCCGTAGCAACCGAAGTCGGCAAAGCCGGTGTCGTCGAACACCACCAGCACCACGTTCGGTGCACCGGCGGGTGCAGTTGCCTCCCCCGGGTAGTGAGGTGCAACCTCGCCCATGGTCACGCCCGAGCGCTTCTTCTCCGCCATTCCCGCCCCCCTGTGGACAACCCGAGAACGCCACAGTAGCCCCGTACCTGCTGGTGTTTCCGAGGCGGTCCGGGGCATGTCACACCCTCTTGGCACCATGGTTCTGCTGGGCAATCAGGAGACCGATCGTGGCTCGGGATGCGGGCCAGAAAATTCTGGTGCCCGGCACCATTACAGGTGTGTGATTCGCCGCCGAGTGTGGTTTACTACCTGTCCCCAGATCGAGCGAGAAGGAGCGTGGATGCCAGTTCAACGGCAATCAACAGTCAGGGCCATCTGACCCACAGCCCCCGGGGCTGCGAGTCGGCTCTGGTTCTGATTCATCACCACACAACACGCCGTTGAACAACAAGAAAGGTATCCACATGTCCGTCAACGACCCTCTCCACGACCCCGCGAACGGGGCCGAACCCCCTCACCCTGACGCTCCCGAAGTGCAGGCAGCGTTCGACCGTGTGCAGTTCCGCACGCAGCACGTCGACCCGATCGTGCGTGACTGCAACCGTCACCTCGTCGACCTCCTCGGGCCGTGCCCGAACACTGCCACCGGCAACTGGGTGTCCGTCGACGACGACGGCAACGCCACCGTTGCGGTCAACGATGTCGTCGACGTCGCCCGTCTCGGCGCGGCGTTCGTCGAACTCGCCCGCCGCGTCGACCTCGCCGAGACCGGCACGAAGGTGCAGTCCACCGCGTCGCTGCGCCGCTACCTCGAGGACCTCGCCCTCGGGCGCATCGCACCCGCGGAGGGCACCTCGCTCCACCTCGGCGCCCGCCGCAACAACCGCAACCTGAAGAAGGGACTCTGATCACCATGTCCGAATCACCGTTCGAGGGCCACAAGTCCGCGTGGTCCATCCAGCTCGGCAGCGACGAGATCAACCGCGTGCTCGGCATGGTTCATGCGCTCACGTCCCGCAAGGACGGCCGTGAGTTCGTGTGGGTGAAGCGCACCGGTCCGTCCACGCGCCGCTGGTTCGTGCAGGGCTACCACGTCCGCGGGTACTTCGATGCCACGGCCGGCCCCGACGACCCCGAGGAGGCGATCACCGTCCCGCGCTACGTGCTCGACCTCGCCCTCGAGCTCACCGAACCGAACAACGAGGTCACGCTCTTTCTCAACGAGAAGGAGAACATCTTTGTCTGCCGTGTGATCGACCAGTACTCGGCCGCCGACGCGTACGAGGCGGAGGATTCCGCCCCCACGTACGACCCCGTCGCCGACGTGGAGCCGGTGCTCCGCGGGAAGTTCATGCGCAACGTGCAGGTGTCGGCCGACGTGCTGGAGCGCATCGCGGAGCAGTACATGATGGTCCGTCGTTCCACGTTCGACGCGAACTCGAACCCCACCCCGCCGGTGACGACCCTCGCGTTCACACCGAAGACGATCCGCTGGACAACCGACTGGTCCCGCTTCGGCAGGCCGGCGGTCTCGGGAATGGCACCGGCGGTCACCGACCGCTACTTCGAGGTCACCTTCTACCCGTTGTTCTTCTGGACGTACGTGAACTTCTGCTACCTCGACAGCGACCTCACGTTCGGGTACGACAACGACAACGTCGCGATCTGGGGAGACGGCTGGGCCGTGTGGGGAGACGAACTGAGCGACCTCTTCGTGCGATGGGGTGACCGCGCCGACGATGTGTTCGGCGATTTCGGCTTCACCCGTGACGACACCCTCTCCGACGAAGCCACGCTCACCTACGGGAACGACGACGTGATGATCATGATGGAGATCATCGACGGCGTGGCGGGCCCGGAGTGCATCCGCCTCCAGTGTGTTCTCGACAGCGGTGTCACCGTCACCAAGGAGGTCCTCGACGAGACCATGAGGCTCTCGGACCGTCTGGTCGGTGCCAAGCTCCACATCACCGAGAGCTTCCTCACCGTCACCGTCGACATCGACAACCCCCGCAACAGTGACGAGTTCAAGGACGGTGTCACGGCCCTCCTCGCCGCGATCGGCAGCTGCGGCGAGTTCACGGCGGCCCTGCCGCTGTTCGGCGACGTCATCGCCGGGGAGACGCCCGCTCCCGACCCCGGCGACATCCCGAACGACTGACCGGATCTGCCGATCCCACGTCGGCGCCCGGGCGCCCGGGCGCGGGTGCCGGTCGGAGGTCCCGGTTGGGGAAGAATGTCGCATGTCCCCGAACGTGTGGATCCTCGGCGGTCACCAGACCGACTTCGCCAGGTCATGGGCCCGCGAGGGTCTCGACATCTCCGACATGATGCGTGAGTCCATCGAGGCCGCCCTCGCGGACGCCCGCATCGACGCCTCCATGGTGGACACCGTGCACGTGGGAAACGCGTTCTCGGAACTGCAGCGCGGGCAGGGACATCTCGGGGCGGTGGCCCTCCAGGTTGTTCCCGGACTGCGCGGCAAGCCGGCGATGCGGCACGAGGGTGCGTGTGCATCGTCGTCACTCGCCGTGCTCTCGGCGATGTCCGAGATCGAGGCCGGTCGTTATGACGTCGCGCTGGTCGTGGGCGTGGAGGAACAGAAGGCACTGCCCGGTGACAGGTCCTCGGTGAACCAGAACGCCGCCGCGTGGCAGGGACGCGAGGGGATCTCGTGCACGTTCATGTGGCCGGCGGTGTTCGGCCTGCTCGCCGAGGAGTACGCGTGGCGCCACGGTCTCGACCGTGCGCACCTGAACCGCATCTCGGAGATCAACTACTCGAACGCGAGACGAAACCCGCTCGCCCAGACCCGTGGCTGGAAGTTCACAGACCTCAGCTTCACCGATGACGACGTGGCCAACCCTCTCATCGAGCCCGGCACGCGTCGCCAGGACTGCGGCCAGATCACCGACGGTGCCGCCGTACTGGTGCTGTGTTCCGACCGTTTCATGCGCGGGCACGCCGCGCGCACCGGGGCCGACCCGTCCCGCACCGCGAGGATCCTCGGCTGGGGCCACCGCAACGCGGGCATCCGTTTCCTCGACAAGATCGAGGAGAGCCGGGGCGACACGCACGTGTTCCCGCACGTGCGCGACACCGTGGGCGATGCGTTCCGACGCGCCGCCGTCCCCGACGTGCGCGCGCTCGACGGCATCGAGACGCACGACTGCTTCTCCGTCACCGAGTACATGGCGATCGACCATTTCGGAATCACCGCGCCGGGGGAGAGCTGGAAGGCAGTGGAGGACGGCACCATCGAGCCCGGCGGGTCGCTGCCGGTGAACCCGAGCGGCGGTCTGATCGGCGGCGGGCACCCCGTGGGGGCCACGGGCGCACGGATGCTGCTCGATGCGGCGCGGCAGGTGGAGGGCCGCGCCGGCGACACACAGGTGGAGGGTGCGCGCACGTTCGGCACGCTCAACATCGGCGGGTCGCTCGCCACGGTGGCGAGCTTCGTTGTGGGGGTGCGCGACTAGTCGCCGGCCCCGGCCTGCTCTCTCGACGCGCTGGTCCGCTGCATCCACGCCCGCCAGCCGAGCATCGTGACACCCAGGAACACCGAGGCCACCACCACGAACGATGGGGCCGTGCCGCGGTCGAACACGTACCTGCGCAGCACCATCCCCATCAGGATCGTGTAGCCACACACGAGGTAGGGGTGCGGCAACGCTTTCGAGCCGCGCTGCAGCATGGGCGTGACGTGGGCCAGGGACATGGCGATCCAGAACGGGGCAGCCACGTACAGAATGCCGGAGAGTCCGGTGTCGGTGTCGTGGTTGCGTGTGCCGATGACCACGAACACCAGGACGCACAGCGCGTCATAGAGAAAGTCGCGGAGGCGGCGCGGCACAGTGCGGCTAGATCTCGTCGTAGTACTCGCGGCCGAGATGGGTGATCTGGTCCTCACCCATCATCCAGCGCAGCGTGTTCTTCAGCTTCGTGAGCTGGATGAAGAGGTCATGCTCGGGGTAGAGACCGGGCGCGACCTGGGGGCTCTTGTAATAGAACGACAGCCACTCCTGGATGCCGCCGAGCCCTGCGCGCTGTGCGAGGTCGGAGTACAGCACGAGGTCGAGGGCAAGCGGCGCGGCGAGGATCGAGTCGCGGCAGAGGAAGTTCACCTTGATCTGCATGTCGTAACCCATCCAGCCGAAGATGTCGATGTTGTCCCACCCCTCCTTGTTGTCTCCGCGGGGCGGGTAGTAGTTGATCTGCACCTTGTGGAAGATGTCGCCGTAGAGGTCGGGGTTCGTCTTCGGCTCGAGGATGTGCTCGAGCACACCCAGCTTCGACTCCTCCTTGGTCTTGAAGTTCTCCGGCGCATCCAGCACCTCGCCGTCACGGTTGCCGAGGATGTTCGTGGAGTACCAGCCGCTCACGCCGAGCTGGCGGGCCTTCACCATCGGTGCGAGCACCGTCTTCATGAGGGTCTGGCCGGTCTTGAAGTCCTTGCCGCTGATCGGGATGTTGTGCGCCGTGGCGTACTCGCGCAGCGCGGGGGTGTCGACCGCGAGGTTGGGGGAGCCGTTCGCGAACGGCACGCCCTCGAGGAGCGCCGCGTATGCATAGATGATCGACGGGCTGATCGAGTCGTCGTTCGCGTCGATCGCCTTCTCGAGCGTCTCGATTGTCTGGTGCGTCGGGCCCGGCTCGATGTAAATCTCGGTGCTGGCGCACCAGATCATCACCATGCGGTCGACCTTCTTCTCGTCACGGAACCGGTTGATGTCGGCACGGACGGCCTCGAGCATCGCGCGCTTGCCGATCGCCCCCATCGTGTGCTCGCCGGTGAGGTTGCGGGCGTACTTGCGCTCGAAGGCGGCCTTCATCGGCCGTATGTCGCGAAGCGTGTCGGCGATGGCCTCGATGTGCTTGCCCTGCTCCAGCACGCCTGCGCGCGTGGCCGACACGTACGCGTCGTCGGGGAACACGTCCCAGGCACCCCACTCGATGTCCTCGAGGCGCGCGAGCGGCACGAAGTCCTTGATCAGGCGGGTGTCGTTGTCGGTCCGCTTGCCGATGCGGATCGTGCCGAGCTGGGTCATGGAGCCGAACGGCTTGCCGAGGCCCCGCTTGGAGAGCTCGACGCCGGCGATGAGGGTGGTGGCCACGGCGCCGAGGCCCACGGTGAGCACGCCGAGTTTTCCGTCGGCAGGGGCGATTGTGCGGGGTTCGGACATGAGGTCCACGCTATGCGATTCGGCCCCGCGTTCCCCGCGAACGGGGAAGCAACGGCGTGTTGGGCGTCACCGCGCGGGGTTCGACGCCACGAAACCGTTCAGAATCGCGGTGAGTTCGGCCGGCTTGTCCTCCTGCACGAAATGCCCGCCGCCCTCCACGATCGTGTGCTTCTGGCCCGCGGCGCCGGGCACCGAGTTCTCGAACGCGCGCTGGCCCCCCGCGGTCACCGGGTCACCGTCGGAGAAGCACGTGAGGAACGGCTTGTCCCATGCGCGCAGCACCTCCCATGCAGTGCGGTTTGCGGTGTTGCTCGGGTGGTCGTCGCCGTCCGGGTACAGAGAGGGGAAGATGCGCGCACCGGCCTTGTACGACTCGTCCGGGAAGGGCGCGTCGTACGCGGCGATGACAGCAGGCGTGAGGCGCTCCTTGCACCCGCCCGACACCAGCTTGCCCACCGTGAACTCGGGTATCTCGCGGCTGAACTTCTGCCAGTTGCGGAACGCCTCCGACGGCGGGCGGTCGGCAACGGGAAGACCGGTGTTCGAGACGACCGCGCGGCGGAACCGCCCCGGCCGGGCCGTGACGAGGCGCAGGCCGACGAGACCGCCCCAGTCCTGCCCGAAGAACGTGAGACCATCAAATGCGTTGGTGTCGAACCACTCGAGCGCCCATGCGACGTGCCGCTCGTAGGAGTAGTCGTCGGTGGACGCCGGCTTGTCGCTGCGGCCGAAGCCCACGAGGTCCACCATCACCGCACGGTGGCCCGCGGCGACGAGACCCGGCACCATTTTCCGGTAGAGATAGCTCCAGCTCGGCTCGCCGTGCATCAACAGGTACGTCTCGGCCGCATCGGCCGGCCCCGCGACGTAATGGGCGATCCGCAGCTTCTTCCCGCTGCCGTCGCCCGCATCCACGTCGGTGTAGCGCGGCTCGAGGTCCCAGTCCTCGAGGTTCTCGAATCGGTCGTCGGGAGTGCGGAGAATCTCCATCCCCGCACCCTAGGCACCGATGGGGAAGTGGTTTCCCATCGGGGTGTGTTGGCCGGGGGCAGAATGTCGGCATGAACGACCTGCCTCCTCCGCCGCCCCATCACGTGACCGGTTCATGGGGGGCATCCCCCACTGGCTCGCGCGTGCCATCGTCGGTCGGGCGCAGGGTCGGCGTGTCGCTCCTCGACGGACTCTTGATCGTGGTCACCCTGTTCATCGGGTGGTTCGTGTGGAGCATCGTGTTGTGGAAGCAGTCGACATCACCGGCCAAGAAGATGCTCGGCATGCAGGTCGTGGACGCGAACACGGGGACACCCGCCACCATGCAGCAGATGGTCATGCGCGAGGCGGTCGGCAAATGGGTGGTGGGGTCGGTGTCCTCGGGGCTGGCGACCCTCGGCTCGTTCGTGATGCTCTTCGTGACCCCCAAGCGACAGGGCGTGTGGGACTTCATTGGCGGCACCACGGTCATCGACATCTGACGAGATCGGCCCCACCCTCTCCGGACACTGCCCGTTCCCGGAAGTCCCCCTTGCGAACTGCGCTCGGGCCGTGGCAGACTTTGACCCGATGAGCACCGCAGTTCGCACCCAGGTCGTGGAGGTAGTACTCGTCTAGGCGCGCGCTGATTCACATATGCACGTGCCGGACCACCCAGAAATCGGGTGGTTTTTTCCATTTTCGGGCCAATTTCGGCCCGAAAGCCCCGTTCAATTGACCCTTCCATCCACAGGAGACCCACATGGCAGCAAAAGAGACCCTGACCGGCGCCGAGGCGCTGATCCGTTCTCTCGAGATGGAGAACGTGGAGGTCATGTTCGGCCTCCCCGGGGGCTGCATCCTCCCCGCGTACGACCCGCTCCTCAAGTCCCCGATCCGTCACGTCCTCGTGCGCCACGAACAGGGCGCCGGCCACATGGCCCAGGGGTACGCGCACGTCACGGGCCGTCCCGGTGTGGCCATGGTCACCTCCGGCCCCGCCGCCACCAACATGGTCACGCCGCTGTGCGATGCCTTCATGGATTCGATCCCCATGGTGTGCATCACAGGGCAGGTGAGCACGAGCGCAATCGGCACCGACGCGTTCCAGGAGTGCGACACCGTGGGCATCACCCGCTCGGTCACCAAGCACAACGAGCTGATCATGCGCCCCGAAGACATCCCGATGGCCGTGCGCCAGGCATTCCACATCGCCACCACCGGCCGTCCGGGCCCGGTGCTGCTCGATCTCCCGAAGGACGTCCTGCAGAACACCATGACCTGGCACTGGCCGAGCGACGACGAGGTGCTCGAGTCCCTCCCGGGGTACCGGCCCACGCTGAAGGGCCACCCGCGCATGATCAAGGAGGCCGCGAAACTCATCCTCGAGAGCGAGCGACCGCTCCTGTACATCGGCGGTGGCGTGCTGAAGGCGCGTGCCGCCGAGGTGGTGCGGGAACTCGCCGAGTTGCTGCAGATCCCCGTGGTCACCACGCTCATGGCGCGCGGCGCGTTCCCCGACGACAACCCGCTGTGCCTCGGGATGCCCGGCATGCACGGCAACGCCACAGCGGTCACCGCGATGCAGAAGTCCGACCTGCTGATCGCGCTCGGTTCGCGCTTCGATGACCGTGTCACCGGCAAGGTCGCGGCGTTCGCGCCAGGTGCGAAGATCATCCATGTCGACATCGACCCCGCAGAGCAGGGCAAGGTGCGCAGGCCCGACGTGCCGATCGTCGGGGACTGCCGTCTCGTCACCGAGGAGATCGTGAAGGCCGTTCGCGAGATGCTGGCAGCGGGCACGAAGGCCGCCGACATCGCGCCGTGGCGCAGCAAGGTGAACGGCTGGCGCGAGAACTTCCCGCTTGCCTACGACGAGATGGTGCCGGGTGGCCCGCTGAAGCCGCAGTTCTGCCTCGAGCGTCTGCGCGACCTCGCACCCGAGGACACCATCGTGGTGGCGGGCGTCGGCCAGCACCAGATGTGGACGAGCCAGTACTGGAGGTTCAACAAGCCCTACACATGGGTGAACTCCGGCGGTCTCGGCACCATGGGGTTCTCCGTGCCGGCGGCAATCGGTGCCAAGACCGCACGCCCCGACGCCACGGTGTGGGCCGTCGATGGTGACGGATGCTTCCAGATGACGGCTCAGGAGCTCGTCACTGCCTCCACCGAGGGCATCCACGTCAAGATCGCGATCCTCAACAACTCGTACCTCGGAATGGTGCGCCAGTGGCAGGAGATGTTCTACGGCGAGCGCTACAGCGAGGTCGACCTCTCCGGCTGCCCCGACTTCGTGAAGTGGGCCGAGGCGATGGGCTGCATCGGCATCCGCGTGGAGTCCGCCGAGGAGGTCGATGCCGCAATCGAGAAGGCCAACAGCATCAACGACCGTTCCGTCGTGGTGGAGTTCCGCGTGGAGCAGTTCGAGAAGGTGTTCCCGATGGTCGCGGCCGGCGCCAGCAACGACGACATCATGCTGCACCCCAGCCAGGAGACGAAGAGAGAGTTCCTGCGGTGAGATCGATAAACCCCAACAACCCCTTCGGTGACTCGCACACGCACCATGTCCTCTCGGTTCTCGTGCAGAACAGGCCGGGCGTGCTGGCGCGCGTGTCGGGGCTGTTCGCGCGCCGCGGGTACAACATCTGGTCGCTCGCCGTGGCACCCACGGAGGACGAGAACTACAGCCGCATCACCATCGTGGTCGACATCTCGGCAACACCGCTCGAGCAGATCGTCAAGCAGCTGTTCAAGCTGATCGACGTGGTGCGCATCACCGAGCTCGACCCGCGCAGGTCGGTCGAGCGTGAACTCATGGTCGCCACCGTGCGGGTCGACGCCGACACCCGCGGCCAGGTGGTGGAGCTCGCGAACATCTTCGAGGCCAAGGTCCTCGCCGTCGGCTCCGACGCGATGACCGTGTCGCTCGACGGCAACCCCGAGAAGCTCGATGACTTCGAGGAGATGCTGAAGGGCTACGGCATCGTGGAGAGCCAGAGAACCGGGCGGGTGGCGCTGCCCAAGTTGGACAGAGAGGCGCGCCCGCGCGCCGCAAAGGGAAAGGCAAGCTGATGCCGGCAACGATGTACTACGACAGGGACGCGGACCCCGCGCTCATTCGTTCGAGGAAGGTCGCGATCATCGGGTACGGGTCGCAGGGGCACGCCCATGCGCTCAACCTGAAGGAGTCCGGTGTGCAGGTCGTGGTCGGCCTGCGCGAGGGCTCCGCATCGCGCGCGAAGGCGGAGGCCGCCGGTCTCACCGTGAAGACGGTCGCCGAGGCCGCGAAGTGGGCCGACGTGGTGATGATGACCATGCCCGACACCGAGCAGAAGGCCACGTACACCGAGTCGATCAAGCGCTACATGAAGCCGGGCAAGGCGCTCGCGTTCGCGCACGGCTTCAACATCCGCTTCAAGCGCATCCGTCCGCCGAAGGGCGTCGACGTGATCATGATCGCGCCGAAGGGCCCCGGTCACCTCGTGCGCCGCACCTACACCGAGGGCGGCGGTGTGCCGTGTCTCATCGCGGTCGAGCAGGACGCAACCGGCCAGGCGAAGGACCTCGCACTCTCGTACGCACAGGCCATCGGCGGTGCGCGCTCGGGTGTCATCGAGACCACCTTCACCGAGGAGACCGAGACCGACCTCTTCGGCGAGCAGGCCGTGCTCTGCGGCGGCGTCGTCGCGCTGGTGCAGGCCGGCTTCGAGACCCTGGTGGAGGCGGGGTACCAGCCCGAGATGGCGTACTTCGAGTGCCTGCACGAGGTGAAGCTCATCGTCGACCTCATGTACGAGGAGGGCGTCACCGGCATGCGCTACTCGATCAGTGACACCGCCGAGTACGGCGACCTCACCCGCGGTCCGCGCGTCATCACGCCGGCCACGAAGAAGTCGATGCAGAAGATCCTGAAGGAGATCCAGTCGGGCAAGTTCGCCCGCGAGTGGATCAAGGAGTCCG
>JBEGQL010000049.1:0-17797 GCA_041181005.1 Actinomycetota bacterium
CCGGGCCGGAGGCCGTGCCGCCACCCTCGAGGCCTTCCATGCTGGAGCGGATCTTCGACAGGTTGATGCCCGAACCGGAACCACCCTTGAAGATCACGCCCTCCTCGCGGTACCAGTTGAGGATCGCCGACATCTTGTCCTCGACGGCGAGGATGAAGCACGCGCTCGCCTGCTGCGGCACGCCCTTCACGCCGATGTTGAACCACACCGGGCTGTTGAACGCCGCGCGCTGTGTGACGAGGATGAACTTGAGCTCGTTGCGGAACGCCTCTGCCTCCTCCTGGCCGGTGAAGTAGCCGCCCTCGATGCCCCAGTCGGCAATCGTGTCGGCGACGCGGTCAACGACCTGGCGCATGCTGTTCTCGCGCTCGGGCGTGCCGGGCGTGCCCCGGAAATACTTCTGCGCGACGATGTTCGTGGAGTTGAGCGACCACGACACGGGGAACTCGACACCGAGCTGCTCGAACGCAACCGATCCGTCCTTCCAGTTCGAGATGCGCGCGTCGCGGCGCTCCCATGCCACCTCGTCATAGGGGTGCACCCCGGGCGTGGTGAAAAAACGTCCGATGCCGATGGAGAGGCGGTCAGGTGCGAGAGACATGGTTTCCTTCTTTACGATTCGTTCAGATTGTGCCGTTTTGCGGGGTCGTCGCAGTCGGCGGAGTGATGTTCCCCCAACCACAAGATGTTGTGGGTGACCCCTCCCCCGTGCGGTGTCACCCACAAGTGGTTGGATGATTACAGCAGAGTAGTTACACCCGTGTCAACGATTTCCCCAGCCCCTCCCGGCTGGACCTTCCCCGGCCCGATCGGTAGCGCGGCGGCGGCCCGGGCCGCAGGTTCAGGACCCTCGGGTCCCAGGGCCGGGCTGCCCCGGCCTCCCTTCATCCGCGTCCCGGGACCACCCCCGACTACGGCGCGAAAGATACGTGCCGTGCGGTGTGGATTGGAAGTGGACAGGGATGTGAATTGGAGGAAAGTTCTGTGGACCGGTGCCCTGTTTCCCGTGGACGGCGCTGTGGGAAATCTGTGCACCGACCGACCTCCCCTGTGGAGGACGGGCGGCGATTCTCAGAGCGCCTGCAACGACACGGGAATTGCGTTCAGGGCCGCGTTCCCCGACAGCGGGTCGAGCGTGCGGTCGTCGGTGAGGATGTTCGAGTTCACGCCGGCCTTCTCGGCCGCCACCGCCATGCGCGTGCCCGGCACGTTGTGCCCCCACCCGTGCGGCAGGCTCACGACGCCGGGCCGCACGGAGTCCGTGACCTCGGCGGTGACATCCACCGAACCCACGCGACTCGTCACGCGCACCACGGAGCCGGTGGCGACGCCGAGACCGGCCGCATCGTCGGGATGCACGTGCAGCGTGCACGAGAGCGAGCCCTTCGTGAGCACGCGCAGGTTGTGCATCCAGCTGTTGTTCGACTTGAGGTCGCGCCGGCCGACGAGCAGCACCCCGGCGTTCTCCATCTCCTGCTTCTTTGCGGCGAGACGTTCCATCTCGGCGAGGAAGAGAGACGGCGCGAGGTTGATCCGGCCGTCGGTCGTGCGCAGACCTTCCGGGAGCCGCGGCTCGAGCGCCCCGAGGTCGACGCCGTGCGGGTTGTCGAGCAACGTCCGGAGGCTCAGCCCCCCGGGGTTTGCACCGAAGCCGGCACCGTACGGTCCGGTCTGGAGCATGAGGTCGATCTGGCGCGCGGGACCACTGCGTCCGTCTGCACTCAGGAGGTCGAAGATCTCCTCGGAGTCGCGGCCGTGCACGGGCGAGCCGGCGGTCGCGACGGCAGCCCCGATCGACTGGCGAAGCATCGAATCATCGATGACCTGCGGGTCGGTGGAGGCGTCGAGTCCCTGGAGGATCGCGCCGAGCCGCACGAGGATCTCCCACTCGTCGGGCTGGCCGTCCTCGAGCGGGAACACCCGTTCGCTGAAGTTCGCAACGTTGCGCACCGCGTACGCATACAGACCGACGTCATAGTGCTCCTTCTGGAGTGCAGAGGGCGCGGGGAGGATCACGTCGGCGTGGCGTGACGTCTCGTTCAGGTAGATGTCGACCGACACCATGAACTCGAGCGACTCGAGCGCCGCGTCGAGCTGCTTCGCGTGCGGGGTGGACATGACCGGGTTGCCCGACAGGCAGATGAACCCGCGCACCTGGCCCTCCCCGGGCGTGGTGATCTCCTCGGCGAGGATCGCCACCGGGTACTCCCCCATGGCCTCGGGCTTCTTGCTCACCCTGCTGTGGCCGCGCCCGATCGAGAACCCCTTGCCCTTGCCCGCCTGGCCGCGCGTGGTGGCGCTGCCGGTGGCGGGAGTGGTGAACATCGCCCCGCCGCGACGGTCGAGGTTGCCGGTGACCATGTTGATCACGTCGATCAACCAGGCGTTCAGCGTGCCGAACTCCACCGCGTTCACTCCGATGCGCCCGTACACCGCCGCGGTGGGAGCGGCCGCGATCTCGCGTGCGAGCGTGCGGATGACCGATGCCGACACTCCGGTTGCGCGCTCCACCGACTCCGGCGTGTGCGCCCCCACCGCAGCGCGCAGGTCGTCGATCCCGTCCGTGATCTGGGCGAGACGGGCCTCGGGACGCGCGAGACCCTCCGCAAAGAGGACGTTCAACACCGCGGCGAGCAGCAGGCCGTCGGTGCCCGGCTTGACGGCGATCCACTGGTCGCTGTTGTCGGCAGTCTTCGTGCGGCGCGGGTCGATGGTGACCACCTTGCCGCCGCGGGCGCGCACTCCCTGGATGCGTCCGGGGAAATCCGGCGCGGTGCAGAGGCTTCCGTTCGACTCGTACGGGTTCGCACCGAGAAGCACGAGATAATCGGTGTGGTCGATGTCCGGCACCGGGATGCTCTGGGGCGTTCCGAACATGTAGCCGCCGGCGACGTGCTTGGGAATCTGGTCGACCGTGGACGCACTGAACTTGTTGTGCGACCCCATCGAGCGGTACACCACGCTGTTGTAGAGCATCGAGCCGAGGTTGTGCGCGCCGGGGTTCCCGCCGTACACCGCGAGTGCGCCGCGGCCGTGGCGCTCGATGACCCGTCCGAGGCCCTCGGCCACTGCGTCCCATGCCTCCTCCCACGACACCTCGACGTGCTCGCCGTTGCGCCTCACGAGCGGACGGCGCAGCCGGTCGGGATCCTCGTGCAGCTGCTTCAGCGTGCTGCCCTTCGGGCAGATGAAGCCATGGCTGAACACGTCGTCGCGGTCACCGCGGATGCGCACCACCTGCTCCCCGGGGCCGACCGTGATCTCGAGACCGCACGTGGCCTCGCACAGCGGACACGTGCGGTAGACGGTCCTGTTGCCCTTGCTGTCGGTGGTGCCGGTCATGTCCCAACCCTGCCACGCTCCGCCGCCTCTGTCACGTTCGTACACTCGGCGCGTGCTGCGCTTCGGGCCATACCAACCGGGAACGGAGACCGATGCCGTCGGTTTTGCCACCCGCGAACGGCCGGCGGGCGGGGGACCCCGCGTCGAGATCTGCATGATCACGACCACCGACGGCCTCACCGCGGTCGGCAACCAGTCCGCTCCGCTCGGCGGGCCCGAGGACCAGGCGATCCTGCGTGCATGGCGGGCGGCGTGCGACATCGTGCTCGTGGGTGCGGGAACGGTGCGCAAGGAGGGCTACGGCCTTCCGTCCCGTGCCGACCTGCGCATCGCGGTGGTGACCGAATCGTGCGATCTCGACTGGGAGATGCCGCTCTTCTCGTCGGGCCGTGGCATCGTCGCCACGTCGCTCGACGCACCGCGGGTTCCGGTGGAATCCGTGCGTGCAGGCACCGGTTCGGTCGACCTTGCCGGTGTCATCTCGCGGCTCGGTGCCGAGGTGGTTCACGTGGAGGGCGGCCCGACCCTCAACGCGGCTCTTCTCGGGGCCGACCTCGTGGACGCGATCAATCTCACGTTCTCGCCGAAACTGGCCGGACCGCACCCAGGCGACCCCATCGCCACTGCATTTGCCGGACCGAGACGGTTCCGCCTTGCAGACGCCGCTCGTGACGGCGACTTCGTGTTCACACGGTACGAACGGACCGAGTGAACGAGGCGCCCGTTCGCCCGGGCGTCAGGTCTTCTTCAGGAGCGCGAGCTCACGACGGAAGTCGGCTGCGTCATCGAAGTTCTTGTACACGCTCGCGAATCGCATGTACGCAACCTCGTCGAGGCGCCGCAGCCGCTCGAGCACGCAGTGGCCGACGAGCGACGACGTGACGTCCTTTCCGGCGGCGGCCTCGAGCCGCACGTCGTCCTCCACCTGCTCGGCGATCTCGTCGACCTGGACCTCGGACACGGGCCGGCCTTTGCATGCCGAGCGGATTCCTTCGGCCACCTTGGCGCGGTCGAAGGGCTGGCGGTCGCCGGAGCGTTTCAGCACCATCAGCGGGGCGCCCTCGAGGCGCTCGTACGTGGTGAACCGGTACGAGCACTCCGGGCATGACCGGCGGCGACGGATGGCCGCACCCTCGTCGGCGGGACGCGAGTCGATCACCTTCGTGTCGTCGTGGCGGCACACGGGGCAATGCACGCCCCCACTGTACGACGGCATGCGAACGCGTGCAGTTGATTCCGCGGGCGGTGACGTACCCGCCTACGGGACGCGGATGACCTGGCCGACCTCGAGATCAACCCCGTTCATGCGGGCGAGCTCGTACACGAAGTCCGAGATGTTGCCTGTGGGCACGTACTCGCGGGCAATCGACCAGAGCGTGTCACCCGCCTCCACCACGTGGGTGCGGGGCACGGTTTCCAGGATCTGCGGGTTGGGCTCCGTGGCGAACGCCCCGGTGGCGAGGGCTGCCGTGGCCGCCAGGAACACAATGGCGGTGGCCACGACCATCCGGCGGCGGCGGAACACCTGGGCCGAGGGACGGGCCGAACCGGGGGCACGGGCCGGGCGGACGGGGGCGGGGATCAGGAGGGGGTCGAGGATGGCAGTCATTGGGGGCTCTTTCTCTGAAAGTGTTGTGTGTGTTGGATTTCCGGGGTTTTCCGGCCAGGTGGTTCCTGACCTGTGGATAACCGTAGCGAACGGGTGTTCGTCAGTATTCCCGAACAGGTGTTCGGTGTCAAGCACAAATTACGAACATGTGTTTCGGCGAACAGATGTTTGCCTATTGCCCCGAACATCTGTACGGTGGGACCCATGGCTGACACGCTCACCCCTCGCCAGCGCGAGATCCTCCACGTCATCGAGAAATCCATGCAGGACCGGGGCTACCCCCCGTCCGTGCGGGAAATCGGCGAGGCCGTGGGATTGAACTCCCCCTCCACCGTCCACAACCACCTGGCCAGCCTCCAGAAGATGGGCTTCCTGCGCCGTGACCCCACGAAGCCCCGCGCGATCGAGGTGCGCTTCGACACCAACTCCGAGGTGGCCATGGAGCGCCGGCCCGCGCGTCATGTGCCGTTGATCGGCGATGTCGCGGCCGGCACCAACGTGCTCGCCCAGCAGAACGTCGAGGACCTGATCCCCCTCCCCACCGACTTCACCGGTGAGGGCGAGCTCTTCATGCTGCGGGTGCGTGGCGAGTCCATGATCGATGCGGGCATCCTCGACGGTGACTACGTGGTGGCGCGCCAGCAGAACGTGGCCGACACGGGTGACATGGTGGTCGCGGGCATCCCCGGCGAGGAAGCAACCGTGAAGACACTCAAGAAGCAGGGTCAGAGGATCATCCTGGTGCCCGCCAACCCGCGCATGAAGCCGATGGAGTTCTCTGCCGACGAGGTGACGATCTACGGCAAGGTCGTCACCGTGATGCGTCGCGTCTAGACCTTCCCCGGTTCACAGGCCGAGACGTTCGGCCACCAGTCTCAGCGTGACGTCGGGCTGCACCACGGCCACACGCACGTGGCGCGAGCCACCTGCGCCGTAGAAATCACCGGGGCTCACGATGGCTCCGGCCTCGCGGGCGAGACGTTCGGTGAACTCCCACGCGTCGCCCGCGTCGAACCACAGGTAGAAGCCGCCCTCCGGCATCGGGATATCGATGCCGGACCACTTCCCCAGCACGCGGGACATCTGCTCGAGCCGCGACGCGTACCGGTCACGCTGCACCGCGACGTGAGCATCGTCGTCGAGTGCGGCGACGCCCGCCGCCTGTGCGGGACCGGGCACCATGAAACCGGCGTGCTTGCGCACCTCCTTCAGGTACTCCACGATCTCGGCGTCTCCCGCATAGAAGCCGACGCGCACACCCGCGAGGTTGGAGCGCTTCGAGAGCGAGTGCACCGCCACCACACCGTCGAGACCGTGTTGGAGGATGGACTGCGACGGACCGTTCCAGGTGAACTCGGTGTAGCACTCGTCGCTGAACACCGGCACCCCGTTCCGTCTCCCCCATTCGGCCGCGTAACGCAGGTCGTCGAGACCTCCGGTGGGGTTGCTGGGGCTGTTCACCCACACCATCAACGCGCGGCGCACGTCGTCTTCCGTCAACGAGGCGAAATCCATGTGGCCCTCGGCGTTCGTCGGCACGGCCAGCGGCCGCAGGCCGGCCAGGACCGCGCCCATCTCGTAGGTGGGGTACGCAACTGCGGGATGGATCACCGTGTCCCGGTTCGGCCGGCGCAGCTTCATGTACTGCGGAGTGGTCGCCACGAACTCCTTGGTGCCGATGCAGGCGGCGATGCGCGACAACGGCACGTCGATCCCGAACCGGCGCGCCATCCACCGCGCGATGCTGCGGCGGAGGCCCTCGCTGCCGATCGAGGCGGGGTACCCGCGCTCGGTGCCGCTCGACGAGAGCGCGGCAACTACCTCTGCCGGCGGAGGGTCACACGGTGTGCCGATCGAGAGGTCGACCGCACCGCCGTCGAACCCTGAGGCCGTCTTCAGGAACGCATCGAGCCTGTCGTAGGGGTACGGGGGCGGCTCGAAACCTGGGGCGTCACGATCGCTCATCGACCGCCATCCTCGCACCGTCGGCCCCGTCGACCACGAACTCTCGCAACCGGCCCGCCGATGCCTGCGACAGGCGCGCGCGCACCCGCAGGCCGTTGCCGGCATCCTCGGTGCTCACCACCTCGCCCTCGCGGTGCACCGCGGCGATGATGTCCCCGCGCTCGTAGGGCACGACCAGCTCGGTCACTGTGCTGATCGCCCGCATGCGGTCGGCCAGGGTCCGCATGAAGACATCCAGACCGGTCCCCCGCGCCGCTGACACCGCCACTGAGCCCGGCACCTCCTCCACGAGGGAATCACCGCCGTCGTCAACGAGGTCACTCTTGTTGAACACCACGAACTCAGGCACACGGTCCGCACCGATCTCGGCGAGCACCTCACGCACGGCCGTGATCTGGTGCTCGGGATGCACCGCGCTCGCGTCCACCACGTGCACGAGGAGATCGGCGGCGGCCGCAACCTCGAGCGTGCTCTTGAACGACTCGACCAGACCGTGCGGGAGGGCACGGATGAACCCCACCGTGTCGCTCACGAGCACGGGCTCGCCGCCGGGGAGCGAGAGCCGGCGCGTGGTGGGGTCGAGCGTGGCGAAGAGCCTGTTCTCGGCGAGGACGCCGGCCTGTGTGAGCGCGTTCAGGAGGGTGCTCTTTCCTGCGTTCGTGTAGCCCACGATCGCCACGTTCGCGAGGCCGCTGCGGCTACGCCCCTTGCGCTGTGTGGCCCGTGTGCGGGCGAGAGCCTTCAGATCGCGCTCGAGCTTCTCGATCCGCCGCATGATGCGCCTGCGGTCCACCTCGAGCTGCGTCTCGCCCGGGCCCCTCGTGCCGATTCGGCCGGCCTGCTGGGAGAGACCGCCCTTCACACCCCGGCGCAGGCGCGGGAGTCTGTAGCGCAGCATCGCGAGCTCCACCTGCGCCTTGCCCTCGAGCGTGTGGGCGTTCTGGGCGAATATGTCGAGGATCACCGCCGTGCGGTCGAGTGCGGTGCGACCCAGTGACCGCTCCAGGTTGTACTGCTGCGCGGGCGAGAGCTCGTTGTCGAACACCACGGTGTCGGCGTCGAGAGCGAGGCACACCTCGCGCAGCTCGTCCACCTTTCCCTTGCCGATGTACGACGTGGGGTCGGGAGTGTCGCGGCGCTGGGTGAGGCGGGCGACCTCGTCGGCGCCGGCCGTGTCGATCAGGAGCGACAGTTCGTCCAGGCCTTCTTCTGTGTCCTCGTCGGTCCGTCCTGCGAGCGTGACCCCCACGAGCACGATGCGCTCCCGGAACGTGCGCTCGATGAGAGTGCGTCCGAGCGCCTCCTGGTACGGGTTGCTCACGCCTGCACCGTGAGGTCCCCGAGATGCACGGTGGGTCCGGTGAGCGTCGCGCGCCGGTCTGCGGTGATGCTCACGCGCGCGTCACCCCCGTCCATCCGCACGGTGACCTCGGGGGCACTTCGGGGCACCAGCCCCCAGGCATATGCCGCCTCCGCCGCGGCGCACGCGCCGGTGCCGCACGCACGCGTGATGCCCGCTCCGCGCTCGTGAACGCGCATCGTGACCTCGTGGGGTCCCGGGCCGGGCTCGACCACCTCGAGGTTCACCTGCGGCACCTTGAGCCCGAGCGAGAGCAGGTCGATCGATGCGACGTCCTCCACACCCACCACGCTGTGGGGGTTGCCGAGCGACACGTGCCGCACCGGGCGGTCGGGGTGGCACCCGAGCGTGCCCCATCCCTGCGGCTCGGGAAGGTCGGTCACCACGCCCATGTCGACCCTGACCTGCAGTGTGCCGCCGTCCGACGACACCACGGTGGCGGCGCGCAGACCTGCGTCGGTGTGAACCGAGTACGACGCGCCGTCCGCAGCGCCGTCGTGCATGTGGGCCGCCATCACGAGGCACCTGATCCCGTTGCCGCTCATCTCGGCGGTGCTGCCGTCGGAGTTCAGCAGGCTCATGCGCAGTTCCCCCGGTGCGGTGCGGGTGAGAAGCAACAGGCCATCAGCGCCCGGACCGGGCTCGCGGCTGCACCACTCGCGTGCGAGAGCCGGCCACGGGCGGGGTGGTTCGCCCTGCGCGGTGTCGAACACGAGGAAGTCGTTGCCCAGACCCTCGAACCTCGACACGCGGAACTCCATCGGAACCGACACTACGACAGTGCCCCGACGACGAGGGGGGTGACTTCCCTCACCGGGTCGGTCCGCACGTCGACCCACGTGATGCGCGGGTCACGTCGGAACCAGCGTTCCTGGCGCACCGCGAACTGCTGCGTGCGCAGCACGATCTCCGCGGTGGCGTCTGCAAGGGAGGTGCGTCCCTCCACGTGGTCCACCATTTCCTTGTACCCGAGGGCCTGTGCCGCGGTACCCGAGAGACCCGGGTGTGCGAGCAACCCGCGCACCTCGTCGGCGAGCCCGGCCCCGACCATGCCCGCCACCCTCGCGGCGATGCGGGCGCGAAGGGCGTCACGGTCCCAGCGGATGCCGATGCGCACCAGACCGTCGTCGGGGAACCCGGCGACCCCGTCACCGCTGTCGCTGAATCTCGAGCCGCTCCCGATGCACACCTCGAGCGCGCGGATGATGCGGCGCCGGTTGCGGGGCTCGATGCGCGAGGCGGCCACGGGGTCGAGCGCCACGAGGCGCGAGTACAGCGCATCGGTGTCGGGGTCCGCATCGAGTTCTGCACGCACGGCGGGCCACTCACCCGGAACGGAGAGTCCGTCGGTGACGGCGGTGAGGTACAGCCCGGTGCCGCCCACAACGACCTCGTGCGCGCCCGCACCGGCGATCTGATCCCTCGCCAGCGTGATCTCTTCTGCGTAGCGGGACACCGTGAAGCGCTCGTCCGGTCCGCACAGGTCGAGCCCGTGGTGGGCCACCGCCGCACGGTCGGCTGCCGTGGGCTTGCCGGTGCCGATGTCCATCCCCCGGTACACCTGCATCGAGTCGCACGCGACGATGTGCGCATCACCCACCGCGAGTGCCGCCGCCATGGCGACGTCGCTCTTGCCGCTCGCCGTTGGACCGAGCACCACCACCCGGCGGCCGGTCATGCGGAGCGGACGGGTATCCGCACCCTGTGGGTGGGCACCGCGAGCACCTCGACGAGCTCGCCGTGGAGGAAGTGCGCCGCCGCATCGGTGACGAGGACGTTCGCGTACGTGCCCGGCCCCAGCTGGGCATCCGCGCGGAAGTGGACCAGCTTGTTCTGGCGTGTCCGTGCCGCGGTCACGCCGGGAACCCGCTTGCTCGGGCCCTCCACCACGATTTCCTCGGTGCGGCCCACCCGGTCTCGATGCCTCTGCACCGCCGTGCGCTCCACGACCGCGCGGAGGCGCTCGAAGCGGTCGGCCACCACCGCCGGGTCGACAAAGCGGTCCGTCATCGTCGCGGCCTCGGTTCCCTCGCGCGGGGAGAAAATGAAGGTGTAGGTGCTGTCGAAGCCGGCCTCGGCCGCGACCTCGAGGGTGCGGGCGAAGTCGTCGTCCGTCTCGCCCGGGAACCCCACGATGATGTCGGTGGTCACGGCAAGGTCCGGAATCAGACGGCGGGCCTCCGCGAGACGCGACAGGTACCGCTCGGCGGTGTAGCCGCGGTGCATGAGTGCGAGCACCCGGTTGCTGCCCGACTGGAGCGGGTAGTGGAGGTGCTCGCACACTGCCCCGGTCCCGGCCATCGCGGAGAGGACGTCGGTGCGCATGTCCTTCGGGTGCGGGCTGGTGTAGCGAACCCTGCGTATGCCGGGGACGGTGCCCACCTTCGAGAGCAGTTCCGCAAAGCGCGGTGCCACCGGTGTGTCGGCTCCCTCACGGCGCTCACCGAGCGCGAGATCGCGGCCGTAGCTGTTCACGTTCTGGCCGAGAAGGGTGACCTCGGTGACCCCGGTCGCTGCGAGCTCGGCAACCTCCCGCACGATGTCGTCGAGCGGTCGGCTGATCTCGCGCCCGCGGACGGCGGGCACGATGCAGTAGGCACATGTGTTGTCACAACCGATCTGGATCGTGACCCAGGCATTCCACGAGGTCTCCCTGCGCACGGGGAGCGCACTGGGGAACAGCACGTGGTCGTCCACCGCCGCCTCGTCGAGAATCTCCACGATCGGGCCCCGCGTGCGGGACTCACGCACGAGCTCGGCCGTGCGGTGCACGTTGTGGGTGCCCATCACCACATCCACCCAGGGCGCCCTCTGAGACACCCCGTCGCGGTCCTTCTGGCTCAGGCAGCCCGCGACCACGATCTGGCGGCCCTCCTTCTGGGACTTCCAGGTCTTGAGGTGCCCGAGCGTGCCGTACAGACGGTTGTCGGCGTTCTCACGGATGCAGCAGGTGTTGAGCACGATGAGATCGGCATCGGAGTCATCTGCCGTCTCCGTGAGGCCGTCAGACCCCAGGAGGCCGGCAATCCGCTCGGAGTCGTGCTCGTTCATCTGGCACCCGAAGGTGCGTACGACGAACTTCTGCGGCGTCTCGCTCACCGCACGAAGGCTACCGATGGCCTGCTTAGGGGGCGACCACCTTGGAGGACACATAGACCCACTTGCCTGCCTTCTTCGTCTGCAGGAGGATCGCGAGGCTCTGCTTCGCGGGCACCTTCGCCGACACCGTGAGAGACACGGCCTTTGACTTGCGCACCACTGCCGCGGTCTTGACCTTGGTGCTGGTCGCCGTGAGCGTGCCGGAGATCTTCTGCACGACCACCCGGCACGAGGCCTTTGCGCATGCCGATGCCGTTGCACGGAACGTGAGAGTGGCGAGCGTGCCCTTGCGCTTGGCGGCCACCTTCGCCGCCACCTTCTGCTTCACGGTGAGGCGCGCGGGCTGCGATGTGGTGAGAGCCGAGCCCGACACACCCTGGGAGTTCACGGCCGCACCGTCGAACTTGATGTCGGTGACGGACAGGAACCAGCCGTCGGAGCCGGACGTGGCCGCATCCCAGCGGGTCCAGGAGGGCACGCCCCCGGAACCTCCGTCGGCCCGCGAGATGGCGAGGGCCGAGTTCTTGAAGTCCTCCGTGCTCACCACGTCGCTTGTGACCCCGAAGAAGTTCAGCAACGTGGAATCGGAGACGAACGCACTGAACGTGGCGAGATTCGGGGCACCTGCCATCTCGGACGGACCGACTATGCCGTAGTTCAGCGCGGGCGCCCCGTTGGCAGTGGACTGTGTGACGAGAGAGCCGATGTCAGCGTTGCTGGATGCGAACAGAGAGCCGTTGAACGCCTCGGGCACACCTGTGGAGTCGATGCTCAGGATGGCATCGAAACGCAGGATCTTCTCGGGTGCATACGGGCGGCCGCCGTTGTTCTGCACGGCTTCGGTCGGGTTGCACGGCTCCACCGGGATCCGTGTCTGGCAGGTCTGGCTGGGGCCGGTCGCGATCTTCACTCGCATCGTGATCTCTGCGGCAGCCGTTCCGAGCCCGTCAATCCTCCAGTACTGGGGGGAACCGTTCATCCACGTCCAGCGCAGGCTCGATCCCCAGGTGTTCATGTTGATCACCATCTCGATCACCGTGTCGGCGTTCACCGCGGCCGCGAGCGTGAGAGGCGCCCCGTTCGAGGTGGTGGGGTTCGAGAAGTTGTAACCGAGCTGGCCGTTGCTCTTCACGTACCCGAGCCCGAAGCCGAGCCGGTTCGGACTGGAGTAGCAGTTGCTGCCCGACTGGCCCGTCTTGCAGAGGTTGTAGGGCTGGATCACCGCTGTGATCGCACCGGGCGTGGTGGACTCCGCCGTGGTGGCGGTGCCGTTCGTGATGACCGGTGTACTGACACCACCGTTGATCACGGTCAGGGTCTTCACGTACGGCCTGCCCGCGACACCACCGGCGGCGTCGCCCCACAGACCTGCCCAGTCATTTGATGACGCAACCTTGTCGACGTTCGCCTGACCGGGCATGCCGTCGTCGAACGTGGCTGCACCGACCGACACAGGGTTCGACACCCACGGGCCGACCAGCAGGCTGACCGCCAGAACGCTGAGAACCTTCTTCATGGGACCCCCCTGCGGGCCCCGGGCCCGGCTCCCTGAACTGTACTCAGCCGGGGAGCCGGGAACGAGAGGTCAGTCGAGTTCGATCGGGGCTTCGTCGGTCTCTGAGAACCCCGCCTCTGCATCGGCCCCGAGACCGGCTGCCTGGCGGACCTTGTCCTCCATCTCCATCATGATCTCGGGATGGTCGCCGAGGAAGGTCTTGGCGTTCTCTCGGCCCTGGCCGAGCTGCTCACCCTCGTAGGTGAACCAGGCGCCCGACTTCTTGGCGATGCCCATCTCGACTGCGAGGTCGAGCAACGCTCCCTCGCGGCTGATGCCCTTTCCGTACATGATGTCGAACTCGGCCTGCCGGAACGGCGGCGAGACCTTGTTCTTCACGACCTTGACGCGGGTGCGCGAACCCACCACCTCGGCACCGTCCTTGATGGACTCGATGCGGCGGATGTCGAGACGCACCGACGAATAGAACTTGAGCGCACGGCCGCCGGGAGTGGTTTCCGGGGACCCGAACATGACGCCGATCTTCTCGCGCAGCTGGTTGATGAAGATGCAGATCGTGTTCGATTTGTTGAGGTTCGCCGTGATCTTGCGCAGCGCCTGGCTCATGAGACGGGCCTGCAGGCCCACGTGGCTGTCGCCCATGTCGCCCTCGATCTCGGCCCGCGGGGTGAGCGCGGCGACGGAGTCGATGACGACGACATCGAGCGCACCCGAGCGGATGAGCATGTCGGCGATCTCGAGCGCCTGCTCGCCCGTGTCGGGCTGGGAGATGAGCAGCTGGTCGATGTCGACACCGATGGACTTCGCATACACGGGGTCCATGGCGTGCTCGGCGTCAACGTAGGCGCAGACACCGCCGTTGCGCTGGGCCTCTGCCACGACGTGCATGGCGAGGGTGGACTTGCCGGAGGATTCCGGGCCGTAGATCTCCACGACGCGGCCACGGGGCAGACCGCCCACGCCGAGGGCGAGGTCGAGCGGGAGGGCGCCGGTGGGCACGGCCTGGATGGCCATGGTGCCCTTCTCGCCCATCCGCATGATGGACCCCTTGCCGAACTGCTTGTCGATCTGGGCGAGGGCGGCCTCCAGGGCCTTGTCGCGCTCTGGGCTTGGTGTGGTCATGATTTTCTGGCCTTTCCGGTGATTCCCCTGGGGGAATGCGGGACTGTAGGGAATGGGTGTGCTGGAACGACACGACTGTAACTACGAACAGGTGTTCGGTCAAGTATCCCCATCGGCCCCATGTGGGTACGGCCAGCCAGGCGGAGGAAAGGTGCGCCGGACCAGACCGGCTCAGGAACCCCGGGCGGCCATGTGGGCCTCGGCGTCGGCGAAGTCCTCCTCGGTGGGCCGGCGGATGAAGAGGTCCACCCCGAACCACACGGTGTAGGTGTTCGGATACCACAGGATCGGCCAGGCGACGGCCAGGAAGGAGGCAACCACGAGCAGTGGCACGAGCGGCACGCCGAACACCACGGCGATGATCATCCAGGCGATGATCGAGCCGAACGTGATGAACACCCCCATCGTGGCGGCGCCGAGCTCGAACCCCTCGTAGTTGCGCTGCCAACCGAGCCCGCAGGTCCGGCACCGGTCGGCCTTCGAATACCACGACGTGAGGAACGCGCCCTTTCCGCCGCACCATGCGCACCGGCGGAACAGCCCGCGCAGGATCATCCGCGGCAGGGCCGGCCGTTCGTGCCTAAGCGGTGAGTTCATCGACGAACTCCCCGAACACGTGCGCGTAACGCATCGCATCATCATCGGTGTGCATCACCGAGATCAGCCACTGCTCGTCGAGCCCCGGCGGCAGCATCACGCCACGGTTGATGCCGTGGAGCCACTGCGCGAACGCGAGGTCGAAATCGGTGGCCTTGTAGTCGCGGTAGTTGCGGATGGGCTCGGGTGCCCACGTGACGCAGCCCTTCGCGCCGAACCGGACGGTGTGGGCGGGCAGGCCCGCTCCGACGATGACACCGTTGCACGCATCCACGAGACGGGTGTTGCGCTCGATTGTTGCCTGCGTTGCCTCGGGTGTGCACACCTCGGTGAGCACCGCCACCGCGGCCGCCATCACGAGCGGGTTGCCGTTGTAGGTGCCGAGGTGCACCACCTTGCCCGAAGTGATCTGGTCCATGCACTCGCGCGTACCACCGAACGCACCGAGCGGCAGCCCGCCACCGATGCTCTTGGCGAGGCACACGAGATCGGGCTTCACGCCGAGGGCACCGGAGGCGCCTGACCAGCCCGCGGTGATCCCCGTCTTCACCTCGTCGAAGATGAGCATCGTGCCGTGACGGCGGGTGATCTCGCGCACTGCCTCGAGGTAGCCGGGCTGCGGGAGACAGATCCCGATGTTCTCCATCACGGGCTCCACGATGAAGGCCGCCACATCGTTGCCCGCGAGCGCCCGCTCGAGGGCGTCGGGGTCGTTGTACGGAATGACGATCGTGTCGCCGAGCACTGCCTTCGTGACGCCGGCGGTTGCGGGCACCGGGACCGGACTGTGGGCCGGGCCGGCAAGATCGAGCGCCGGCTTCATGGAGATCATCACCTCGTCGTGGTGGCCGTGATAGCCGCCCTCGACCTTCACGATCCTGTCGCGGCCGGTGACACCGCGCGCGACACGGATCGCATCCATCGTGGCCTCGGTGCCGGAGTTCGTGAACCGCCACATCGGGAGGCCGTAGCGCTCGCCGAGCAGCTCGGCCACGACGGCATTGGTCTCGCACGGCGTGACGAAGAGGGTGCCGAGGTCGAGCTGGCCCTCCACCGCCCTGCGCACGGCGGGATGCATGTGCCCGGCGAACAGCGCACCGAAGCCCATGTCGTAGTCGACGTAGCGGTTGCCGTCGACGTCCTCCATGTAGGCGGCCCACGAACGGGCAACCACAATGGGATGGGGGTCATAGGCCTGGAAACTGGACGGCACCCCGAGCGGGAGGACCCTCCGGGCCCTCTCGGTGGCGGTCTGGGATCGCTTCGTGCGCTCGGTGTAAGCCCGCAGCTCTCGCCGCGTGATGTCTTTTGCCCTGTCTGCCAGGTTCTGGTGCAACGTGGAGTGCGTTGCCATGAGGATCACCCCGTGAATCGGTATGTCCCGCCATGCTACCGACCGCCGCACGTGCGACCGCAGGGGTTCACCAAGGCCAAGTGGGTTGGGACATTTCCCCCGTCGTGGCAGACTTCGTGCTCCACATGGTGGGTGTAGCTCAGCCTGGTTAGAGCGTCAGGTTGTGGCCCTGAAGGCCGGGGGTTCAAGTCCCCTCACTCACCCCAGCAGTCGTGTCGCGGGTGCCGGTTCCTCCGGTGCCCGCGGCACTGACGGCACCGTGGCCGTTCGACCCCACCGCCTATGATGGGCAACCGACATACACGCGCCTTTAGCTCAGCTGGTAGAGCAACGGACTCTTAATCCGCAGGTCCTGGGTTCGATCCCCAGAGGGCGCACCAACAGTCAGGCATCTGCGGCTCATGGGGAGACTTGTGTGAGTTGGTCAGTGATTCATGTCGGCGCCGAATTGGTGCCTTCTGCCAACCCGAATCCGAGCGCCTTCGTCGACGGATTCATCCTCGGTGCACTGACGGTCATCGCATTGTTGCTGTTTTATCTGTTTCGAGACCGGCTTGGTTCGTGGAAGAGACGCAAGAAACGCGCATCAACCCGGTGAACGGGTGAGTACGCTCACGACTTCCACGTGGTGCGTCTCGGGGAAGATGTCGAGCACCTCCACTTCCCCCAGCGTGTAGCCGGCGTCCACCAGCATGCGCACGTCGCGCGCGCCGGCCACGGGGTCGCAGCTCACGAGAATGACGACCTCTGCATCGGTCGCAACCACGGCAGCCGCCCCGCCCCTGCCGAGACCCTGTCGTGCCGGGTCTGCCAGCACCACTCGCGCCTCGCACGGGTCCCAGTGCTCCATGTTCGACTGGTTGATGACCGCGGCACAGTCCTCGAGGTTCGAGATGGCATCTCGGCACGCCTGCGGGTTCGCTTCAACGAGCACGATCTCGTCGAAGCGTTGCGAGAGCGCCCGGGAGAAGAGACCCACTCCCCCGTAGGCATCCACGAGAACCCCGCCGTCACCGAGCTCGAGACCGTTCAGGCGTCGCGTCACCACGTCGACCAGGAGGTCGGCGGCGGCCTCGGACGACTGGAAGAACGAACCCATCGACACCCTGTAGCGCTGCCCGGCCGCCTCCATGTGCACCACACCACGCGCACCGCGCGCGATGGACTCATCCAGTCCGCGCACCATCTCGCCCTCGTGGCACCACACACCGCGCTCACCGGTGCGCGGTGACACGCGGATGGTGACCTCACCTGCACCCTCCAGCAACGGCGCGGCGAGGATGTCGTTCACCATCTGCTCGGCGACCATGCACGAGCCCACGCGAACCGTCTCGTTCGACTCCCCTTCGCGGAACCCGAGAACTCCGTTGTGGTCGGCCACCATGCGCACGGTGGAACGCCGGGCGGCGGGGTCGAGGACGCGCAGCCGCGGTTCCACCTGCATGCGGGCGGTGCGGATGAACGACTCGCGCACCACAGCCAACTTCGCCTCGTGCTGGGCGACAGGCTCGAGGTGCTGCCAGTCGCACCCGCCGCAGCCGTCCGCGACGTGCGGGCACGGCGGCACGCGGCGGCGGGGGGATTCGTCGAGCACGCGCAGCAGCCGACCGCGACCGAAGTCGTTCGTGGTGGAGACGAGCTCGAACTCCACCTTCTCGCCGGACAGCACGCCGGGCACGAACACCACACGGCCGTCGTCCATGCGGGCGAGACCGTCGCCGCCCGCGACGAGCTTCTCGATCGAGACCACGTGCGGTGCGCTCACCGTGCCAGCGTACGGGAGCCACGGACGCACGGTTCGGTATGGTGTGAGCGTGACCCTTCCGGTGCAGA
>JBEGQL010000050.1:0-13470 GCA_041181005.1 Actinomycetota bacterium
GTGAACGCGAGCCGGAACTGCGACACCGTCACCGCGCCGGCGGCGCCTGCCTCGATGTCCTCGAGCACGAAACCCACCCGCTTCGCCGCGTTCTCCACGAGCGGGCACGAGATGTGCGAGGTGCACCACATCAGTGTTGCGGCGAGCGCGGCGTCCTCCGCGGTGCGGTTCAGGGATGCGACACGGGACGGTGCGATGCCCGGGTCATCGGGGGAATCCAGCACCACGAACGACGACGAGGCGGGGTTCCGCATCTTCCACGTGGCGAGGATCGTGGCGCCCCTCCCCCAGCCGACTGCCTTCACTCTGCGCGCACCGAGCGCGCCGACCACTCGCTCCACGTCGTCGGCGGAGTCGAGCAGACCGAGTGACGTTGCGGTGTCTCCGTGGTCGAGCACGCATGCGGCAGCGATCTCCGCGGCCCGGCCGGCATCCGCCATCCACTGCGTCTGCACACCGCACGGAAGCGCCGACGAATCGAAGAACCCGCGCGGCGACACGGCCACGACATCGAAGCTCCGTGCGGCGGGCCCGACCATCACCGTTGCCTGCTCGGCCAGCTGCCGTGCCGACGGCCCGTCGAACGACGGCAGAAGGAGCAACATGCCCTGCGAGGCACCGACAGTTGCCGCGCGGCGGTACAGCGCGATGCGCAGACTCGGGCCTGCGGGGTCCGTGTGCGATGCGGGCACGTCGAGTGCCCCGCACTGCACCTGCCCACACGGCGTCCAGTTGATTCCCGATCCCGTCGGGGCGACGGTGCCCACGGCCGCGGTCGAACCGACGGGGACGGACTTCCCGGTGCCGACGTTCCCGGCCCCGCCGCACGCCGCCCCAGCCAGGGCCGCAACAACAACAAAGGAGAGGGGCCGCGCGGCTGTGGGCACGCGCAGAACCCTAGGAGACAGAGAAGCGGGCTGACCTCGTGCGACCCGCAGGGACGACGAACACCGTCTTTCTCCCCGTGGCGACGACGCGCCCGTTCATGCGCAGCACCACCGGGCGACCGGCGGGAGCAGCCACCGTGACCCTCCATGTGCCGCCCCGCCGGACCACCTTGGTGATGCGCGGTCCGGATGCAGCGGATGCCCCGACCTGCGGGGGTGCTGGGGATGCAACAGGCGCGGGTGCTGCAGCAGGCGTTCCCGTGGTCGGTGCCGTGCCCGATGGCGTCCCGGACGCGGGAGGTGACACTGCAGGCTCATCGGCGGGTGCGGGCACCGCGGAGGTCAGTTCGTCGACTGCCTGCGTGCGGGCCGCACGTAGTCGTTCCCCGCCCCCGTCGAACACCGTCAACGGCGACGACGCGGTGCCCGCCAGATAGAGGAGGAGGTTTGCCGTGGTGGGGTCGACACCCGTGAGCTTGGACGGCGTCGCATCCGCACGGAGACGGTCGGACACCTGTGCGGGCGTGAGCGACCGGGACGAGCCGAGCACCACGGCCGCGGCACCTGCAACGTGCGGGCTTGCCATCGACGTGCCGCTGATCGTCTTCGTGGAGGTGTTCGAGTCCCACCACGCCGACGTGATCGATGAGCCGGGCGCGAAGATGTCGATGCAGCTGCCGTAGTTCGAGTACGCGGCCTTGTAGTCGGTGATCGTGGAGGCCGCCACAGTGATGACGGACGGGGCCGAAGCCGGCGACGACAGGCACGCATCCTCGTTCGAGTTGCCCGCCGCGACCACCACGGTGATTCCGTCGGCCACCGCCCTCGTGACTGCGTCGTTCATGATCGCGCTGTACCCGCCGCCGAGCGAGAGGTTGGCGACGGCCGGCACACCCGCCTGGTGATGGGTGATCATCCAGTCGATTCCGGCGACCACGCCGCTCGTCCATCCCGAGCCTGCGCAGTCGAGCACCCTCACCGGCACGAGCGTGACACCGTTCGCCACGCCGTAGGTGGAACCGCCAACGGTGCCCGCGACATGGGTTCCGTGGCCGTTGCAGTCCGTGGTGCCGCGCCCGTCGGCGATCGCGCTGTAACCGCTGATGGTGCGCCCGGTGAACTCCTGGTGGGTGGGGTTGATGCCGGTGTCGATGATGTATGCGGTGACCCCGATCCCGTTGCCGGGACGGGTGAGCTGGCTGTCGAGCGGAAGGTTGCGCTGGTCGATGCGGTCGAGGCCCCACGACATCGCGGCCACGGGCGGCAGGGCGCCCGATGCGGGAGTCACCCGCACGGACTCGGATTCCGGCCCCGCGCCGACTGAGTTGACGGCGGCAACGGCGACCGACACCTCCACACCGTTCGACAGCGACGAGATCACGCACGAGAACCCGGCGGACGTGCACGTGCCGACGGTGGCACCGCCCGAGCGTGCGGTGGCGGTGAATGTCGTGATGTCTGCCCCGCCGTCGGAGACGGGGTCGCTCCACGACACGCCGACACGACCGTCGCCGGCGAGTGCCGTGACATTCAGCGGCTCAGAGGGGACAGTGAGGTTGTAACGCGGAGTCGCGGTGACGGTGCCCGACCACGCGCTGTCTCCGATGCGGTTCCGGGCCTTCACGCGGAACGCCACCTGCACGTCGGAAGCGAGCCCCGTGACGCGTGCGGTGGTGCCGGTGCTCGCGCCGTCGTTCCACACAACGAACGACCCGCTGCCCTGTGCGTACTCCACGATGTAGTCCGAGACCGGCGCGGAAGCCGACGCAGTGCTCGCGGTCCAACGCAGGTTCACTGCGCTGCCGTCGACGGTTGCCGTGAGACCCGACGGTGCCGACGGCACGCCCGTGACGCGCGGAGTCACCGAGACCGCCGAGGATGGAGAACTCGCGCCGATCGCGTTCCGTGCCCTCACATGGAAGGTGTAGGTGGTGTCGTTCGCAAGGTTGCGCGCGTAGTGGTACCGCACGACCGTGCCTGTGTCGGCGATCTTCGAGAAGTTGGCACCGTCACTCGACTGCCACACCTCGTACCCGGTGAGCGGCGAACCATTCGTGGAGACGGGCGAGTTCCAGGTGATCACGGCTGTGTTGCCGCTCAGGGAGGCGGTGACGAACCGGGGCGGTGCTGGTGCGGTGATCGCAAGGGGTGTGATCGTCTGTCCGCCGGAGGCTGCACTCTCCCCCACTGTGTTCACGGCGCGCACACGCACCGTGTGAGCAACTCCACCCGCGAGCCCGGTCAGGTCGAGGTAACGCAGGTTCGCCGGGGCCGTGACCCTCGTCCACGTGGCGTTGTTGGTGGAGTGTTCCACCACGTAGCCGGTGACCGGCGACCCTCCGTCGGAGACAGGCGGCCGCCAGGACACCCCGATCGTGTTGTACCCCGCGGAGAGATACGACACCGTGGGTGACCCCGGCACGGTGGGCAGCGTGGGTGTGACGGTGATGGATGCCGACTCGCCCGCTCCGAACTCGCTCACGGCGCGCACACGCACCGTGTGAGCGACTCCGCCCGCGAGCCCTGCGAGTGGCACGGCACGCACGGTGGGCTCCACCCGCACGGCAGACGACCACGTGACGCCGCCATCGGTGGACCAGTCGACCAGGTACCCCGTGAGGGCGCCCCCGCCGTTGTCGATCGGTGCCGACCACGCGACGTAGGCACCGAGGAGGCGGGCCGAGGCAGACAGGTACCTGGGCGCGGTGGGAGCCGTGAACGACGTTGGCGTGACGGTTGATTCGTTGCTGGGGAGACCCGTGCCCGCGCTGTTCGACGCCGACACGCGGAACGTGTGGGCCACGTTCCCGGTGAGCCCGGTGACGAGCGCGGACCGTGCGGAGGAGAGACCGTCGGCGTAGACGGTCCACTGGCCGCCGGGCGTGCGGTACTCCACCACGTAATCGGTGACGGGGGCCGTGGTACCGGATGTCAACGGCGCCGTCCAGTAGAGACTTGCCGATGCGCGACCGGAGTATGCGATCAACGAGCGCGGTGCGAGCGGCACGCCCGGAGGGCTCGGCGTGGCGAATGCGACGGGCGACGGGTTGCCCTTGCCGGCACTGTTCACCGCCGACACCATGAAGGCGTACTGCACGAAGTTCGTGAGCCCGGTGACGGTGGCCGAACGCACGGTCCCGACACCGTCGGCGAACTCGTTCCATTCGAGGACCGTGCCGTTCGAGAGAGGTGCGTACTCCACCACGTAGTCGGTGATAGCGGCCCCGCCGTCGAACGTGGGGGCGGGCCACGTGAGCTGCGCCGAGGTGTTGCCGGCGACCGTCACGGGCTGGCCGGGGGACGATGGTGCGGCGGGCGGCGCGGGTGCGAAGGACGCCATGTACACCAGGCGGTTGGGGCTGCCGGTGCCGGGGTCACCCACCACGTTCGGCGATGCGGCGAGAACCAGCGCGGATTGCACGGCCGCGGGTGTGGCCGCGGGGTTCTGCTGCAGGTACAGCGCGGCGACTCCCGCGACGTGCGGAGTGGCCATCGACGTGCCCGAGATCGTGTTCAGTGCAGCGGGCGAGGTCCACCAGGCCGAGGTGATCGACTGACCCGGTGCGAACATGTCGACGCACTGGCCCCAGTTGGAGAACGACGCACGCATGTCGTTCGACGCGGTGGCACCCACGGTGATCGCGGTGGGCTCGCTCGCGGGCGACTTCGTGCACGCGTTCGTGGCCTCGTTGCCGGCCGCGACCGCGAAGGTGATCCCGTCGCGAACGCCGCTCGCGACCGCGTTGTTCATGGCGGACGTTGCCGTGCCGCCGAGCGACATGTTGGCCACGGCGGGCACGCCCGCCTGGTGGTCGCGCACCACCCAGTCGATCGCCGAGATGATGGAGGAAGTGGTCGCGCCGCCCGAGCACCCGAACACGCGCACCGCAACGAGGCTTACCTTCTTCGCGACGCCGTGCAGGGTTCCGCCGATGGTGCCCGACACGTGGGTGCCGTGACCGTTGCAGTCCTCGGTGCCGCGGCCATCGGTGATGGTGGTGAAACCGGAACGGACGCGGCCGGCCAGCTGCTGGTGCCCGGAGTAGATGCCGGTGTCGATCACGTAGGCGGTGACCCCGGTGCCGTCGCCCGTGTACGAGTAGGTGGAGTTGAGCGGCAGCGAACGCTGGTCGATGCGGTCGAGACCCCATGAGGGGCCGGACTGGTCGATGTCGAGGTCAACCACGCGGTCGGGCTCGATGCCGATCACGTTCGGGTCGGAGGCGAGCGATTCGTACTCGGCCGGGGTGAGGTCGGCGACGAATCCCTGGATGGCGCTCCCGAAGGACGCGACGAGACCGTCACCCACGTTGCGCGACGCGACGCGAGCGGCAGACGCGGAGCGAAACTCCACGATGAACCTTCCGGCAACGGTGTCGCCCGCCTGCATACCCTCGGGTGCCTCGAGACCCTGCACGGAGTCGGCCGTGGAGAGAGAACCGTCGCCGAGATCGACCGGAGCATCGGGCTCCACGTGACGGATGCCGGCACGGGCGCGCAGGGCATCAGCCTCGGTGACGGTGAGCTCCGTGAGGTATGACGAGCCGTCCTCGCGCATCACGAGCCAGCGCGATGTCGACGCAGAGACCGGCGAGACCGAGATCACCACGAGCACGGACGACAGCACCGCGACGGCCGTGATGATGGCGCGCACACCGTTGCGGGGACGCCGAAAACTGGACAGCACGGGGAAAATCTAGTGCCGGGGTGGAACGGGGGACACAGGACCCGGCCCGGAGCGCGCCGGCGCAGACGTTCAGACGGCGAAGAGTGCCACCAGCACGGGGGTGATGACGAGGGCCGGCAGGAGCGAGCCGAGGCGGATCCGCTTGATCTCGAGGAGGTTCAGGCCGATGGCGAGCACGGTGAGGCCGCCCGCGGCGAACATCTCGGTGCGCATGCGGTCGGTGAGCACCGAGTCGAGACCGGTTCCGAACAACGTGAGGAGGCCCTGCACCACGAAAACTCCCACCGCGCTGAACGCCGCGCCGATGCCGTACGTCGCGGCGAACACCACCGTCATGAAACCGTCGAGAGTCCCCTTGATGATGTAGAGCTGCGGCGTGGCCCCGCTCGCGTCCTCGATCGCGCCGAGAATCGTCATCGGCCCGATGCAGAAGAGCAGCGTGGCGGTCACGAAGCCGGTGACGAAACGGGACTCCTCGCCTCCCCTCGCGAACCGGTTGCGCAGCCACGCACCGAGACGCTCGAGGCCGCGCTCCACGCGCAGGAGCTCGCCGACCACCGCACCCATGACCGTGCCGACGAGGGGGAACACGAGGTTGTGGGAGCGCAGGACGTAGTCGACGCCCATCACGAGCGTGACCATCCCGATGACCTGCACCACCACCGTTCGCACCGCCTCCGGGATGCGGTGCCCGACGAGAACCCCGACGCCACCGCCTGCGATGACGGTGGCCGTGTTGATGAGGGTCCCGAGGCCGCGCACGGTGATGAACGCTATCCAGGTGCAGCGTGGCCCGGTCCCCCGCCGCGGCGCACCTATCGTCATCGTCATGAACGGGGCACGGACATGACCGTCCTCCGGCTGCTGTCGGGTGACTCGGTCGCCACCATCGACACGGCGGCCGGTGGTCGCGTGGCGTCCCTCTCCGTGCGCGGCGAGGAACTCGTGTGCGGGCCGGCCGACGGCAACGGCACGTTCCTGTGGGGCATCTACCCGATGGTGCCGTTCGCCGGGCGCGTTCGGAACGGCCGCGTCTTCTTCCGTGGAACCGGTGCACAGTTCGAACTCAATGCCCCGCCCCACGCGATGCACGGGTTCGTTCACTCGAAGGAATGGCGCGTCCACGAGAAGACGGACTCGGCGGTGGTGATGGTGACCGAACTCGCCCCGCCGTGGCCCTGGAGGGCGGTGCTCTTCCACACCGTGTCGCTGCACGGATGGAAACTGAGGATGGACATGAGCGTGTTCGCACGTGAGGAACAGCCGATGATGATCGGCTGGCACCCGTGGTTCCCGAGGCCGTGCACCGCATCGTTCGAGTTCGGCGCGATGTACGAACGGGGCGACGACCACCTCCCCACCGGCCGGCTCATCCGCCCTCGCACGGAGGATGTTGATGACTGCTTCACCGACCCCGTCACCGACCCGGTGGTCACCGTGGGCGGGGTGCGCACCAGCCTCCACTCCGACTGCTCCCACTGGGTCGTGTTCGACGGGATGGGGCACGGCATCTGCGTGGAGCCCCAGAGCGGGCCCCCGAACGGGGTGAACGACACCCCGCACGTGGTGCGCGCCGGCGGAGAGATGCGGCGCTGGTTCGAGATCCGCTGGTGACGCCTCCACGCGCGGTGACCTAGTCTCGGCGCCATGGCAGCGCGCCTCGAGAACGAGTTCCGGTCGTTCCTGCCCGACGGCGACACCCACCCGTACCGCAGCGGCGCGTGGCGCCCGCAGAACCGCGAGTGGACCGACACCGACCCCGTGGTGGAGGGCGAACTGCCGTCCGACCTGAACGGCGTGTACCTGCGCAACTGCGAGAACCCGCTCGTGCCGAACCGCGAGCGCTACCACCCCTTCGACGGCGACGGGATGATCCACTCCGCCTCCTTCCGCGAGGGTCACGTGGAGTACCGCAACCGTTTCGTGCGCACCGATGCCCTCGCCGCCGAGGCGGAGGCGGGTGTGGCGCTGTGGTCGGGTCTCGCGGAGTCCCCCGCGAAGGCACTGCGCGAGGACGGCTGGGGCGCTCGCGGCCGCATGAAGGATGCATCGTCCACCGATGTGGTGGTGCACAGGGGAATCGCGCTCACGAGCTTCTACCAGTGCGGCGACCTCTACCGTCTCGACCCGGTGACGCTCGCCGACATGGGCCGCGAGTCATGGAACGGGCGGTTCCCGGCGGAGGGAGTGTCGGCACACACGAAAGTGGACGAGTCCACGGGCGAGCTGTTCTTCTTCAACTACTCCACGAGACAGCCGTACATGAACTACGGCGTGGTGGACGCGGAGGGAAGGCTCGTCACCTACGAGCCGATCGAGCTGCCGGGCCCGCGCCTCCCCCACGACATGTGCTTCACGCAGAACTACGCGGTGCTGAACGACTGCCCGCTGTTCTGGGACCCAGAGCTGCTCCCCCGCGGCGTGTACGCGAACCGCTTCTACCCCGAGCTGCCGATGCGCCTCGGCGTGATCCCGCGCCACGGCCGCGGCAGCGACATCAAGTGGTTCGAGTTCGACCCCACGTTCGTTCTCCACTGGATCAACGCCCACGAGGAGGGTGACTGGGTGGTGGTTGACGGCTACTTCCAGCGCGACCCGGCGCCGTCGCTGCCGCCCGGTGCCACCGTGGACCAGCGCCTGTTCCGTTACCTCGACCTGTACGCGATGCAGTCGGTGCCCTGGCGCTGGCGGATGAACATGCGCACGGGCGAGACGGCCGAGGGCCCGCTCTCCGACGTCATCACCGAGTTCGGCATGATCAACAACTCGGTCGCGGGCCGGCCGTACCGGTGGACGTACTCGGCTCTCCCCACCGAGGGCTGGTTCACCTTCGAGGGAGTCATCAAGCACGACGTCACGACCGGCGCGATGGAGACATACCGTTTCCCCGAGGGCACGTACTGCAGCGAGACCGTGTTCGCGCCGCGGCCGCGCGCCTCCTCGGAGGACGACGGGTACCTGCTCACGTACACGAGCGACATCGTGAACGACGAGAGCCACTGCGTCGTCCTCGATGCACAGAACCCCGCCGACGGACCCATCGCGCGGGTGCGGCTGCCGGAGCGGATCTGCTCGGGCACCCACGCCTACTGGGCCGACGCCGCGACTCTCCTCCCCTCGTGACGCCCACTGTCGCGGACCAACTGAGGATGATCCAGCTGTGGCTGGGCACCGACGAGGCCAGGCGGCACGCGGGCATCTTCGCGAGGCGCGCCGGCATAGGAAACGAGGCCGACGACGTGGTGGCCGAGGCGTACCTGCGTGTATCCGACGCGATGGGCCGGCGCACCGAACCCCACCCGTCGATGACCGAGGAGTCGCACGCCGCGCGGTACGCGATGCGCGTGCTCGACAACGTGTGCCGCGACCGTCGCCGCACCGCGAACAGACGCGCGGAATCCCCCGGCGTGGCGCTCGAGAACCTCCCCGAGGAGACGAGCCAACCGACCGTCCTCGGTCTCGTCGACGGGCCGGAGGTGATGGAGGCGCTCCTGAGGAAGGTGGGCGAGCTCGCCGTGGCGGGGTTCACCTGCCCGGGCTGCAACCGTGAGGTTGCGGCCGCCATGGCGCTCGAGGTGGTGCACATTGCCCTGAGCGGCAGACCCGTGGACGGGAACGGACGGACTTGGCTGGACAGGCTCCTCCACACCGCGCTCCTGAACGTGGAGGGGGACCTCGGACGCTCAGAGACGGCCCAGAACCAGCGCAAGTCACGATGCGGCAGGTGCGCCGTTGAGTTGCTGGAATCGGCGGCACGCCACGTGACGGGCCGCACGCCATGAGCAACAGGAACGGACGATGAGCACGGAACGCAGGTATGACACCGCCACGGGTCGCTGGCACGTGTTCGACACCGCACGCACGCCGGTGACCCCGTTCTCCGAGGAGTCCCCCGGTGTGTGGGTGTCACGCGACGATTCGGGTTCCGTGGCCGAGTGCCTCGTTGCCGACGACGCGGCGGCGAACGTGCCGGGCGAGGTGCGCCGCATGCTCGCCGACGAACTCGGCGTCGACGTGGATGACCTCGTGCCCCCGCCTTCGGCGCGCCAGCTCGCCACGGTCGGCCGCCCCACGGAGAGCGAGCCGTTGCCCGCGACCCGCACGATCCGCGAGCCGGGCATCCCGTACGTGGGCGACGGCGGGACAGTGCTCGTGCCCACCCCGTCGGGCGAGATACGCGTGTCGTCGAGTGACTCCGTTCTGATGATCGACGTTCCGATGAGGTCATCGCACGAGTGGGTGCGCGTGTCCGACGCCGCAACCGGGGACCTTCTCGCTCTCGGGCGCGTGCATGCGGGCCACCACGGGCTCGGCACCAACGTCACCTTCGCGCTGGACGAGGGCGACATCCACATCACCCTCACCGACACCCCGCTCGACCCGGTGGCCGACCGCCGCTCACGGAGGCTTGAGTGGATCGACGCCGTGCTCGGCGAGGTTCGCGCGCACTGGTGGCGCCGACCGCTGCGCAGCAGGTCGGCCGCGCGCGAGGCCGCCTCGGTCGCGCGCGCACTCGGTGACGAGCGCCGTGCCGCCGTCGCCTCACGGTACGCGCGGCTCATGCCCGGCTACATGGCGTTCACGTCGCTGTGCGCGCTCACGGTCGGTGTGCTCGGCGCCGGTGCGATCCGCACCGATGACGGCCCACGGCTCGCGGTGCAGGGGGCGTCCACCGCAACGTACACATTCGGGGCCGCAGGGTCGGTCACACTGTCGGTCGACATCAACGATGACGGCTCCGCACTGCTCGTCGTGCGCGACAGCGTGCCCGGCTCGCACGACTTCGGTCGCGATCCCTCGACACCCGGCGCACCCGCCGACGAACAGGCGTGGCGACGCAACTGTGCCGAGGCGCGGGACGTGTGGGTCGCGGGCAAGAACGTGAGGGCGGTCACCGCAACGTATGCGGTGTCGATCCGGGCGCAGGGTTCCGACCCCGTCCTGCTCGGCACCGTCACCATGTCGTCGGAGACCGAGACGATGTCAACCGTGCCGGGTGCGTGCGACGCCGCCGTCCTCGGCTCCGACGGCACTCTCCTCGCGGACGTCCTCTACAGCCGTGCCACCGAGCAGTTCACGCTGCCCGCGCCGTCGGGCATCGATGCATCGGGCGTGTGGACGCTCGCAGTCGACCGCGTGACGGGCGGAACCGACCCCTCCACCGGCCTCTCAGCCCGGCCCGTCACGTTCCGTGTGGACGGTTGACGCTCAGTCGTCGAGAACCGACCTCACCGCAGCCACGACATCCTCCGCCGACGCACCCGGCCCGAGCACACGCGCAACACCGGCGCCGGTGAGTTCCTCCACGTCGGCATCGGGGATGATGCCGCCGACCACCACGGGCACGCTGCTGCCGCGGGCACGCAGGGCCTCCACCACGAGCGGGGCGAGGGTCATGTGCGCACCCGACAGCATGGACAGACCCACCACGTCGACGTCCTCGTCGATTGCCGCAGCAGCGACCGTCTCGGGAGTCTGGAAGAGCCCCGTGTAGATCACCTCCATGCCGGCGTCTCGGAGGGTGCGGGCGACCACCTTCACTCCGCGGTCGTGGCCGTCGAGTCCGACTTTCGCCACCAGCACCCGCGCCGGTGCACCGTTGTCGCTGCCGTCTCCCATCAGATGGTCGGCACCTCGACATGCCGGCCGAACACGCCGCCGAGGGTCGACATCATCTCGCCGAGGGTCACCATCGCACGCGACGCACCGATGAGAGCCGGCATCAGGTTGGCGGACGGGTCTGCCGCCTCGCGCGCGAGGCGTTCCCGCGCGTCGCGCACCGCATCGTCACTGCGCGCCCGGCGGACGGAGGACAGGCGCTCGCGCTGGCGTGCCTCCTGCTCGCGGCTGATGCGCAGGATGTCGATGCCCCCGTCGTCACCGTCAGTGAAGCGGTTCACTCCCACGACGGTGCGCTCACCCGCATTGAACGCCCGTTCCAGTTCGTACGCGCTGTCGGCGATGCGCCCCTGGAACCAGTTCTCCTCGATGCCCGCGATGCAGCCCTCGAGCATGCTCCCCGACCCGAGAACGTCCACGTGGGCGAGGACCGACTCCGCCTCGGCCTCCATCCGGTCGGTGAGGTCCTCCACGAACCACGACCCGCCGAGCGGGTCCGCCACGTGCGCCACGTTGGTCTCGTGCGCGATCACCTGCTGGGTGCGCAGCGCGATGCGTGCCGCCTTCTCCGTCGGCAGCGCGAGGGCCTCGTCCATCGAGTTCGTGTGCAGGGACTGCGCCCCGCCCATCACTGCCGCCAGCGCCTCGACGGCGGTCCGCACGATGTTCACCTCGGGCTGCTGCGCGGTGAGCGACACGCCGGCGGTCTGGGCATGGAAACGCATCTGCATCGATCGTTCGTCGCGGGCGCCGTACCGGTCGCGCATCCACCGCGCCCACAGCCTCCGCGCCGCCCTGTACTTCGCGATCTCCTCGAAGAAGTCGATGTGCGCGTTGAAGAAGAAGGAGAGTCGCGGAGCGAAGTCGTCCACGTCCAGCCCCCGCTCTATCGCACGTTCTACGTAGGTGAAGCCATTCTTCAAGGTGAAGGCGAGCTCCTGCTGAGCGGTCGAGCCTGCCTCCCTGATGTGGTAGCCGGAGATAGAGATCGGGTGCCAGCGGGGCATCTCGGCGGTACACCACTCGACCATGTCATCGACCAGGCGCAGCGCGGGATTGATCGGGAAGCACCACTCCTTCTGAGCGATGTACTCCTTGAGGATGTCGGTCTGGATCGTGCCTCCGAGCTTGTCGGCAGGTACCCCTTGTTCCGCGGCAGTGCAGACGTAGAAGGCGAGAAGGATCGCCGCCGGAGCGTTGATCGTCATCGAGGTCGTGACCCGGTCGAGGGGAATTCCCTTGAAGAGTTCCTGCATGTCATCGAGGGTGTCGATCGCAACCCCCTCCACCCCGACCTCACCGAGGCTCCGGCCATGGTCGGAGTCGAGTCCCATCAGGGTCGGCATGTCGAAGGCGGTCGAGAGACCGGTCTGTCCCTGATCGAGCAGATATCGGAACCTCTCGTTGGTCTCCTCCGCCGTGCCGAAGCCCGCGAACTGGCGCATCGTCCAGAGCCTCCCCGGTACATCGAGGGGTAGATGCCTCTGGTGAACGGAAACTCGCCCGGTAGGCCGAGGTTTTCCTCTCGATCAACTGTGTCGAGATCCTCCTCGGTGTAGAGCGGCTCGACCGGCTGTGCCGAGATCGACTCGAAGAGCGCTTCGCGCTCGTCCTGTTCGTCATAGACCTCTTCGCGCCACTGATGGGCGCGGCGACGTGAACCCGGTGAGGTGGCCATCGGTGAAAAGTCTAGGCGCAACGGCCGCGATGTACGCAAGAGCCGGGTCCGCTACTCATCGAGGCAATCGATCACGCAGTCGCTGGCGCAGGGTGCCTCGGCGCTGCCTGTGCAGCAGGCCCCGGCGAGGCTTGCCGTACTTGACCTTCTTCATCTTCTGATGGGCCTTCAGCTCCCGCTCGGTCTGGCGGTTGGCAAGATGCTGGCCGACGCCGCCGGCAACCCCTGCCGCAACCGCTCCACCGACGATCGCAAGGCGCCTGCCGAGACGCTCGAATCGCATGACCCTCCAACCCTCCTCCTTCGCGACCTTGGCGAGCCGCGAGTCCGGATTGACCGCAACCGGATTGCCGACCGCGCGGAGCATCGGCAGATCGCTCGACGAGTCCGAGTAGGCCCAGGACTCTGAAAGATCGAGATGGAGCAACTCCGAGACACCGGCGATCGCCTCGACTTTGCCCTCTCCGTAGACGAAGGGACCGTCGAGCTCACCGGTGTAGCGACCCGATGCATCGACCGCGTAGCGGGTGCCGATACCACCGTCCATCCCGAGTACGCGGGCGAGCAGCGAGACGAGATCATCGGAGGCCGCGCTGACG
>JBEGQL010000051.1:0-23975 GCA_041181005.1 Actinomycetota bacterium
GCGTTCTCACCGAGGAAGTCGAGCATCAGCGCGGCAGAGAGGATCGCCGCGACGGGGTTCGCCTTCCCGGTGCCCACGATGTCGGGCGCCGAGCCGTGCACGGGTTCGAACATGGACGGGCCGGTGCGCGCGGGGTTCAGGTTGGCCGACGAGGCGAGCCCGATGCCGCCGCTGACGGCGCCGCCGAGGTCGGTGAGGATGTCGCCGAACAGGTTGTCCGTGACGATCACGTCGTAGCGGTGCGGGTCCTGCACGAAGTAGATGCACGCGGCGTCGACGTGGTTGTAGGCGGTGCCGACGGAGGGATACTCGGCAGCAACTGCATCGAACGTGCGCTGCCAGAGGTCGCCGGCGAAGGTGAGCACGTTGGTCTTGTGCACGAGCGTGACGTGCCTGCGCTCCCGCGAGCTCGCGAGCTCGAATGCATAACGGATGCAGCGTTCCACGCCCATGCGCGTGTTCACGCTGCCCTGGGTTGCCACTTCGTGCGCGGTGCCGCGCCGCAGCACGCCGCCCTCGCCCACGTACGGGCCCTCTGTGTTCTCGCGGATCACCACGAAGTCGTGCGCCGTCTGGTGGCCCGGTGCGGTGCCCACGAACGGGCGCTGGTTCACGTACAGGTCGAGCTCGAAGCGCATCCTGAGCAGCAGCCCACGCTCGATGACACCGGGCGGCACCTCGGGCGTGCCGACGGCACCGAGCAGGATCGCATCGAAACGGCGCAGCTCGTCGAGCACGGAGTCGGAGAGGATCTCGCCATCGCGCAGGTAGCGCGCCCCGCCGAGGTCGAAGTCGACGGTGTCGAGTGCCACTCCGGCGGCGCGAACCACCTTCACGGCCTCGGCCGTGACCTCGGGTCCGATGCCGTCCCCCCCGATGAGTGCGATGCGGTGAGCCATGGGGAACCATCGTACGAGCCGCCGATAGCCTCCTCCTCATGGCGAAACACCTGCTCTCCAGGGAGACGTACGCCAGGCTCGAGGCCGAAATCGCCGAGCTGGAGCACACCGTCCTCCCCGCCGTTGCCGACAAGATCGGCCGTGCCCGCGAGATGGGCGACCTCTCCGAGAACGGCGACTACCACGCCGCCAAGGACGAGTACGGAATGCTGAACGACCGCAAGAACCTCGTGCAGGGCATCCTCGAGAACTCCGAGATCGCGCCCGCACCTCCCGCCGGCGAGGTGGGGGTGCTGTCCGTGGTGACTGTGCTGTTCAAGGGCGACCGCCCGGAGGACGCCGAGACCTACCTGATCGGGCACATCGAGGAGAAGCGCGACGGGCTCGAGATCATGTCGCCCGCATCCCCCATCGGCTCCGCGTTGCTCGGTGCGAAGGAGGGGGCCGACGTGTCGGTCACGCTCGAGAACGGGAACACGGTCGCCGTCACAGTGGTGAAGGTGGGACACTGACCGATCACCCCGTTCCCCCGCTGCCCCCCGGACGGCCGGTCGAACTCCCCGGGCGCGGCACCACGTTCGTGCGCGAGCTGCCCGGCCCGCCCGGCGCACCGGTGGTGATCCTCCTGCACGGCTGGACCGCCACGGCCGACCTCAACTTCTTCCCCTGCTACGCCGCGCTCGGCGAGCACTTCCGGGTGGTCGCACTCGACCACCGTGGCCACGGCCGCGGCATCCGCTCGTCGCGTCCGTTCCGGCTGTCCGACTGCGCCGACGACGTCGCGGCACTTGCCGACGTGCTCGGCATTCCCACCTTCATCCCCGTGGGTTACTCGATGGGCGGCACGATCGCACAGTTGATGTGGAAGCGCCACGAGCACAGGGTGCGCGGGATGGTTCTTGCCGCCACCTCCGGATACTTCGCGAACTCGGCGGTGGAGCGGCGCAGGTTCGCGCTGCTCAGCGCCATCGCGGGTGCCGCGCGTGCCACGCCGAAACCGGTGCGCGACTGGATCAGCGACCAGCTGTTCGTGTCGCGCAAGACCATGGTGTGGGAGCCATGGGCGGTGCAGCAGGTCGCGAGCCACGAGTGGCGCCACGTGCTCGAGGCGGGTGCCGCCCTCGGCCGCTACGACGCGCGCGGGTGGCTGGGGTCGATCGACGTGCCCGTCGCCGTCGTGGTGAACACCGCCGACCGCGTGGTGCGCACGAAGCGCCAACTGCACCTCGCGAATCTGATCCCCGGGGCCTCGCTGCACGAGGTCGAGGGCGACCATGATTCCGTGTGGGCCAACGCCGCCGAGTTCGTGCCCACCCTCGTGCGCGCATGTCTCGAGGTGGACCGCCGGTCCGCCGGCGCCCTCAGCAACTGACCACCGCCGGTCACCGTACGTCGCAGGTCACAACCCGTTGCGGGGAGGCCGGGGAATGGGTGCGTCGCCGCCCGTGTTCGTTCTGTGGTGACCCACGCCGTGAGACTGCGCAGTGCCTGGAGACGCAACAGCCGTCTCGCCCGGCTCGGCGCACGGCTCGGGTTCGGCCATGCGGCGACCTCGGCGCGCAAGGTGTTCGCCGGGGCGGAACGGCGCGAGCAGCTCTCCCGCGAGCGCGAGATGCGCACCGCCCGGCAGATCGCCGCCGAGCTCGGCAACATGAAGGGCGCGCTGATGAAGCTCGGCCAGATGGCGAGCTACCTCGACGACGGTCTTCCCGAGCCTCTGCGCATGGCGCTGTCACAGCTGCAGTCACAGGCGCCGCCGATGAGCAACGACCTCGTCCGCGGCGTGATCCGCGAGGAACTGGGCGGCGAGGTGGAGGACCTCTTCGTCGAGTTCGACGAAGAGCCGATCGCCGCCGCCTCCATCGGCCAGGTGCACCGCGCGATCATCCTCGATCCGTCGACCGGCGCGGAGCGCGCGGTGGCGGTGAAGGTGCAGTACCCCGGCGTGGCGGAGGCTATCGATGCGGACCTGCGCACCGCCGACCTGCTGGGTGCGCTGCTCGCGTTCGGCTTCCGCAGCCTGAACCCGGAGGAGATGGTCGCCGAGATCAAGGACCGCCTCCGTGAGGAGCTCGACTACACCCGCGAGGCCGACAACCAGCGTCTCTTCGCCGGCTTCTACCGCGGCCACCCGTTCGTGAACGTGCCCGAGGTCGTGGACGCCTATTCCACCCGCCGTGTGCTCACCTCGGAACTCGTCACCGGGGCCACATTCGACGAGGTGACGGGGTGGACCCAGGAGGAGCGCGACCTGGCGGGCGAGGCCATCTTCCGTTTCGTGTTCCGCAGCCTGTACCGGTTCCGGGCGTTCAACGGGGACCCGCACCCGGGCAACTACGTCTTCCACGGCGGCGGCAGGGTGACGTTCCTCGACTTCGGACTGGTGAAGCATTTCACCGCCGACGAGATGGAGATGTTCCAGAGCATGGTGAGGTCCGCGGTGCTCGACGGCGACATGGCCGAGTACCGACGCATCGTGGAGGAAGCCGGGATGCTCCAGAAGGACGCGCCCGTCAGCACAGAGGACGCGGGCGACTTCTTCGCCCACTTCTACGAGCCGGTGCGGGAGTCCAGACGGATCGAGTGGACGTCGGGCTATGCCACCTCCATCGTGCGGCACACGTTCGACCGTACGTCGTCGATCGCCCAGTACGCCACCGTGCCGCGCAGCTTCGTGTTCATCCAGCGCATCAACCTGGGGCTGTACGCGATCCTCGGACGGCTGGGCTGCGCGGGGAACTTCCGCCGGATCAGCGAGGAACTGTGGCCCATGACGGCCGCCCAGGCGTCCACCCCGATGGGCGAACTGGAGGCGCAGTGGTTGGCTGCGCGCACAGCCAGCGACATCGTCTAGACATCTCCCGGGGCGCGTCACACCCGCCCGGAAAGGGGTCACCCGCATGGCTCAGGACCACCCATCGTTCGGCACACCTGGGCGGGATTACTTCCGCCGCATCATCGGACTCGCACCGCAGGACGACGGCCCGGTGTGGATGGTGAACTTCATGCACTACCGCGCCGAGGCCGCCTACGAGGACGGCTCGCGCGGTCTCACCGGCCGGCAGGCCGACGACCTCTACATGCCCACAACGGTGCTGAATGCGATCGGTGCGGAGGTTCCCTTCTACGGCGACGTGGTGATGCAGCTCGACCCGAACCCGCCCAGGTGGGACCGCATCGGCGTCGTGCGCTACCCCACCCGGCGCTCGTTCGTGGAGATGCAGGCCCGCCCGGACTTCCAGGAGCTGGTGGTGCACAAGCACGCCGGCATGGAGTCCACCATCATCACCGGCTGTCGACCGTTCGCGATTGCGGAGGGAATGCGCCCCGACCCCTCCTCCTGGTCCTCCCTCGAGCATGCACCCACCGACGAGGACGGCCCGGTCACCGTGATCCACATGATGAAGTTCGCACCCGGCGGGCTCGAGGACGGAATGGCGAGGTACCAGGAGAAGGCCGGCCGACTGGTGCAGAAGTACGGCGGCGGGCCCGTGGCGATGTTCGAGGTGGAGGGCACGATCATGGGCGACGGACGCGAGTGGGACCAGGTGCGGTTCGTCTCGTATCCGTCGCTGCGCGCCTTCTTCGCGATGGTGAACGACCCCGAGCGCACCGAGGCACAGGGAGACCACCGAAACAGGGCCCTCGAGTACACCTACACGGTGGTGGTGCGCGCGACCACCAACTCGTTCGTCTCGGTCGGCGTCGTGTAGCCGGCGGGTGCGACGAGTCGGGGGTTCAACCGCCAACCGGCGTCAGGGTGAAGATCGTGTCCTCGTGACGCGTCTCCTCGTAGTTCTCGAGGAAGCTTCCGCCGTCGCACTCGAACGGGTGGGCGTCCCTCAACTCCCGGCTCACCACCAGCTCATCACGAGCGTTCACGCCTCTGGCTTGATAGGCGGCGAACACAGAATCTGTCATCACGGAGAAATACGAGACGTAGAACCATTCATCTGACGGGTCAATCACCTCGCGCGCCGCGTCGAGGCCGGGACTCCATGTGACCGACATGTCGGTACTGTTCCCCGTGTAAGCGATGCGCTGGCCGGCTCTCACTGTCATTCCTTCCGTTGTACCCGGATACAGGAACACGTGACTGATCTCGACAACGAAAGCCGGCTGATCCGCGGGTTTGATCTTCAGCGCATCACCCCAATGGGTCTCGGAGATCCCGAAGATGGTTCCATCCACAGGTGAGAAGATCTTCGCTGCCGACGACTCTTCGGGTGGAGGAACTGTCTCACCTCGTGCGTCGAGTTCCTTCCGGCGCTTGTTCGCCTCGGCACCACCGCGTGCTGCCATCTTCGGCGAGAAATAGTGCTTCTTGCTTCGGCAGGTCTCGCCGCTGGAGTCAGCTGAGTAGTCGTGTCCCCCGCCCGACCGGAAAGGTGACACGTTCTCGACCTTGTCGAGCTAGATGAAATCCGCCTCGATGAACCTGGGAAGACTCGTCTCGTCGATCTGTGTGGAACTCACCGGAGGATGCAACTCCTGTGCAGAACTGCCCGAGGGACGAACCTCGGGTTTCTTGCGGGTCATGTCGACGAACAGGGCAACCCCAAGCCCGAGAACGATGACAGCAGGAACCAACGTCAACATTGTTCTGCGCGCCATCCCGGACCCCTGTTCCGTCCATCAGAAGTAGCGTCGCTGCCCCGATGCCCGTTCGCAGCACGACAGGTACGACGCCGCCGTCCCGCGGACCCTCCTGCCCGCCGACAGGTGGGACTGCGAACGCGCCCGTCCACTAGTTTTGGCGATGTGAGCCAGGCCCTCGCGCAGCCCTCCAACGCACTCCCCGCGCGGCCCGCCAGGTCGGTGCGGATCGGCTCCGCCTCCTATCCGGTGGTGCTCCCCCGTCTCGCGGACTCCCGCCTCCACGTTGCCGCCATCGTGATCACGCTGCACACGCTCGGCCAGGTGGGCCTCGGGTTCCACGTGAGCGTGCCCCAGATCCTCTCGGCCATCCTCACCGCCGCCCTGCTCCAGGTGGCCATCACGTTCCGCGAGACGAGATCGTTCGTCTGGCCGGCGAGCGCGATGCTCACCGGGAGCGGGATCGCGCTCATCCTGCGCGTGCCCAGCACACCCGTGGGCGACCACTGGACGTTCCACAAGTGGTGGATGTTCGCCGGCATCGCGGCTCTCTCGCTCCTCACGAAGTTCGCGGTGCGCCGGAACGGTTCGCACGTGTTCAACCCGTCGAACGTCGGGCTCGTGATCGCCTTCATCGTGCTCGGAAGCTCCCGCGTGGAGCCGCTCGACTTCTGGTGGGCACCGCTGTCGAACCCCGCGATGGTCATCGCGTATGCCGTCATACTCGTGGGCGGCACCCTGGTCACGCGCCGCCTCGGCCTGATCGTCACGGTGCTCTCGTTCTGGGCGGTGCTCGCCGCCGGCACCGCCGTGAATGCGTCCGCCGGCCAGTGCTTCACGGCACGGTGGGCGTTCGAGCCGGTGTGCGGGTCCTCGCTGTGGACCGCGATCATGACCTCCCCCGAGATCCTCATCTTCACCTACTTCATGATCACCGACCCCCGCACCGTGCCGCCCGGAAGGGTGGGCCGCGCCTCGTTCGGGGCGCTCGTGGGTCTCGTGTGCACCGTGCTCATGGCACCGCAGGGCACCGAGTTCGGTGCAAAGGTGGCCCTGCTCGCGGGCCTCACGGTGATGACCGCGGCGCGGCCGTTGCTGGAGCGCGTCATCCCCGCCGCGGGGAGTGCCGACGACTCAGTCGGGGCGTGGCTGCGGGGTGCATTCCGATCGCCGGCGTCTCCCGACGCGTTCTCCGTGCGGCGGCTCGCGTCGTTCGGTGCCGCGGCTCTGGTGCTCGTGGGCGGGCTCTCTTTCGCGTCGCGTTCAACGGCCGGGATCCTCGCGGGCGAACCGGAGAACCTGATCGGCAGGCTTCCCGCACGCGTCGACCCCTCCACGTTCCCCGCCATCTCGGTCGACCGTGACGTGACCGAGTGGAACCACGAGATCAACGAGGACGGTGCGCGCGCGATCGTGCTCACCCTCGCCGAGAACCTCGCACTCGAGAACCAGGCGCTCGTCGACGGGGACCGATCCCTGCTGACCGCGGTGAACCACGGCGACCGTCTGGACGAGATGGTCTCGCGTCTCGAGACAGCAGCACGTGACAACCGCACCGTCACCAGCGATTACCGGTTCGACGCCATCCGAGTGACCCTGCTCATTCCCTTCGGCAGGCAGGACGGACTCAGCCTCGGCATGGTGGCCTCTGGAACCGTGGTCACAGACACACGGGCCTCCGACGGCACCGTGGTCTCGAGCACGTCCGCGCCGTTCCGCACGATGTGGGCGATGCGCCGCGCAACGGGCGCGAGATGGCTGACCGTGGCAGAGCTGCCCGTGCCGCAGGCACAGTGAGCCGGCGCCGGATCGTCGCCGCAGTCTCCGCGTTCGTCGCAGCGGGCGCCGCAGTGGTCCTCCTCGCGCGCGACGGCGGGGGTGTCGCCGTGCCGGTGTTCGTCGATGAGACGGCGTCGTCGGGTGTCGAGCACACCTACGACGGCGACTTCGCCCACTTCGTGGGCGGCGGCACGGCGGTGTTCGACTGCAACGACGACGGCCGACCCGAGATCTTCCTCGCCGGCGGCACGAACCATTCGTCGCTGTGGGAGAACAAGAGCGCCCCCGGCGGCGCGCTGAGCTTTGTGAGGCTCGGATCGCCCGTCACCGATCTCCCGTCAGTGACGGGCGCCTACCCGCTCGACGTCGACAGCGACGGTGCACTCGACCTCGTGGTGCTGCGACGCGGCGCGACGAGGGTACTGGGCGGACTCGGGGGCTGCCGCTTCGAGGACCGGACCGCATCTCTCGGGCTCGAGGGACCCGATGCATGGACTGTTGCGTTCTCCGCCACGTGGGAGAAGGGCAATGTTCTCCCCACACTCGCATTCGGCAACTACCTCGTACCCGGGAACGACACGAAGCCTGACGGTGACCGGTACCGGTGCGCCGACAACATCCTCCGCAGGCCGGAGGGCAAACGCTACGGCGCTGGCACCGCGCTCCCCGCACACTGCACGCTGTCGCTCCTCTTCTCCGACTGGGCCGGTGACGGCCGGGCCGACCTGCGTGTGAGCAACGACCGCAACTACGACCGCGACGCACGCGAGCAGATGTGGGGCATGAACGCCGGATCCCCGCCGCGCGAGTACACCGAACAGGACGGCTGGCGGCGGCTCGTGATCTGGGGAATGGGCATCGCGAGCCAGGACCTTTCCGGCGACGGACGGCCCGAGGTGTTCCTCACGAGCCAGGCCGACAACAAGCTCCAGACTCTCGAGGACGGCGCTGCCGGTCCGTCCTACACCGACATTGCGCTGTCGCGCGGCGTCACGGCTCAGCGCCCCTACACCGGCGACAGCCCGTTGCCGTCCACCGCGTGGCACCCCGAGTTCGACGACGTGAACAACGACGGCCTGATGGACCTGTTCATCACGAAGGGAAACGTGGAGGCACAGGTCGACTACGCGTCCGAGGACCCGAACAACCTCCTTCTCGGCACGAGGAACGGAAGGTTCGAGGAACACGGGCTCGGCGCGGGGATAGCGAACGGCGCCCGTTCGCGCGGGGCGGCTCTCGTCGACCTCAACCTCGACGGAATGCTCGACATGGTGGTGGTGAACCGCAGGGTCCCGGTGGAAGTGCGCAGGAACGTCGGCACCGGCACCGCAACGTCACCGGTGGTCACCGGCCACTGGCTCGCGGTTCAAACGCGCCAGACCGGAGCGAACACATTCGCCGTGGGCGCGAAGGTGGAGGTCCGCGCGGGCGGGCACACGACGGTGCGCGAGGTCACCGTGGGCGGCGGGCACGCGGGCGGCGAGGCGGGGTGGGTGCATTTCGGTCTGGGCGAGGAGACGACTGCGGAGCTCCGTGTCACCCATCCGGGCGGGCAACCCGGCGGGTGGTCGAAGGTCTCCGCCGACACTTTCGTGGTCGCGGAGCGCGGGGAGCAGCCGCGCGTGTGGGTCGCAGGGAACTGAACCCGTCGTTCTTGACAGTCGCAGCAGTCAGCCGCGGCCGGCCGGTGCCTGGCCCATGATGATCATCGCCAGCACCTCGTCCTTCGTGACCTTGTTCTTGTCCACGGTGCCGACGAGCCTGCCCTGCATCATCACGCTGATCCGGTCAGCCAGGTCGAACACATCGTGGATGTCGTGGCTGATGAGGAAGATGCCGATCCCCTCTGACTTCAGCTGCTCGATCAGCTCGCGCACCTGCGCGGTCTCCGCCGGCCCGAGCGCCGCGGTGGGTTCGTCCATGATGAGGATCCGCGCGTTGAAGTGGACCGCACGGGCGATGGCCACCGACTGGCGCTGTCCACCCGAGAGCGACTGCACCGGTGTGTTCAGGTTGCGGAAACGGGGGTTCAGGCGCTTCATCACGTCGCGCGTGGCGGATGCCATCGCCGAGTCGTCGAGTGCACCCGTCTTCGTGCGCAGCTCGCGGCCGAGGAAGAGGTTCCCCGCGGCGTCGATGTTCTCCGCGAGAGCGAGCTTCTGGTAGATCACCTCGATGCCGTGGGTGCGGGCGTCGCGCGGCGTGAGGATCTGCACCGGCTCGCCGTTGACGAGGATCTGGCCGGAGTCCGCCGGGTGGGCGCCCGCGAGGGTGTGCATGAGGGTCGACTTCCCCGCACCGTTGCCGCCGACGAGCGCCACAACCTCGCCCGCCCGGAGCGAGAGCGAGACGCCGTCGACCGCGTGGAGCCCGCCGAAGGACACGCGGATGTCGCGCATCTCGACGAGAGGAACCGTCCCCTGTGCCGTCATGGTCACGTCGTTCATGTCGCGCCTCCTACTGACGCCCGGTCTGGATGATGATCGCGGCGACGACCAACCCGATGGCGAGGGCCGCCGCCGCGCTGCGACGGCGGCCGATGCGCAGCGCGGCGTCGATGCCCACCGACATCACGAGAATCACCCCGACCACGATGTCCTGCGACGGGGAGTCGATGCGCAGCAGCATCATCCCCGAACGGAGCGACTGCATCACCACCGCACCGAGCACGGCACCGGTGATGGTGCCGATACCCCCGGCGAATGACGTGCCGCCGATGACCGCGGCCGAGATCACGTCGAGCTCGTTCTGCACACCCAGGTTCGTGACAGCCGAGTTGAGCCGCGCCGTCTGGATGGCGGCGCTCACGGCGCACAGCACACCCATCAGCACGAACGTCTTCATGATCGTGCGCCTCGTGTCGATCCCGCCGAGCTCGGCTGCCTCCGGATTGCCCCCGATCGCGAACACGTAGCGACCGAACCGGCGGCGGCGCGACAGGTACACCATCCCGATCGTGACGACGAGCAGGATGACCACCGGGTATGCAACCCCGGTCGGCTTTCGCGTGATGGGCGACTCGTAGCCGACCGCCACGGCTGCGATGCCCACGAGGATCACCGCGCACGCGAATGCGGCGAGACCGAGGTCGACCGCGAGCGGACGCACGGCGAGGTCGTAGCGGCGACGGCGACGGCGGGACAGGTAGATGCTCGCCGACACGGCGACGCACCCGAGGATGCCGAGCAACCAGCTGCGCCACTCGCCGAGCGAGCCGTCGGGCCCGCCGCCGATCAGCCGGAACGTGCCGTCGAGCGGCGAGAGCGTCTGGCCCTGCTCGCCCATCCGGAAGATGAGACCGCGCCACACGAGGAACCCCCCGAGAGTGACAATGAACGCCGGCACGCCGCCGTAGGCGACGATCGACCCCTGCACCGCGCCGAGGAGCGCGCCGAGGACGACACCCACGGCGAGAGCGACCATCCAGATGTACCAGTGGCCGAACCCGAGCCCGAACGTCTCGGGGATCCACCGGGTCTGCACCATCGCCATGACGTAGCCGAGGAACCCGAGCAGGGACCCGACGGAGAGGTCGATGTTGCGCGAGACGATGATCAGCACCATCCCCGTCGCCATCACGGCGATCGACGCGCTCTGCACCGACAGGTTCCACAGGTTGCGCGACGTGAGGAAGTCGCCCCCCGAAAGGATGTGGAACGCGGCCCAGATCACGACGAGCGCCGTGACCATCCCGGCCTGACGGGTGTCGATGCCGGTGGATGACAGGAACGTCCGTGCGCGGGCGAGACGCCCGGTGGCGCCCGGACCCGAATCGATGGTCGTCGCGTCGGTCACGTCGGTTGCTCCGTTCCTCGAAGTGTGTTCTGGCCCCGAAAACAACGTGCCCCCCGCCCCGGAGGGCGGGGGGCACGTCGCGTCTCAGATGTGACGCCGCCCGGTCACGGGCAGGCGGCCACCGAACCTGCGGTCACGCCCTGGCAGAGCGTTGCCGAGTCGGTCCAACCTGCGTCGAGAACGGCGTTCAGGTTGTCCTGTGTCACCGCGAGCGGCGCCAGGAAGATCGACGAGATGGAGTTGCCACCGGGTGTGGTGAACGGAGCCGCACCGCTGATGGCGGCGGTGTCCGGGTTGCCGCAGAGCGCGAGGGCTGCCTCACCGGCAGCCTTGCCGAGCTCGCGAGCGTCCTTCCACACCGTGAGCGACTGGGTGCCGAGTGCGACGCGGTTCAGCGCTGCCTGCTCGGCGTCCTGGCCGGACACGGGCACCTTGCCTGCGAGACCCTGGGCCTCGAGAGCGGCGATCGCGCCACCGGCCATGCCGTCATTCTCGGCGAGCACCGCGTCAACCTTGTTGCCCTCGGCGGTGAGCACCTGCTCCATCGTGGCCTGTGCGTTCTTCGGGTCCCAGTTGTCGGTGTAGGTCTCGCTGACGATCTTGATGTCGCCCGCTGCCACTGCCGCGCCGATGACCTCTTCGTAGCCCTCGCGGAGGAAGTCGGAGTTCGCGTCGGTCTTGGAGCCCTTGATGATCACGTAGTTGCCCTTCGGCACCCGCTTGAAGATCTCCTCGGCCTCGAGCTTGCCCACGCCCTTGTTGTCGAACGTGATGTAGAGGGCCTTCGGCTCCTCGATGAGGCGGTCGTACGCAACGACCGGCACACCGGACTCGATGGCGCTGGTCACTGCCGGCTTGATGGCCGTGCCGTCCTGCGCGAGCACGATGAGCGCCTTCGCGCCCTGGGAGATGAGGTTCTCCAGGTTGGTTGCCTGGGTCTCGGCCGACGACTTCGCGTCGTTCGAGATGTAGGTGCCGCCACCGGCCTCGATCGCGGCCTTGATGGCCGGCTCGTCCCACTTCGCCCAGCGCTCTTCCTGGTAGTTGTTCCAGGAGACGCCGACGGTGCACCCCTCGCCGCCAGCGGCAGCTGTGGTGTCGGATCCTCCGCTGTCAGAGCCTCCGCAGGCTGCGAGCGCCATGGCCCCCGCAGCCGCAAGAGCAACCAGCCTTCTTGCCTTCATCGTTTTCTCCTCACGAGATGAAGTTGCCCGAATGGCAACCGTTTCACGCTAACACACCGACCGTTGACGTCGAAACACGCGGCACTCGTCACCGTTCCCATTGATGCGGCTCGGTTAGTGTCCCGGCGTGGCGCGCCCGAGACCCTCCCCCGTCGGCGTGATAGGCACGGTCTTTTTCGTCAACGGTGCCTCGTTCGCCAACTGGCTCCCCCGTATCGACGAGGTCCGCGACGCAATCGGCACCGGCAACGGAGGCCTCGGGGCGGCCCTTCTCGGGGGAGGTCTCGGGGGGATGCTCGGATCGCTGGCAGCGGCCAGGTTGCTGCGCCCCGGGAGGATCCTGCGGGTTCTGAGGTGGTCGGCCGCAGGACTCGCCCTCGCCTTCCCGCTCCTCGCGGTGGTGCCGTCAGTGACCGCGCTGTTCCTCCTGCTGACGGTGCTCGGGTTCACCGACGTCCTGTGCGACACGTCGATGAACGCGGAGGCCGCCGCCATCCAGTCGCGCACGGACGGGTCGATCATGCACCGCATCCACGGGATGTGGAGCGTGGGCTTCGTGGCCGGGACTCTCGTGGGGTGGACCGCATCGGCGACGGACCTCGCGCTCTCGGTGCATCTCGTGCTCGTGTCGGCCCTGCTGCTCGTCGTCTCGTCACGTGCGGTGTCGGCGTTGGACGAAGGAACCATGCCCGCTGCCGCACCGGAGCCCTCGGGGCGCGGCGGTTCGTGGGGCGCCGCGCAGGTCTCGATCGTGATGCTCGCGCTCGGCGCTGCCGCGCTCGAGTCCACACCGAACGACTGGAGCGCGGTCGCCCTGCGTGACTGGCTCGACGCGGGCCGGCTGAAGGGTGCAGGGCCGGTGGTGTTCGCGGCCGCGATGCTGCTCGGCAGGTTCAGGGGCGACCGTCTCGTCGACCGGCTCGGCCCGGCACGGCTGCTCGCCACCGCGCTCACGAGCATCGTCGCCGGCACCGCCGTGATCGTGCTGTCCGCACGGACCGTCCCCGCGCTCGCCGGTTTCGCACTGTGGGGACTCGGCGTGAGCGTGATGTTCCCGCAGGTGTACCTCATGGCCGCGAACGCCGACCCGTCACGGCCCGGCGCCGGCCTCGCCGCGATGACGCTCGCTCAACGCACGGGGTTCATGGTGACCGCAGCGTCGATGGGTGCGGTGTCGGCGCGCGCCGGGTACGCAACTGCGTTCGTCGCGGTGGTGGCCGGCGCATCGATTCTCTGGCTGGGCGGGCTGTCCGTGCAGCGGGGACACACGCACGAGGAGGCACTGTCATGACCGTTCGGTGGGGGATCTCGGGCACGGGCCGCATCGCTGCGGACTTCGTGCGCGACCTGCGCAACATCACCGACGCGCGCGCCGTCGCGGTGGGCAGCAGGTCGAGGGAGTCCGCAGAGGAGTTCGCAGGGCGGAACTCGGTCCCGGTTGCGCACGGGTCCGCGGCCAACCTCGCCGCCGACCCCGATGTCGACGTCGTGTACGTGGCGGGCATCCACCCGGTGCACCGCGAGCAGGCGCTCCTCATGATGGAGGCGGGCAAGCACGTGCTGGTCGAAAAACCCCTTGCGATGAACGCGGCGGAGGCACGCGAGATGACGGAGGCATCCCGGCGCACGGGCCGGTTCCTCATGGAGGCGATGTGGATGCGCTTCAACCCGCTCCATGTCGAGATCGTGAGGCGCATCGAGGCCGGCGAGTTCGGGGCGGTGGCGTCAGTCGAGAGCGATTTCAGCTTCGCGGCCCCGCGCGACCCCTCCCACCGCCTGTTCGACCCCGCGAAGGGTGGCGGCTCGCTGCTCGACGTGGGCATCTACCCCATCACGCTCGCGTGGTGGCTGCTCGGCGCACCCGGCTCATGGCGAGCGGAGGGAACGATCGGGCCGACCGGGGTGGACGAGAGCGTCGTGCTCGACCTGACGTGGGACGGCGGCCGCACCGCGCACCTCACGTGCGGCTCGACCCGGGAGGGGTCCACGGAGTCCGTCATCACGTGCGAGTCGGCGGTGATCGTGATCCCGGCCCGCTCGCATTCCTCGCGCGTCGCGGAGATCCGGCGGGGCGACGGAACCGAGACCGTCCGTCTCGACGCACCCGGCCTCCACCACCAGGTGAACGAGGTGCACCGCTGCATCTCGCTCGGAGTCACGGAGAGCCCGAGGATGTCCCACTCAGACAGCTGCGCGGTGTCGGCATTCATGGACGACGTGCTCGACAGTCTCCACGGCCGCTAGCCGCGTGGGCGGCCCGCGCGCGGCTCGGGTACCTTGGCGCGCATGGTTTCGCCCGTCGCCCCCACCAAGCAGGACAAGTTCTCCTTCGGGATGTGGACCGTGGGCTGGCAGGCACGCGACCCGTTCGGCGAGCCCACCCGCCCGCCGCTCGAGCCTCTCGAGGCGGTGGAGAGACTTGCCGGGCTCGGTGCGTGGGGCATCACGTTCCACGACGACGACCTCGTTCCGTTCGGCAGCACGGCAACGGAGCGCGACGCGATCGTGGCACGCTTCAGGGAGCAGCTGTCGGCGACGGGGATGTGCGTGCCGATGATCACCACGAACCTGTTCGCCCACCCTGTCTTCAAGGACGGCGGGTTCACGAGCAACAACCGCGACGTGCGCCGCTACGCGCTGCGGAAGGTGCTGCGCAACATCGAGCTCGCCGCCGACCTCGGTGCGCGCACCTTCGTGCTGTGGGGCGGCCGCGAGGGTGCGGAGTACGACCACGCGAAGGATGTGCGCGCAGCGCTCGACCGTTACGCCGAGGCGATGAACATGCTCACCGGCTTCGTGCGCGAGCGTGGGTACGACCTGCGCTTCGCGATCGAGCCGAAGCCGAACGAACCGCGCGGCGACATCCTCCTGCCCACCGTCGGGCACGCCATCGCGTTCATCAGCAGGCTCGAGCACCCCGAACTCGTCGGCCTGAACCCCGAGGTCGGCCACGAACAGATGGCGGGGCTGAACTTCACGTCGGGCATCGCACAGGCGATGTGGCAGGGGAAGCTCTTCCACATCGACCTGAACGGCCAGCGCGGGATCAAGTACGACCAGGACCTCGTGTTCGGCCACGGTGACCTCATCAATGCGTTCAGCCTCGTCGACCTGCTCGAGTTCGGCGGCGCCGGCGGTGCGCCCGCGTACGACGGCCCGCGCCACTTCGACTACAAGCCCTCGCGCACCGAGGACATGGACGGCGTGTGGGAATCCGCCGCGGCGAACATGCGCATGTACCTGCTGCTGAAGGAGCGCGCGGCGGCGTTCCGCGCCGACCCCGAGGTGCAGGAGGCGCTCGCTTCCGCACGCGTCGCGGAACTCTCGTCCCCCACGCTCGCAGCCGGCGAAACGGCCTCCGACATCCTCGGCGACGACCGCATCGCGCGGTTCGACGTGGACGCGGCCGGCGCGAAGGGCTACGGGTTCGTGCGGCTCCACCAGCTCGCGGTGGAGCACCTGATGGGCGCCCGTTGACATGACCCTCGTTGCGGGGGTCGACTCGTCCACGCAGTCGTGCAAGGTGGTCGTGCGCGACCTCGCCACGGGAGCCCTCGTCCGGCGGGGCTCGGCTCCCCACCCCGACGGCACCGAGATCGACCCCGCGCACTGGGAAACCGCCCTGCGCGCCGCGATCGGCACCGGCGGCGGACTCGAGGACGTAGCCGCGGTGTCGATCGCCGGCCAGCAGCACGGTGCCGTGTGCCTCGACGAGGACGGCCGGGTGGTGCGTCCTGCGCTCCTGTGGAACGACACGAGGTCCGCCGGTGCCGCCGACGACCTCGTGCGGGAGCTCGGCGCGCAGGCATGGGTTGACGCAACGGGCTCGGTGCCCGTCGCGTCGTTCACCGTGACCAAGCTGCGCTGGATCGCCGAGCGCGAGCCCGCGAATGCGGCACGAATCGCCGCGGTGTGCCTCCCGCATGACTGGTTGACATGGCGGCTCGCAGGAGGCGCAGACGTGGAAGCGATCGTGACCGACAGGTCGGATGCATCCGGCACCGGGTACTTCGACCCGGTGGCGAACACCTACGTCGAGTCCCTCTTGGTGCGGGCACTCGGCCACCCGGCCTCGCTGCCGCCTGTCCTGCAACCCGGCGGTCGCATCGAGGCGGGCCGGCTCGTCGTCGGTGCGGGTTGCGGCGACAACGCGGCAGCGGCGCTCGGCGTGGATGCCGGCACGGACACCGTGGTCTCGCTCGGGACCTCGGGCACTGCCTTCGCCATGAGTGCGGTGTGTGCGCGAGACACGAGCGGACAGGTGGCAGGGTTCGCCGACGCAACAGGACGGTTCCTGCCGCTTGTCTGCACGCTGAATGCCGCACGGGTGCTGGATGCGACCGCAGTGATGCTCGGGGTCGATCATGCGGCGCTCTCGGACCTCGCACTCTCGGCGCCGGCCGGTGCCGACGGGCTCGTGATGGTCCCCTACCTTGCAGGCGAACGCACGCCGAACCTGCCGGATGCCACCGGTGGCCTGCTGGGGATCACCAACACCAATGCAACTCCTGCGAACATCGCGCGCGCCGCGGTGGAGGGAATGTTGTGCGGCCTTGCTGATGCACTCGACGCTCTCGCCGCCCACGGCCACACCGTGTCTGCGGTGCGGCTGGTCGGCGGCGCGGCTGCTTCCGCTGCGGTGCAGCGGATCGCGCCGGCTGTCTTCGGCGTGCCGGTCACGGTTCCCGCACCGGGTGAGTACGTGGCCGACGGCGCGGCACGCCAGGCCGCCTGGGCGCTCACGGGTGCGCCACCGCAGTGGGGTCTCGACGCGGAACCGGTCGTGCGCGAGGCCGACCCGACCCCGTGGGTGCGTGAACGTTTCGCCGGGGCTCGCGCGCACTGGCTCGCGCGCCCGGACGGTCCGTCAGTGGCGTGAGGCGAACCCGTCGGCGCCGGTGACCTTCCCGGCCGCGATGCTCATCGGGTTGTCGAGAACCGCGCCCGTGCAGTCCGCCAGACGGGTCATCATCTCGAAGTTCGCGACGACCGCGGCAGCGTCCACCGTTGCCGCCTCCCCCACCGCCGCGAGAAGCGCAGCGCGTGTCGTTGCGAGCTCGTCAGCATCGAGAGCCGGCGACGTCGCGGCTGTCGCGAACGCGCGCAGTTGCTCCGCATGCGGAAGCCCGACCTCCATCGAGGCGAGGTCAACCTCCACGTCCTGTTCGTGCCCGCTCCAACTGAGCATGGCTGCGTGACTCGACGTTCAATAGTGGCACTCGCGCCCTGCGGACACGCTGACGGCGACAAGCTCCATCTCGGGCCGCGAGAGGGTGCCGCGGGTCCACCGCGGGTCCACCATCTCCTCGTCGGGGATGTACTGAACGTCGGCCAGCGACCACAGCGCACGGTTCGCGTCGGGAACTGCAGTGAGTGCCTGAACGACCGCGGCGGTGCCGTCGGCCGGCGCCGCAACGGGCACCCAGTTGAGCTTCGCTTCCGCGGTGGCCGGGCCGTCCTCGCGGGTGGCAGGAGCATCACCGGGTTCAGCCAGCGCCGGCATCCCCAGACCGAGACCGTGGCGAAACGAGGTCACTGCCGCGACCACGCACACGATTCCCACCAGTTCGACGTACGCCAGTTCCCCGAGTGCGTCGGCAACGGTGCGGTGCCACTGGGCGGTGATCGTGGACGGGTGCCTCGCCATGCGCACTGCCGCAACATGCGCACCGACAGGTGCGTGATTCACGTTGTCACCCACGAACGCGCCGATGTCCTGCTCTCCTGCCCACGGCGGCGGGGCATCGGCGGACCACATCGCCTTCATCGCGGTCGCGGCGAGCGCCCGCCGCTCCCGCGCCGACCACCACGGGCCGGCGGACACGAGCCATCTCCATGCATCCGCATGGGCGGCGGCGAGATCGGCTCGGATTGTCGGGTCCAACGTCGCGACGCTACCACCGCACGCACCGGGAGGGTACGAGGCGACGTGTTCGGTGCTACTCGACGGTGACGAAGTCGAGGCCGATGTCGAGCACCGGCGACGAGTGGGTGAGCGCGCCGACACTGATGTAGTCGACACCTGTCTCCGCGACGTCCCGCGCATTCGCGATCGTGAGACCGCCGCTCGCCTCGAGGAGAACAGGACGGCCGGTCGCGTCACGGTGTGCACGTGCCATGGCCACGGCCTCACGCAGCACGTCCGGTTGCATGTTGTCGAGGAGAACGAGATCGGCTCCTGCGTCCATGGCCTCGCGTAGCTGTTCGAGCGTGTCCACCTCGATCTCGATGGGCAGACCTGCGGCACGCGCGCGCACCGCGGCGAACGCCTCGCGCACTCCCCCCGCAGCGGCGATGTGGTTGTCCTTGACCAGCGCGGCGTCGCTCAGGCTCATGCGGTGGTTCTGCCCCCCGCCGCAGCGCACGGCATGCTTCTCGAGCGCACGCAGCATCGGGGTGGTCTTGCGGGTGTCGCGGACCACCGCACCGGTGCCCGCGACTGCATCGACCCACCGCGCAGTGGCGGTGGCGACACCGGACAGATGACAGAGGAGGTTGAGTGCCGTGCGCTCGGCGGTGAGCATCGCGCGCGTCGGCGCGGCGACGCGCATGATCACATCGCCCCTGTGCACGCGGTCGCCGTCGTTCGCGAGTCGCTCGATGGTGGTTGCGTCCGCGCCGCACACGGTCTCGACCGCTGCGACCGCAGCATCGAGCCCGGCCACGCACCCGTCGGCACGCGCCCCGAACGACACCACGCTGCGCTGGCCCCCGGGCACGGTTGCCTCCGAGGTGACATCGGTGCCTCCTGCGAGGTCCTCGCGGAGCGTGCGCACGATGATGTCGGCGACTGATGCCGCGTCCAGCCCGGCAGCGCCGAGCCGAGCGGCCGTGTCGGTGGACATCTCATGAAAGTCCATCAGGCGGTCTCCATGTGCCCGTTGCGCAGCGTCACCTCGAGGTGACGCAGCCACGAGTCCTCCTGCTCGGGGTGGTCCACCCTGCGGTGACACCCGCGGCTCTCGGTGCGGGCCTGCGCAGCGGCCACGACCGCGCTCGCCACTGTGAGCATGTTGGTGGCCTCGAACGCCTTGCGCGTGGCGACAACGCGCGCCGACACGTTCGCCGCGAGCGTGTCGAGGATGGACTGTGCCTGCTTCATGCCCTCGGGCGTGCGCAGCACGCCGACGTACCGCGACATGGCCGCGCGGAGAGCGCCGCGGTGGTAGGAGTCGAGCAACCCGGCCTCGCCGTCACGGTCCGACACATCCCGACGCACTGTCTCGGGCGGCAGCACCCACGCGAGCGAACGACCCACCCTGGTGCCCGCCACGACACCCTCGGTGAGGCTGTTCGAGGCGAGCCTGTTCGCACCGTGCACACCGGTGCACGCTGCCTCGCCGACGACATAGAGACCCTGCAACGTGGTGGCACCGTCGAGATCGGCGCGGATGCCGCCGCACACGTAGTGCGCCGCCGGTGCCACAGGGATGAGCTCGCGCTGTGGATCGATGCCGGCGTCGCGACACGAGGCGGTGATCGTGGGGAAACGGTCGGCGAACCTGTCGATGCCACGCGCATCCAGATACACGTGGTCGTCCACGCCGGCAGGTGCCTCGGCCATCCGGCGGCTGATCGCTGCCGCCACCACGTCGCGCGGGGCGAGGTCCTCCTGCGGGTGAACACCGCGCATCACCCGTCGTCCCGCGGCATCCACGAGGAAGGCACCCTCCCCGCGCACGGCCTCGCTGATGAGGGCCTGCTGGCCGGTGGCGTCGGGGCCGCGCCACAGCACCGTGGGGTGGAACTGCACGAACTCGAGGTCGGCCACTGGGAGACCGGCACGGATCGCCAGCGCGATGCCGTCGCCGGTCACGGCGGGTGGGTTGGAGGTGGACGCGTACACCTGGCCGTAGCCGCCTGTGGCGATCACCACGGCGCGCGCGTGGACGGTGCCGACGCTCTCGACGCCGCCGTTCTCGTCGAGCATCGCCACGGTGACGCCGGCAACCGCACGGTTGCCGCGCGCGTCTGTGCCGGTGACGAGGTCGAGCGCGAACGCGTGCTCCACCGTGCGCACGCGGGCGAACTGCACCGACTCATCCAGCGTGCGCTGCACCTCGGCGCCGCTCTGGTCGCCGCCGGCGTGCACGATCCGGTTGTGGGAGTGGCCGCCCTCGCGTGTGAGCGCGACGGAGCCGTCGGAACCGGGGTCGAACGACGCACCGAGTCGCATGAGGTAACGGATCGCCACGGGTGCCTCGGTGACGAGCGTGCGCACCGCCGACTCGTCGCACAGCCCCGCACCGGCCTCGAGCGTGTCCTGCACGTGGTTCTCGATCGAGTCGCCGGGGTCGAGCACGGCGGCGAGCCCGCCCTGGGCCCATGCGGTGCTGCCCGAGGCGAGCGTGTCCTTCGTGATGATCAGCACGTCGCGCACCGGGCGCGCCGCGAGGGCGGCGGACAGACCGGCCGCTCCGGAGCCGAGCACCACCACGTCGGCCGACGCCGTCCAGGTCGGTTCGGGCGCCGCGAGGCGCGCGGGGATGCCGCTACTCGCCGACACGCGACGGCGTGCCGATTGCGATCATCCGCTCGACGGAGGCACGCGCCCTCTCCGCGACGTCACGCGGGACATCGACCACGTCGTTGCCCGTGCGCAAGGCGTTCTCGAGCTTCTCGGGCGTGATCATCTTCATGTACTTGCACACAGCCGCCCTGTTCACCGGCTGGAAGTCGGTGGACGCATTGACCTTGCGCAACTGATGGAGCATCCCGGTCTCGGTGGCCACCAGCACCTTGCGCGACCTCGTGGTACGCGCGGCCTCGAGCATCCCTCCCGTGGAGAGGATGCGGGTGCGCTCCTTCGGCACCACTCCCTCGGAGGCGAGCCACATGGCACTGGTGGCGCAGCCGCATTCGGGGTGAACGAACAGTTCGGCATCGGGCTCGGCCGACACCATGGCCTTCAGTTCCGCGCCGTTGATGCCGGCGTGCACGTGACACTCACCCATCCAGATGTGCATCCTGCGTCCGGTCATGCGCTGCACGTGGGCACCGAGGAACTGGTCGGGACAAAAGAGGATCTCGCGGTCGGCAGGAACGGACGCGACAACCTCCACGGCATTCGAACTGGTGCAGCAGATGTCGGTCTCGGCCTTCACGGCAGCCGTGGTGTTCACGTAGCTCACCACCACCGCGCCGGGGTGCTCTGCCTTCCATGCGCGCAACTGGTCGGCGGTGATGGTGTCGGCGAGCGAGCAGCCGGCCCGTTCGTCGGGGATGATCACGGTCTTGTCGGGACTGAGGATCTTCGCGGTCTCGGCCATGAAGTGCACGCCGCAGAACACGATCGTGGACTGGGGAACCGTGGCCGCGATGCGGGAGAGCGCGAGCGAGTCACCGACATGGTGCGCGACGTCCTGGATCTCGGGTACCTGGTAGTTGTGCGCAAGGATGACTGCGTCCTTCTCCTGGGCGAGGGCGCGGACTCGCTCTGCCCACTGCGCATCGGGGGTGCTCACGCACCCAAGGCTACGGGAGCGGTGTGGTGATTGTGACCTTGTGAAGGGATGCACACGTCGCGCGGACCGACGTCACGCGCGACGGTCACACCGCGGCATCGATGCGCGGGGGTTCGAACCAGAAGCGCTGGATCGCGTCGGCGAGCGAACCGGTGGCGGAACCGGGATCGGTGATGACCTCGTCGGGGTCGTCGGCGAAGCGCAGCACGCTCGCCACCCCGGCGTCGGTGACGAGCACGGTGAGACGCACGCGGCGTCGGCCCTCGTGCTCGCTCGGCGCACACGACATCTGTCCGTTCTCGTCGAGAGGAGCGGCCCAGCCGGTGGTGACGAGCGCGGCCGCGGAGAAGGAACGGGCGAGCGCGCTCCCGGGCTCGGCGAGAAGCGTGTACACGTCGGGGTTCTGCGCGAGCAGGCACGGCATGGGGTCGGCAAGGATCGAGTCGCTCGTGTTCACCCCGTAGAGGCGCGCGCCGGGGAGCGCGAACGAATCAATCGCGCCGTGGAGGCGCTCTTCGGTGCGGACCGCGAGGTCGAGCACGTGTGCAGGGGTTTCGGGTGTGTCTTTCATGGGGCCGAATGTGTGTTGTACCCGTGGGGTGTGGCAGGTGCGCTCCGAGCACGCACCTGCGGGGCCCGGACGGAGCCCGTGCGAATCCCCGCCGATACGCTCGTGAGTCATGGCTCAACCGATGACACTCCCCCAGAAGGTGTGGGACCGGCACGTCGTCCACTCCGCTCCGGGCGAGGCCGACCTGCTCTACATCGACCTGCACCTCGTGCACGAGGTCACGAGCCCGCAGGCGTTCGACGGGCTGCGCATGAACGGCCGCGGCATCCGCCGGCCCGACCTCACGGTGGCCACCGAGGACCACAACGTGCCCACCGAGAACATCCACCTCCCGATCGCCGACCCCGTGAGTGCGCGCCAGGTGCAGGTGCTGCGCGACAACGCGAAGGAGTTCGGCTTCACGCTCTTCCCGATGGGCGACCCCGGCCAGGGAATCGTGCACGTCATCGGACCCGAGCAGGGGCGCACGCTGCCCGGCATGACCATCGTGTGCGGTGACAGCCACACCGCGACGCACGGCGCATTCGGTGCACTGGCGTTCGGCATCGGCACGAGCGAGGTGGAGCACGTGCTCGCCACCCAGACACTCCCCCAGTCGCGGCCGAAGTGGATGTCGGTCACCGTGGAGGGCGAGCTCCCGGCCGGCGTGACTGCGAAGGACATCATCCTCGCGATCATCGGCCGGATCGGCACCGGCGGCGGAATCGGCCACGTGATCGAGTACCGCGGCTCGGCCATCCGCTCTCTCTCGATGGAGGGGCGCATGACCGTGTGCAACATGAGCATCGAGGCCGGAGCAAAGGCCGGCCTGATCGCCCCCGACGAGACCACATTCGAGTACCTGAAGGGCCGCCCGAACGCGCCGAAGGGTGCCGCGTGGGACACGGCCGTCGAGGCGTGGAAGCAACTGCGCACCGACGACGGCGCGAAGTGGGACACCGAAGTGTTCATCGATGCGACCGCTCTCCGGCCGCACGTGTCGTGGGGAACGAACCCCGGCCAGGTGCTGCCCATCGACGGCACGGTGCCCTCACCCGCGGATTTCGACGACGAGACCACCCGCAACACCGTTGCGCGCGCACTCGAGTACATGGGCCTCGAGCCCGGCACGCGGCTGCGCGACATCAGCGTCGACACCGTCTTCATCGGTTCCTGCACGAACGGCCGCATCGAGGACATCCGTGCGGCCGCGGCGGTGCTGAAGGGCCGCAAGGTCTCGGTGAAGCGCGCGATGGTGGTGCCCGGCAGCCACGCAGTGCGCAGGCAGGCGATTGCCGAGGGTCTCGACAAGGTGCTCACGGAGGCGGGGGTCGACTTCCGCGAGCCAGGGTGCTCCATGTGCCTCGCGATGAACCCCGACAAGCTCGCCCCCGGCGAGCGCGCCGCGAGCACGAGCAACCGCAACTTCGAGGGTCGCCAGGGCCGCGGCGGGCGCACCCATCTCGTGTCGCCCGCCGTCGCCGCCGCGACAGCGGTCGCGGGTCGTTTCGCCACACCGGAGGACCTCGCATGAAGTCGTTCCGCATCGTCACCGGCCGCGGCGTCCCGCTCAAGCGCAGCGACGTCGACACCGACCAGATCATCCCCGCCGACTGGCTGAAGCGCGTGGAGCGCACCGGCTTCGAGAAGGGCCTGTTCAGCACGTGGCGCGACGACCGCGGCTTCGTGCTGAACGACGAGCGCTACG
>JBEGQL010000052.1:0-2556 GCA_041181005.1 Actinomycetota bacterium
TGTGGTAACGGGCACTCCTCCCGCGTTCTGCGTGGGGGGCGACAGCGAGGCGCTCGCGGGACACGCAGAACGCGGGGGCTACGACCCCGGTGTCTCCGCCGACGTGGACAACCCCGGCCGCGGGGGGAACCCTCAGTTCGACCACGACCTCGTCTGGCACCTGCGCCTCACCAAGCCGGTGGTGGCGGCCGTGAACGGCGCGTGCGCCGGCATCGGACTCGCGCTCGTGCTCTTCTGCGACATCCGGTTCGTCTCCGCAACTGCGAAGCTCACCACTGCGGCGCCGAGACTCGGCCTGCCCGCGGAGTACGGGATGAGCTGGATGTTGCCCCGCATGATCGGTGTCACCCGTGCGAACGACTTGCTCCTCTCAGGTCGCGTGTTCACGGGTGAGGAGACAGCCGACTGGGGACTGTGGAACGGCGTTGCTGACGACGGCGCCGCCACGTTCGAGGTGGCACGTCGCTGGGCCTCCGGACTGGCGACGGGCGCCGGCCCCAACGCGGTTCGCATGACGAAGAGCCAGATCTACAACGACCTGCTCACGCATGCGCCGGGAGACTCGGTGGACGAGTCCGTCCGTCTCATCAACGAGGCGACGGCCACCGCGGAGTACCGGGAGGGCGTCGCCGCACTGCGCGAGAAGCGTCAACCCCGCTTCTGAACCGGCCTCACGTTCCGGAACGTGAGGTTGATCCGCGGGCCGACCACCCTCGCCCGGCGCGGAACGCAGTGCTCCCAGCATGTCTGGCTGAGCCCGCTCATCACCAGCAAAGAACCTGGTCCCAGATCGACATCGACTGACTCGCGTGTCCGGCGGTGACGCAGCCTGAAGCGACGCGTGCCGCCGAGACTGAGTGACGCAATCACAGGCTCGGTGCCGAGTTCGGGCTCGTTGTCGCGGTGCCAACCCATTGTGTCGTTGCCGTCGCGGTACAGGTTGAGAAGCACCGAGTTGAACGGGCTGCCGGCAACCATCGCACAGATGTCGCGAAGTTCCCGGAGGGTGTCGGTCCACGGTGAGACGTGCATCCTCACGTTCGAGTACGTGTACTCGCTCCCCGGGTCGCCGTGCCAGGCGATGAGGCGGGGCTGCGGATGCTCGCGGCCGAACACAGTGATGCTGCGCTGCTCCCAGTTCGTGCCCGAGACGAGTCGAGCCATCAATGTTTCCCATGGCTGGTCCCCGAGAACCCACGGGTGCAGAACGGCGCTCCCGTCGCACGGCAGAAGCTCCGTCGGCTCGTCACCGAGCAGTGTCACCGCTCACCACTCCGGTGTGTGCTCGCCGAGACGCGGCACGGGGCCGTACGTCGGCTCGTACCCGGAGAAGTCCACGGGCGAGTTCACCGCGCGGTACGGGGCCTCACCCGGATGCGGGGTCATGTCCACGAACGAGCCCGCAGCGACCACCTGCTCGTCCTCTATTGCCTCGGGAATCGAGTTGAGCGGCGCCCACCACACGTCGTGCTCGTCGAACCGGGCGGTCCAGTGCGCGTACGGCTGCGTGGCGAAGTGCGCGTCGAGCTCGCTGATCACCTGCTCGGCGTTCAGGGACCTGTCCCGCGCCGTCGCGAAGCCCTCGCGCGAGGCGAGGTCGGGACGTTCGATCGCCGCGAGCAGACCGGGCCAGTGCCTGTCACCCTCGAGGCCGAGCAACCAGAACGACCGGCCGTCCCCCGCGGTGTAGTTCAGGATCTGCGGTGCCGGATTCTGGGCGCGGCGCTTGGTGCCGGTGCGCTTGCCGAAGCGCAGCTGGACGCCCACGTCCCACCCGATCGTGTAGATGCCGGTGCGCAGGAGGCTCGTCTCGACGATCCTCCCCTTCCCCGTGCGCTCGCGGTCGAAGAGTGCGGCCATCACGCCGGCGCACATCGACAGCCCGGTGGTGTGGTCACCCTGGCCACTGCGCACGCCGGGCGGGTTGTCGCCCGGGGCGACCAGCGTGTGCGCGAGACCGCTGCGCGCCCAGAACGCACCCACGTCGTACCCCGCCCGATCGACATCGGGTCCCTTCGTTCCGTAGCCGGTGAGCAGCCCGTACACGAGACGCGGATACCTCGCCGAGAGGGCATCGGGGTCGAGCCCCATCCGTCTCAGTGCGGCGGGCCGCACGTTGGAGACGAACACGTCGGCGTCGGCGAGCAGTTGGTGCATCCGGGCGAGGCCGTCGTCGGTCCGCAGGTCGAGCACCACCGAGCGCTTGCCGCGGTTGTCGATCTCGAACGGGGGCACGCCCGCCTGGTCGGCGACGCCGAGCGCCCCGAACACCGCGCGCTGCGGGTCGCCCGCGGGCGGTTCCACCTTGATCACGTTCGCACCCCAGTCGGCCATGATCCCCGTGGCGGCCGGACCTGCGACCCACACCCCGAGCTCCAGCACCTTCACTCCGTGGAGCGGACCGTTCGACATGCGTGACCTCCCGGGACCCTCCCATCTTGTCGCACGTCACAGCCGGCCCCGCGAGCGGGCGGACGGGGACCGAGCACCCCACGGCAGACTGTGCGTCGTGACGACCTCCCCCGCCGACACCTCCTGGGCGAACTTCACCGAGGA
>JBEGQL010000053.1:0-13547 GCA_041181005.1 Actinomycetota bacterium
GTGCCGGATCCAGTGCCGCTCCCGTCCCTCGAGCAGCAGACCGAGTGCGGCAAAGGTGAGACCGGTGAGCGTCATCAGGGCGGAGAAGACTGCGTTGTACATTCACCCTTCCCTGACGGACGCGACGCCTTGATTGTGGCAGGGGGAGCGGTCGAGGGCGCAATGCCCTCAGGAGGCGGTGACCGTGAGCTCCCCGTCGGTGACGTCCACGCGCACTGCGCCGTCCTCGCCCACGGCTCCGTCCAGGATCAGCACGGCCGCCGTGTCGGCAATCTCGCGCTGGATCAGGCGCTTCAGGGGCCGCGCACCGAACACGGGGTCGTAGCCCTTCTCGCCGAGTGCGACCCGCGCGGCAGGCGTGACAGACAGCGTGATGTGCCTCTCCGCCATCCGCTGCACGAGCAGATCCAGCTGGATGTCCACGATGAAGCCGATGTCCTCCCGGGTGAGCGACGAGAACCGCACGATCTCGTCGATGCGGTTCACGAACTCGGGCCGGAAGTACTCGATGGGTTCTCCGGGCAAGTTGCTCGTCATGATCAGCACCACGTTCGTGAAATCGACCGTGCGGCCCTGGCCGTCGGTGAGTCGGCCGTCGTCGAGAACCTGCAGCAGCACGTTGAACACGTCGGGGTGGGCCTTCTCCACCTCGTCGAGCAGCACCACGCTGTACGGCCGGCGGCGCACCGCCTCGGTGAGCTGACCGCCCTCGTCGTAGCCCACGTAACCGGGGGGCGCACCGATGAGACGCGACACCGAGTATTTCTCCATGTACTCGGCCATGTCGATGCGCACCATCGCGCGCTCGTCATCGAACAGGAACTCCGCCAGTGCGCGGGCCAGTTCGGTCTTGCCCACGCCGGTCGGCCCGAGGAACATGAACGAGCCGATCGGGCGGTTCGGGTCGGAGAGCCCGGCACGGCTGCGGCGGATCGCGTTCGACACCGCGCTCACCGCCTCGTCCTGGCCGACCACCCGGCGGTGCAGCAGATCCTCGAGTCGCACGAGCTTCTGCATCTCACCCTCGAGCAGCTTGCTCACCGGCACACCGGTCCACTTGCTCACCACCTCGGCGATGTCCTCTGCGTCGACCTCCTCCTTCAGCATGCGGTTGCCCGCCTGCAGCTTGTCGAGGTGCTCCGTGGCGTCCGCGATGCGGCGCTCGAGTTCCGGGATGCGCCCGTACTTGATCTCGGCGGCCTTCTCGAGGTCGGTCTCGCGCTCCACGCCGATGCGCAGCGCTTCCATCTCCTCCTTCAGGGTGCGGATGGCTGCGATCGCCTCGCGCTCGGCATCCCAGTGGGACTTCATCTCGTCAACCTTCGCGCGGAGGGCGTCGAGCTCCTCGTTCAGGCCCGCGAGCCGCTCCGCTGACACGCTGTCGGTCTCCTTCTCGAGTGCGACCTTCTCGATCTCCATCTGCAGCATCCGTCGCTGCACCACGTCGATCTCGGTGGGCAGCGAGTCGATCTCGATGCGCAGCTTGCTGGCGGCCTCGTCCACGAGGTCGATCGCCTTGTCCGGCAGGAACCTGTTGGTGAGATAACGGTTCGAGAGCACGGCTGCGCTCACGAGAGCGGAGTCCTGGATGCGCACACCGTGGTGCACCTCGTAACGCTCCTTCAGGCCGCGCAGGATGCCGATGGTGTCGGTGACCGACGGTTCCCCGACCCACACCTGCTGGAAGCGGCGCTCGAGCGCGGGGTCCTTCTCCACGTACTTGCGGAACTCATCGAGCGTCGTGGCGCCCACCATGCGCAGCTCGCCGCGCGCGAGCATCGGCTTGATCATGTTGCCCGCGTCCATCGCACCCTCGCCGCCGGCCCCCGCACCCACGAGCGTGTGCATCTCGTCGACGAAGGTGATGACCTCTCCGCCGGAGTCCGTGATCTCCTTCAGCACGGCCTTCAGTCGTTCCTCGAACTCGCCGCGGTACTTGGCGCCGGCCAGCATCGATGCGAGGTCGAGCGCCACCAGTCGCTTGCCCTTCAGGCCCTCGGGCACGTCGCCGTCGGCGATGCGGCGTGCGAGACCCTCGACGATCGCCGTCTTCCCGACACCGGGCTCGCCGATGAGCACAGGGTTGTTCTTCGTGCGCCGCGACAGAACCTGGATCACGCGGCGGATCTCCTCGTCACGGCCGATGACGGGGTCGATCTTCCCCTCGCGCGCGCGGGCCGTGAGGTCCTGGCCGTATTTCTCGAGCGCGGCGAACTGCGACTCCGGGTCGGGCGAGGTGACACGGTGCGAACCGCGCACCTGCTGCAGCGCGTTCAGCATCTCCTCGGTGGGCACGCCCACGCGCTGGTTCATGGCCAGCAGCAGGTGCTCCACCGACACGTAATCGTCGCGCATGTCCTTGCGCGCCGAGTCGGCGTTCTCGAACACGTTGGAGAGCTCCCGGCTCATCCGCGGCTCGCCGCCACCCTGCACCTTCGGCAGCTTCTCCACCGCCTCGAACGCGCGGTCGCGCAGCATCCCGGCCGCGATGCCGAGCGCCTGCAGCGTGGGCGGAACGACGGTGTCGGGCTGGTCGAGAACGGCGAGCATCACGTGGTCGGGCGTGACCTCGGGGTTGCCGTTCGTGCGCGCGGACTCACCGGCCGCGGCCACGGCCTCCTGCGTCCTCGTGGTCCACTTCTTCGGGTCGATTGCCATGTCGTTCTCCTTCCGGGATTCCTGCGGTCAGCTGCCGAGCGGACGGAAGAAACCGGGCCGGTTCGTGAACAGGGCGAACTGCTGGCGGAACGGCACGAGATCTGCCCCGGTGCTCGCCTGGCGCTTCTCGATCTCGACGATGGCCGCAGCCGCGAGGTCCCGCAGCCGGTCCACCTCCGCACGCAGGCGCGCGACCTCGTCCTCGAGGCTCATGACATGACGTATGCCCTCCAGGTTCATCCCGGTGGAGGCGAGCAGGGCAATGCGTCGCAAACGCGCAATGTCGGCGTCGCTGTAGCGCCGGTTTCCCCCGGTGGTGCGGGCAGGCGACACGAGCCCGCGACGCTCGTAGATGCGCAGCGTCTGCGGGTGCATGCCGGCGAGCTCCGCCGCAACGGAGATCACATAGAGCGCACGGTCGTTGTCGCTCACTGGTTCCCCGCCCTCTCCTCGCGCGGCACCCGCAGCACCTTCGCGAGTTCCTGCACGGCGTGCTCCTCGTCCTTCGTGAGCTTCTCGGGCACGACGACATCGACCGTGACGATGAGGTCACCGCGGCGGCCCTCCGCACCGATCCCCTGCCCGCGCACACGGTGGCGCGAACCGGGCTGGGTGCCCGCCTTCAGCCGGAGCGTCACGTCTGCACCCTCGAGCGTGGGCACCGCAACCGTGGCGCCGAGCGCGGCCTCGGTGAACGACACGGGAACACGCACCAACAGGTTGTTGCCCTCACGGCCGAACAGCGCGTGCGGCACCACGCGGCACTCCACGAAGAGGTCCCCGGACGGCCCGCCGTTCGCACCGGGACGGCCCTTCCCCTTGAGCCGGATGCGCTGGCCGTCGTCGACACCCGCGGGGATGCGCACCTTCGCGTCGGTGCCGGGCACCGTGGTGGTGGTGCCGAACACCGCGTCGTTGAACGACAGTGTGAGCGCCGTGACCATGTCCTGGCCGCGGCGCGGACCGTTGCCGAAACCGGCGTTGCGCGCGGCGCCGCCGAACATCTGGCTGAGGATGTCGTTCAGGTCGGCGCCGCCGACATCGAACGAGAAGCCGCCCGGCCCGGTGCCGAAACCCCCCATCGGGCCCATCCGACGGGCCTCGTCGTACTCGGCGCGCTTGGCGTCGTCCCCGAGCACGTCGTACGCAGCCGAGATCTCCTTGAAACGCTCCTCGGCGGCGGTGTCACCAGGGTTTGCGTCGGGGTGGTACTTGCGCGCGAGCCCGCGGTACGCCTTCGTGATGTCCTTCGCGGGGGCATCCTTCGACACGCCGAGGATGGCGTAGTAGTCCTTCTCGAACCACTCGCGCTGCACGGTCACGGAACTACCCCCGGACCTTCACCATGGCCGCGCGCAGGACGCGGCCCTTCCACGCATACCCGGTGCGCAGCACCTCGGCCACCACCGGCTCGACGCCCTCGCCGGGCTCGTGCACCACGGCCTCGGCGACTGCCGGATCGAAGGGTTTGCCGAGAAGATCGAGGGCCTCGAGGCCCTGCTTCTGCAGGGCACCGATCAACGCCGACCACACCGGCTCGACGCCGTCGGCACCGTGCGCAAATGCCGCCTCGCAGGCATCGAGCACCGGCAGCAGCGCCTCGGCGAGACGGCCGGTGGCACGGTCGATGTCCTCGGTGGCCTGCTGGGTGACCCGCTTGCGGTAGTTCTCGAAGTCGGCCTGCAGGCGCATGGCGATGTCGCGCAGTTCGTCGCGCTCGCGCAACGCAACCTGCAGCTCGGTCTCCGGTTCCGCCGGGGCGGAGCCTTCGGTTGGCCCGGCGGAGCCTTCGGTTGGCGCGGAGTCATCCGGGTGGGCCGCCTCGTCGGCAACCTGCCCGGACTCCTCCGCAAGAACGTCGTCCGACATGACGGATTACTTCTCGTCGACGATCTCGGCGTCGACGATGTCGTCGTCACCAGATCCCGCACCAGAAGCCGACGTGCCGGTGGCGTTCGCGTCGCGGGCCGCCGCCTCGTAGAGCTTCTGGCTGAAGTTCTGGCTGGCGGACATCAGCTTCTCGGTGGCCTCCTTGATGGCACCCGTGTCGTTCCCGCTGATGGCTGCCTTCAGGTCGGCGAGAGGCCCCTCGACGGCGGCCTTGTCATCGGCGGACACGCTGTCACCCTGGTCGCGCAGCACCTTCTCGGTCTGGTACACGAGGGAGTCGGCGTTGTTGCGCACCTCTGCCTCCTCGCGGCGGCGCTTGTCCTCCTCGGCGTGGGCCTCGGCGTCCTTCACCATCCGCTCGATGTCGTCCTTGCCGAGCGTCGACTGTCCGGTGATCGAGATCTTGGCCTCCTTGTTGGTGGCGCGGTCCTTCGCCGAGACGTTCACGATGCCGTTCGCATCGATGTCGAACGTGACCTCGATCTGCGGCATGCCGCGCGGGGCCGGCGGCAGGTCGCCGAGCGTGAACTTGCCGAGTGTCTTGTTGTAGCTCGCCATCTCGCGCTCGCCCTGCAGCACGTGGATCTCCACCGACGGCTGGTTGTCGTCAGCCGTGGTGAAGGTCTCGGTCTTGCGGGTGGGGATCGTGGTGTTGCGCTCGATGAGGCGCGTCATCACGCCGCCCTTGGTCTCGATGCCGAGCGACAGCGGGGTCACGTCGAGGAGCAGCACGTCCTTCACGTCACCCTTCAGGACGCCGGCCTGCACCGCCGCACCCACGGCCACCACCTCGTCGGGGTTCACCGTCTTGTTCGGCTCCTTGCCGGTGAGTCTCATCACGAGGTCATGCACTGCCGGCATGCGGGTGGATCCACCCACGAGGATGACGTGGTGCAGCTGGGACTGGCTGATGCCGGAATCCTTCAGGGTCTGCTCGAAGGCGATGCGGCAACGCTCGATGAGGTCGGCCGTCATCTCCTGGAACTTTGCGCGGCTGAGCGACTCGTCGAGATGGAGCGGGCCGTCGGCGGTCGCGGTGATGAACGGCAGGTTGATCTGCGTCTGCTGCACCTGCGAGAGCTCGATCTTCGCCTTCTCGGCGGCCTCCTTGAGGCGCTGCATGGCCATGCGGTCCTGGCTGAGGTCCACGTTGTGGGCTGCCTTGAACTGCTGCACGAGCCAGTCGATGACGCGCTGGTCCCAGTCGTCCCCGCCGAGTTCGGTGTCGCCGTGGGTGGCCTTCACCTCGAACACCCCGTCACCGATCTCCAGCACCGACACGTCGAAGGTGCCGCCACCGAGGTCGAACACGAGGACGGTCTCGTCCTGGGCGTCCTTGTCGAGGCCGTACGCGAGCGCCGCCGCGGTGGGCTCGTTGATGATGCGCAGCACGTTGAGCCCGGCGATCTGGCCGGCCTCCTTCGTGGCGGTGCGCTCGGCGTCGTTGAAGTACGCGGGCACGGTGATGACGGCATCAGTCACGGTGTCACCGAGGTAGGCCTCGGCATCGCGCTTCAGCTTCATGAGCGTGCGCGCACTGATCTCCTGCGGCGTGTACTGCTTGCCGTCGATGTCCTCGCTCTTCCATGCCTTGCCCATCTGGCGCTTGATCGAGCGGAAGGTGCGGTCGGGGTTGGTGATCGCCTGGCGCTTGGCCACCTCGCCGACGAGCACCTCGCCGGTCTTGGAGAACGCCACCACGGACGGGGTGGTGCGGGAGCCCTCGGAGTTGGGGATCACGACCGGCGTGCCCGCCTCGAGGAAGGCGATGACGGAGTTCGTGGTGCCGAGGTCGATGCCGACTGCTTTTGCCATTGGGGGTGTCTCCTTGAGATGGGAGGTGGACGGGTTGGCAGTCATGCTACGGGAGTGCCAAGCCCCATGACAACCCCAGAGGTACAAAAGTTGATACAAGTTCGCTCAACTTTGGTCCCAGGGTGTACCCCTACGATGGGCCTGTGCCTGGCCAGCTAGTCCTTCTCCGCCATGGCCAGTCCACGTGGAACGAGCTGAACCTCTTCACCGGCTGGCACGACGTTCCCCTGTCCCCCCTCGGCGAGTCCGAGGCGTCCGCAGCCGGCACCACCATGCGGGACGCCGGGCTGGTGTTCGACGTGGCCCACACCTCGGTGCTGACCCGGGCCGTCCTCACCTGCCACCTGGCTCTCAGCGAGATGGGCCAGGTGTGGCTGCCGGTCCAGCGTCACTGGCGACTGAACGAACGCCACTACGGGGCACTCCAGGGACTCGACAAGAAGGCCACCACCGCCCTACACGGGGAAGAACAGACCAAACTCTGGCGCCGCAGCTACGACGTGCCGCCTCCCCCGGTCGATTCTGCGAGCCCCGAGCACCCCGCGAATGACCGGCGCTACCGATTCGTGGACCGAGACGACCTGCCCGCCACGGAGTGCCTGAAGGATGTGGTGGCGCGAGTGGTGCCCCACTTCCAGCAAGCGATCGTGCCGCAAGTGCAGGCGGGGATGAACGTGCTCGTCACGGCGCACGGAAACTCGCTGCGCGCACTGGTGATGCACCTCGAGTCCGTGAGCGAGTCCGACATTTCGGAACTGAACATCCCCACCGGTGTGCCGCGCCTGTACGAACTCGACAGCGGTCTCGGCGTGAGGAACGCCACGTACCTCGGTGATGCCGACGCAATCGCGGCTGCCATCTCGTCCGTCGCGAACCAGGCAACGAAGAAGTAGTCGTCGGCAACGGGGAGCGCGCCGCTCGACGCGACGGTTGTCACCTGTGACGTCGGTTTCATCGGGCATCCGTTCACGCTGTGCTGCTTACACTTGTTCACATGGCAGCAAAGAAGTCGTCGTCGCAACTGAAGAGCGTTCCGCTCTTCTCCGAGTGCACACCGAAGGAGCTCGACATCGTCGTGCGCAACTCCACGGAGAAGACCGTGAAGGCGGGCACCGTGCTGATCGAGCAGGGTCTCGTGGGTCGTGAGGCATTCGTGGTCCTCGACGGCGCCGCCACCGTGCGCCGCAACGGCAAGAAGATCGGCACCGCGAAGTCCGGGGCCATCGTGGGAGAGCTGTCGCTGCTCGACGGCGGGCCCCGCACGGCCACCGTCACTGCCGACGTGGACACCCGCCTGCTCGTCATCTCCGACAGGGGCATGAAGAACACGATCGAGTTCATCCCGGCCATCGGGCGCAAACTCCTGAAGGCCCTCGCGGCCCGCGTCCGCGACCTCGACCGCGCCCACTACGGCTGAGTCGGGGCGGCTCCGCCGCGCCCACTAGCGTCGAGTGCGCTATGAGCACCCACACCGACGCACCCGCCACGGACAACGGACCCAGGCGCCTCCGGCCGTACCAGTTGTCCATCGCCATCGGTCTCGGGGTGGGCACCTTCACCCTCGTGTCGGGCATCGTGCCGAACCTCACGGGCTGGCACAACGAGTCCCCCGTGCACCGAGAGGTGTTCGGCGGCATCCCGGGTGCCCTGAAGGTGGCTTTCTACACGGTCATCCCGATGATGATCGTGTGGGGCTCGTTCCGCTTCGCCGACCGTGTGCGCAACTGGGAGCGCGGGGCGCCCGACCGGCGGCGCACCACCCCGAAGAACGTGAAGAAGCGCCTCGCCGACTACCGCGCCGGCGTGTACATGCAGACCCTCCTGCGCGACAGCGCGGCAGGCCTCATGCACTCCATGATCTATTTCGGGTTCCTCGTGCTGCTCGGTGTCACCACCGTTCTCGAGGTCGACCACCAGCTGCCGGTGGCACTCAAGTTCCTCCACGGTGACGTGTACCGCGGGTACGCCTTCGTGGGTGACGCCGCCGGGCTCGTGTTCACCACCGGCGTGGTGTGGGCGATCGTGCGCCGCTACGTGCAGCGTCCCTACCGCATCCGCATCAAGACCAAGCGCGAGCACGGCATCATCCTCGGCGTCCTGCTCGCGATCGGCCTCTCCGGGTTCGGGGCGGAGATGTTCCGCATCGCCTCTGGCATCGCCGCCGGCGAGGATCTCACCTACGAGAAGTGGTCGTTCATCGGCTGGCCCCTCGCACAGGCGGTGAAGGGCGCGTCAGTCGGGACCCTCGAGAACTGGCACCAGGTGTGGTGGGTGGGCCATGTGGTGGCATTCATCGCGTTCCTCGCGATCCTGCCCGTCACGATGCTGCGCCACATCTTCACCTCGCCGCTCAACATGTACCTGCGCGACCGGGACCGGCCGAAGGGCGCGATGCGTGCCATGCCGAACCTCACCGAGACCTCGCTCGAGTCGTTCGGTGCGGCGGTGGTGGAGGACTTCACGTGGAAGCAGCTGCTCGACACCGATGCGTGCACCATGTGCGGCCGATGCACCAGCGTGTGCCCGGCGCACGCAACCGGCAAGCCGCTCGACCCGCGCGAGATCGTTCTGAAGACCGGTGAGGTCATGGCCGCCACAGCGGCGCACGCTCCCGGCGGCAGGGTGAGCCCGCCGCTGTCGGCCGACCCCGAGATCACCATCGGGGCGAACAGCCTGTTCGAGCGCATCACCTCCGAGGAGGTCTGGAGCTGCACGACCTGCAAGGCGTGCGACGAGATCTGCCCGGTGAACATCGAGATCCTCGACAAGATCCTCGACATGCGCCGCTACCTGTCGCTGATGGAGTCGAACTTCCCCGCGGAACTCGGCAATGCGTACCGCTCCATGGAGAACCAGGGCAACCCCTGGGGCATGAACCAGGGGGACCGCGCCGAGTGGGCGAAGGACCTCGAGGTCGACGTGGTGGACCCGGGTTCGCCGTTCTCGCACGAGTACCTCTACTGGGTGGGCTGTGCCGGCTCGTTCGACGACAAGAACAAGAAGGTCACCCAGGCGATGTCGAAGCTGCTCTCGCGGGCAGGCGTCGACGTGGGCATCCTCGGGCCCTCCGAGATGTGCACCGGCGACTCCGCGCGCCGCTCGGGCAACGAGTACCTGTTCCAGATGCTCGCCATGCCCAACATCGAGATGATGAACGGCATGGGTGTAAAGAAGATCATCACCCAGTGCCCGCACTGCTTCAACACCCTGAAGAACGAGTACCCGCAGCTGGGCGGCAACTACGAGGTGGTGCACCACAGCGAGTTCCTCGAGTGGCTCATCGACACCGGCAAGCTCGACATGCGCAACGCCACCCTCGAGGACCGCATCACGTACCACGACAGCTGCTACCTCGGCCGCCACAACGACGTGTACATGGCGCCGCGCCGCGTGGTGGGCTCCATCAAGGGCCTCCAGATCGTGGAGATGCCGCGCAACGGCACCAAGGGCATGTGCTGCGGCGCGGGTGGAGCGCGCATGTGGATGGAGGAATCCATCGGCACCAAGGTGAACGACGAGCGCGCGGCAGAGGCGATCAGCACCGGTGCCGGACGCGTCGCCACCGCATGTCCGTTCTGCTACATCATGCTGGACGACGGCGTGAAGGGACAGGGTGTGGAAGAAGACCAGGTGAAGGTCGCCGACATCGCCATCCACGTGCTCGAAGCGCTCGAGAACGGTGACCGGGCGGCGGTTGCCGACGCTCCGCTCGCCGGTTCCGTCGGCGACTGACGCAACACGACAGCACTATGACCCAGATCCACCGGGGTGACGTGATCTGGGTTGACTTCACCGTCGACGCAACAGGGACCGAGAAGCAGGGCTTCCGGCCGTGCGTCGTGGTGCAGAACAACGGGGGGAACCGGTCCGGTGTGAGCACGATCGTGTGCACGATCACCGACTCACGCGCATACAAGGGCTACGCGCAGCAGGTGCTGGTGCCTGCGAGCGAGCTCGGCCCGGGCGGCAAGGACTCCGTTGTGGAGTGCGGTCAGATCCGCACCATCGACATCACGGCCCGCATGAACAAGCGGCTCGGCGTCACCAGCACGCTCTCGGAGCAGACGATGGCCCTGGTGGACGACGCCCTCAAGGCGAGCCTCGCCCTCGACTGACCACGACGCCGGGTCTGACCGCTCAGGCGAGACGTTCCACGTTCCGCACCCCGCTGCTCGCGAGCGGGGCGAGTCCGGCAACGAGCGCGATGACCGCCGCCATCACCGCGGTGGAGGACGCCCCGTGGGAATCCGTGAGCGGGCCCGCGAGCACGAGACCGAGCGGACCGAACAGCGCGACACCGAGCGAATCGAAGCTGGCAACGCGCGACACCATCTCCTCGGGGACGTGGGTCTGGAGCACCGTGCCCCAGAACGTGAACGTGAGGTCGATCGCCGCGCCCGACAACACGGCGGTGGCGAACAGGAGTGCCGGCGCCACCGGAACGGCGAGCGCCAGCATCCACAGTGCATGAACGGGCATCACCGCCCAGGCGGCGAGCATCGGGCGGGCGGGCCGCAGGCGCACGGCGAGCAGCATCCCGAGCAGACCTCCGACTCCCCAGCCGGTCATCATCACGGCCATGTCGGATGCACCGCCGAGAGTGGTCTTCATCTGCACCGGGGCAATCACCCCGAGGAACGCCTCGAACGCGAGGAAGAACACCGCAAGGCAGGCCACGGTCGTCACCATCCACCGGCGCGACACGAACTCCCTCCAGCCATCCCGCAGGTCGGCCAGCGGGGTTGTCACTGCATCGGCCGGCGTCGGCGTGTCGAGGTGACGCAGCCTCCACACCAGCACCCCGGCCGCGAGGAACGACACGGCGTCGACCATGATCGCCCAGCCCGATCCCACTGTCCCCACGAGCACCCCCGCGAGTGCCGAGCCGGTGATGTACGTGAGGTTGGCCACCACACCGTTAGCGGCGTTGGCGGCCTGCAGGCGTTCGCGCGGGACGATCTGGGGCATGATGCCGCGGAATGCCGGCTGCCACAGCGCATGCAGCGCACCGAGCAGGAAACCGTTCGCCGCGAGGAGCGCCACCGTGGCCCTGCCGGTGATGATGAGCACCGCGGCCCCGCCCACGATGACCGCGCCGATCATGTCGGTCCCGCCCACCGTGCGGCAACGCCCGAGACGGTCGGCAACCACACCGCCGGCAAGCATGAACAACGCGAGCGACACCATGTGCGCCACGTTCACGATGCTGAGAGAGGTGCCGTTGCCGCCCGGCAGGTCCAGCACCGCGAACGAGAGCGCGATCGGCGTGATGCCGTTTCCGAGGTTCGACACGAGGCGCGAGAGAAGAAGCGTGCGGAAGTCGCGGATGCGCAGCAGCTCGCGCACCTCGCCCCCTGCGGGCGACGGCACGTTCAGTCCTTCGGCGGTTTCCAGCCGGACAGGAAGTTGCCGAGCCGGCCGATCGCCTCGGTGAGGTCCTTCGCCCACGGCAACGTGACGATCCGCAAGTGGTCGGGCCTCGGCCAGTTGAAACCGGTGCCCTGCACCATGAGCACGTGCTCCGCGCGGAGGAAATCGAGCACGAAGCGTCGGTCATCAACGATGGGGTACATCTCGGGGTCGAGCCGTGGGAACACGTACAGGGCGCCCTTCGGCTTCACGCACGTGACCCCGGGGATCCTCGCGAGTGCCTCCACCGCCGCATCTCGTTGTGCGAGCAGCCGGCCGCCGGGGAGGATGAGTTCCTTGATGCTCTGGCGGCCGCCGAGCGCGGTCTGAATCGCGTACTGCGCGGGGTGGTTCGCGCACAGTCTCATGTTCGTGAGCATGTTGATGCCCTCGATGTAGCTGGCGGCGTGCTTGCGCGGGCCCGTGACCATCATCCAGCCGCTGCGGAAACCGGCGAGGCGGTACGCCTTCGACAGGCCGTTGAACGTGAAGGTGAGCACGTCGGGAGCCACCTCGGCAAACGTGTGGTGCACCGCGTCGTCATAGAGGATCTTGTCGTAGATCTCGTCGGCGAACACCACGATGTTGTGCTCCACGGCGAGATCGGCGATTGAGCGCAGCGTCGCCCTGTCGTACACCGCGCCCGTGGGGTTGTTCGGGTTGATGACCACGATCGCCTTGGTGTTCTTCGAGATCTTGGAGCGGATGTCGTCGAGGTCCGGGTTCCAGTCCTTCGATTCGTCGCACAGGTAGTGCACGGGACGGCCGCCCGCGAGGCTGGTCGACGCCGTCCACAGCGGGTAGTCGGGCGCGGGGATGAGAACCTCGTCACCCTGGTCGAGCAGTGCGTTCAGCGCCAACTGGATCAGCTCGCTCACCCCGTTGCCCAGCCAGATGTCGTCGGGGTCGGTGATGTCGATCCCGCGCTCCTGGTAGTGCTGCACCACAGCGGTGCGCGCGGACCGCACGCCCTGTGAGTCGCTGTAGCCCTGCGCCTGCGGGAGGTGGCGTATCACGTCCACGAGAATCTCGGGCGGTGCCTCGAAACCGAACGGGTGGGGGTTCCCGATGTTCAGCTTCATGATGCGATGACCCTGGTCCTCCAGGCGCTTCGCCTCCTCCAGAACAGGTCCGCGGATGTCGTAGAGAACGTTCTCGAGTTTCGCCGACTGCTTGATCTCCTCGATGCTCACGACTGCGTCCCCGTGCTCAGCGGAAGTTCTCGAAATAACGGCTGGGCGTGGGCCCGCGCTGTCCCTGGTACTTGCTGCCCTTCGCACCGCTGCCGTAGGGGTTCTCCGCCGGCGACGTCATCGTGATGAAGCTGATCTGGCCGATCTTCATCCCCGGGTACAGGGTGATGGGCAGATTGGCGAGGTTCGCGAGCTCGAGCGTGACATGGCCGTCGAACCCGGCGTCGATGAAGCCGGCGGTGGAGTGGATCACGAGACCGAGGCGGCCGAGCGAGCTCTTGCCCTCCACGCGCGCCACCAGGTTGTTCGGCACCGCCACGCGCTCCAGCGTGCTGCCGAGCACGAACTCGCCGGGGTGCAGGAGGAAGCAACCGTCGAGCGGCACCTCCACGAGTTCGGTGAGGCCGGTGAGGTCCTTCTTCACGTCGAGGACCGCGGCGGTGTGGTTGCGGAAGACCCTGAACAGGTTGGACAACTTCACGTCGATGGACGAGGGCTGAACGCACGCGGCATCGAACGGCTCGATGACGATGTGCCCCGCGTCGATCTCCGCGCGCAGGTCCTTGTCCGAGAGAATCACGG